>NZ_PQBV01000002.1:0-186067 GCF_002964545.1 Pseudoalteromonas sp. T1lg10
CCGCTTCCACCATTTACGGAGGGTTGGTCTGGAAATACCACACCTACGGCAAACCAAACCCGCATCATTGGTCTCTTCATACAGCTTAATTCAGGTAAGCCGCTGTTGAATTTCTCTGTTCATAGACACCAAGGATATTGAAATGATGTCTATGAATCATACAACTAAAGACCCCAGATGACAAAATTAAACAAGTGCAAAACAAGAAGAGGCCATCGATTCTATATTGCAGAGCCACTTCAGGGAATGCTAGAAGGTATGCAAATGAAATGGCTATATTTACTTTTTGAAGAAAGAAAATGTCGTTGCTTGGTTCAAACGCACTCATGATGGCTTAATCTTCCTTGATGTCGAAAAGGTGGCTTATCTATTAATTGAAAGTCGAGAATAACAAAACAAGTCCACCAGAAACCAGCCCAACGAACCAAAAAAAACTCTTGCCTTGCTCGCCATCGAGCAGAGCCAGCATCTAAAAGCAACAAACTTAAAGCTGAAACTGGCAGGCCAAGTCACCAAGAAAGTTAGTGCCTATTGATAGTCCTATGATCATAACAAACTGCATTGGATGATGTGCAGAATATCTGTTCTCTATTCTCGTGCTATAAACGTGCTATTTGATGCTACTTTCTAGCACTTATTGAAACACTACCAAAACACCAAGAAACAAAAAACCCCATTAAAAACAAGTGTCTTAATGGGGTTTTAGTACGGTTATGTGGTGGAGCTGGGGGGATTTGAACCCCCGTCCGGAAAGCGTCGACCTTCGGTCCTACATGTTTAGTATCGTCTATTGGTTAACCTTTGAGTCTCGGACGAACACGATAAACAAAGGCGAGGCCGCTTAGTTTTAGCCCTTCAACCCCGGCCAGGGTTTCCGTAGCGAGTCCGTGTAGGGTGACACTTCAGAACCGGGTCCACAGACATACACCGGAGAAGTGCTAGCGGGCTATTATGCCGCTAGAGCGTAGTTATCGTCGTTTGCGATTACTTTAAATGCGGCTTTTTTACGAGGCCAACCGCACCTCGACATGCACCTTAGGCTTCTTGAATCCCGTCGAATCCTAATCAGCCCCTGAAATACGTTTCAGTCCTTGTAGTATAACTGAGTCGGCGCCTTTACCACAAGCACGATATTAGAAATTGTTATAAATCAGGAGCCTTAGCCTAATTACTGTGCAAGAAAATGCGCTCTGCAGACCAAAAGACTTATCATCAGCCCTGTTTGCGGGTATCGGAGCTACTCCGAGGCCGTTTGCTCTTGCGCTTCTTCTGATTCTTCGACCGGCAAAGGCCAGCCGCCAAGGGCTTGCCATTTGTTGACTATATAGCAAAAGAGCTCGGCGGTACGCTCGGTGTCATAAAGGGCACTGTGCGCCTGGGAGTTATCGAACTCGATGCCGGCGGCACGACAGGCTTTGGCCAGCACGGTTTGTCCCAGCGCTAAGCCCGCCAGTGAGGTGGTATCAAAGCTGACAAAAGGGTGAAATGGGGTGCGTTTAATTTTGCAACGCTCGATGGCGGCATTCAAAAAGCCGTGATCAAACGCGGAGTTATGGGCGACCACAACAGAGCGCTGACAACCGGCGTCCTTTTGCGCCTTGCGCACAAACTTACAAATGCTTTTTATCGCCTCAAGCTCGTCAACCGCGCCGCGTAGTGCGCAAAACGGGTCGATACCGTTAAATTCGATGGCTGCCTGCTCAATATTGGCGCCCTCAAACGGAGTAATATGAAAATGCTCGGTTTGATCTAGGCTCAGCACGCCCTGGTCGTCCATTTTTAAGGTAGTGACAGCAATTTCCAATAACGCATCGGTTTCTTTATTAAAGCCTGCGGTTTCAACGTCGATAACTACTGGAAAGAAGCCGCGAAAGCGTTGTGAAAAAAGAGGTTGTTGTGCGTCTGCCATCTATTTACTGCCCAAAGCCGATAAAGGTCGGCTATTATCGCAAAAACTCGACCCGGCCAACAGGGCTAAGGAAAAATTATTGTTGCTCACCCTAGCAGCCTCTAGGGAGAGGTTTATAAATTGCTAAATTTCCTATAGAGCCAGAATGTAATTTGAGGTCAAAGAGCCAATTAGATGTTGCGTCCAATAATACCCTGGTTGACTCGGGGCAAAAACCGTCGCGTGGTGATCCAGATGGCTAAGCCTTAGCAAGGCGTTAGTGAATTCGGGGAAAGTAAAAAGCCAGCGGGCCGCTGGCTTTTTTATGCTTATACCAATTCTGTTAAGTATGTGAGCAGAGATAGCGCTGGATAAATGATGTGATAACAAGGCGGAATTTTTCTTATGTTATTCTCCATAGAAAAATTCCAACGCCGTTAGCATGATATTTAGCCCGCTAGAATGATTAGCTATTTAAGTGAATTGGTATCACATGTCGCCGGCGGTCTTGGCGTTGACCATGGCGCTGATCTCTGTCCATTCGCCGCGCTGGTATACGGCAATGCGCAGCGGGTGGCCGGCAACATTATAAAACAGGGTAAAGCGGTCGATATCGCTGGTGATCTTCAGCGGCTCACCCAGTTTGTCGCTATAGAACGACTGCACCTGGCTGTCACTAAGGCGAGTGAAACCGTCTAAGACCATAGGGTACTTTTTTTCCACCGTCATGTGGGTTTGAAAATCTTCTGGCAACGGCAAAATAGATAAGTCGGCGTTAGCCTGGTGGCTGGCGGCCATCAGCAGGCCTGCAAATGTTAAGGTTGCCGCTCGACGAAGCGCGTTGTTCATGGTTTCACTCCATTTATATAAAATTATTAACCTGGATTGTAGGGTTAGGGCTTTATTCGTCTTATCCGTGTTAAGGGAATAAATAAGTTACAGCTCAAGCAGTTACTATCCCAGTTCAGGTTTATTACTTATCATATATAAAGTTAACCCATGTTTAACGAAAAATCATGTTATTTGTCCGCGTTTTAGGCCTCGGATAATAAATCGGGCCGGATGCAGGGCCTGATCAACACGTAAACTAAGAGGAAGTGGTTCATCACACAGGCTGGCAACCAGCGCCTCGGCACATATGGGAGCAGTGCATAAACCGCGGGCTCCGAGGCCGGTAAAGAGGTGTAAACCGCTAAACTCGTGCTGCAAGGGCTCAGCTTGCTGCCATACGCCCACACCCAGTTGTGGGAAGGCCTTCATATATTCATGATCTTGTGCATATTGACCAAAGAGCGGCAGGTGATCGCTCAAGGTGGCGCGAATGGCCGCCTTAGCGCCTGTGACTGTGCCTAACTCCTCGGTCCAATCACATTCACCATAAAAGTCGGCAAATTGCTGCCAGTTGGTGTCATTATCCTCGGCGCGAATATCCCGCTCTTTGGTGTCCTTGGTAAAGGTGGCGCCCATGCAATGCGCGCCCTGGCTACTTGGGGTGAAGTAACCCTTGTGGCAAAGCACGGTATTAAGTTTACTTGAAGCCGAGCTGTTTTCCAGATGTGATACTTGCCCGCGCACGCTTTGCAGCGCCAAGCCTTGACCCGGCAGCAGGCTGTCACTGTGCTCACCCATACAAATAAAGATATCGTCGAACGGACCGTAGGTTTGCTGCTCACCCTCTAGATACCATTGCTCGTCTTGTTGACTCAAAGAGCGGATAGGGGTGTTAAAATTGAGCTCATGCGCCACCTTTTGGCAGGCGGCATCCGCTAAGGCCTGCACCAATTGTGGCGGGCTCAGCCAGCCACCTTTGGGAATAAACAGGCCACTATAAGGGATATCTATTGCCGCTAATTCACTGGCTTGCTCTGCATCCACCTTGTGAATAAGCCAGTTAGGCCAGTTATCCTTGGCCACCAAGTTAGCGTGGCGTTTGCGCATCTCATCCTTTACCCCTTGTAACAAGACGCCGCACCATTGGTGATCGAAGGTGAAACCCTCACTCAGTAATTGATCATACAAGCGTCTGGCGTAGGCAAAACTGTGGGCAAAGAATTCGCTTGAAGGTGATACATCCGCCTGTAGATGCGGGTAGAGGGCGCCCTGATTATTGTGGGAGGCACCCTGGGCCAGATCGCCGTCGGCGCAAAACAAGGTGGCGGCGATATTGCGGGCGCTAAGACGATGCAGCAACAGGCTGCTGGCAATGCCGCCGCCGATAATGGCGACCTTATTTAAGGCGCGTGCCTGGCGCTGATAGGGAGCTGGGCAGTTGGCCTGTGCTGTTGGCGCTGTTAGTTGACCTACTATCATCTCCCGTTTACGGCCATAGCCCTTAACTTTTTTTACCTCAAAGCCGGCATCTTTCAAGCCGCGGCGGACAAAACCGGCGGCGGTAAAAGTGGCAAAGGTGGCCTGCTCGCGGCCTAAATGAGCCATGGCATCGAACAGGCTTTGTTGCCACATATCCGGGTTTTTACTCGGTGCAAAGCCGTCTAAAAACCAGGCATCGACCAGTCCGGCGCTGCCATAATTAAGCTGAGCCAATGAGTCCTTTACATCGCCTATCCATAAATCCAGGGTAACATTGCCAAAGTGCAGACGGTGGCAACCGGGCAGGGCGTCAGGGTACTGGGCCAGTAATTGCTCGGCATATTGACTCAGTTGCGGCCAGTTATTCAGGGCCTTGGACAGATCGACTTTGCGAATGGGAAATTTCTCAAATGAGATAAAATGCAAGCGTTCGGCCTTTTTATCGGCACACTGGGTAAAGCGCTGCCAGGCATTAAGAAAGTTAAGGCCGGTGCCAAAGCCGGTTTCGGCAATCACAAAATGTTTGCGAGGATGTGATTTTAGTCTCTCATCTATCTGATTATGCTGATAAAATACAAAGTCAGATTCGGCCAAGCCGTCTTCGTTGGAAAAATAAACATCGTCAAAGGCATCGGCTACCGGAGTGCCGGTGTCATTAAAATGGATAGTCGCGTGGGTGATCATGAAGACTCAAGGCTTAACAGTTTGGCCGCTATTTTAACGTCTTTAGGGCGGCACGTATATTGTCACCAAAAGATCATCGCGACATGCTTGAAAAGTTCAGAGTACAGATGTACGCTGGAATGACCACTTTGTAGGACATTTGCGCGTACACTACACGCAATTTAGGAATAAGCTAGGGTAAATTCTCATGAGAAGAGCCGTAATTACGGGTATCGGTGTAGTTTCAAGCATCGGTAATAATAAAGAAGAAGTATTAGAGTCTTTAAAAACGGGCAAAAGCGGTATCGCTTTTAACCCAGAGTTTGCTGAATACAACCTTCGTAGCCAGGTTTCTGGCAGCATCGACTTAGATGTGAAAGAGCACGTTGATCGCAAAGCATTCCGTTTTATGGGTGATGCGGCAGCCTATGCTTATATTTCTATGGCGCAGGCGATTGCCGATGCCAAACTAACGGATGAGCAAGTATCTAACGAGCGCACCGGCCTTATCGTTGGCTCAGGTGGCGGTTCATCTAAGTACCAGGTTGAAGCGGCAGACACCTTGCGCGAAAAAGGCGTTAAGCGTGTAGGTCCTTACATGGTTCCTCGTACCATGGCGAGCACCACTTCTGCGTGTTTGGCCACTCCTTTTAAAATTAAAGGTGTTAACTACTCAATCAGCTCGGCTTGTGCCACATCTGCACACTGTATCGGTCACGCGGTTGAGCAAATCCAGCTGGGTAAACAAGACGTGATCTTCGCCGGTGGTGGTGAAGAGCTACACTGGACCCTAGCAATGGAATTCGATGCCATGGGTGCCTTGTCTACCAAGTACAACGAGACACCTGAAAAAGCATCACGCACCTATGACGCTAACCGTGACGGTTTCGTGATCTCTGGTGGTGGCGGTATCGTGGTTGTTGAAGAGCTAGAGCATGCCCTTGCTCGTGGCGCGCACATCTACGCTGAAATCACGGGTTATGGTGCCACTTCTGATGGTTACGACATGGTAGCTCCTTCGGGTGAAGGTGCGGTACGTTGTATGCGCCAAGCCATGCAAGACCTGGACTCGCCGGTTGATTACCTGAACACGCACGGCACTTCAACGCCTGTAGGTGATGTAAAAGAGCTGGGTGCGATTCAAGAAGTGTTCGGTGGCAACTCACCTGCTATCAGTGCAACCAAGGCGATGACGGGTCACGCTCTAGGCGCTGCCGGTGTACACGAAGCAATTTACTCATTGCTAATGCTTGAGAACAACTTCGTAGCACCGTCTATCAATATCGACGAGCTGGATGAGCAGGCACAAGGCCTGGACATTGTTACCGAGCGTCGCGATGTTGAGCTTAACACCGTGATGTCTAACAGCTTCGGTTTTGGTGGCACCAACGCGACCCTGGTAATGAGCAAGTACAAAGCTTAATACCGACCTGAGTTTGCAGAAAAAGCCACGCAATTGCGTGGCTTTTTTGCTTTGTGGCAGCAGCATGATTAAAATAGCGCTCCGCTAGTCCCTCTGGGAAGAAAAATGAAAATATTAGCAGATCAAAATATGCCCCTTGTGGATGCCTTTTTTGCCCCTCTGGGCGAGATTGAGCGATTCGATGGCAGGGCCTTGACTCCAGAAATGGTCAAGGATGCGGACGTATTACTAACGCGCTCGGTGACCCAGGTTAATGCCGAGTTGTTGGCGCAAAATACCAGCTTAAAGTTTGTCGGCACCGCCACCATAGGCGTCGATCATATAGATCAAGCTTACTTAGCCGAGCGTCAGGTGCCTTTTGCCAGTGCTCCGGGTTGTAATGCGGTGGCCGTAGCCGAATATGTGCTCAGTGCGGTGTTTGCGCTGGCGCAAGAGCAGCATTTTTCTGTGTTCGACAAAACCATCGCCATTGTTGGTGTGGGCAATATCGGCCAGTGTCTGGCGGATAAACTCGCCGCTATCGGCGTGAAAACTCTTTTGGTCGACCCACCGAGACAGAAGCGCGGCGATGTCGGAGACTGGCACAGCCTGGAAACAGCCCTAGCCGAGGCCGATATCATCACCTTTCATGTGCCCCTGGTTAAAGACGGCGAGCATTGCACCTATCATTTACTCGATAAGCAGCGCATCGATGCATTGAGTGAAGGTAAAATTCTGATCAATGCCAGCCGTGGTGATGTGATAGACAATCAGGCCCTGTTAGCGCGTCAGCAAGCCGAGGATGACTTATGCTTGGTGTTGGATGTGTGGGAAAACGAGCCGGATATTCTCGAAGAGCTGTTGCCCTATGTAGAGCTGGCGACGGTGCATATTGCCGGACATACGCTGGAGGGCAAGGGCCGTGGTACCTCGATGCTATATCAAGCCTTGTGTCAGCACCTGGATCTGACACCCAACAGTGATTTAGCACAGCATTTGCCGACACCAAGCCTGACTCAGCTTACTCTAAGCGAGAGCTGGAGTAAGGAGGAGCTTGGCGCCCTGGTACACCTAATTTACGATGTGCGTCGTGATGACGCCATTTTACGTGCACAACTGCATAGCCATGGCTTTGATCTGTTGCGCAAAACCTATCCGGTTCGCCGCGAGCTCAGCACCTTGACGCTCAGCGGTAGTAACCCTTACCTGAGCGCCTTGGCAGCGTTTGGGTTTAGTATTTAACGCCTTGAGGAAGAGATATGTCGCAAAAATATAATGTCGCGGTATTGGGCGCCACTGGTTTAGTGGGTCGTCAAATCATAGAGACCTTGGCGGAAAGAAAATTTCCGGTTGATCAACTGTTCCCATTGGCCAGCAGCCGCTCTGCGGGTGAAGAGATTGAATTCAACGGCGAAACCATAGAAGTACTTGATGTTGAGCAGTTCGACTTTGCCAATGCGCATATCGGCTTGTTCTCGGCCGGTGGCAGTGTGTCTGAAAAATACGCGCCCATCGCTGCAGAGGCTGGGTGTGTGGTTATCGACAATACCTCACAATTCCGTTACGACTATGATGTGCCTCTGGTTGTGCCAGAAGTGAATGCGGCCAGTCTGGCGGATTTCCGTAACCGCAATATTATTGCCAACCCAAATTGTTCAACCATCCAGATGCTGGTGGCGCTAAAGCCAATTTACGATGCTTACGGCATTGAACGCATTAATGTCTCTACTTACCAGGCGGTGTCGGGTGCAGGTAAAGAAGCGGTTGACGAGCTGGCAAAGCAAACCGCTAACCTGATGAATGGTCGCCCACTGGACAATAAGGTTTTCACCAAGCAAATGGCGTTTAACGTTATTCCACAAATTGATGCCTTTGAAGACAACGGCTATACCCGCGAAGAAATGAAAATGGTGTGGGAAACGCAGAAGATCCTGGGTGATGAAACCGTAATGGTGAACCCAACGGCGGTGCGCGTCCCCGTGTTCTTCGGTCATGCCGAGGCCATTCATTTAGAAACCCGGATGCCGGTGGACGTTGAGCACGTTAAGCAGTTATTACAGGATGCTCCAGGTGTTGAGCTTATCGAAGACGAGCATGATTACCCAACGCCGGTATCCGATGCCAGCGGCAACGACAGTGTTTATGTCGGCCGTGTGCGTCAGGATATTTCTCATCCGCATGGCTTAAATATGTGGGTGGTGAGTGATAACACCCGTAAAGGTGCGGCTACCAACAGCGTACAGATTGCTGAAGAGCTGATCGCTCATTATCTTTGATATCAGCGGCACAGGTTGTCGACCTTTGCCGCTATGGTTGTAGGTCGGCATTCTATGCCGACAAAATCCTCAATTAATATCACCATGTCGGCGCACAGCACCGACCTACAAGAGAGCGGCTAATGGCCGCTTTTTTTATACATATCAAGCGCTTCGTTCTAGATTTAAATTGCCTCACTGGTCGTGGATATTCGCCAATATCTGGTTTATAGTTTGCAAGTGGAATAATACTTGCTGTTACTTGCCATAAATTGCAATAAAGCACAAAAATAACAACGAATCGTCAAAAAATGCTCGTTTGCCCACAGCCCTGCAAATAAAGCACTTAACGTTAGTAAAGGAAAAGCATGCGCTCTCTAGTTACCCTGTTTTTTTTACTCCTGGCCTTAAGCCATGCTGGTGCCAGTGCGCAAAGCACCGAAAACCGTGATCCGGAAGGGGCTGATAATAGCGGGCAAATTCGTGCTATCGGGCCGATTAAACCGAGCGATACCCTGTGGCGTATTGCCGCCAGGGTGCGCCCGGACAATTCAGTGACCATGTATCAGGTGATGGTGGCGCTGTATGAAAAGAATCCAAACTCCTTTTTAGATAACAACCTTAACCACATGCGTGACGGCGCTTACTTACAGATACCGTCGATGCGGGAAATTCGCACCATAGATCCGCTTTTGGCCAAGGCCAAATCGGAGCAAGACGATAAGTTGTGGGCCAAGATCAGAACTGCGGGTACAACCGCAAGTGTTAAAACCGGTAGGGTGCGTCAACAGCAGGCAGCACAAGCAAAACGTGAATTGGAATTAGAGATTGAGCGACTCAAGCAAGAGCAAAATGAGCGCTTAGTCGAGTTACAACAGCAGCTTAGCGCTTCGGTAAGCAATGCCGAGTCGATCCTCGCCGACAATGAGCGTCTACGTGCGCAATTGCAGAAAATTACCGATCAGCTTATTCAGGTTCAGGCCCTGCTTGATGAAAAAGATGCCGAGCTGCAACAACAGCTGCAGCAGTTTATGGCCGAGCGTAAGGCCATGGCGCGACAACAGCAAATTCAACAGGAGCAAAACGCCAACTGGTTTAATGCGTTGCCCGGCTGGTTGACTTGGTTGCTGATGATGACGTTGCCGGTTTTAGCCATTGTGGCGCTGGTGGTGGTGTTTTTGAAAAAGCGAAGCAAGGAAGAAGCGCCTAGCCCGGTGGCAGCAGAACCATTGACCGCCGAGACTCAAGCAGTTGCCGCGGCTCAGCCCTTAAACGAGCCGAATGAAGTGGATTTTGCCGCTAATTCCAAGGAAGAGAACGTCGAGGAAAAGAACGCCAAGGCAGAAATCAGCCAAGAAGAAGCAGTATTCCAGCAGAGCTCTGATTTACCGAGCATTGATGCCGATACCTATGTCGAGACCGATAAACCGGTGTCACTAAGTGACAATCTGGACGCGCTGAGCGATGCAGAAATTAATGACTTATTTGTCACTAAGGTGCCGGCGAACGAAGAGCTAGATAAGGATGAGGTTCAGGGCGAAGACAAGGAGCTTTCAGCCGAGCTGTCGGCCGAGCTTTCAGCTGAACTTTTACCGGAAGATTTACCCGAGCATGCGGCAAGCGCAGAAGACGAGTTTTTACCTGAGGATTTATCCCAGCCTTTGACAGATCTTGCTCCTGAGCCTTCAGCTGAGCTCTTGCCAGAAGAGGTTGCCGATGAATTCGAAATTGATCAGCCGCTAGCTGGTGTACAGGGTGAAGATGATGAACATTCAGGCGCTTCATCCGCCGAGCTTTCAGCTAAACTTTCAGCTGAACTTTTACCGGAAGATTTACCCGAGCATGCGGCAAAGGCAGACGACGAGTTTTTACCTGAGGATTTAGCGGAGCCTTCTCCTGAGCCTTCCGCCGAGATCTTAGTGGAAGAAGTTGCCGATGAGTTCGATATCGATGCTCTGTTGGCGGCGGACTACGACGAAGACTCGGCCCTTGACGATGAGCAAATGGATGAAGCGTTTCTTGAGGATATCAGTGACACGGATTTCGATGCCATGCTTAACGAATTGGCAGAGTCACCGACTCAGTCAAGGGAGCAGCTGCCGGAACGGGACGATATTCCTGGTGATGTAGACTTGCAGGCATTGATGCAAGATGCGGATGATGATCTCGCCGATCTTGAACCCATCAATGATGGCCTTGTTGATGCGTTTAGCCAAGCCTCTGATGAAGCTGCAAGTGATGGTCAAAGTGAAGACGAAACCGAGCTGGCGGCCGCACCACAAAAAATAGAAGCGGGCAGCGCAGGTCAGTATGTGGAAATCGATGATCTGCTGGCGCAAAGCGATGACGCCGAACTCGTTGAGGAGCCTTATAAAGACGCCAATATGGATGTGGGCCTGGGCGAGTTTGATGATTTGCTCGAAGATACTCCTAAAACAGATGTCGATACCGAGGACGGCGGTTATAGCGCTAAACTGGATTTGGCCCGTGCCTATCTGGAAATCGATGATCTTGACTCGGCACTGGAGGCGCTGCAAGAGGTGCTTGATAATGGCCCGCAAACCCTGCAGCAAGAAGCACTGGCACTGAAAGAGCGGCTTCAAAGATAAGCGCCTTGGCGTGATTGCTAACCCCTAATAAGCAGCCGGATTAGCTATTTAGGGCCAGAGCAGATAAAATGCCGAAAATTTTGCAATCGAAAAGAGTGTCAATGCGCGTCGCGTTAGGAATTGAGTATAACGGTGCTCGCTACAGTGGTTGGCAGCGCCAGTCCCATGTCAGCAGTATTCAGCAAGAAATTGAAACGGCCTTATCGCGAATTTGCGATCATTCGGTTGAGATCACCTGTGCCGGGCGCACAGATGCCGGTGTCCATGCCACGGGCCAGGTTATACACTTTGATACCCACGCCAAACGCGATATGGGCGCCTTTACCCTGGGCATGAATTCGCAGCTGCCAGACGACATTGCCGTGCGCTATGCCATGCAGGCTGACGATGAATTTCATGCCCGCTTTAGTGCCACCGCCCGTCGTTATCGTTATGTGATTTACAATCATCCTTATCGCCCTGGAATTTTACGCTCCGGTGTGACCCATTATCACCAGCCCCTTGATGCCGAGCGCATGCATGCGGCTTGTCATTATATGCTGGGTGAGCAAGACTTTACCTCCTTTAGGGCGGTGCACTGCCAGTCCAATACGCCGTTTCGCAATATTCATCACCTTAATGTGGAACGGGTGGGGGACTATATAGTCATAGATATCAAGGCCAATGCCTTCTTGCACCATATGGTACGTAATATCACCGGCTGTTTAATGGACATAGGCGTAGGCGCACAGGAGCCGGATTGGATGCAACATTTGTTGCAGCTTAAAGACCGCACCCAGGCCAGCGCCACCGCCAAGCCTAATGGTTTATACTTGGTGGATGTTGACTATCCCGAGAAGTGGCAAATACCTTCTACCCCTTTGGGGCCGCTGTTTCTGCCCAATAATTAGGGAAAAATAGCGTCACTTTTTGATGTATTTAGTTCATACAAAAGTTTGACTGGTCGCCGTAATAGACTACGCCGACCAGTTTTTTATATCTAAGCAACTAAATTCATGTTTTAATTGTGCTAATTTATCGGCTAATTTTGGGGTGGTACATCCGCCTCGCTACTAACAAGCATTAAGAGAGTTGCAAATGAGCTGGTTAGAAAAGATCTTACCAAAAACAACCAAGTCTTCGGGCAAAAAAGAGATCCCTGAGGGCGTTTGGGCTAAATGTACTTCGTGTGATGCCATCCTTTATAAGGCTGAGCTAGAAAAGGCAATGAACGTGTGTCCTAAGTGTGATCACCATATGCGTATCACTGCACGTAAGCGTCTGGAGCTATTTTTAGACGACGCCGGTCGCACCGAGTTGGGCGCTCAGCATGAGCCTAAAGATGTCTTGAAATTTAAAGACTCGAAAAAGTATTCAGATCGTATCAACGCTGCACAAAAGAGCAGCGGTGAGAAAGATGCTCTGGTTGCCATGAAGGGCCAGCTAAAGGGTATTCCTGTTGCCGCAGTATCGTTTGAATTTGCCTACATGGGTGGTTCAATGGGCTCGGTAGTGGGCGCGCGTTTCGTTGAAGCCGTGAATGTGTGTTTAGAGCACAACATGCCACTGGTGTGTTTCTCTGCGTCGGGCGGTGCTCGTATGCAAGAGGCGCTTATGTCACTGATGCAGATGGCGAAAACCAGTGCTGCACTGGCGAAAATGAGCGAAAAAGGCCTGCCGTTTATCTCGGTACTGACCGACCCAACCATGGGTGGTGTATCGGCGTCATTGGCCATGTTAGGTGACGTTAACGTGGCTGAGCCAAAGGCACTTATCGGTTTCGCCGGTCCGCGCGTAATCGAGCAAACTGTACGTGAAACCCTGCCGGATGGTTTCCAACGCAGTGAGTTCTTACTTGAGCACGGTGCCATCGACATGATCGTTGACCGCCGCGAAATGCGTGACACCTTAGCGCGTCTGCTGGCCAAGCTAATGAACTTGCCTTCTACCGAACAAGAGCATAGAGTAGCGTAAATTTCTCGGCAATCTAGAAACTTACCTATGTCAGATTCGAAACCGAGCCAATCGTCTAGCCTAGATGATTGGCTTTGTTATTTAGAGCAGATCCATCCTGCCAACATTGAAATGGGCCTTGAGCGCGTTCAGCGCGTGGCAGAGCAAATCGGCCTGCTCGATACCCGCAGCAAAATCATTCTTATCGCTGGCACCAACGGCAAGGGCACCACGGCCCAATGTTTAGAAGCGCTGTTATTAGCCCAGGGCTATAGCGTCGGTACCTACGCCTCGCCTCACCTTATTCGTTACAACGAGCGGGTGCGCATCAATGGCGCCGAGCTTGACGATCAAATTCATGTGGATGCCTTTAACGCGCTTGAACAAGGGCGAGGGGACACCGCACTGACTTATTTTGAGTTCGGCACCTTAGGGGCGCTGCACATCTTTAAGCGTATGGATGTGGATTATGTGCTGATGGAAGTAGGCCTAGGCGGGCGTTATGATGCCACCAATATAGTCACTCCCGTTGCCAGCGTGATCACCACGGTAGACCTGGATCATAAAGAATACCTGGGCGATACCCGCGAATTGGTAGGCTATGACAAGGCCGGTATTTTCCGCACCGGTGTGCCTGCTATTGTGGGCGATTTGGATATACCCCATACCGTAGTCGATTACGGCAAGGAAATTGGCGCCGATCTATGCCTATCCCGTCGCGATTTTCATTTTAGTGAAGATGAAGTCACCTTTAGCTGGCAAATGGACGATTATGATCTGTGCTTTGCCCAACCTGCTATTCCGGCGCAAAATGCCGCCACGGCGCTGAGCGTACTTTATAAACTCAACCTATTACCGGATATTACGGTGATCGCCGATTGCCTTAAGGCCCTTAAGGTCACCGGGCGTTTTCAGACCCTGAGCGAGCAGCCTCGAGTAGTCACGGATGTGGCTCATAATCGCGAGTCTGCACGTTTTCTCGCCAAGCGTTTACAATCCTTTAAGCAACAAGGGGTTAGTATTTATGCTATCGTTGGTATGTTGGCCGACAAAGAGCACGCCGATGTTATTGAAGCGATGAAGGATGCGGTCGATTATTGGCATGTGGCTACCTTGGATAACCCCAGGGGCACACAGGCTGAGCAGTTGGCCAAAACGATAGGCAAGCAGGTCAGTGTAGCCGGCGCCCATAATTGTGTTGGCGATGCCATTGAGGCGGTTTTACCGCAACTTTGCGAGCAAAGCCTTTTGATTATTTTCGGATCGTTTTACACTGTAGCAGAAGCAATCACATTTTTTGAGAGTTAGGGGCTGTAAGAGTGAACTCAGGGTTTGTTAACCGTTTGATCGGAACCACTATTGTAGTTGTTGCCGCTATTGTTTTTATTCCTAATATTTTGGATGGCGATAAGGTGCGGTACAAGGAAGGTTTTAAAGCCATACCCGAGCGCCCTGAGTTCAAGTCTATCGACTTACAGCAGGCCTTGTCTGACAAGGCCGATATGGCTCCTTTACCTAAAGATGAAAAAATCGAAGAATTAGCCTCCGACGATGAAAAGCTCGATTCTGGCTCAGCTGAGGATTTAGTTGATGGTTTAGCCGGTGATTCCGTCGATAAAACCGCCGGCACACCAGCGCCACAGCCAAAGGCGCAGCAACCCAGCACAGAAAGCACCACAGTGGCGGTTTCCACACTGACCAAGGATGAGCCCCTGGAGCGTCCCAAACAAAGTGGCTTAACGCAAATGGCCTATGTAGTGCAACTGGGTGCCTTTTCCCGCAAAGGCAGTGTCGATGCGCTGATGGCCAAGCTTAAGAGCAATGGTTTCAAGGTCTTTACCCGCGAGGTTAAAACCGCTAACGGCACCCTGACCAAGGTGTTGGTGGGGCCGGAATTAAGTAAGGAAAAGCTTGAGCAACAACTGCCCAAGTTACAAAAGCTGACCAATTTACAAGGTCGTATTACCCAGTTCCAAGTAACAAAATGATCTGGTATTTAACGTCCCGCTCCGCTAGAATGCGCCCCAAACTAACGACTAGTGGTTATTATGATCTGGGTTGATTACGCCATTGCCGGCATTATTGCACTGTCTACCATTATTGGCTTAGTGCGAGGCTTTATTAAAGAGTCTATGTCGCTGGCCGTTTGGGCCGCTGCGTTTTTTGTATCCAGTATCTTTTACCCCTATTTAGCTTCCTACCTAACCAATATTTCAGAACCCCTTTTAAGAAATGCCGCAGCGATAGCCATACTGTTTTTCTCTACGCTGTTGTTGGGTGGATTGTTAAATTACATCTTAGGCGAGTTGGTGCAGCGCACCGGTTTGTCGGGTACCGATCGCGTGTTTGGAATCGTGTTTGGTGCCTTGCGTGGCGTGTTGGTCGTCAGCGCTATTCTATTCTTTCTCGATGCCTTTACCGGAGCCCCAAATACAAACTGGTGGAGCGCATCTCGACTTATCCCTGAATTTGGCTTTGTGATCGAGTGGTTTTTTGACTACCTCGAGAACAACTCAAGCTTTTTAAATTCAGCTAACCGTTAATCGGCGAGGAAATTTTAATGTGTGGTATCGTTGGTATAGTCGGAACATCGCCTGTTAATCAGGCTTTGTATGATGGCTTAACTGTTTTGCAACACCGCGGTCAGGATGCGGCGGGTATTATTACGATTGAAGATAATACCTTCAGTCTGCGTAAGGCCAATGGCTTAGTAAAAGATGTGTTCCATACAAGACACATGAAGCGCCTGCAGGGCAATATCGGCCTAGGTCATGTGCGTTACCCAACCGCGGGTACCTCAAGCTCGGCGGAAGCGCAGCCTTTCTACGTGAACTCGCCATTCGGTATTGCCATGGCCCATAACGGTAACCTGACTAACGCCGAGCAGCTAAAAGAGCAGCTGTTCAACGAGGCGCGTCGTCATGTAAATACCACCTCGGACTCCGAAATCCTGCTAAACGTGCTTGCCCATGAGCTGAGCAAGTGTGACAAGCTGAAATTAGCCGCAGAAGATATCTTTGCCGCTATTTCAGAGGTGAACTCTAAGGTTATCGGTGGTTATGCCACTATCGCCATGATCATCGGCCACGGCATGGTTGCGTTTCGTGACCCGCACGGTATTCGTCCGCTTATCTTTGGTAAGCGCGAAACTGAAAAGGGCACAGAGTACATGTTCTCATCAGAGAGCGTGGCACTGGACACAGACGGTTTTGAAGTTATCCGTGACGTAGCTCCGGGTGAAGCCATTTATGTAACCGAAGACGGTCAGTTGTACTCACAACTGTGCGCTGATAAGTCGGTTTACAACCCATGTCTTTTTGAATTCGTTTACTTTGCCCGTCCTGACTCAACTATCGATAATATGTCGGTATACGCCACACGCGTAAACATGGGTACCAAGCTGGGCGAGAAGATCAAACGAGAATGGTCTGATAAGGACATTGACGTGGTGATCCCAATTCCAGAGACTTCATGTGATATCGCTTTGGAAATCGCTTCAGTACTTGAACTGCCTTACCGTCAGGGCTTTGTGAAGAACCGTTATATCGGCCGTACCTTCATCATGCCGGGTCAGGAACTGCGTAAAAAGTCAGTACGTCGTAAGCTCAATGCCATTGCCCGTGAATTTAAAGGCAAAAACGTATTGTTGGTTGATGATTCAATCGTGCGCGGTACCACTTCAGCCCAGATCGTTGAAATGGCCCGTGAAGCCGGCGCTAAGAATGTATACTTTGCCTCAGCGGCACCGGAAGTACGCTTCCCGAACGTCTATGGTATCGATATGCCATCGGCTGCCGAACTGATCGCTCATGGTCGTGAAGTAGAAGACATCAATGCCAGCATTGGCGCCGACGGTCTTATCTATCAATCACTGGAAGACCTGGTTGCCGCAGTATCCCAGGAAAACCCGGAAATCACCCGTTTTGAAACCTCGGTTTTCGATGGTTACTATGTGACCGGTGATATCGACCAGGATTACCTAAATCGTATCGACGAGCTACGTAATGACTCGGCCAAGTCTGGTCGTGAAAAGGCGATGTCGGCAAACTTGGAAATTCATAACCAAGACGATTAAGCGAATAGACAATAAAAAAGGAGCCTTTGGCTCCTTTTTTATTGCTTAAAATTATTGCTAGCGGCTGAAGGCGGCTAGCTAAAGACAGGTGAGACTATGCCGTTGGTCCATAAAATAGCGGTCGCCGCGAGGATAATCACCAGGAGCACCAGGCCACAGGTCACCACTGAGCTGGCATAGATAAAACCGCGTTCGTGAGGAATATGCATCAAGATTGGCACGCCGGTGTAGAGTAGATAGACCGAATAGCTGAGCGCCACCAAACCAACGCAGACAATAAACCACAAGGTCGGATAGAAGGCTGCAAAGGCCGCCATAAATACCGGCGTTGAGGTATAGGCCGCAAGCTCAAGTGTTTGCGTAAAGGTCGGCTCGGCGCCGAAGGTTTTTGCCATCCAATGAGCCAAATAGGCCAGCGCAAATACGCCGACAATCAAGGCCACATACATGGCGCCACCAATAAGCAGTGCGCTGTCGTGAGTCAGATAGACGGGATCGCCGGTGCCGACGCTCCAACCTAAATGAACCGCCGAATAATAACCCATGATACTGGGGATCAGGGCGATAAGTAGAATATGCGATAAGCTGTAAAGTAGACTTTCGTGGCGGTTGTCGATGGTTTGCCACTCTTCAACCGGATGGGCGTACAAGCCCCAAAGATGATTTAGAATCATATAGTTACCCCTTAAATAAACTGGTTTTTGGCTGTATTATTTTTCACCAGCACTCATTTATGTATCGTCCAGAGCTAGAGGTTTGTCAAGAAAGTCCCCCCGCGCGATGAATATGGTAAAATAGCGCCAATTACCAAGATATTGATTGAAGTTATGCTGGCCAAGTACCAAGAATTATTAGCACCTATTCATTCTTTTTTGCGCTGTGAAACACCGCAATCCTGGGTTGAAGAAGCGAAAAAGCCGGAAAATCTGCGCATTATTCTGACCGATCACCTGATCTGTGAACTCAAAGCCGCGCAGAGCGCCATGTATCTTATTCGCCGTTATGCGGTGGACGAGCAAAGTGGTGAGGCCTTATTGCAGTGGCTTAAGCCTTATGAAGACTTTACCTATCGCCAGGTCGGCGATTGGCGCGCTCTTGCCGATCACAATAAGCTCAACAAATCCATGATCCCTAAATCCAGCGTACCTTATGGCCAGGAACTCATAGATAAAATGGTGCTGTTGATAAAAGAAGAGTTGCACCACTTTTATCAGGTGCTGGAGATCATGCAGGAATGCGGTATCGACTACGATAAAATCACCTCCAGCCGTTATGCTAAGGGGTTGTTGCGCCATGTACGCACCTATGAGCCCCAGGCTTTGATCGACAAGCTGATCTGTGGTGCCTATATTGAAGCGCGCTCATGTGAGCGTTTTGCCATGTTGGCGCCCCATGTGGATGCGCGTCTGGGTGAGTTTTATGTCTCCCTGCTGCGCTCGGAAGCGCGTCATTATCAGGATTATTTGACCCTGGCTTCGGCTCTCGCCGGTGAGGATATTTCCGAGCGCATCGCGTTTTTTGGTGAGGTGGAAGCGGAGTTAATTGCTTCGCCGGATAAGGATTTTAAGTTTCACAGTGGCGCCCCCGTTGCCGCTTAGCGGTTAACTAAAAAGTGGCCAACTTAAAACGCCTAACTAAAACAAAAAAGCCCACGCGCTAATTGTGCCTGGGCTTATCGTTTTTCCGGTGTGAGCTATTTAAAGTAAAGGCGCTCGCGCTCATGGCCATGGCACAGGGTCAGGCCGCTAGCATCGGCCACTATGTAGGAGCTGTGCTCATACCAATCACCGAGTACCACCCGGGTTTTACCGCCATGATCATGAATAGCGGGGCGGTGGGTATGACCGTGGATCATCAGTTCCACCTGATGTGCGGTAAAGGTGTCTAGTACCGCACCAGGCTCTACATCTAAAATCTCGGCGTGTTTGTTTTTCTGGCTCATTTTACTCTTAATGCGCGCATTGCGAGCAACGCGGCGGCGATACCAAAGTGGCATGGCCAGCATTAATCTCGGCCACCACCAACCGCGAGACTTGCGGCGAAACTTTTGATATTCGATATCCTGCGTGCACATTTCATCGCCATGGAGCAGCACCACTTGTGTGCCGTAGAGGTTGATTACGCTTTGCTCGGGCAGTAAAGTCATGCCCGCCTGGGCTGCGTATTTCTTGCCGATCAGAAAGTCACGGTTGCCATGAATAAAGTAGACCTTCACGCCACTATCACTTATCGCTTTTAATCTTGTGGCAATATCATCGCTCAGTGCTTCATTGGCATCATCACCAACCCAGACCTCAAAAAAATCACCGAGAATATAAAGCGCATCCACATCTGCATCTATATGGGTATCTAAAAACTCAAAGAAGGCGGCGGTGATATCTGGCTGAGCGGCGCTCAAATGCAGGTCGGAAATAAACAGCGTACGTTTCATAGGGCCCTTAATAGCAAAAAGCGCGACAGAGCCGCGCTTATTAAAGTATTACTCTACAGTAACCTTAGTGATCACCACATCTTCAAGTGGCACATCCTGGTGGAAGCCAGCAGAGCCAGTGGCTACGCCTTTGATCTTCTCTACTACGTCCATGCCTTCAACAACTTCGGCAAATACACAGTAACCCCAGCCTTGCGACGTTTCGCTGCTGAAGTTCAGGAAGTCGTTGTTGTTCACATTAATAAAGAACTGAGCTGTGGCCGAATGTGGATCCGGCGTACGCGCCATGGCTACCGTGCCCACTTTGTTGCTTAGGCCGTTGTTGGCTTCGTTATCAATTGGGTCTTGCACAGACTTTTGGTCCATACCTGGTGTAAAACCACCACCTTGGATCATAAAGCCATCGATAACACGGTGGAAAATAGTGCCATCGTAAAAGCCTGATTTGGCGTAGTTTAAAAAGTTGGCAACTGTTTTAGGTGCTTCTGCTTCAAATAGCGCCAGCTTGATGGTGCCCATATTGGTTTCTAATACAACCATGATGATTCTCTATGTATTGAGGTGAAAAGATTATTTTATCTCACAGCAGTGAAACACTCAATTGACTAAGGGAGGATAGGGCCATTAAGTCCTTTAATTTGTTGCTTTTGGTCTTTTGTTCGGTGGCGGCTTGCCCAGTGCGGTGGTAAGATAGCGCCATTAATATAACCGATAGGATCCCCTTGTAATGTTGCAGATATACAACACACTTTCACGTCAAAAAGAACACTTTGAGCCCTTGAATGCCAATAAAGTGGACATGTATGTGTGTGGGATCACCATTTACGATTATTGCCACGTTGGCCACGCCCGTACTTATGTGTCGTTCGACGTGATGAACCGTTACCTTCGCTACCTTGGCTATGATGTCACCTATGTGCGCAACATTACCGATGTCGACGATAAGATCATTGCTCGCGCCAATGAAAACAAAGAGCCTATCGATGCTTTAACTAAGCGCATGACGGCTTCCATGCATGAAGACTTTGCTGCCCTAAATATTCTGGCGCCGGATATCGAGCCTACGGTAACCGGTCATATGGATGACATTATCGCCATGATCGAGCGTCTAATTGCCAAAGAGCACGCCTATGTAGCGCAAAGCGGTGACGTGCTATTCGATGTTTCCAGCTTTAATGATTACGGCAAGCTATCACAGCAAGACTTAGAGATGCTCCAGGCCGGTGCGCGTGTTGAAGTTGCCGCAGGCAAAGACGATCCTTTGGACTTCGTGCTATGGAAAAAAGCCAAGGCTGGTGAGCCAAGCTGGTCGTCACCTTGGGGTGAAGGTCGCCCAGGCTGGCATATCGAATGTTCGGCCATGAGCTCTAAGCACCTAGGCGAATACTTTGATATTCACGGCGGTGGTTCGGATCTACAGTTCCCACACCATGAGAACGAAATTGCCCAGTCGTGCTGCGCTAACAATGGCCGCTATGTGAAAACCTGGATCCACACCGGCATGGTGCAGGTAAATAAAGAAAAGATGTCTAAGTCATTAGGCAACTTCTTTACCGTGCGTGAGGTATTAAAAGCCTACGATCGTGAAACCGTGCGCTACTTCCTGATCAATGGCCATTATCGTAGCCAGTTGAACTACTCGCAGGAAAACCTGGAGCAAGCCCGCGCATCTTTAGAGCGTATCTACACCGCCTTACGTGATGTGGAGCCGGTTGAGATTGAGCTTAAAGGTAACAAGTATGCGGCGCGTTTTGAAGCGGCCATGAATGACGACTTCAATACGCCGGAAGCACTGCCTGTGTTATTCGAGCTGGCAAAAGAAGTGAACCGCCTTAAGGGTGAAGATGCTCCAGCGGCGGGTCAACATGCCTATCTGCTGGTTAAGCTGGCGGAAGTATTAGGTATTGCTCAGCAAGACCCAGCGGCTTTCCTTCAGGGTGAGCAGGACGACGATGAGGCGGCGCACATCGAAGCGCTGATTGAACAGCGTCGTCTGGCCCGTGAGAACAAAGATTGGGCTGCGGCAGATGAAGCCCGTGATGCGCTTACGGCCTTGGGTGTGGTGCTTGAAGACAGCGCCGGTAAAACCACCTGGCGTAAAGCGTAAAGCGTAAACGCAAAGGTATAACGCCTTGTTAAAAACGCCGCGCATTTGTTCGCGGCGTTTTTGTTTGTCGTTTCTGTCTTGACCTCAAGCTAGCTTGAGGTTTTAGCCTGGCTGCCGTTATTATCAATCAGGAATCCGAATGAATATTTTTCTTGCCATGATCCCCGCCTTCTTATGGGGAACCACCTATGCGATCACCAAGTACGCCATGCCCGACTGGCCACCCATTTTACTTGGTGCCTTGCGAGCCTTACCGGCAGGGGTTGTGCTGTGGCTTCTTAAACCCTCTTTGCCCAGAGGTGGGCAGTGGCGCCCCTTGCTGCTTTTGGCTGCGGTGAATATCGCCCTGTTTTTTGCCTGTATCTTTGTGATGGCGGTTAATTTGCCAGCGGCCATTGCCGGGGTTGGCATGGTTTCCGTACCTGTGGTGGCACTGCTTTATGCTTGGCTGGTGAAAGGGCAGAGACCCGCCTTGGTGCAATCCATTTGCGCACTGGCTCTGGTCTTTTTAGCCTGGCTCTTGTTCGATCCAAAAGAAGTGAGTTTAACCCTGATTGGCATGCTGGCGTTATTTGCCTCCTTGCTCTGCATAGTGGTTGGCAGTGCCCTGGTGCAAAAGTTCTCCATGCATATTCATTGGTGGACGGTACTGACCTGGCAACTGATCCTTGGCGGCACCTTGCTTGCAATTGCTGCGCTTATCCAGGCATTTTATCTTGAGCCCGAGGCGTATCAGGCGCTGCAAAATCCCATCGAGCGCCAACAATGGTTGGCAGTCTTGTGGCTGGTGCTGCCCAACACCGCAGTTGCGTACAGCTTATATGTATGGCTGTTGGGGCGCATGTCTGTGGTGGAGTTTACCTTTGGCACCATAGCCAATCCCATCGCGGGTATTATTACGGCGGCGCTGTTATTGGCCGAGACGTATCAAGGTTGGCAATATGCCTTGATGATGGCGATGATAGTATTTTCGGTAACGCCGCAAGGGGTGCAATTACTGCGCTCGCGATGGGAAAACAAAAAGGCCAGCATTTAAAGCTGGCCTTTTTTGAATTTAGCGCATCACCTTAGCTGTGATAGTTTTCACAGGCTTCCAAGGTGTTTTCAATCAGGCTGGCAACCGTCATCGGGCCGACACCGCCTGGAACCGGAGTGATATAGCTGGCGCGTTGGCTGGCAACATCATAGGCCACATCGCCGACCAGGGTGCCGTCGTCTAAGCGGTTAATGCCCACATCGATCACCAAGGCACCTTCTTTGATCCATTCGCCAGGAATAAACTCCGGCTTACCTACGGCTACCACTACTACATCGGCGCGGCGAACATGGGCTTCTAAGTCTTGGGTGAACTTATGACATACGGTTGTAGTACAGCCCGCCAGTAGCAACTCAAGTGACATAGGACGACCAACAATGTTTGACGCGCCTACAACTACTGCGTGCATACCCTTGTAACGAACGCCGGTTGAGTCCAGCAGGGTAATAATACCTTTTGGTGTACAAGGACGTAGTGCCGGCATACGCTGGGCAAGGCGACCGATATTATAAGGGTGGAAGCCATCTACATCTTTATGTGGAGTAATACGCTCTAGTACTTTCTCGGCGTTCAGGCCCTCTGGAAGCGGCAATTGGACTAGGATGCCATCAACCTCAGGATCGGTATTTAGCTGATCAACTAAATCAAGAAGTTGTTGTTCGCTGGTATCGCCTGGCAGATCGTAAGACTTAGAAACAAAGCCTACTTCTTCACATGCCTTACGCTTAGAGCCTACATAAACCTGGCTTGCCGGATCTTGACCTACCAGTACAACCGCCAGGCCTGGTGCGCGCAGACCTTGCTCTTTACGTTCGGCAACACGCGCTGCCACTTGGGCGCGAACTTGCTTTGCAATTGCCTTACCATCAATGATGTTTGCCGTCATGAGTAACCTTCAATTGGGGTGAGTGTGCTCTTTAGGGGGCGCTAAAATAGTCACACATAATTAGAACGAAATACTTTTATTTGTCCCATGCGGTATAAAAAGGGGTTACCGCACCGGACTAGGCCAATATTTTCGCAGAAAAGCGCTGCATAGCCAAGCTGTGACCATAAGGAAAGCACTGTTTTGTGGGCTAAATTGATAAAATATCGAACAAAATCGTCAAAACTTAAACAAAGCGGGTTAAAAATAAGCAAACGCACTGTTGGGGCGAAAAAAATGTTTGACCTCGTCAGGTCAAATCACTATTATGCACCCCGTTGTCAACGAGGGGTCAGGTTTGATTCCTTAGGCAGCGGCAAGTATCGGCGATTAGCGCAGCTTGGTAGCGCACTTGGTTTGGGTCCAAGGGGTCGCAGGTTCAAATCCTGCATCGCCGACCACTTTCAAGATGAAAGTAATACTTGATAGCACACGAAGAAGTATTCGTTGCACCGCGCCCGTAGCTCAGTCGGATAGAGCAACGGCCTTCTAAGCCGTCGGTCGAAGGTTCGAATCCTTCCGGGTGCGCCATTATTGTGGCGGCTGTAGCTCAGTTGGTAGAGCCCTGGATTGTGATTCCGGTTGTCGCGAGTTCAAGTCTCGTCAGTCGCCCCATTTTTCTAAATATACGCATATCGGCGTTTAGCGCAGCTTGGTAGCGCACTTGGTTTGGGTCCAAGGGGTCGCAGGTTCAAATCCTGCAACGCCGACCACCTTTTCTTAAGGTGAAAGCGAAAACATATTTAGAAAACACAATTTGAGTATCGGCGATTAGCGCAGCTTGGTAGCGCACTTGGTTTGGGTCCAAGGGGTTGCAGGTTCAAATCCTGCATCGCCGACCACTTTCTTAATAAGAAAGAAATGCACTTGGTTTGGGTTTTGTCGCCCAGCAGTCGCAGGTTTTAATCCTGCATTACCGACCACTTTCTTAATAAGAAAGCAAATTAACTGGGTATAAACACCCAGCAGTCGCAGACATAAACCTAGTCAGCGACCTTGTTATCCCCTCATTAAAATAATTATTCTTTCTTTTTAGTTTTTCTTCTGCATAGAAACCATCAGCTTATACCTATCTGCTGTCGTTACCACGTGATCTGTATGCAAAATGCGCTAAGCTGGGCGCAAAAGCCGCAGTTCCGCTAATTTCTTGGCCTGCGCTCTCGACTCTTATAAATATTAGGTTATAATGCCGCGTCTATTGTTAAACATAAGTGCCCGTAGGGCAGTGCAGGCATAGGGATCGCCCCCGTCATCACCGCGGCAAAATTGCCATTTTGCGTGATTGGCCATGATAAACGATCGCCGTGTATGTAACTAAGGCGCAAAGCCGCCATATTTGAAGATTGAGGTAAATCATGCAAGTTTCTGTTGAGACGACTCAAGGCCTTGAGCGCCGTCTGACTATCACTGTTCCTTCAGCGAACGTTGAGACCGAAGTTAAAAAACGCTTACAACAACTGTCTAAAACTCAGCGTATCGACGGTTTCCGTCCGGGTAAAGTACCAGTTTCTATCATCCAAAAACGCTTTGGCGCCGCTGTACTTCAAGAAGTAGCTGGCGACCTAATGCAGCGCAACTACATCGATGCCATCATCGCTGAAAAAATCAACCCAGCCGGTGCACCTACTTTCGCTCCTAAAGCGTTAGAAGAAGGTAAAGACCTAGAGTTTGAAGCTACTTTTGAAGTTTACCCAGAAGTTGAGCTTAAAGGCCTAGAGAACATCGAAGTTGAGCAACCAGTTGTTGAAGTTAAAGACGAAGACCTAGCTAACATGCTAGAGACGCTACGTAAGCAACACGCTTCATGGACTGAGTCTGAAGAAGCTGCTGGCGACAATGCACGCGTTACTATCGACTTCGTTGGTACTATCGACGGTGAAGAGTTCGAAGGCGGTAAAGCTGAGAACTTCCCACTTGAGCTTGGCCAAGGTCGTATGATCCCTGGTTTCGAAGACAACATCGTTGGTAAGAAAGCCGGTGAAGAAGTTGTTGCCGATGTAACTTTCCCAGAAGAGTACCACGCTGAAAACCTAAAAGGTAAAGACGCGCAGTTCACTATCACTGTGAAGAAAGTAGAAGTACAAGAGCTTCCTGAGCTTAACGAAGAGTTCGCAGCACTATTCGGTATCACCGAAGGTGGCGTTGACGCTCTTAAAGAAGAAGTGAAGAAGAACATGAGCCGTGAGCTTAGCCAAGCTGTTAAAGCTAAGGTAAAAGAGCAGGCTATCGAAGGTCTTCTAGCACAAAACGAAATCGAAGTGCCTAAAGCGCTTATCGCACAAGAAATCGACGCACTTCGTCAGCAAGCTGCACAGCGTTTTGGCGGCAACGCACAAAACATGCCTGAGCTTCCAGCTGAGCTTTTCCAAGAGCAAGCTATCAAGCGCGTTAAAACTGGTCTACTTCTAGGTGAAGTGATCAAGTCTGGCGAAATCAAGCCTGACGACGCTAAAGTTGAAGAGCTAATCAACACTATGGCTTCTGCTTACGAAGATCCAAGTGAAGTAGTTGAGTACTACAAAGCTAATGAGCAACTAATGCAGCAAATGCGCAACGTTGCCATGGAAGAGCAAGCGATTGACGCAATCGTTGAGAAAGCTAAAGTAACTGACGTAGAAACTGCGTTCGACGACATCATGAACCCGCAGGCGGCTCAATAAGTCGTTGACTTAAGTTACAAGCAACGTTTAAATGGCTCGTATGCTTTGCTCGCAAAGCACCGAGCCATTTTAGTTTGTGTCGCTCATTAAGGAATCAAGTAATAATGAACAATGGTATGACAGATCCGATTAACGCCTTAGTTCCCATGGTGGTAGAGCAAACCGCTAAGGGTGAACGCTCTTATGACATCTACTCGCGCCTTCTTAAAGAGCGAATCATCTTTTTAACGGGTCCGGTTGAAGACCATATGGCCAATCTGATTGTGGCCCAGTTGCTATTCTTAGAATCAGAAAACCCAGAAAAAGACATTCACCTGTATATCAACTCTCCAGGTGGCTCAGTTACTGCGGGCATGTCTATCTACGACACCATGAATTTTATCAAGCCTGACGTTAGCACCTTGTGTGTAGGTCAAGCAGCCAGCATGGGCGCATTTTTACTTTCAGGTGGTGCCAAGGGTAAACGTCATTGTCTGCCTAACTCACGCGTGATGATCCACCAACCACTGGGTGGCTTCCAAGGTCAGGCGTCTGATTTTGAAATTCACGCTAAAGAAATCCTGTCTATCAAAGATAAGCTAAATAGATTGATGGCAGAGCACACGGGTCAGCCTTTGGATGTAATCGCCAATGATACCGACCGTGATAACTTTATGAATGCCGATGCAGCGGTTGCATACGGTTTGGTTGACTCTGTTTTCGACCGACGCGCCAAGTAATCTAATTACCGCGCTTATAACCAATTGGCGGCGCAATGCGCCGCAAAGTTTGGTATATTTGTTTAAGAAGTCCATTTGCTACAATGTAATAAAGCTCGTAGCGTAAAGAATGAGGTAGCTGAATGTCCGATAAACCAACAGACGGCGAAAAGACAAGTAAACTGCTGTACTGCTCGTTTTGTGGTAAATCTCAGCACGAAGTACGTAAGTTGATCGCAGGCCCATCCGTTTATATTTGTGATGAGTGTGTTGACCTGTGTAACGACATCATCAGGGAAGAAATTAAGGATATCGCACCTAAGGCGAGCGCATCCGACAAGTTGCCGGTTCCTAAAGAGATCCGCTCTCACCTCGATGATTATGTAATTGGCCAAGAACACGCCAAGAAAGTACTGTCGGTTGCTGTGTATAACCACTATAAGCGTCTGCGCAACGCTGGTAACAGTGACGGTGTTGAACTAGGCAAGAGTAATATCCTGCTTATCGGTCCTACCGGTAGTGGTAAAACCCTGCTAGCCGAGACCATGGCGCGCCTATTGGATGTGCCTTTCACCATGGCCGATGCCACCACCTTAACCGAAGCCGGTTATGTGGGTGAGGATGTTGAAAACATCATCCAGAAACTATTGCAAAAATGCGATTACGACGTTGAAAAAGCACAGCGTGGTATCGTTTATATCGATGAAATCGATAAGATTTCTCGTAAGTCTGATAACCCGTCTATCACCCGTGATGTATCTGGTGAGGGTGTACAGCAGGCCTTATTGAAACTGATTGAAGGCACGGTAGCCTCGGTACCACCACAAGGTGGCCGTAAGCATCCGCAGCAGGAATTCTTGCAGGTTGATACTTCTAAGATCCTATTTATCTGTGGTGGTGCTTTTGCCGGTCTTGATAAGGTTATCGAGCAACGCAGCGCTAAGAATACCGGAATTGGTTTTGGCGCCGATGTGAAATCGAGCAGCGCCGAGCGCAGCCTGAGCGAATCATTTAAAGATGTCGAGCCGGAAGATCTGGTTAAATATGGTCTGATTCCTGAGTTTATCGGTCGTCTGCCTGTGGTTGCGACATTAACCGAGCTCGATGAAGATGCCCTTATCCAAATCTTGAATGAGCCGAAAAACGCACTGACTAAACAGTTTGCATCGCTTTTTGCGATGGAAAATGTTGAGCTCGAGTTCCGTGAAGACGCACTTAAAGCCATTGCTCACAAAGCGATGGAGCGTAAGACCGGTGCCCGTGGTCTGCGTTCAATCGTAGAAGGCGTATTGCTTGATACCATGTACGAATTGCCGTCGATGGAAGATGTCAGCAAGGTGGTGATCGACGAAACTGTGATCAAGGGTGAATCAGACCCCATACTTATCTACGAGAACAATAATCAGGATAAGGCTGCTTCTGAATAATACCCTTTCATTTCAATGAAGTGGTGTAAAAAATAAGCAATTCTAAATAAAAAGGAGCCTCAGGCTCCTTTTTTTATAAATTTGTTGAACTTTGCCCAGCCAATCCCCATATACTTGGGTAATCATTAAATTTTAAGAAGTCCGAAGAGAGTTAGCATGACGCTTGAAAGAACGGATCGCGTAGAGATTCCTGTACTGGCTTTAAGGGACGTGGTGGTGTATCCCCACATGGTGATCCCGCTATTCGTCGGTCGTGAAAAATCCATTCGTTGCCTTGAAGCAGCGATGGAGAATGACAAACAAATTTTCCTGGTGGCGCAAAAAGACGCCTCGGTGGACGATCCAACCAGTGATGAAATTTATACCGTAGGTACGGTTGCCAGCGTATTACAGCTATTAAAGCTGCCTGACGGCACGGTTAAGGTGCTGGTTGAAGGCACGCAGCGTGCGCGTATCGAAAAATACACCCAAGAAGACGATTTTTTTGTTGCCGAGGTTGAATATATTCCCTCCAGCGATATTGATGAGCGTGAGCATGAAATCTTTATTCGCAGTGCGGTAAGCCAGTTTGAAGGCTATGTAAAACTGAATAAAAAGATCCCGCCTGAGGTATTGACCTCGGTATCTGGTATCGAAGAGCCGGCGCGCTTGGCCGATACTATGGCCGCGCATATGCCGATTAAGGTACCGGAAAAGCAGAAGGTGCTGGAGATCAGTGATGTCACTGAGCGCTTGGAATACCTGATGGCCATGATGGAAGGCGAAATCGATCTGCTGCAGGTCGAGAAGAAGATCCGCGCCCGAGTGAAAAAGCAGATGGAAAAATCGCAGCGTGAGTATTATCTCAATGAGCAGATGAAGGCCATCCAAAAAGAACTTGGCGAGCTTGACGATGTGCCGGACGAGTTCGAAGGGCTGCAAAAGAAAATTGCCGAGTCGGGCATGCCGGCCGAGGCCGAAGAAAAAGCCATGGCCGAGCTCAAAAAGCTGAAAATGATGTCGCCTATGTCGGCAGAAGCCACGGTTGTGCGCTCCTACATAGAAACCATCACCAATGTACCGTGGAAGAAAAAATCCAAGGTGAAAAAAGATCTGGCCGGGGCGCAGAAAATCCTTGATGCCGACCACTACGGTTTAGAAAAGGTTAAAGACCGCATCATTGAATACCTAGCGGTGCAGCAGCGTACCAATAAGCTTAAAGGGCCTATTTTGTGTTTGGTTGGTCCTCCGGGGGTGGGTAAAACCTCACTGGGGCAGAGTATTGCGCGCGCCACCGGTCGTAAATATGTGCGTATGGCCTTAGGTGGGGTCCGTGATGAAGCGGAGATCCGTGGTCACCGTCGTACCTACATAGGTTCTATGCCGGGTAAGCTTATCCAGAATATGACCAAGGTGGGCGTACGCAACCCGCTGTTCTTGCTTGATGAAATCGATAAGATGTCATCGGATATGCGTGGTGACCCGTCGTCGGCATTGCTTGAGGTATTAGATCCGGAGCAAAACAGCACCTTCGCCGATCATTACCTTGAAGTGGATTACGACCTGTCGGATGTGATGTTCGTGGCGACCTCGAACAGCTTTAATATTCCGGGCCCCTTGTTGGACCGTATGGAAGTGATCCGTCTGTCCGGTTACACCGAAGACGAGAAGCTCAATATCGCCAAGCAGCACCTTATTCCTAAACAGATCAAGCGTAACGGCTTAAAGGAAAACGAGCTGACCATAGACGACAGCGCCATTATCGGTATTGTTCGTTATTACACGCGTGAAGCGGGTGTGCGTGGCCTTGAGCGTGAAATCTCTAAGCTGTGCCGTAAAGCGGTGAAAAACATCCTGCTTGATAAGAGCCTGGAGCATATCACCATAGACGAGAGCAACCTTGAGGAATACCTTGGGGTGCAGCGCCACGACTATGGTAAGGCCGAAGGTGATGACCGCATTGGTCAGGTAACAGGTTTGGCTTGGACCGAAGTCGGTGGTGATTTGTTGACCATAGAATCATCGGCGGTACCGGGCAAGGGCAAGCTAAGCTATACCGGCTCTTTGGGCGATGTCATGAAAGAGTCGATTCAAGCGGCCATGACGGTAGTACGCGACCGCGCTGAGAAGCTACGCATTAACGCGGATTTCCACGAAAAGCGTGATATTCACGTGCACGTGCCGGAAGGGGCAACGCCAAAAGACGGCCCAAGTGCGGGTATCGCCATGGTCACCGCCTTGGTTTCCAGTCTGACCGGTAACCCGGTGCGCTCGGATGTGGCCATGACAGGGGAAATTACCCTGCGTGGTGAAGTATTGCCTATCGGTGGCCTAAAAGAGAAACTCTTGGCGGCACACCGAGGTGGTATTAAGACGGTGATCATTCCGCAAAAGAATGAGCGCGACTTAAAAGAGATCCCCGAAAATGTGCGCGAAGGCCTGTCTATTCACCCTGTGCAGTGGATTGACCAGGTGTTGGAGATAGCTTTAGCCCAGCCAATTGCGCGTTTTAGCGCTGATTGCGCAAAAAGTGAGTGAAAATAGTAAAAAAATCTCTCAAAGGGCTTTTCAAATCACTAAGGTGTGATAAGTTAGGCACTGGATTTGAGCCTAGGCCTTATGTGGCCTAGGTTTCAAGACGATTAAGGCGTTTGGAAAGGATGCGTTCTTTTCTAAATTAAATAGCACAGAGATGCTCTCCAGCTGAACATTTTTCACAAGCTGAGTCGCTCTGGATAATAACAATGTAAGGGGATGATATTGTGAATAAGTCTCAATTAATCGATCAAATCGCAGCTGATGCTGATATCTCTAAAGCGGCTGCCGGTCGTGCGTTGGATTCATTCATTGAGTCAGTATCAAATGCACTTAAAGATGGCGATTCAGTTGCTCTAGTTGGTTTCGGTACTTTTTCTGTACGTGAGCGTGCTGCTCGCACCGGCCGTAACCCACAAACTGGCGAAGAAATTCAAATTGCTGCTGCAACCATTCCTTCGTTCAAAGCAGGCAAAGCGCTTAAAGACGCAGTTAATTAATTTGCGAAGCTTGAATTGCTAGCAAACGGAAAACGATTGTTAGCTTCAAGTGAAAAAGCGTATCTGCTAAGATACGCTTTTTTTATATCCTTCACTTTATTGCGAGGCGAAAACCAAGCACAGTGGAGGGGGTACCAAATAAATAGAGATAAAGATAAATGCTAGAAAAAATCAGAGAAGGCTCGCAAGGCTTGGCGGCCAAAATCATTCTAGGGCTAGTGATTTTATCTTTTGCTTTGGCAGGGATCGGGGGCTACTTAGGTCAGACTACCGAGCAATCCGTCGCTGAGGTGAACGGGGTAAAAATCACGCAGCGCGACTTTGCCAGAGCATTCGACAACGAACGCGCTCGTCAAGAGCAGCAATTCGGTGAATACTTTGCGCAACTAGCCAATGACCCAAGCTTTATGGCACAACTTCGCCAGTCTGTTATCGATCGCTTAATCCAACAAGAACTACAATCGCAATTAGCGGCAGAAATGGGTTTACGCATCAGCGACGCAGAAGTACGTAAAGCAATTATAGACATGCCTGCCTTCCAGTTTGGCGGCAAGTTCAGCAACGACCGTTACCTTCAGGTAATGCGTCAAATGGGTTACCAGGCCGATGACTTCCGCGAGTTTCTTCGTAAAGAAATGACCCGCTCACAACTGGTAAGCGCCTTGGCTGGTACCGACTTCACGCTTAGTAACGAGCTAAGCCAGGCGGTTGGTCTGCAGCAGCAAGAACGTGCCATCGATTACTTAGTGCTTGATAATGCCAAGTACAAAGAAACGGTGTCCGTAAGCGATGAAGAAATTCAAAACTACTATGACTTGAACCAGGCGCAGTTCTTAGCTCCTGAGCAGGTTAAAGTGGCTTACGTTGAGCTTAACGCCGACAATCTTGAATTAGCAGCGCCTATCAGCGCCGAGCAAATTGCTGAGTATTATCAGCAGAATATTGCTATGTACAGCGAGCCAGAAAAGCGCCGTGTTGCTCATATCCTAGTCGAGAACAGCGAAGACGACGCTGCGGCCGAGCAAAAAGCCGAAGAGCTGCTTGCACAATTACAACAGGGTGCCGACTTTGCCGAGCTTGCTGAAACTCAGTCAGATGACATAGTGAGTGCCGAGCTAGGTGGTGATCTTGATTGGATTGAGCGCGACATGCTTGACCCTGACTTCGAAAACGCTGCATTTGCCCTAACCGAGGTGGGTCAGCTTTCAGAGGTAGTTCAATCTGAATTTGGTTATCACATCATTAAACTAACCGACTTACAGCCGGGTGAAAGCAAGGCCTTAGCCGATGTTGAGCCTGAGATCCGCAGCGAGCTTGAGAAAGTAGAAAAGCCGACATTTATTACGAGAAGCAAACCGAGCTTGCAGAGCTGGCGTTTGAAGTATCGGATAGCCTGGAAGATGCGGCAACTGCCATTGGCGCTACTGTGCAAACAACAGACTTGCTAGCGCGTGCGCAACTGCCTGCACCGCTAAATCAGCCTAATGTTGCTTCAGTTATCTTCTCGCCAGAGCTGCTTGAAGACCGTGTTAATTCTGAAGTGTTAGAGCTGGGCAGTGAGCATGTTGTGGTAGTGCGTGTTGTTGAGCACAAGCCGGCGGCTACCAAAGAATTGGCCCAGGTAAGTGAGCAAATTAAAAATATCCTGGTAGCAGAAAAAGCCTCAGCGCTTGCCAAAGAGCAGGCCGAGACTCTATTCGCTGAGCTACAAGCGGGCACAGCAATCGCTACCTTAGCGGAGCAAGCTGGTGTGGAGCTACAAAGTGAAGATAAGCTAACGCGCCGTACCTTCAGCGTACCGCCAGCATTGACTCAGCAGGTGTTCAAACTGGCGCACCCAGATACGGCTCCTGTGGTTGATTTGGTTGAGCTTAATAACGGCAACGTAGCCTTGGTAGCACTTAAGTCGGTAAACACGCCGAGCGAAACCGAGGTGAACGAGCAGATCAAGCAAAGCCTGACCATGCAGTTGGCTAACAAAAACTACCAGACCTTCGTAGAAGCGCTGGAAGCGCAAGCGGAAGTACTGCGTAAGCCAATGGCACCGCAAGGCGAGTAATAATCGCAAAGTATAAAAGAAAGGCCGCATTAGCGGCCTTTTTTATTGCTGTATTTTGTTTATATTTCATACAAAACTGATATGCTAAATAAAATAATATTCTATAAATAGAATTCACAGCCTTGGCCAAGTTTAGGAAAACGAACGTCAAGACTTTATCTAACCAACTAATAAGAATAACGAGAATTTCATGTATAGATTTATACTCTTGGCGATCACTAGCCTGCAACTTGGAAACACAGTGCTAGCGACGGAAACAGGTATGCCACCGGCAACTCATAATGTGTTTTACCATGCACAAAAGGGTGATAGCTTTGAAGTTGAGCGCTGGTTACGTGAAGGTGGTGACCCGTCTTATGTCTATAATGACAAGTATAAATCCTATACCCCATTGCATGCGGCATTGGCATGGGCGCAAAGCAGCTGGGATGACGTCAAGGGCGACTCGGTATATCAAGATCCGGTGGATGTCGTACGGGTGCTGTTAAAATACGATGCAGATATGGATTATCTGGCTTCAAGGACCTTGCGTTATACCCCCAAGGATGAAATTTTATTCTCCCCCTTATTTCGTGCCGTTTATAACGATCAGGTCGAGTCAGCGCGTCTGCTGGTTAAGGCGGGTGCAAAGCTGTCATATCCACAGGATAAGTTCAGTGTGACCAGTCGAGTGAGCACGCGCACGATGAGAACCATAGACATGACTCAGGCGCTGTCCTACGTTAAATCGGCGGAAATGGCCTGGATGTTTGAAGAAGAGGGTAAGTATACGCTGATGGATTTGGCGCATTTCTTCGTAGAATACCCGAAAGAAGGAAATAAAGCGGACTACTATAATCTGGCAAAGGTGTTTATTGAGCGGGTGCAACGGCATGAAAAAAATATTGCCGCCTTGTCAGAGCCTGAGCAAAGGGCGGTATTGAAACTTGCCGCTATGATACCCGAACTTAAGGCCAACCTGATCCGTGGTCCGCAGCAGCAGGGCTGCGAAATGGCGCAGAGCGTGATTGCGGGACATGAAGAATATAATTTAGCCGGCGTTATCGGTATGGGGGCTAGCCCAGAGTGTTATATGTACTTTAAAAAATTAGGCCTGACGCTGCCGAGTGATTTGGCTGAAAGCAAGGCTAACGATTTGCATTTTGCCGTGTATTACAACAACTATGCATTGGCGAAGTGGTTGAGTGAGCGCTCCCCCGAGTTTTTAGCTCAAAAAGATAAGCTTGGCCGAACTCCAGTCTACCTTGTTAAGGATCATGCCATGCTTGATATGTTGGTTGAGAAGGGGGCTGTGGAGCCAAAACAACAGACAACGCCCTAAAGGCTTTTTTACTGGCGCTAGCAGGTTAGCAGGTTAGTAGGCGTTGACAGGTTTTCGATTGCGGATTGGCGAATATCTCCTGGGTGTTACCGTACTCGACGATTTCGCCATGATCCAGCACCATCACCTGGTCGCTCATATGCTTTACCAGACTTAGGTGGTGGGTGATCAGCACATAACTTAATCCCGTCTCGCGCTGCAGCTCCAGCAATAGATTCACCGTTTGCGCTCGTACCGAAGGGTCTAAGGAAGAGAGAGCTTCATCAAGTACCAAGACCTTAGGGTCCAGGATCAGAGCTCTTGCCAGGGCCACCCGTTGTAGCTGACCACCGGAAAACATATGCGGATAATAATGACGGTGCTCGACCAGCAGGCCAACCTTAGACAAGGTTTGTTTGATTTTTTCCAGACGCTCGGCAGCGCTTAAATCCGTGTTAAAGCGCAGACAATCGTCCAGGGTTTCCTCTATGGTCAGTGCCGGATTTAGCGAGGTGGTCGGGTCTTGAAATATCAGGCGGATGGCACTGCTATCGCCTAAATGTTTGGGACCATCCTTAATTAACTCACTTTCGAGAATAATTTGCCCGCTACTGAATTCATCGGCGCCGGCCAATACCTTGGCCAGGGTACTTTTACCGGCTCCGGTTTCACCTATTACTGCCAGGGTTTCGCCCAGACCAATGCAAAAGGAGATATCCTTGAGCAGGGCCACCTTTTTACGGTTAAGCAAACCGGCTCGGACATTGATCAGCTTATTCAGTGCTTGCACTTTTAGGAGTGGTTGCATCAGTCTTGCTCCTGCTTATGCAGTGGAAAATGGCAGGCATAACTGTGGCCCTGCTCTTTTTCCAGCTTGGGCGTTACCACACAGGCTTTTTGTGCGTTGGGACAACGAGGACCCAGACGACAACCTATGGGAAGGTGCTGCAAGGTAGGTATGGTGCCTTTTAGGGCATACAGCGGCTGTTTATGGCCCAGTGCAATATCGTAGTCGGGCAGGCTTTGTAACAGCGCCTTGGTATAGGGGTGGCGCGGATGGGCAAATACTTGCTCGGTCGGCCCTGCTTCTACCATCTGGCCGCAATAAAGTACGTTTATGCCATGAGTCCAATCGGTGAGCTCTTCTAGTTCATGGGAGATCATCAAGATGGACATGTTTTTCAGCTGGTTTAAGCTTTTTAACAGTCTGAATACCTGAGCCCGCGTGGTGCTATCGAGTGCCGTGGTCGGCTCATCGGCAATAAGTAAGCGCGGTGAGCGGGCGATGGCCATGGCGATCATCACCTTTTGACATATGCCTTCGGAGAGCTCATGGGGGTAGCTGGACAGTACCTTGGAGTGCTCCTTGATCCCCACCTTATGTAAAAGGGCGCGCACCCGTTTTTTCTTTGCGCGGCGACGTTGGAAAATATTGCCGCTGTAATCCGCTTCGGGAATACTTTCTTCGAGCTGATCGCTGATTTTTGCCGTCGGGTCGAGGCAGCGACTCGGCTCCTGATAGATCATTGCCAGGTCTTGGCTTACCAGCTTACGGCGCTTTTCATCGGACAGCCGCATTAGATCCACGCCGCGCCAATGCATACGGTCTGCACGCACTTCCCAGCGTTGGTTTAAGGCACCTACCAGGGCTTTGGCGATTAGGCTTTTCCCCGAGCCGGACTCACCAATAAGGGCATGCACTTCACCTTCTTTAAGGCTGAAGTTCACACCGTCGACCACACGAATAATGGAGTTCGAGGTCTTTAGTTCTATGGTGAGGTTGCGAATATCAAGTAACTGCATCAGTCCGCCCGTCGCTCTTTAAGCACATTGCGCAGGCCATCACCAACCAGGTTGGTGGACAGCACGGCCAAGAATAACAAGATCCCCGGTAGGGCTACGGTCCAAGGCGCCAGATAAATTAAGCCGAGGTTTTCCGCCAAAATTGCGCCCCATTCCGCGGTTGGGGGTTGGGCGCCGAGTTTTAGAAAACCTAAGGCGGCAATATCTAAAATAGCCAGCGACAAGGCCATGGTGAAGATAACCACTATGTGCTCGTAAATATTGGGGAAAATACCGCGCACCAAAATTTGCCAACGGTTGGCACCGTCCAAACGAAAGGCACTGATATAGTCCTTGCTCAGCTCTTCCACCACCAGATTTCGAACCGAGTGAATAAACTGTGGCAGCAATGCAAAAATAATGGCCCAGACGGTATTCATCAAACCCGGACCGAGAATGGCGATAATAATAATAGCCAGCAGCAGCGAGGGGATAGACAAGGTGATATCAAGCAGGTGATTTAAAAAACTGGCTCGCAGTCCGCGGCTGATCCCCGCAACCGTGCCCACCAGCACGCCGACCAGGGTGGCCATCAGCGCCGCCACTATGGATAAACCAAAGGTGTAGGTAGCACCGTTCATCAATCGGGAAAGTACATCGCGACCCAAGTCATCGGTGCCGAGAATAAAGCGTACATCGCCATCTTCGTGCCAGGAGGGCGGGATCAGCAGCGCATCGGCGTGCTGCTCATTGATACCATAAGGCGCTAACAAGGGGGCGGTGGCGGCTAACACAGTCAGCGCCAAGAACAACCATAGGCCGACCAGGGAAACGTGATTGGCCCTAAACCTACGCCACAGTCTTGAAAGCGGCGAGATATTGGATTGCTCAGTAAATAATTTAAAGTTTGCCATGCGCTTGATTCCGTGAGATCGGGTCGAGCAGGGTGTAGAGTAACTCGGTGAAAATAGTCGCAAAAATAATAAACACCGAAATGGCTAACAGGCCACCCTGAATAGCGGGGAAGTCACGCTGATAAATGCTGTCGATAAGCCAACGGCCTATGCCCGGCCAGGAGAAAATTACTTCGGTGATCATCGCCAAGGTGATCAAGGCGCTAAACTGCAAACCGATTTGTTTAATTACCGGCAGCAAGGCATTGCGCAAGGCATGGTGCATGATCAACTGGCGGCGGCTAAGACCTTTGGCGCGAGCGGTTTTAATGTAATTTTGCTCCAGCACATTAAGCATGGAATCGCGGGTAAAACGCACCAATACCGTGGTTGGGTAGGTGGCCAGCACCAAGGTTGGCAGCGCCAGGTGATGCAGAGCATCGGCAAAGGCCTGACCGCCATAGGGAAAACCGGCGATCATTACATCGAGAAGTATAAAGTGAGTGCTGGCGGGTATTTCGTACAACAAGCTGATGCGCCCAGACATGGGGAACAGACCTAGTTGCAGGCAAAACATCATGATCAACAAAAGCGCTAACCAAAATATAGGCACCGAATAACCCACTAGGGTGATGCCGCTGATCAGTTTATCGGGCCAACGCCCCTGCGACAGCGCCGCGAGAATACCGGCGGGCACGCCAACGATAACAGATACCAATAACGCATACACGGCAAGCTCAAAGGTGGCCGGTGCCAGGGTGAGCACATGGCTAAAAACCGAATCCCCCGAGGCAAAAGACAAGCCCCAGTCTCCCTGTAAAATACGCCCGACAAAGGCCAGGTACTGGCTGATATAGCCCTCATCGAGGTGATACTTGGCGCGTAGCTCGGCACTTTGTGAAAAGCCCGCGGTTTCTATACCACTGAAATTGGTCAGTGGCTCGCCGGGAAACAAATAGCCCAGGGAAAAGGTGAACAGGCTCAAGGTAAAGAGCATAAATAGCAGCAAGGAAAAGCGGCGAATGGCAAACTCTAATATCATGGCATTTTACTCGCGTGGGCTAGGGAAATACCGCCAAAGGGGCTCAGGGTAATGCCTTGAATATTCGCATCATTAGCCTGTGAGCGTTTACCGTGGGCCAGAGGCAGCAACGGCAGCTGCTCGGCGATCATTTGCTGCGCCTTAACATAAAATGCCTTGCGCTGGGCTTGATCTGTGGTGGCCAGGGCCTGGGTGAGTAAAAAGTCGAATTCCGGGTTACACCAGTTGGCCGGGTTTTTACCGCTGAAGGTGGCGGCGCAACTGAGTAAGGGACTAAAGAAGTTATCCGGATCCGGAGTGTCGGCAGCCCAGCCTAATAGCACGCTGTCGTGGCGATGCTCATCAACGCGCTGCAAAAAGGTGTTCCATTCGTATTCGACGATACGCACCTTAATACCCACCTCGCGCAGGTCGCTTTGCATCAGCTCCGCCATTTTGCGGGCGTTAGGGTTGTAGATTCGACTTACCGGCATGGCCCAAATACTCATTTCAAAGCCATTTTCATAACCGGCTTCGGCCAGCAGCTCCCGGGCCTTGTCCGGATTGTATTCGGGCAGGTTGTTTTGTTCCTGATAGGCCCAGCTGATGGGCGGCAACATAGAAGTGGCTTTAACACCCTGGCCGTAATACACCGCCTGCATGATTTTATCGACATTAATGGCGTGGGCAAGGGCGCGGCGCACATCGGGGTCGTTAAAGGGCACGCGCTCAGTGTTAAAGGCCCAATAGCCGATGTTTAAATTATCCTGTTGCTGCACGTCTATGTCGCTGCGCTCGCGTAATACATCGAGCTGAGTGGCGCTGGGGTGCGGAGTAACATCGCATTCCTTGGTCAATAGCTTAACGATGCGCGTGGTACCGTTGGGGGTGATATCGAACACCAGCTGGTCGAGGTTCACCTGATGCTCCCAGTAATCCGGGTGGCTGTAATAGCGAATAAAGCGGTCCCGTTGAAACTCGCGATAAACAAAGGGACCTGTGCCCACCGGATACTGATCAAACAGCTCCATACGCTCGCTTTCCATCAGCTTCATGGCATATTCCCGCGAGGTGATGGCGGCAAAATCGGTGGCCAGGTTGGCTAAAAAGCTGCTCTCGGCGTTAAAAAGCTCAAAGGTCACCTGATATTCTGAATCTTTGCGAATATTGCGGATCAATTGATCTAAACCAACACTTTGAAAATATGGGTAATTGGCTTCACCGACAAAGTGATAGGGGTTATAAACATCGAATAAACGATTAAAGGAGAAAACCACATCATCGGCGTTAAACAGGCGTGTTGGCGTAAAATAGGCGGTGGTGTGAAACTGCACATCTTCACGCAGTTTAAAGGTGATTTCTGTGCCATCTTTGTTGATTTGCCAACTGGTGGCGAGCTCGGGAATAAACTCTCCGGTGACCGGGTCGATACGCAGCAAGCGGTTGTACAGTTGTTTGGAAATGAGGTCTATGGTGGAGCCTGAGGTGGTCACCTGGGGGTTAAACGACACCGGGTTGGCTTCGGCGCAGTACACCATGCCTTCTATGGGCGCATAGCGGGCATCTTCATTTTGGCACCCGGCGAGAACCACCGCCACTGTGCCTAACAACCATTTATACACGGGCTAAGCCTCTTGTTTTTGCTGCGAATCAAGCAAATTGTATTTCTTTAAATATCCTCTCAGTTGATGATACGTTAATCCGAGCATTTGTGCAGTTTTCTTTTGATTAAATTGACTAAATTTAAGCGCTTGGCGCAACAGTTCGGTTTCGTATTCGGCGGATAGCTGCTTTAGATCGCACGGGAAGCTAAAGCCAGGCAGGGTCGGGCTGCTCGATGCAGTTGCCGCGGCTGGAACATCAGAACTTGGTGTTTGCTCGTGAGCGCTTGATAAGGGCATAGCAGCTTTACGGTTACTCGAGGCTTGCGGTCGAAATGGACTGGCAAAAGGGTCGAGATGTATGCTGTGTACCGCCAGGTCTTCACTGCCGTGGCGATAAAGACTGCGCTCGATAACATTTTTCAATTCGCGCACATTACCGGGCCAGTGATATTCCAACAGAGCTTGTTTGGCGCGGGTGGTAAAGCCGCTGAAAAGCTCCCAGCCTAGGTTGCGGGCCATGTTGATGGCGAAGTGCTCTGCCAATAGCAGTATATCTTCCTGGCGCTCACGTAGCGGCGGCAAGGTGATCACATCAAAGGCCAGACGGTCGAGCAGGTCATGGCGAAAGTGCCCGCTCTCGGCCAGGCTGGGCAAGTCTTCATTGGTGGCACATATTAACCGGGTGTCGACCTTGATAGGCGCGCGGCCACCGACTCGTTCAAACTCACCATATTCAATAACGCGCAGTAGTTTTTCCTGCACCGCGGCGGGGGTATTGGCGAGTTCATCGAGGAACAGGGTGCCACCATTGGCGCGCTCGAAACGGCCTTCATGACGTTTGCTGGCGCCGGTAAAGGCACCGCTTTCATGGCCGAAAAGCTCGCTTTCAAGCAGGTTTTCATTTAAAGCCGCGCAGTTCAGGCTGACATAGTTTTGATCCCAACGGCGCGAGAGGTAGTGCAAACGGGCGGCGATCAGCTCTTTACCTGTACCGCGTTCACCAATAACCAGTACGGGCTTATCCAGCGGCGCCAGTTGTGAAACCTGATCGAGTACGGATAAAAAACTGTCTGATTGGCCGAGTAGATTGTCATTTTTACTAAACTGACTCATTTACACTAACTCTTAGTAATATTTGCTAAAGCTTAGTGTATTTCATTATTTGACGATTAGGAAGAGGTTTGTTAAAAGTGGTATAACTAAATGAAAAATATGGCTTTATTAAGTTATTTTAAAGTTGGCAAGCTACTTGATACCACCTAGAGTAGTCAACGAAGACTTCTACATTTGAGGTATAAGATTATGGGAATTTTCTCACGTTTTGCAGATATCGTTAATTCGAATATCAATGCCATTTTAGACAAGGCTGAAGATCCTGAAAAGATGGTACGCCTGATCATTCAGGAAATGGAAGACACCTTGGTTGAGGTGCGTTCTACTTCGGCAAAAACACTGGCGGAAAAGAAAGACCTTAGCCGTCGTTTAGAAACACTGAACAAACAGGTTGAGCAGTGGCAGGAAAAAGCCGAGCTGGCGCTGTCGAAAGACCGTGAAGACCTGGCTCGTGCTGCGCTTATCGAAAAGAACAAGGCGGCGGAAGCCCAAGTGGCTTTAGAGCGCGAGATGGAGCACGTTGAAGAGCACATCAATAAGCTACAGCAAGAGATCAGCACCTTGCAGGAAAAGCTAAGCGATGCCAAGGCCCGTCAAAAAGCCATTATTTTACGTCAGCGCTCGGTGCAATCGCGCCTTGATGTGAAGAAAACCCTTGATGGTAACAAGGTGCAGGATGCCCTTGATAAGTTTGAGCGTTACGAAACTAAAATCGACGGTTTAGAAGCCCAGGTTGAGTCTTACGAGCTAGGTCAAAAGTCACTATCCGACGAGATTGAACAGTTGGAAAAAGATGAGAAGATCGACGACGAATTGTCGGCGCTTAAAGCGAAAATGGGTAAAAGTGACAAAGCAGAATAACAATGATTAGTGGGCGAGCTCGACAAGTTTCACGGCTACGCCCACACTTATAATACGCCGAAGCAACAGGCAGGAGAGGAAGATGTTTGATTTAGAGTTATTAATGCCCCCCATAGTTATATTTATGATATTCGTGGCGCCGCTGTGGCTTATTCTGCACTACCGCAGTAAAAAGCAAGTAAGCCAGGGTTTGAGCGAACACGAGCATCGTCAATTGAATGAGCTGGCGCATAAGGCCGAAAAAATGGCCGAGCGTATTCATACGCTGGAAACCTTGCTCGATCAGGAATCTCCGCAGTGGAGGAATAAGGTATGAGCACTAAACGCGAACTCTATCGCGACCCCAAACGCGGTAAATTAGCCGGGGTGTGTGCGGGGCTCAGCGACTACTTTAATATCGAGCTGTGGCTGGTACGCATTATTTTTGTGACCGCCGTACTGCTTTCCGGTGGCTCACTGCCTGTCGTCGCCTATATTGCCGCCTGGTTTATTCTTGACATCAAACCTGCCGAGGATACCAAAGGTGAAGCCCAGAAAGCGGCACATGTGGGCGAAGTAAAAGCCAAGGTGTGGCAAAAGGGTGAGCCGCCGCGCAGGGCACTGAAAGATTTAAAAGAGTTTATGACGGATTTGGATACACGTATTCAACGTATGGAAACCCATGTGACCTCGCCAACCTTTACGGTGAGCCGAGAAATAAACAAACTCTAATAATCCCATCCTGCCCAATGGATAAGCTGACCCCGTCGGCTTATCCTTTTATTGTTATAAGGATAAAGGAGCTAATTTGTCCTACTCTCGCCTTGACACACTTAAAGATAAAGCTAAGAAAACACTGCAGCGCACCCTTGATGGTCATATCACACTGGCGGTGACCGGCCTGTCAGGCAGCGGAAAAACTGCGTTTATTACCGCCTTGGTACATCATTTAAGCGAGCAGGCCAATGATAAAAACCTGCCGTTTTTTCGCGTTATGCGTGAAGGACGCCATATAGCGACCGCCCAGGTGCCACAAAAAGCGCTGAATATTCCAACCTTTGGCTATCGTCATGCGATTGAAAGCATTACTCAGGAGCCACCACAATGGCCACAATCCACCAAGCGCATTAATACATTGCGCTTGGCCATGCGCTATCGTCCCGAACGCGGGCTGCGGGCGCAACTTGGCGACACCGCAACCCTGACCATAGATTTAATCGATTACCCCGGCGAATGGTTAATGGACTTACCCATGTTGAACATGGATTACGCCACCTGGAGTGAACGTCAGCTCACCATGCTCGATTCCAGAGTGCGTCGCGTCCATAGCGAGGCTTTTTTAGCGCAACTGGCTGACTTTGATAGTCAGGCTCAGGTGGACGAGGGGCAGCTTAAGGCGCTCAGCAATGAATATAAGCAGACGCTTACGGCCATAAAGGCCCATGCCCATGCCGCCAATTTGCAGCCCGGGCGCATGCTTATTCCAGGTGAACTGGAAGGGGCGCCGCTGTTGGCTTTTTTCCCATGCCCAACGCCGGATCTACAGGGCGAAAACACCCAGTACAAGCAGTTGGAAGCGCGCTTTGAGGCCTATAAAAATCAGGTGGTTAAGCCGTTTTATAAGGACTATTTCTGCCGTTTTGACCGCCAGGTGGTGCTGGTGGATTTACTTCAGGCATTAAAACTCGGTCCGGACATTTTTGCCGAGCAGGCCGAAGCCATTACCGAGCTACTGGCGTTTTTCGAATACGGTAAAAGCAACCTGTTGCGACGCTTGTTCCGCCCCAATATAGATAAGCTGTTGTTTGTGGCCAATAAGGCGGATCAGGTGGGGGTTAATTACCATCAGGATTTAGCCTTGCTGCTTCATGACTTAGTAAAGGCCAAGGCCAACGAGCTTGCCTTTGCCGGAGTTGAAGTGGACACCATGGCCATGGCCGGGGTGTGTGCCACCCAAAGCAAGATGGTGAGCGAGCAAGGGCGTGATCTGCACTGTATTTACGGTAAACCCTTGAATGAAGGAAACTGGCTCACCTATTTACCACCGCAACCGCCGAGGCATCGTCTAAGCGAAGGCCAGTGGCCAAAGCAAGGTTTTGATTATATTGATTTTGCGCCGCTGCCTGGCAATGACGGCAAGTTGCGTCATATGCGCCTCGACCATGCCTTAGAATTTTTATTGGGAGATAAGCTGCGATGAGCGACGAAGTAAAGTTGAGCGCCGGACGCCGCATACAAGAGCAAGGCCCTAAGCAGGTCGCAGAAGAACTAAAAGGTGCACAGATAGTGGCGCGCACCGAGCAGGCACCAATCAGTGATGAAGAAGCTGTGTTTGGTGATGAGTCTGAGCTTGAACAAAGTATTGAAACGACAATCAAGGGCCGCAAGGGCTCCTTGTTAAAACGCTTATTCGTATTTTTACTGCTGAGTTTAATCCTGGTGGAGACCGGGCTAAGCATTATGGCCAGCTTTGCCACCGCATGGTGGTTAGGCGCCTTATACAGCGCCGTGATCGCCTTGGCTGTGCTATTAATGGGGCGCTTGTTATGGCGTGAACTGGTGAATTTAAAGCGTTTAAAGGTCAACCAACATCATCAGCAGCAGGCCGAGCGTTTGCTCGAGAGCGAGCAAATAGGGCAGGCTTTGCCCTGGCTACAAAGTGTGAATCAAATTCAAACCCACCCAGAATTTGAAACTTTTAAGGCCCGCATTGGCGATCATTTAAGCGACCGCGAGGTGATGATCTTATATCGTGATACCTTGTTGGTCAGTCAGGACCAACAAGCTAAGCAGTTGATCAATCGTTATGCGGTGGAGTCTGCTGTGCTGGTGTCGGTCAGCCCTTTAGCCGTAGTCGATATGCTGGCGGTGCTGTGGCGCGGTTTAAAGCTTGTGGATACCTTGGCGAATAACTATGGCCTGGCGCTCGGTTATATGAGCCGGGTGCGTTTATACCGCAGTTTGCTTAAGCAGATGCTGTTTGTAGGCTCCACCGAAATGCTCGCAGATATGGCCGCCACTGCCTTTGGCGGCAAGTTGTTGAGCGTGTTGTCGACTCGGGCGGCGCAGGGCCTCAGTGCCGGCGTGCTCACCGCACGCATCGGCTATAAAACCATGGAGCTCTGTCGTCCCTTACCGCGGCTTGAAGCCAAACCTTCACTGCTTAGGGCCACGGTGAAAAGTTTGGCCAGTCGTCTGGCTCGCGCCGATAAGCAAAATAATGAAGAGCAAAAAAACGTCAACTAAGGTTGACGCTTTTTTGGCCCTAAAATGGTGTTAGCTGGCCGTCCAAGCGGCTAGCGTGCTTGTTTTTCAAACAATTATGCCCCTATTTTAAAAGAAAAAAGGTGCATTATGAGCAAACACACATACACAGACCAAACCCTTTGCATCCACAGCGAGCAAGGTCGACAGGATCCTCACAGGGCGCTGGCCGCGCCCTTATACCAAACCTCTACTTTTGTTTTCGACAATACAGCGCAAGGGGCCGCACGCTTTGCCGGTGAAGAAGCGGGTTATATTTATTCGCGCCTGGGCAACCCCACGGTACGTGAACTGGAAGAGCGACTGGCGGCACTTGAACAATGTGAAGATGCAGCGGCCTGTGCCACGGGTATGGGCGCGGTTTCGGCGGCGGTCATGAGCTTTTTAAGCGCCGGCGATCACCTGATCGCCTCCAGCACAGTGTATGGCTGCACCTATGCCTTATTCAGTCATCTGCTCACTCGCTATGGCGTAGAAGTGACCTTTGTCGATTTCAGTGATCTGGACGCCATTAAGGCGGCGCGCCGACCGAACACTAAAATGGTATTTCTGGAAACCCCGGCTAACCCGAATATGAGGGTGTATGATCTTGAGCAGATCTGTGCTTTTGCCAAAATGCATCAGTTGATAAGCGTTGTTGATAACACCTTCTTGACCCCGTTGTTGCAAAAACCGGCCACCTTGGGTGCGGATTTAGTAGTACACAGCGCCACAAAATACCTAAATGGTCATGGCGATGTAGTGGCAGGCTTGGTATGTGGCAGCGCCGAGCATATAGAAACCATAAAATTTACCGTGCTTAAGGACATAGGTGCGACCATGAGCCCGTTCGACGCCTGGTTGATCCTGCGTGGTTTAAAAACCCTGTCGGTACGCATGCAGGCGCATTGCCAAGGGGCACATAAGGTGGCCGAGTATTTGGCCGCTCACGAAAAAATTGAAAAGGTGTATTACCCAGGTCTGGCAGGGGACCCCGGCCATGCTTTTATCGGCACGCAGATGAAAGACGCAGGCGGGGTGATTGCATTTGAGCTTAAAGCCTCGTTAGAAAAGACGGAGACCTTTATTAATTCGCTTGAGCTTTGCACCTTGGCCGTGAGTTTAGGTGACACCGAAACCCTGATACAGCATCCGGCCTCGATGACACACTCCACCTATGAGCCTGAGCAGCGCCGCGCCGCCGGGATAAGCGATGGCCTGGTACGCATTTCCATTGGTCTTGAAGATGTTAATGAAATTATTGCGGATTTAGAAATGGGCTTGGCGTCCATTTAAAATCGCCTGTATCAAAAACGTTACACGTATTTATTGTGCACCCCTTTAAAATAAAGGGGTGTTTATTTTTCGAAACTAGGGTGTATTTATATCTTTACGTATTTATGGGTTTGCCCAAAACCCATATCGACTCCATCTATTACAAATTTTCGTACTTTTACTTAGTATCTGGTTAACACAGATTAGCTGCCAATGGCGTATTTAGGTGCGCGGTTGGTCGAAGATGCAAAGGTTATTATGGCTAAGTCAAGCAAGTATGTTTCCAAGACACCCGATGAAAACGGCGTGATCCACTGGAGCGATGAAGAAAACCAAATTTGGGCAGAACTGGTTGAGCGTCAACTGGCCTGTATCGAAGGCAAGGCGTGTGATGAGTACCTGGAAGGTTTAAAGAAAATTAACCTGCCACATGATCGTATTCCGCAGTTGCATGAGCTGAACGAAGTACTAGAGCGTGAAACCGGCTGGCAGGTTGCCCCTGTACCAGCGCTTATCGACTTTGATGAGTTTTTCCGCCTGTTGGCCAACAAGCAATTCCCGGTAGCGACCTTTATTCGTACCCGTGAAGAGTTCGACTATCTGCAAGAGCCGGATATTTTCCACGAGATCTTTGGTCACTGCGCCATGCTGACCAACCCGGATTTTGCCGAGTTTACTCATAAATACGGCCAGCTAGGCTATGCGGCGGATAAAAAAGACCGCGTATATCTTGCGCGTCTATACTGGTTTACCGTTGAGTTTGGTCTAATGCAAACCGAAAAAGGTCTGCGTATTTACGGTGGCGGTATCTTATCGAGCCCGGGTGAGACTCAGTATGTTTACGGTGATGAGCCGGAAATTAACCCAATGAATGTACAGGATGTGCTGCGCACGCCTTACAGAATCGATATTATGCAACCTGTTTACTACACCATTAACTCTATCCATGATTTATTTGATATTTCTCAAATGGATTTAATGGCGTTAGTAGCTAAAGCAAAAGAATTAGGCTTGTTTGAGCCAAAATTTCCCCCTAAAGAAAAATTAGCAAGTTAAGGAATTAGTAATGTCTGAATTAAGCGCACAAAAATGTGAAGCGTGTCGTGCGGATGCGCCTAAGGTGTCAGATGATGAATTGGCAGTATTGATCAGAGATATCCCTGAGTGGGTGCCTGAAGTACGTGATGGCATTATGCAGCTTGAGCGTGTATTTAAGTTCAAAAACTTCAAGCAAGCACTAGAGTTCACTAATCTAGTAGGCGCCATGGCTGAAGAAGAAGGTCACCACCCAGGTCTTCTGACCGAGTGGGGCAAGGTAACCATCACTTGGTGGTCACACTCTATTAAAGGTTTGCACAAGAATGATTTCATCTGTGCGGCCAAAACAGACGCGGTTTTTGCTGCTCTGTAATTAAATACTTCCGTGTTTGAGCCACCTCGCTACTTGCTAGCCAGGTGGCTTTTTTGTTTTTCACATTGTGTTAAAGCAACTAAAAAGGGGCTCGCCGGCACATTATCCCCCCGTGTATTGAACCCCCTGTGATAGCGCCCAAGCATGTATCTTCAAATCGTTTGGGTATATAATGCAGCGCTAAACAAAACAAAACATGAAATGAGTTATGAGCGCTGCTGATCTTGATTACATCAAGCAATCCATTGCCACGGTTGCCGATTATCCTAAACCGGGCATTATGTTCCGTGACGTTACCAGCCTGTTAGCCGACCCCAAGGCATTACAACTGACCATAGATCACATGGTGAATAAGTATAAAGACCTGGGCTTTACCAAGATCATTGGTACCGAATCTCGTGGCTTTATCTTTGCCGCACCTTTGGCTTATGTGTTAGGTGTGCCTTTTATTCCGGTGCGTAAGCCGGGCAAATTACCTCGTGCGGTCATTGCACAAAGCTACCAGTTAGAATATGGTGAAGATACCCTGGAGCTGCACCAAGACGCCATAGTGGCCGGTGATAAGGTATTGTTAGTTGATGATTTATTAGCAACTGGCGGCACCATTGAAGCCACCGCTAAACTCGTTGCCAAGCTTGGCGGCGAAGCAACACATGCTGCCTTTGTTGTCTCCTTACCTGATTTAGGTGGTGAGCAACGCGTGCGCCAACAGGGAATTGACGTATTTAAACTAGTCGAATTCGAAGGCGATTAAGCAATGAGCTATCAGGTTCTGGCCAGGAAATGGCGACCGCAAACCTTTCACCAACTTGTTGGTCAAGACCATGTTAAACAAGCTTTGGTTAACGCGCTAAATGAGCAGCGTCTGCACCATGCCTATTTGTTTACCGGGACGCGAGGCGTAGGTAAAACCACCATCGCCCGTATCTTTGCCAAGAGCCTGAACTGTGAGCAGGGCATTTCCGCTCAGCCCTGCGGCCAATGTAGCACCTGCTTAGATATCGAAGCGGGTAAGTACATAGATCTTATCGAAATCGATGCGGCATCGCGCACCAAGGTTGAAGACACGCGGGAAATCCTCGATAACGTGCAATATGCACCAACACGAGGTCAATTTAAGGTGTACCTTATCGATGAGGTGCACATGCTTTCCAAACACAGCTTTAACGCGCTGTTAAAGACGTTGGAAGAGCCCCCCGAACATGTGAAGTTCCTGCTGGCGACGACCGATCCGCAAAAATTACCGGTAACCATCTTATCTCGCTGTTTGCAGTTTAATCTAAGCGCCTTATCTGTACCGCAGATCAGCACCCAGCTGCAGCATATTCTTGGCCAGGAACAAATCCATTACGAAGACTCGGCACTGGCTGTATTGGCTAAGGCTGCCGATGGTAGTATGCGCGATGCCTTAAGCCTGACCGACCAAGCCATAGCCCAAACCAATGGGCAGCTGGTGGAAGAAGCGGTCAAAGACATGCTTGGCCTGATGGATGTGCGTTTTGCCCAGCAGCTACTGAGTGCCGTGCTTCTGCACGATGGCGCCGAGCTGATGCAGCAAACCCGAGCCTTAGCGCAGCGCAACCCAAATTATGTTGCGGTGCTGGATGACTTATTAAACCTGATGCATAGCATTCAGCTGACTCAGTTGGTGCCCAGCGCCGCGGCGCTTAGCGAGCGCGACGCCGAATACGTAAGTGCGGCGGCCAGCAGCGCCGACCCTCAGCATATTCATACTCTGTATCAACTGCTGTTAAGCGGTAAACGTGATTTGCAATGGAGCAGCTCACCACAGGTGGGCTTTGAAATGCTGATGTTACGTTTATTGGCCTTCGAGCCGGCGGCCTTGGCCTCCATGCCAACAGCGCCAGCGAATTTGGCCGAAATGGCCAGCCCTAAGGCCTCGGGACAAGAGCAAGCGGCTAATTTGCGTGCCATGCTGGCGCGTAATAATAATGAGCTGGCTTCAGCGCCAAAAGCTGCTAAGCCAGAGCCTGTGTCCGCACTTGTGGCGACACCCGTGGCTACACCTGCGACAGCGCCGGTCGCTGCACCTGAAGTACCTTCTGCATCCTCTGCACCCACTGTAGAAATGGATGAGGAAGTGGCGCAGGAGCAAGAAGCGGCGGCGCAATTTGATGCCGTGCTACAACAGGCTCAAGAGTTAGGTTATCAGGGCGGCGAGCCAGTGCAGCCTAATACAGCAGAGCCTGGGTTCCAGCACCAAGCAGCGTTAGAGCAAGCACCTCAGGGTGCTGTTCAAGAACAAGACCAAGTGCAAGCGCAACCCCACATTGAGCAGATGCAGTCAGTAAGCATTGAGCAAATGCAGCCAGTAAGTCCAGAGCAGGACAGTCAAGGTCAGGCGGCGCCGGCCGAGCAGCTGCATGCCTTGGAAGAGCAAACTCAATCGGCCATCGCCCGTATTCTGCAAAACCGTAAGCTGGCAACGCCTTCGGCAACGCCTGCGCCTGCAGCCGCAGCTGGCCAAAGGGCGCAAAGCCGCCATGAAGTGACCCAAGGCGGCGATGACCTAAAAAAGGCAGCGGCCCGGGGTGAGCGGGCCGAACTAAGCGCATCACCAAGTTATTTTGATACCTCAGTAGCAACTGTAGTTGCCCCCGCAGTTGCCACGGCAGAGCCTGCTCAGCAACAGCAACAGCAACAGCAACAGCAACAGCTAGAAGCGGCCAAGCGTAAGCAAACGCCGGCGCAGCGCCTGCTTGACAGGCATCAGCCGGACCCGCAAAAGCTGGCCCCCGAGCTGTTGCAACAATTGCAGGCACCGGTGACAAATGCCGAGGCGCAAGAGCAGCCTTTGGTGATCCCTGTGCCTGAGGGCTTTACCAGCAGTATCAGCGACATTAAATTCGCCCATCAGCAAGATGCCTGGGCGGCCTTAATAGACGAGATGAATTTAGGTGGGCGTACCCGTCAGTTTGCTTTGCAAAGCTGCTACCGTAAGGAACAAAATCAGGTGTTTTTGCAGGTCGACGCCAGTCAGCAACACCTGGATGGCCCGGCGTTGCGCGAACGCTTGGTGCAGTGTTTTAGCGAGCAACTGGGCGAGCCCATCGAATTGCATATAGATTTTAGCCCCGAGGTAGCGGGTACACCGAAACTGATCCAAGAAGCGCTCGACGCCCAGCGTTTGCAACAGGCGGTGGAGGCCATGCACAGCGATCACAATGTGCAGCGCTTAATGACGCAATTTTCGGCGAACCTTGATGAAAACTCGGTGCAGCCATTGTAATTTTTCCTCGCTGGCCTTATCTTTGCCAGCATAGATTTAAATGAAGAGAGAACACTATGTTTAAAGGTGGAATGGGTAACATGATGAAGCAAGCGCAGATGATGCAAGAGCGCATGCAAAAAGCCCAAGAAGAAATCGCAAACTTAGAAGTAACAGGTGAAGCCGGTGCCGGCCTGGTTAAAGTAACCATGCTGGGTAGCCACAATGTACGTCGCGTTGAGCTAGATGAGAGCTTGATGGAAGACGACAAGGACATGATTGAAGACTTGCTTGCCGCGGCCTGTAACGACGCCGTACGTCGTGTAGCCGAAGAAAGCCAAAAACGCATGTCAGAAGTAACCGGTGGTATGAATCTACCTCCTGGCTTCAAAATGCCGTTCTAATAAAGAACCATATAAAAATTAGCGCCTTATGGCGCTATTTTTTTGCCTGAAATATAAGAGACCAATTAGATACCATAATTAAGTAAAAATGCTCCAAATATCCGACCAATATCTGATATCAATAGAAAGCGAAATAGTCCTAGCAATCATTGCCTAGAAGAGCGTTTTGATACTGACAACTGGTATAAAAAATGCTAATTTTTCAGAGCACTTATGTTGTCGTAAAGCGCATTACAAGTGTTTGCCTCGGAGTATATAAAGTAAAGGACTAAAGATGGATCAAACGAGCAACTTCGATTTTCTAATAAAACATCATGATTGGCTTTTTAAACTAGCCGAAAGTGCTGAAAGAAACTTTTCACCCGACCCCAACACCTCTCTTATTAAAATGCGTCAGCTTGGTGAAGCAATTGCTCAAGCTATTGCTGCACGTATAGGTGTTGAAGCTGGTAGTAATGTTAAACAAATCGATCTACTCCGAGATATAGATTATAAACTTCGCCTTGATGACAACGTCCGCGATGCTTTTCATACCATTCGTAAGCTGGGGAACACAGCAACCCATACCTTTGATAGTAATAGTCACCGCGATGCACTTAAATCGTTGATGGTTGGTCATGCTCTTTCGATGTGGTTCCACATTACTTTCGGTGGTGAAAGTGCAAAAGGCTTTAAAATTAAAAAATTTATAAAGCCACAAGACCCTTCAGAATATGTCCGTCGGTTAGAAGAGCTAGTTTCAAGGTTGCATACTGAGTCACAACGAACAGACGAGCGTTTAAAAACGGCTGAAGAACTAAGCCGAATGGAAGCTGAAAAGGCAAAAGCTGAGCGTGAACGTGCGCAGAGAATGGCAGCAGACCGTGCTGTTTGGGAAAAGTTAGCTGAAGAGCATGAAGCAAAATTAGCCGAGTATCGAGCAAAAATGGATGCTGCTAACATTGAATACTTCCAAACTTTTGTCACTAAAACTAAAGAAGAGCAAGCAGCAGAACTTAAGCGCATTGAAAAATCGCCATTCGAGATGGATGAAGCTGAAACACGCGTTGTTATTGATCAGCAACTCGTTGATGCAGGTTGGGAAGCCGACACAGAAAATCTGCGCTATTCAAAAGGGTCTCGCCCTGAGCAGAATAAAAACAAAGCCATTGCAGAGTGGCCGACCAAATCAGGCCCTGCTGATTATGCTTTGTTTATTGGTATGACTTTGGTTGGTGTGATTGAGGCAAAGAAAACAGCCAAAAATGTTTATGGTGCAATTGACCAAGCAAAACGCTATGCCAGTGGTGTAGAGCAATTACCAGAAGATGTTCAAACATCACAATATGGTGAATTTAATGTTCCCCTTACCTTTGCAACCAATGGCCGCGCTTACCTTAAGCAGTTAGAGCAAGAAAGTGGGATTTGGTTTTTAGATGTGCGCGACACAACTAATCGTCGTAAAGCATTAAAAGGCTGGTATTCGCCGCAAGAGGTTAAAACCTATCTTCGCCAAACGCCACAGCAGGCCAACGCTGAGCTTGACGACATGGGATTTGAGTATGAGCTAATTCTTCGTCCATATCAAAAGCAAGCCATTTTAAATGTTGAGCAAGCCATTAAAGGCGGCAAAGACCGCGCAATGGTGGCGATGGCAACAGGCACAGGGAAAACAAAAACCTGTATTGCATTAGTTTATCGATTGCTAAAAGCAGAAAGGTTCCGTCGTATTCTATTTTTAGTTGACCGAAGCGCGTTGGGCGAGCAAGCTACAACTGACTTTGGCGAAGTGCGAATGGAAAACCTAAACACGTTTGCCGATACGTTTGAAGTGTTAGGTATAGAACAAGATAAGTCACCAAAACCTAATCCAGAAGAAGATACAAAAGTTCATATCGCTACCGTGCAAGGCTTAGTTAAACGCATCATGTACCCAAGTGACGATGGTGCCAAGCCAGGTGTAGGTCAGTATGACTGTATTGTTGTTGACGAATGTCACCGAGGTTACCTACTGGACAGAGAGCTTAGCGACACAGAAATAAAATTCCGTGACCAAAAAGACTATATGTCAAAGTATCGTGCGGTTATTGAATACTTTGATGCGTTTAAAGTGGGTTTAACAGCCACGCCTGCACTTCATACTAAGGAAATTTTTGGTGATCCTGTATTTACCTATAGTTATACCGAGGCGGTTATTGATGGTCACTTAGTTGACCACTTACCTCCTACGCGCATTCATACAAAATTAAATTCGGACGGTATTAACTATCAAATAAACGAAGAAGTGCAGGTTTACGACCCTAAAACTCAGCAGTTGGATTTAATCAATACGCCTGATGAGCTTAACTTTGACGTTGCCCAGTTTAATCGCAAAGTCATAGCACCTGAATTCACTAAAGCCGTGTGTAAATGGCTGATAGAAAGTGATTCACTTGACCCATACTCACCCGAAAAGTCTTTGATTTTTTGCGTAACAGATAAACATGCTGACGAAGTAGTTGAAGCGCTTAAAGAAGCTTGTGAAGCGTATCACGGTGAAGTCGATGATGACATGATCCAAAAAATAACAGGCGCTTCGGATAAACCACTCGAAAAAATACGCCGCTATAAAAACGACAGATTACCCAATATTGCTGTAACCGTTGATTTGCTTACAACAGGCGTAGACGTCCCCGCAATTTGTAATCTTGTATTCTTACGTCGTGTTAACAGCCGTATTTTGTTTGAACAAATGCTTGGTCGTGCCACTCGTCGTTGTGATGATATAGCCAAGGAACGTTTTCGCATTTTCGATGCGGTAGATATCTACAAGCAACTTGAGAAAGTAAATACCATGAAGCCTGTAGTTACTAAAGTAGATATCACCTTTAGTGAGCTTGAAACAGAAATAACTCAAAGTGCAGATCCAAGCTTGCAGCAATTAGCCAAAGACCAGTTTTTAGCTAAGTTGCAAAGTAAAAAGAACTATTTGTCATCAAGCCAAAACCAAGACTTCGAGCGTATTGTTGGCAAACCGCCAAAAGAGTTTGCTGCTGAGCTAAAAGAAATGAAGTTGAGCGATGTCGCTGACTGGTTTGTTAAGCACCCAGGACTTGGCGAGCTACTTGATATGAAAATCTCAGGTACGGGTAGTAATAACAAAATTGTTATATCGTCGCACTCTGATGAAGTTATAGACACGTCAACAGGGTATGGCAGTGGTCAAAAGCCAGAAGACTACCTTTCATCATTTAATCAATTCATCAATGCCAACAGTAACCGCATGGTAGCGATTCAAACGGTCATTACACGCCCTTGGGAGCTAACACGAGACAGCCTAAAAGAACTGGCACTCGAATTAGAGAAAAATGAATTCAGAGAAGAAGACTTAAAAGTAGCGTGGAAAGAGGTTAAAAACGAAGACATCGCAGCACGTATTATCGGCTTTATCCGCCAAGCGGCTATCGGTGAAGCACTTGTTCCTTACGAGCAACGTGTTGATAGGGCACTCGACAAAATACTATCAAGTCAGCCCTGGAAAAAGCCACAGCGAGAATGGCTCGAAACCATCGCAGCACAGATGAAAGCTAATATCATAGTGGATGAATCAAACCTCAACGAAGGTATTTTCAAACAGCGTTTAGGCGGTGTAAAACGCGCCACTAAGTTATTTGAGCAACCCATTATTGAGTTATTGGGCGAATTTAATAAAGCCATTTGGTCAGGCAACGAGCAACAGCAATCAGCATAGTAAGATATACTAAGCGCATTATCAGTCGGGTTTAATTCGGATATTAGCCCCGACACTTTTTAAGAGCAGTAGTATGAGCACACAAGATTTAATTAACAAACTCTGGAACCTTTGTAACCTATTACGTGACGATGGTGTTACCTACCACGAGTACCTCAATGAGCTGACCTACCTTATCTTTTTAAAAATGGTCGAAGAAACAGGCCAAGATGAACTCATCCCAGAGGGATACCGCTGGTCTGATATAGAAAAGTTTAACGCTGCAACTCGCCTCGAAGAATATAAAAAGTTGCTTATTCACTTAGGCTCTCATGGGTCATTAATCACTAAAGCAATCTTTGCCAACGCAGCCACCTGTATTCGTAAACCTGCAACGCTCAATAAACTCGTTACCGAAATTGATAACCTAGATTGGTACTCGGCTAAGCAAGAAGGTTTAGGCGATATGTACGAAGGCTTGTTAGAAATTAACGCCAGCGAGAAAAAGTCAGGCGCAGGCCAATACTTCACACCGCGCGTATTGATTGAGGTAATGGTCGAACTGTTAAAACCGACACCAAAAGACAAACGCAATGGTCAAAAGGGGGATGTGATTGTAGACCCAACCGCTGGCACTGGTGGTTTCTTAATTGCGGCACACCAATACATGGAAGAAAACTTTGATGTAACAGGGTTAGATGAGCAAGACTACGACCACTACCAACATCAAACCTTTTTTGGTATGGAGCTAGTGCCAGATACGCGTCGCCTAGCGATGATGAACCTGATGCTGCACGACCTAGCGGTAGACGATAACAATGCAGGCGTTTTGTTTGGTGATACCTTGTCTAACGAGGGCAAAGCTTTACCAAAAGCGAGCGTTATATTGGCAAATCCACCTTTTGGTACAAAGCAAGGTGGGGGAGTGCCCACTCGTGATGACTTAGTGCATTACACTTCTAATAAGCAGCTCGCGTTCTTACATGCCATGTACCACAGCATGTTAAAGCCAGGCGGCCGCGCCGCAGTCGTTTTACCCGACAATGTATTATTTGAAGGCTCAACTGGGCGCAAAATTCGCAACGATTTAATGGAAAAGTGCAACCTGCATACGATTTTAAGACTACCAACGGGTATCTTCTACGCAGCAGGTGTAAAAACCAACGTGCTATTTTTTGAAAAGCCAGCAGATATTAACAAAGACAAAGGTAACACCAAAAAAGTATGGGTCTATGATCTTCGTGCCAATATGCCACAATTTGGTAAACGCACCGTTTTAACCAAAGCCCACTTCGCAGAGTTTTATCAAGCCGTTGGCAGTGATTTAACTCAAGTAGATGAAGCTAAGCGCCAAGCCTTTATTGATAAGCATAAAGACGGCAGTGATGTGGGTGATGTTGATACCTGCCGCTTACGTTGTTTCACCCGTGAAGAAATTACCGCAAAAGACGATTCACTCGACCTTGCTTGGATTCGTGATGACAGCATTGAAGATGCTGCCAACTTGCCAGAGCCGGATGTGTTGATTAATGAAGCGATAGAAGAGCTAGCAGGAGCGATTACCGATTTACAGTCTATTTTAGTAGAGCTAGATGCAGCAGAAGAAACTGACGAGGTTGTTGTATGAGCCAATTGCCCATAGGATGGACAAAATCTACTTTAGGTGAATTTGTAAAGCTTAAAAACGGTTTTGCTTTTAAAAGTAAAGATTATGTAGAAGCTGGAGAAAATACTGTTCCAGTAGTGCGAATTTCAGATATACAAAATGGTAAAGCATCCACTGAAGCCGCTTCGCATATTGACTCGTCAAAAATAAATTCAAAGTTTTTGGTAACTAAGGGCGATTTACTTATCGCTATGTCGGGAGCGACAACAGGTAAAACAGGTGTATTTAACTCAGATGTAGAAGCTTACCAGAATCAGCGAGTTGGAAATCTAAAACTGGTAGATGAAGAGAATTCTTGTCCAAGATTTCGCAATTACTTGATTAAAAGCCTTCAAAAAGAAATTCTCAAAAAGGCTTATGGAGCTGCGCAGCCCAATATTTCAGCAAAGGATTTGGCCGAAATCGAGGTAAACTTAGCTCCTTTTATAGATCAAAAACGCATTGCAGATAAACTGGATTCAGTATTAGCCAAAGTCGAAGCAGCGCAAGCTCGCCTCGATAAAATCCCAACCATCCTAAAACGCTTCCGCCAATCCGTCCTCGCCGCCGCAACCTCCGGCGAGCTCACCAAAGACTGGCACGATGAGAATCAAGTTCCAGATTGGGCAACAATTAAAGTCTCAGACATTGTTGAAAAAATTGAAGCTGGCAAAAATATCAAATGCCAAGAGCGTCCTCCAGAAGCAAATGAATTTGGAATAATTAAAATTAGCGCTGTGACTTGGGGTGTTTATAACGAAGACGAAAGTAAGACCTTAAACGACAACTCACTATTCCTAGAAAATAGAAGAGTACAAGTAGGGGATTTTTTAATTTCCAGAGCCAACACTCTCGAATTGTTGGGGATGCCAGTAATAGTTCACGAAACCAATAGGAATCTAATGCTAAGTGATAAAGTTCTCCGTTTGGTAATGAATGATAGCGATAAAGAATGGTTGAACATCTTTTTGAGGTCGCCATCAGGTAGGAAAGAAATTGAAAGTCGCGCCACTGGTAACCAGCAATCAATGAGAAACATTGGACAGAAAGCACTACTAGATATTGATTTATTGTTTCCTAGTGAACAAGAGAAGTTTGAGATAGTTAGGGTTGCAAATGAACTGTTTGAACACGCTAATGTAGTAGAAAAGCAATACAGCGCCGCCAAAGCTCGCTTAGACAAACTGACGCAATCAATACTGGCAAAAGCGTTTCGTGGCGAGTTGGTGTTGAGTAAACTTGATAAAGAAGTTGATGAAGCTTTACAAGCGGCTGAAACCGTCGCTGTTTAAGATGACAAAGAGAGAATAATAAGATTAAGGATAACAACCCAGTGACACAAGAAGCGCAACTCGCCTCTGATCTAACTAGGGCAATGCAAGCCAGCAATGTTGATGCAACCATAGCTTTGCTAGAAAAAGCATTGGATACATTTGAACAACTTGGTGTGCAAACAAAACACCAAGTATTGTTAGAAGCGGTATCCAATCGCATTACCATGTTACTTGATAGAGATATGGAAGCGCTCGCTAAGGCTGATATCTTCAGCTATAACGTGCAGCAGGCATCTGTTTACCCATTGACTAAATCACCCGATGACCTATTTAATCATGGGCTTTTGTACCAAGATTCAGCTGATTATATCTTGGCTGATAAAGCGCTGGCACGTCACTTTTTAGTAGAGTTTGCACAGGGTAAGCTATCACTTAATGACAATGATGTTGCCTTGAATTGCTTTATTCAGCTTTATCAACAATGCCTGCAAGATAGTCACTATGCAGACTTACTTATGTTAGTAGATGAAGCGCTTAATTTTATTGAGAGTAATCTTGATGATTTGGCAGGCTTTGATGAATTTGAGCAGTTCGATGTAAATGACTTTAGTCTTCACCATAAAGACCTAAATTTTTATGACTCAGTAGGGCCTTATCCTTTTTTAGTTACGGTGTCAGAAATAGCGCGAAGTTATGCGATGCGTGGTTACTACCAAACAATGGTTAACTACCTCCGTGATAGGCAAGCGGTTAATTTTGAATTGGTTGATACGTTTATTACATTAAGCCCGATAGAAGATGAGCAATTAAAACCTTGGCTAGGTGAAATGCGAGAAAGCCCTGAGCATGAGACGCGGGCTTTGTTCTCACCACAACCTAATGGTTTTATTGAGTATCGCTTTAACAAACTAGGTGCTGCGATCCCTGAATTTAGAGAAGCAGGGCATAAATCAGCGAAAGCTTTTTTAGATTATGTGTTTCAGGCGAAAAGTTAAGACAACAAACTCAACAGGGTGTCATTGAAATATTCAATGGTAGCGCCTGCATGAGTTGTTGATTTCGAACTGATGTTTGTTCAATAACGGTATCCGTTATCCCCACTGAAGATGTAGGTATATTCAAGGAATGGTAAAAGATTTAGTTAAAAGCTGGTTCAGTGATAACAAAGTAAAGATCACAAGCCCTGTACTCGGAGCCTTCATGGGAGCCTGGGTGCTTTTCAACTGGAAGCACTTCTTGTTGTTATTCTGGGGGAAAGGTGACCTAGAAGTAAGGCTAACAGCATTTGAAAAAGTGGTCACGTGGTCAAATTGTAGTATGTGGTTGTGGCCTTTATTAGTCGCATTAGTTTATGCCTTTGGCTTACCCTATTTGAATGTACTAAGTCACAAGATATTGAAGCAGGCTGAAGAGTGGCGGCATGATGAAGTTGTAGATATTGATATTATAAAAGCCAAGAAAAAGGCAGAATTAAATGAAGAACTGTATAAAGGTGATCCTGCTAATCCTTACTTGGGTAGAAAGCTAGAAGCTGAGTTGAAACAAAAAGATGCTGACGCTGAAAAGGCTCGTGCAGATGCGGATAAAGCAGCCGCTGAATCCAAAGAAGCTATTGCTAAACGAGAAAAAGCAGAGTCTGAAGCACAACAAGAAAAAATTAAAGCTTCTCAAGCACAACGTAAAGAAGAGAGAGAACAACACTCTCATGAGATTGCTAAAGCAAAGCACCATCAAGAGATAGTGAACTCGCACTTTCCAACACTTTATTTATTTCTAGATACACTATCTAAGTCATTAATGGACGATGATCTTCATGTATCAATAGGGCTAATGTCAGAGGCTGTAGCCACTTGTTTTGGCTACGATAATGTTGATGCAATGCTCACTGATAATTCTTTTACAATTAGGCAATTAGAAGAGCTAACCTGTGTTGTATATGATGACAATCAATTATTGAATGATTTGAAGAACGTTATTCAAAAACACAAAGAGCCAATTGATGAGGGTGCATTATTTGATCATTTAGTTGGGATGTTTGAGTTAGTCGATAAATTTAGGTTTATTTCGTCTGATCTCATGGAAGATGTTGCGAAAGAATTTATAGATGATACTAGCAATGTATTCGAACTAGTTAATCATGAAGCTGTTAGTGGCCCAATAGCCGAGACAAATGCACATTCTTTTGGTGTTGAACATACAGATTTTATTGATATTGATAAAACTACTGAAGGGTATTTCTTAGCGGAAGCCTCTGCGGATATTCAGGGCGAAATGGATGATGATAGAGCATATTCTGGACATGAAATAAACGTGAATTTTCAGTACGTGTATAAACCTATTATTGGTCGAAACGGTTATGGAGTGCCAGAAATTGAAGAAGTGTCAGCTTCTCTAAATAGAGAGTATTAGCGCGCTAACTAAAATTTAAAAGTTATACGGATGTGCATAGTACAAGCGGCGACTTATGAAAATTGAACAAGAGTTTAAAGATTTAAGACCAGTTACAAAGCAAAACATTATGGAACTGGTTTCTCAAGCAGGTATTGACACCAGTGATTGGGGAAACTTTGCAGGGAAGTATGCCGCCAGCAATCCTAAATACTGTTATAACTGGTCATTTGAAGATCTTGTTGAAAACGTCATAGCAGTGAACCTTTGGTACGATCGAATCAAATTAATTGACGGTGAGATTCTATGCGAGTTTAACCCAAGACTTATTAACAGTGACAATGTTAGAAAGCAGAGAGTTAAGCATCTAGATAGATCAATAGCCAAGGCATTTAAGTGTAGAATACCGCTGAGGGTAATTTTGCTAGGTAAGGAAGAAGGTAGCAAAAGACCTGACTACAGAGCACTTGATTCAAAATATTGGTATGTTCACAGTTACGATGATAATGGAAATTGCAAGATAGTTAGAGATAAATCTCAACAAGAGTTTGTCGACCAATTTACTTATATTGATACCAATATAGAACCCCCTTCAAAAGCTGAGTCAACCGCAAGTTCTTACCGTAGGAGTAGAGTCGTTAGAGAACAGGTTTTGTTGCGTGCACAAGGCTACTGTGAGTATTGCAATGCAAAGGGTTTCATAACTAAAGTTGGCTCAGTGTACTTAGAGAGTCATCATATAATTCCTTTATCAGAGGGGGGAGATGATGATTTAAAAAATGTAATAGCTCTTTGCCCAAATCACCACAGAGAAGCTCACTATAGTGAAGAGGCGGTACAATTAAGAAATGCTTTTTTCAAAAAAATTGAAAGAAAATCTTCATGGGTTGAGTCTGAGTTAAGTAAATAAATTTGGATACCAAATAGATACCAAAAATTTAGAATTTAGGTGTTTTTAAAAGTGAAGCAAACGCGCTGAAAAGTGGTGAAATGCGGTTTTTAACACATACCAGCACTTATCATAACTTCTAACTCCTTTGTTTTTAAAATACCCTTCTAATCAAGAACATCATAAAAATTAGCGCCTTAGGGCGCTATTTTTTTGCCTGTTAGTACCTATGACCAATACCCACATCTACCCTGATGTTTTATCATTGGCACCACAAGAATACCAATTCACTTAAGTAGCTAATCATTCTAGCGGGCTAAATATCGTGCTAACCGCGTTGGAATTTTTCTATGTAGAATAACTACATAAGAAAAATTCCGCCTTGTTATCACATCATTTATCCAGCGCTATATCTGATCACATACTTAACAGAATTGGTATAAGAACCCCTCAAAAAACCAAAGAGAAAGGACACTCTGTTATGAAGTATAAACTCACCGCTATGGTATTGGCCGTTAAATTGTTAGCGCTTGGCTCGACTCACGTCCAGGCAGGCGACCGAGGCTTTAATACCCTCCAGGCAATCGACGAATATAAGGTACCCTCTATACGGATGATTGAGGACGGTGGTGAATTTTTTTGCCCGGATGCGGATACACAGGGAAGCCTAAGAAAATATGCCAGTTGCGATGAGTATTCGGCTTTGATCAAGCGCGGTTGCTATGGCAAATCACGAGAGGAATTTGGCCGGGAACTCGTCTACGGTGCAGCGTGCGCCGAGTTGACCCTGCTTGATCAGGTCAAGGTGGCCAAGGAAAATCATTTTGATATGGACTCTGCCAATTGGTGGCACCATATTCCCGCCAGCATCATTCCATTACCAGGTGGGATTGAGAGCGACGAAATGAAGCAGCAAGCACAAGGTGAGCTTGAAACCTTGGTTAAAGGCAAGACCCTAGGTGAGCTCTCGCTTGTTAATAACAAAAGTAACCCACGCTTGTTTGAGACCGTGCTTGGCTCACACACGCGAGAGTGTGGCGTGGTCAAGGATACGTTTAAATTGTTTGTGCAATTAATCGCCGACTTTAACGGCGATGGCAAGGCCGACTTGTTGCTGAGCGGCACTCGCGATAACCTTTCCGATGATTGCCCTTTAAATGCCTACAAAGAGGGTGGTGGCTCGACCACTTTCTTGTATGAGAAACACAGTGCTCAGTCAGAACTTAAAGTTACGCCATATCAAGAGCTAATCGAGTCGGCCTCAAACTAGGGCTAACAACTCCCTTATACTTTTGCGCTTGGCTTTGGTACCTTAACGCCACATAATAGAGCGCTGAATTACACAGTGTCGCAGCTTAATCGGAATTTACATGCAGCTTTCGCCAAAATTAACTCAACTTGTTGATGCTTTGCGTTGTTTACCGGGCATAGGCCCGAAATCGGCTCAGCGGATTGCCTTTCACTTATTGGAGCGTGACCGTGAGGGCGGCAGCCAATTGGGGGCTGCGTTAAGTCAGGCCATGGTGGATATTGGTCATTGCAACAGTTGTCGTACTTTTACCGAGCAAGAGCAGTGCGAGCTGTGCGGTAATATTAAACGCCAGGATTCCGGCCTGCTGTGTGTGGTGGAATCGCCCAGCGACGTATTAGCAGTGGAGCAAACCGGGCACTATCAGGGCCTGTACTTTGTATTAATGGGTCACTTGTCACCCCTTGATGGCATAGGCCCAAAAGAAATTGGCCTGGATGTGCTCGAGCAAAAACTGGCTGCGGGAGGGATCAACGAGGTGATCCTGGCGACTAACCCGACGGTAGAGGGCGAGACCACAGCCCATTATATTGCCGAGCTGTGTAAGCAATACCAGGTGGGCGCATCGCGTATCGCTCATGGCGTGCCTGTCGGTGGCGAATTAGACCTGGTTGATGGCATGACCTTATCCCATGCCTTTAACGGTCGTAAGCAGGTTACCTTCGACGATTGATTTGCTCTAAAATCCAGCAAAAAGGCGCCTTTTGGCGCTTTTTTCGTTTTTTCTCTCTTGAATCCCAACCGCATCACCCCATATACAAGAGCATATCTGGTTATCAACCTACTCAGTTGAACCTGTTTGCTAACGGAGAGAGAAATGACAGCAACATCAGAAAAAGAAACGCTTGGCTTTCAGACTGAAGTAAAGCAACTGCTTAACTTAATGATCCACTCTTTGTATTCAAACAAAGAGATTTTCCTGCGTGAGCTGGTATCGAATGCTTCTGATGCCGCAGATAAACTGCGCTTTTTAGCCCTTGAAAATGGCGACTTGTACGAAGGCGATGCCGAACTCAAGGTGCGTATTAGCGCCGATAAGGACAAGGGCACGGTGACCATTGCCGATAATGGTATCGGTATGACCCGTGATGAAGTGATCAGCGCCTTAGGCACCATTGCTAAATCAGGCACCGCAGAATTTTTTAAAAACCTGACAGGCGACCAAGCCAAAGACTCACAGCTGATCGGTCAATTCGGTGTGGGTTTCTACTCGGCCTTTATCGTGGCCGACAAAGTAACCGTGCGCACGCGCAAAGCCGGTGAAACGCACGCTATCGAGTGGGAATCAAAAGGCGAGGGCGATTACACTCTGGCCGAGATCGACAAAGACAGCCGTGGTACCGAAATCATCCTGCACCTGCGCGACGATGAAAAAGAGTTCCTCGATGATTTCCGCCTGCGCGGCATCGTTAATAAATACTCAGATCATATCGCCATTCCGGTCGAGATGTACCGTGAGCCAGTGCCAGAATCAGAAGGCCCGGATGGCGAGAAAATCGAAGCACAACCGGGTCACTGGGAAGCCATCAATAAGGCTGAGGCGCTGTGGACTCGTGATAAGTCAGAGATCAGCGATGAAGAATACCAGGAGTTCTACAAGCATGTAGGTCACGACTGGGAAGAGCCGCTGACCTGGGCACACAACAAGGTGGAAGGTAAAACCGAATACACCAGCTTGCTGTACATTCCTAAGCGCGCCCCCTTTGATATGTATAACCGCGAGCGTCAAAGCGGCTTAAAGCTGTATGTACAACGCGTATTTATCATGGATGACGCTGAGCAGTTTATGCCAAGCTACCTGCGTTTCGTAAAAGGTCTGCTGGACTCAAACGATCTGCCGCTAAACGTGTCTCGTGAGATTTTACAAGACAACAAGATCACCCAAACAATTCGTAAGGGCTGTACGTCTCGCGTGTTGAAAATGCTGGATCGCATGGGTAAGAACAAACCGCAAGAGTATCAAACCTTCTGGGATGAATTCGGCAGCGTTATCAAAGAAGGTCCGGCGGAAGACATGGCGAATAAAGAAGCCATTGCCAAGCTGCTGCGCTTTGCTTCAACACATACAGACGAAGCGACGCAGAATGTGTCACTCGAGCAGTACATCGAGCGCATGAGCGAAGGCCAGGACAAGATTTACTACGTGGTGGCCGACAGCTTTGAAGCGGCGAAGAACTCGCCACACCTGGAGATCTTCCGTAAGAAGGGCATTGAAGTCTTGCTACTGAGCGACCGTGTTGACGAGTGGATGATGAGCCACCTCACCGAGTTCCAGGACAAGCAGTTCCAGTCGATCACTCGCGGTGATTTAGACTTAGGTGATTTGGACGACGAAGAGAGTAAAAAGGCCCAAGAAGAGTCTGAGAAGGAAGTGCAAGGCTTGCTTGAGCGCATTAAAACGGCGCTGGGCGATAAGGTCAAGGAAGTACGCTTTACCCATCGTCTAACGGACTCACCGGCCTGTGTGGTTGCCGATGAGCACGATATGAGCTCACAGATGATCAAGCTTATGGAGTCCGTCGGTCAAAAGGTGCCGGAAACCAAGCCTGTGTTCGAACTAAACCCTGAGCACCAGTTGGTTAAGCACCTTAACAATGAGCAGGACGAAGACAAGTTCACTCAGTGGTCAGAGGTACTGCTGGACCAGGCCTTGCTTGCCGAGCGCGGCAGCTTAAAAGACCCGGCCGGATTTGTAACCCGCTTGAATAAGCTGATGCTGATTTAAGCAAGTAACAGGTAAAAAAATCCCAACTTTGAGCCCGAGCTAACCACTCGGGCTTTTTTTATGCCTGCAACTCGTTGCGGAAAAAAGGAAAACGCTTTATCGCAAGTGCTTGCGCCCGTTAGGAAGAATGCGCATAGTGGAATGCTCTTATTTCCATCATTAGAGCAAGATATGAAATCGTCTTTACTCGGTGCCTTGGCACTTCTTAGTCTTTCTTCTTTTTCGTCGCTAGCCGATACCCCTGCGAATCCCATAGCCATCGCCATTCACGGCGGTGCCGGGACCATTGAAAAGGCACGCTTTACGCCGGAGCAAGAAAAGGCGTATCGCGCCAAATTGAGCGAAGCGGTGGAAGCAGGCTATGCGGTGTTAGACCAAGGGGGCGCCAGTCTGGATGCCATCAATGCGGCCATTAATGTGCTGGAGAATTCCCCTTACTTTAACGCCGGTAAAGGCGCGGTGTACACCTACGAGGGTGAGCATGAGCTCGATGCCTCGATTATGGATGGTCGTACCCGTGCAGCGGGCGCCGTAGCCGGAGTCAAACATATTGAAAACCCGATCGATTTAGCTCGTCTGGTGATGACCAATTCTGTGCATGTGATGTTAAGTGGAGAAGGGGCGGAAGAGTTTGCCCAGCAGCAGGGTATGAAGTTGGTGGAAAACAGTGTGTTTGATACCGAGCACCGTTATGAGGCGCTACTTAAAGCCAAGGAAAAGCTGGATAAGGCCAAATCGGCCACCAAGGATTATCAGGCCCTGCATCAGGCATTGCCAAGCCAATACAAGATGGGTACGGTCGGTGCTGTTGCCCTCGATAGCCACGGCAATATCGCCGCAGGCACGAGCACCGGCGGTATGACGGCCAAGCGCTTTGGCCGCATTGGTGATTCACCGGTAATAGGCGCAGGTACCTTTGCCGATAATGCCTCCTGTGCGGTATCGGCCACGGGGCATGGTGAGTACTTTATTCGTTATCAGGTGGCGAGTGATATTTGTGCTCGAGTGCAATACCAAGGCAAGAGCATTGAGCAGGCCGGTAACGAGGTGATCTTTGGGCCCATGTTCGAAGCCGGTGGCACAGGCGGGGTGATCATAGTCGATGCCAAGGGCAACATCAGCATGCCGTTTAATACGGCGGGTATGTATCGCGCCAGTAAGAGCAGTACAACCCCAACCTATGTGGCTATTTTTAAAGACGAATAATTACTCCCCTAGCTACGCAAAAATCCTGGCGCCAACTATATTTACAATGTTGGCGCTAATAATTTTGGGGGTGCGTATGCAATCTATTAAAGTCGCTGATTACTATAACCACAGACCTGTGACTTTCAAAGCCGATATGTCCATTGAAAGCGCGGTGGAAAAACTTCTTCAAAGCTGTCAAACCGGTGGCCCAGTGATCGATGATCTCGGTACCGTCATTGGTTTTGTTTCTGAGCAAGACTGCTTGCAACAAATGCTTAATTCTACCTATCAAAACGAAGCACACTGCGTGGTTGGTGATGTGATGACCAAGGAGCCCTTGTGTGTCACGCCTGATCATAGCGTGATGACGGTCGCCGAAAACATGAAGATAGATAAGCCGAAAATGTATCCGGTGTGCGATGAGCAAGGCAAGCTCATGGGGATCATCACTCGGGCCCATATTTTGTTGGCGCTGGACAAGCACTTGCATGACAATTATGCGCCTGGAAAACGCTTTGTCTAACGATACACTTTAGAGCGATATTTTGCTAAGCTGAGCAGCCATTTTATGCCGTTATTTAGAGGCCTGTGTGTCTGCCAGCAAATCCTTGTATGCCAAGCTCAATGAGTGTTTAAAAAAAGACCAATTTATACTCAAAAAACGCCTACAAGGGGTGCAAAAAATAGCCGACGCCCAAAAACAGCAGGGTGTTCTTGCTAAGATTGCCACCAGTATTGATGCCAGTATTGCTGCTCGCGCCAAGCGTTTGGCCGAGTTGCCTAAGCCCAGTTTCCCAGCGGCCTTACCCGTTAGTGAAAAACGCGAAGATATTAAAGCGGCGATTGCCAAGCATCAGGTGGTGATTGTTGCCGGTGAAACCGGCTCGGGTAAAACCACTCAGCTCCCGAAAATCTGCCTAGAGCTAGGTCGTGGCGTTGAAGGCTTAATTGGCCATACTCAACCACGTCGCCTAGCGGCACGTAGCGTTGCCGCCCGTATTGCCGAAGAGTTGGAAAGCGAAATTGGTCAAACCGTCGGCTTTAAAATTCGTTTTAGCGATCAGGTCAGCGAGCGCAGTTATATTAAACTGATGACAGACGGTATCCTGCTCGCGGAGATTCAAAACGACCGCTATCTCAACCAGTACGACACCATCATTATCGATGAGGCCCACGAGTGCAGTCTGAATATCGACTTTATTCTCGGCTATCTGAAGAATCTGCTGCCCAAGCGCCCGGACTTAAAAGTCATTATTACCTCGGCGACCATAGATCCGGAGCGTTTTTCTCGTCACTTTAACGACGCACCTATTATCGAGGTGTCCGGGCGTACCTACCCGGTGGAAGTGCGTTACAGGCCGATCACAGAGCTTAGCGGCAGCGACGAGGAGCAGGATGAAAACGACCAACTGCAAGGCATTTTCGATGCCGTAGACGAGCTCTACGACGAAGGCCCGGGCGATATCCTGATCTTTATGAATGGTGAGCGGGAAATTCGCGACACCGCCGATGCCCTTAGCAAGCGCAACCTCAAGCATACCGAAATACTGCCCTTGTATGCCCGCTTATCCAATGCCGAGCAGAACCGGATTTTCCATCCAGGTAATAAGCGCCGTATTGTCCTTGCCACCAATGTGGCGGAAACCTCGTTAACCGTGCCGGGGATCCGTTATGTGATAGACCCGGGTACCGCCCGTATTAGCCGCTACAGTTATCGTACCAAGGTACAGCGCCTGCCAATTGAAGCGGTCTCTCAGGCCAGTGCCAATCAGCGTAAGGGTCGTTGTGGACGTGTGGAAGCGGGTATTTGTATTCGTCTTTATTCCGAAGAAGACTTTTTAGGGCGTCCGGAGTTTACCGACCCTGAGATCCTGCGCACAAACCTGGCCTCGGTTATTTTGCAGATGCTTGGCCTTGGCCTTGGTGATATCAGCCGTTTCCCTTTTGTGCAGCCGCCGGATAGCCGCAATATCAATGATGGCGTGCGTTTACTTGAAGAGTTAGAAGCGGTTAAACCGGCGAAGCAACGCAGTCAAATCGAGCTCACCAAAATGGGTCGCGATTTGGCGCGCATTCCGCTTGACCCCCGTCTTGCAAAAATGGTGCTGGCCAGTGTGCCGCTTGGGGCTATGCGTGAGGTGATCATCATCACCGCGGCCCTGGCCATTCAAGACCCGCGCGAGCGCCCGCAAGATAAAAAAGGCAAGGCCGATGAACTGCACGGGCGTTTTAATGATGATGACTCGGACTTCATCGCCTTTTTAAACCTGTGGAACTACCTCGAAGAGCAACAAAAAGCCCTGACCAATAATCAGTTCCGCAAGCTCTGTAAGCAGGAGTTCTTTGCCTATATGCGCATTCGAGAATGGCAGGATATCGTTTATCAGGTATCGACCATCTGCGACGAAATGGGCTTAAAAGGCGCGAGCAATGAGCCCAGCTTTGAGACCCTGCATCAGGCCCTGCTTAGCGGCCTGCTGAGTCATGTGGGGCAAAAGGACGATAAAAACGCCTTTTATCAGGGCGCACGCAACAGCCAGTTCCATATCTTCCCGGGCTCTAATCTCTTTAAAAAGCGGCCAAAATGGCTGATGTCGGCGGAGCTGGTGGAAACGTCCAAACTCTACGCCCGTATCAATGCCAAAATCGATGTCGCCTGGCTGGCGCCACTGGCACAGCATCTGGTCAAGCGCAGCTACAGCGAACCCCATTGGCAGAAAAAAGCCGGGGCGGTCATCGCCTTCGAACAACAAACCCTCTATGGCCTGACCATAGTGGCGAAAAAGCGCAGCCAGTATGACAAAATCGACCCGGTTGTCAGCCGTGAAATCTTTATCCGCACCGCCTTGGTGGAGCAGGAGTTAGGCGCTAACGAGTCCTTTTTGCAGGTGAATCGCAAGCTTATTGAGGAAGTACAGGACTTAGAAAACAAGGCGCGCCGTCGCGATATCTTGGTCGACGAGCATACCCTGTACGAGTTCTACGATAAGCATATTCCGGCGGACGTGTGTAACCGCGTCAGCTTCTTGAAATGGTATAAGGAACAAAAGCGTACGGATAAACGCTTCTTGCATATGAGCAAGGAAGCGCTGATGCGCCATGGTGCCGATGAGATCACCGCCGATAATTACCCGGATATTTGGATGCAGGGCAACCTGGTATTGCCGCTGAGCTACAGCTTTGAGCCGGGGCAGGATGTCGATGGTGTGGCGGTGCAAATCCCTCTAGCACTGCTTAACCAGGTGCAAAATGAGGGCTTTGATTGGCATATTCCCGCCTTTAGACATGAGCTTATTTGTGCGCTGATAAAGTCCTTACCCAAAGCCCAGCGCCGCAACTTTGTGCCGGCCCCTAACTATGCCGATGCGGTATTGAGCTCGGTGGAGCCGCTCCAAGGTAAGCTGGTGGATGCTTTGGCACTGCGCCTATTCCGTATGACCGGAGCCAAGGTTGAAGCCGAGCAATTTGACCCATTGGCGGTGGATGAGCATTTGCGCATGGCCTTTGAGGTGCGCGACGATAGAAATACCTTGGTGGCGCGCGGCTATGATTTGGATACGCTGAAGGCCAAGCTGGCGGATAAGGTCAGTAATACCCTGTCTCAGGTGGCCGATGAAGGCATTGAGCGCCAAGGGCTGACCGAATGGCAATTTGAGGCGCTGCCCGAGTCCTATGTGAAAAAACAGGGGCAATACGAGGTTAAAGCCTTTGTGGCTCTGGTAGATAAAAAAGACAGCACCGCCATTGAGCTGTTTGACTCGCCGACCAAGGCGCAGGCGGCCCATCAGCAGGGTTTACGTCGTATGGTGCTGTTGAACATTCCATCACCGATAAAATACTTGCAGCAAAACCTGCCCAATAAAGCCAAGCTGGGCCTGTATTTTAATCCTTTTGGCAAGGTACAGTTGCTGATTGATGACTGTATCGCCGCCGCCGTGGATAAACTATTGGCAAACTTCGGCGATATTCGAGACGCCGAGCAATTTAATGCCGCCAAGGAGCATATCCGCGGCGAGCTTGGCGATACTGTGGTTGCTATCGCCTTACAGGTGGAGCAGGTGCTCAGTCGTGCCCATGGCATTCATAAGCGCATGCGCGGTAAGGTGGATCTCAGTATGATCACCGCCCATGGCGATATAAAAAACCAGCTTGAGAGCTTGATTTTTAAAGGCTTTGTCAGTCATCATGGCGCCGATAAAATGGCCGACCTGAGCCGTTATATGCAGGCCATTGAGCGCCGTTTGGAAAAACTGCCGGTGGATCCGAATCGTGATCGTCTCTGCACCCTGGAGCTGGATAAGGTCGCCGAGGCCTATAAAAAATGCCTGGCCAAGCACCCTAAAGGGGAGCCACAACCTGAGGCATTAACAGAAATATTTTGGATGCAGCAGGAGCTGCGCGTTTCTTTATTCGCGCAAACCTTGGGTACCCCTTATCCGGTGTCTGCCAAGCGGGTCCTTAATGTTATAAGTGAATACCTTAGTAAGACTTAAGCCGCAGTGAGCTTAATGTCTGCTGGGTTATAATTACAATTATGATAAGCGCATAGACAAGGACGGAGGTCGTGTTGCGTACACAGAATAAAGCCAGGTTGCTGGTTGTTGATGATGAGTATTTTAACTTTACCTTCTACACTCATGTATTAGGTGAGCAGTTTGAGTTGAAGTACGCAAAATCAGGTGAGCAGTGCTTAAAAGAAGCGCTTACTTTTCATCCCGATGCCATCATGCTGGATGTATGTATGCCCGGGCTGGATGGGTTCGACACCTGTCGTATACTGAAAAACACGCCAGAGACCAAAGACATCCCTATTTTAATGGTGTCTGGACTGGAGTCTGAGGCAGCTAAAAAACACGCCTTTGAGGTTGGATGTGATGGGTTTTTTGTTAAACCTTTGGCGATGAATGAGCTAATGGAGCGCTTGCAGACACTGATTTAAAGAGCTTGAGGAGATCCTTATGCTTTATCATCAAGAGCAACGCAATTTCCGCCGTATGTTGGTGGATGCCCAGGCTACCGTTGAAGTCAATCAGGGCCAGGAGGTGTTTAGTCGCACGGCAATTTGCCACGATTTAAGCGCTTCCGGCATGCAGTTATTTCTCGATACTGCCGTCGACCCCGGCGCTACCATCAAGGTACGAATTCAATCTGCCACAGCCAGTGTGGCTCCCTTAAATGCCTTAACCCGTGTGGTGCGTTGCACCCGTGAAGACGACGGCCAATATAGTGTCGGCGTGCAGATGCTGGAAGTGAGCTAGCCGGAAGCGATAGCAAAAGTGAGCGCCAAATGGCACTCACTCTCGGGTTGCAGAGGTGGCTAGTAGACCTTACAAACAAGGCCTTTAAGGTAAAAGCCTTCCGGGTAGGGGCCGGAGATGGGGTGATCGGCAGCCTGATTTAAACGCTCGACAATTAGTAAATCACGGTGCGCATCCAGCGCCGCATCAGCCACCACTTTTTGGAATAAGTTCTGCTCCATCAAGCCCGAGCAGGAGAAGGTCAATAAGGTGCCGCCAGGCTTAAGCAATTGCATCGCCAGCATATTGATATCCTTATAGCCACGACAAGCGCCGGTAAGCTGGGCCTTAGACTCAGCAAACTTCGGCGGATCCATCACAATAGTGTCGAATTTACGCCCTTGCTCGCGGTATTCGCGCAGCAGCTTAAACACGTCCTGCTTAACAAAGTGCGCTTTACTCATGTCCAGCTGGTTGTGCTCAACATTGCGTTTGGCTATATCCAGGGCATTTTGTGATACATCAACATTGGTGACTTCCTTACAACCGCCGCGCAGTGCATACAGGCCAAAGGTGCCGGTGTAACAGAAACAGTTAAGCACGTCCTTGTCTTTGACATAGCGCTCAAGGGCGGCGCGGCTGTCACGCTGATCCAGGTAAAAACCGGTTTTATGGCCACCGATAATGTCCACTTCGCAGGTGAGGCCATTTTCTTCGATCAGTACCGGAGCCGATGGGGCTTCGCCAATTAATGGCCCCGTGGTCGGCGCCAGGCCTTCTTTTTTGCGCACATCCACATCTGAGCGCTCATAGACGGCGCAATCTGGGAAGATACGCTGCAAGGCGGCAACAATATCGCCCTTATGACGCTCGGCACCGGCACTAAGCAGCTGGCAAACCAGGTAGTTGGCGAACTTATCTATGGTGATACCAGGCAGGCCATCCGACTCGGCCGCACACAGGCGGTAACCGGTTAAGCCGCCTTCGGCTATGGTGTGTTGGCGCGCATCCAGGGCACGCAATAGGCGTTTGTGGAAAAACTCCACATCGATTTGCTCGTGCTCGTCAAAGCTCCATACGCGGGCACGGATCTGTGATTCTGGGCTGTAAGCGGCGGTGGCAAGGAATTTACCCTGGCTGTCGTAGACGGTCACTGTATCGCCTAGGGCCAAATTGCCTTTCACTTTTTTGACTGCCTTGGAGAAAATCCAAGGGTGTTTGCGCTTAAGTGATTTTTCGCGCCCAGGTTGAAGATAAATTGCGCCGGCCATTGCAGCTCCTGATAGTAAATTGAGGCGCTATTCTAGGTAGTCGCAGGCCGATACTCAAATTTAATTTTGCCAATTAGCTATCAGTCCTTTATTGTCGGTTACAATGACCTGGGCGCTGATTTTATAATGCGCCTGAATAAGCCTATAACTAAGCCAAGCACAGAGCGAGAAACAGTGAATAATCAGGCCCTAATATTGCCCGAAGCAATGCAGCAATTAGAACAACAATGCCGAGAATTTATCCTTGATTGCGGCAGTGCCGATGCGGCCCATGATATCACCCATATCGAGCGCGTGGTGCAGGTGGCCAAACGCTTGTGTGTGCAAGAGCAGGCCGAAATGGCGGTGGTTTTACCGGCAGCCTGGCTGCATGATTGTGTGGCGGTAGCGAAAAACAATCCCGATCGTGCCAAGGCTTCTTTGCTGGCCGCCGATAAGGCGCTGACATTTTTGCATAGCATAGGCTACGAAACGCAATATTTAGAGGCCATTCATCATGCCATTGTTGCCCATAGTTTTAGCGCCAATGTCACCCCGCTGACGCTGGAAGCACAAATAGTGCAAGACGCTGACCGTATGGATGCCTTGGGCGCGGTGGGGATCAGCCGCTGTATGAAGGTGGGCGGCGCCATTTGCCGCGGTTTGTATCATCCTAACGATCCTTTTTGCCATGAGCGCGAGGCGGATGATGGCAAATACACGCTCGATCATTTCTTCGTTAAGTTACTGGGTTTAGCCAGCACCATGAACACTCACAGTGCTCGCATTGAAGCCGAGCATCGCACCGCCTATATGCAGGACTTTTTACGTCAACTCGGACACGAGATTGGGATGAGTTATGACTAAGGCACCATTACTACGAGGAGTACATCATTGTCACCTGCAGGTAAAAGACATGCAGCAGGCCCTGGTGTTTTATCGTAATGTGATGGGCTTTGAGATAGTCCCGGAGCTGGAATTTTGGTATCACCATCAGGACGATGGTCCACTTATGTTGCAAGATCAGGCAAAGACCATTTGCCTGGCATTGTTTGAAGGCAGCCGCAGCAGCAATGGTATTGCCTTTGCCGCCGATGCGCAGGCCTTTGTCCACTGGCTTCGCCACCTAGAAGGGCAGGATGTTAAGGTAACTTTGGCGGATCACCAGGTTTCACATTCACTCTATTTTCGCGACCCCAGTGCCAATATGCATGAGATCACCTGCTTTGAATATGAAGCGGTGCATAAATTGCTTTAACCTTGGCTTGGGGCGGCTAACTACTGTCTGCAAAAGCCTGATATCATTCACCCGAACGATTAGCTAACATTTTAGACAAGGCCTTATTGTGCTCCCAAATTTGGCACCCGATGTGCCGATGGACTATCAAATCACCTACAGCGGGAAACGCTCGACCGTCGCCATAATAGTCAAACGCCAACAACTTCTGGTTAAGGCGCCAACGGGCACCTGTGAGCGCTTTATCGCCGAGTTTGTCGCCAGTAAACGAGATTGGATCAGCAAACAACTAGATCGTCAGGGTGAACTGTACAGGCTTAAAAGTCGCCCCCTGGATGATGGAACCTTAAGTTTATTCGGTAGGTCTGTGCCTGTGGTGATCAAAGGTGCTAAGGCCAGCTCGGTGAGATTACAAGATAACAGCATTGAGCTGTGTATTAGCGCTCGAGTCCGACATCAGCAGGAGAAAGCTAAAGAGCTCTTACTGGCATTTATGGCCGAGGAGTTAGCGCGCTTTATTTATATGCGATTAGATTATTGGCAATCGCGCATGGGCGTAAAGGCTGTGGACATTAAGGTACGTGTATATAAACGCCGCTGGGGCAGTTGTGATCGTCGGCACAGGCTGACCTTTAATACTCTGCTGGCGGGGGCACCAACCTGGGTGATCGATTATGTTTTAGTGCATGAGCTGGCCCATATTCGATATATGGATCATGGTCCAAGGTTTTGGCATTTGGTTAATCAACATTGTGCACAGACGCAAGAAGCTAAGGCCTGGTTACGAGAGCTGGGAACGAGTTTAGAATTGACGTTTTAATACCAAGCGATGCCATGGTTAGGCTCGATGCGTTATAGCAGTTTACCGATGAGCTGGATTTTATTTACTGGAAACAAGTAAGAAAGAAGTGGTGGAGGGAGCTGGATTCGAACCAGCGAAGGCAATGCCGTCAGATTTACAGTCTGATCCCTTTGGCCGCTCGGGAACCCCTCCACTAAAAATGGATGCGTGCTTATTAAACTTTAGAAAAGTGGTGGAGGGGGCTGGATTCGAACCAGCGAAGGCAATGCCGTCAGATTTACAGTCTGATCCCTTTGGCCGCTCGGGAACCCCTCCTAAGCAACGGCGGCGATAATAGCAAACTGAGCTTTCAAGTAAAGAAAAAAACTAAAGAAATACTAAATTATGCCGATAACCGCATAGATATAAGTCATCTTGTCGAAAGTTTATGCAAATCAAGGTTGTCGCTTTTTAAGATAAAATCACGATTTGAAAGCACAGAAACAATTTGTCAGCGTATAACACGCCAACACAAACCATAAATACTGGGCACTGGGTCAGGTACGTCTATACTCATTAAGGCAGTATTAAAGGTAGTAAAACTCACCTGAGGATAGTGTTATGAACAAAACAAACGCTCTACTGCTGAGTGCTTCACTGGCCGCTTTGGCCGGCTCAGCCATTGCTGATGAAGATAAACAAGCCTTATTAGAGGATGCTTTGAGCGCCGCACCGCCGACGTTAAGAGATAAGGTAACAGTGATGGACTGGCAACAAAATGTGTTGCAAGAAGGCAGCAGTAATTACACCTGTTTTCCTACACCACCAAGCCTAAGCGGTACCGCACCCATGTGTATGGATGGGCCTTGGATGGAGTGGGCGGATGCCTGGACCAATAAAAAGCCGTTTCAGGCTAAAGCGGTAGGTATTTCCTATATGCTGGCCGGAGATGGTGGTGCCAGTAATACCGACCCTTATGCAGAAGGGGAGACGGAAGATAATCAATGGATCGTAGAAGGTCCACATTTGATGATTATTATGCCGGATAACGCTCTTTTGGATAGCTTACCCACAGATCCCTATGCAGGTGGTCCCTATGTTATGTGGAAAGGAACTCCCTATGCGCACATTATGGTGCCGGTTGGCCCAAGAGAATAAGTGCTCTTCTCAACGCCCACACAACCCCAGTGAGGGCGTTTTTTTATTCTAGCTTCCACAACACTTTTTAAATTTCTTTTCGCTGCCACAGGGGCAGGAGTCATTGCGACTGAGTTTACGTTCTGTTGTGGGCATCAGGGTACCCGCGTCGTAAAGCCAATGACCATCTTGTTGGATAAAGGTCGAGCGCTCATGAATACAACACAGGCTATTGGCAAATAGATAATAGGCCTTAAATTCAACCTCGGCTGGATAGGCAGTGAGGTCGGTGTCGACTATCTCAAGTTTGGTGAATTTAGCCGCTTCGGCAAATTCGGCGACATCTTCTGCCTGGTTATTCTTGAGGGCTGCCGCCGAGCAAGTGGCAACTAAATACTCAATGGCCTGGGTGCAAAAGGCGCTGTAGCGCGATTTCATCAGAGTAAGGGCATCACCAGCTTGTTCACTCCCGCTGATAAAGCGGCCACAACAATCGGTATACTGTTTCTCAGACCCACAATAACACATACATGATCCCACAAAGGCAAAAGCCGCATTTTATACCAATTCACTTAAATAGCTAATCGCTCTGGCGGGGTAAATATCATGCTTACGGCGTTGTGATTTTTCTATGGAGAATAACTACATAAGAAAAATTTCGCCTTGTTAGCATATCATTTATCCAGCGCTATACCCGATCACATACTTAACAGAACTGGTATTAGCAAATTTGCATGGCTTGGGGCAGCGTGGTCTGAACGGCATCGGAATCCGCGTCAGCATCGGAGGCAAAGCAATATAATTGTGCCTTGGCCTGATGGGTATTGAGTTGCATGGCTTCAAGTTGCGCCAAGCTAACAATATCCGTCCAGGTAACAATGGCGGCGAAGCGACCGTTTTGCAGTGCACAATTAAGCATATATTCGCAATCAACAATGTGTTTGCGGCGGATCACCAAGAGCTTACTGGTGTCGATAGAGCAAGAATCTAGCAGGTCGCGGCTGGGGATATGATCCGGTGCAACCAGCAGGGTCCAACCATTACTGCTATTGTAGCGATGGATAATTTTCAGTAATTCAAAAGACGCCGAGATCTCATCTTCTGTATGCACCAGGTTAATGGCCGCCGGGTTTTCTTGCTGATAGCTTTTTACGTGTCGAACCGCTGCTGTATGTAACATAAATGCCTCGCTGGGGGTAAAGTAAACGATATACAGTGTTTTATACAGTATTCATATACAGTAGTTTATACAGTTGTTGGGTGCAAGCTTTTTTTTGCCTCTTTTTTAAACGGTATTTTTTAGCCGAGATTAAAAGTTTGCACGGAAATATGGGTTAAAGCGGCTATTTATGCGGTCATTTGTCCGTATTTGTGCTAGCATTGCCGGCTTGTTTATTAGCTCGAAAAAGACCAATGCTAGAGAGTGTTTTTAAGATCAAAGCGCATGGAAGCTCTGTGAAACGTGAGGTGATTGCCGGTATCACTACCTTTATCACCATGGTGTACATTGTTTTTGTTAACCCGGCGATGCTGGCGGAAGCGGGGATGGACCAAGGCGCGGCCTTCGTCGCTACCTGTATTGCCGCAGCAATTGGCTGTTTTATTATGGGTTTTTGGGCCAATTACCCGCTGGCATTGGCGCCGGGAATGGGGCTGAACGCCTTTTTCACTTATGGTGTGGTGCTGGGCATGGGTTACACCTGGCAAGCGGCATTGGGCGCGGTCTTTATGTCGGGCAGTATCTTTTTACTGCTAAGCCTGTTTAAGGTGCGGGAATGGATTATCAACGCCATTCCCTTAGTGTTGAAAAGAGCCATCGCCACGGGTATAGGTGCATTTCTAGCCTTGATCGCCTTAAAAAATGCCGGCATTGTTGTTGCCAGCCCGGCGACCCTGGTGCAGATGGGCGATATCACCAGCAGTGGTCCGCTTTTGGCTATTTTGAGCTTCTTTATTATTGCCGCCTTGCTGTATCGCGATATCAAAAGCGGTGTTTTGATCAGTATTATGCTGGTTACCTTGGTGGCCCTTGGGTTGGACTTGGTTGAGTATCAGGGGGTTGTCTCGGCGCCGCCATCTATTATGCCGACCTTTATGCAACTGGATTTCGCCGGTGCCCTTGAGCTCTCTATGCTCAGTGTGGTCTTTGCATTCCTATTCGTTGACTTATTTGATACCTCGGGCACCTTGGTTGCGGTAACGCAAAAAGCGGGCCTGGCCGATGATGAAGGGCGTATGCCGCGCCTGGGTCGTGCATTGAGCGCCGACAGTAGCGCTACCATAGCCGGCTCCATGCTGGGCACCTCAACTACGACTTCTTATATTGAGTCGGTGGCCGGTGTTTCCGTCGGTGGACGCACGGGTTTAACCGCCGTTGTGGTGGGCCTGTGTTTCTTATTGATGATGTTCTTTGCGCCATTAGCCTCCATGGTGCCGGCCTATGCCACTGCGGGGGCGATTTTGTATGTTTCTATCTTGATGCTGCAAAACCTGAAACTGGTTGATTGGGACGATATGACAGACGCCATCCCTGTGGCCGTTGTATTACTAATGACGCCGCTGACCTTCTCGATTGCCCATGGTATTGCGCTAGGCTTTATCGCTTATACCGCGGTGAAGGTGGTTTGTAATAAGGCCAACGAGGTCAGTATCAGTGTCTGGATACTCAGTGCCTTATTTGTGCTCAAGTTTATCTTCCTGTCTTAATTAAGAAGGCCGCTGTTAAGCGGCTTTTTTCTTCCCTTGCGATAATGTACTCGCTGTTAACATGAGGGTGTTAGCGTAAGCACAGTGTGCGTAATGGTAAGACCTCTGGGGCTGACAGCTAAATCAACAGTACCGAGTGGCAATTAAATATGCTAGCCTAACCCTCCGCAATAGTTGGCTCATTTTGACGTTTACCGATTCGTCGTTTGGCTGTCTAAATTGACATACGCGTTGCGGCGCCCAGCGCTGCCCCTTGTGGCCGCTGCTTGTGTTTGTTTTTAAGTAAAATAATAAAAGAAAGTAAATATCATGAAATTACAGCAGCTAAAGTACATAGTTGAGGTGCTTAATCATAACCTCAATGTGTCCGCCACCGCAGAGAGTCTTTATACCTCCCAGCCGGGGATTTCTAAGCAAGTTCGTATGCTTGAAGACGAGCTCGGTGTGCAGATATTTGGCCGCAGTGGTAAGCATTTGACCCATGTTACCAGCGCCGGTAACGACATTATTAATATTGCTCGAGAAATTCTTTCTAAGGTTGAGGGCATTAAAGCCGTGGCCAATGAGCATACCTTGCCGGATCAGGGTAAACTCAATATTGCCACCACCCATACTCAAGCCCGCTATGCCTTACCCGGTGTGATCCAGGGCTTTATGAAAAAGTATCCGGCGGTGTCCTTGCATATGCATCAGGGCACGCCACAGCAAATCTCTGACGCCGCCGCCCGCGGTGATGCGGATTTTGCCATTGCCACCGAGGCATTGCATTTGTATTCGGATCTAGTGATGCTGCCTTGTTATCACTGGAATCGCAGTATTGTCGTGGCTAAGGATCACCCCTTGGCGAAAAAGGCCCATAGCCTCACCATAGCCGATATTGCCCAATATCCACTTATCACCTATGTCTTTGGTTTCACCGGTCGCTCCGAGCTGGACAAGGCCTTTAACGCCCATGGTCACGAGCCGCATATCGTCTTTACTGCCACCGATGCAGATGTGATTAAAACCTATGTGCGTTTAGGATTAGGAGTGGGTGTGGTTGCCTCTATGGCCATAGATCAGGTGAGCGACACAGATCTGGTCTGTATCGATGCCAGTCATTTATTTGAAGCCAGCACCACTAAGATTGGCTTTAGAAAGGGCACCTTCCTGCGCGGGTATATGTACGACTTTATCGAGCGTTTTGCCCCGCATCTGACTAAAGACAGAGTAGAAAAAGCCTGTTTGTTGCGCAACCAGGACGATGTGGATGCCATGTTTGCCAATATTGAGCTGCCGGTACGCTAAGCGCTGGCGCTTTTGAGCGTATTAAAAAAGGCGACCTTAGGTCGCCTTTTTTATTTGTAACTCGAAGCCGAATTAACACTCAATAATATTAACCGCAAGACCACCACGGGCGGTTTCCTTGTACTTGGTTTTCATATCATTGCCCGTATCCCACATGGTCTTAATCACCTTGTCCAGGGACACTTTTTGCTCGCCGCTGCCACGCATGGCCAGACGAGAGGCATTAATGGCTTTCACCGCGCCCATGGCGTTACGCTCGATACAAGGTACCTGCACCAGACCACCAACCGGATCGCAGGTTAGGCCCAGGTTGTGTTCCATGCCGATTTCCGCAGCATTCTCAACTTGAGTGGCATTGCCACCCATGATTTCGGTGAGCGCACCGGCGGCCATGGAGCAGGCCACGCCCACTTCGCCCTGACAGCCTACTTCGGCGCCGGAGATAGAAGCGTTTTTCTTATACAGGATGCCAATAGCCGCTGCGGTGAGCAGGTAACGGGTGGCGATTTCCTTATCCACTTCCTTGATAAAGGTGTGGTAGTACATAAGCACCGCAGGCAAAATACCCGCCGCACCATTGGTCGGCGCCGTTACTACGCGGCCGCCGGCGGCATTTTCTTCATTCACCGCCAAGGCGAATAAATCAACCCAGTCCATGGCGCGCAGTGGGTCGTTATTGCTCTCAACATTGAGCTTTAAATACAGGCTTGGGGCGCGACGGCGTACCTTAAGGCCACCGGGTAAAATACCTTCCGTGCGTATGCCGCGCTCGGTACAGGCTTTCATTACTTCCCAGATATGGAAGAGTTCATCGCGAATATCGCTCTCGCTGCGCAGCGTTTTTTCATTGGCCATCATTAGGCTGGAGACGCTTAGCCCTGACTCTTTACACAGCTCTAAAAGCTCCTGGGCGCTATCAAAGAGGTAGGGCGCCGGATTTTGCTCGCGAATATCCAGTGCCGCCTGTTTTTCTTTATCGAAATCTTCATCGCTGACGATAAAGCCGCCGCCGATGGAGTAGTACACCTGGGAGGCGATAATCTCTTTGTCTTTAAAGGCTATCAGCTCCATGGCATTAGAATGCTTGGGCAAGGTTTTACGGCGATGGAAGACAATCGCGCCTTGCTTGGGAAATTTGACCTGATGCTTTTTGTCGAGGTGAATGACTTGCTCTTGCTCGATTTTGTCTAGGATATCCGGTACCGCATCGGCATCAACGGTTTCAGGATCATAGCCGGCTAATCCTAAGATCACCGCCTTACCCGAGCCGTGGCCGACCCCCGTTTGGCCTAACGAGCCAAACAGCTCGGCTTTAACTTCGGTAACATCCTTAAGCTTACCTTGCTGCTCAAGAGCTTGGACAAACAGTCGCGAGGCACGCATAGGGCCTACTGTGTGCGACGAGGAGGGTCCAATACCAATGCTGAACATATCGAATGCACTGATCATATAACCTATTACTCACATAACCTTTGAACGGTCGGCCATGATAACGTTAAATAATTATAGATGTAATCCCGGGAACTGATTTTCTTTGCGGTGTTTTTTAGCTGTTCAGGCCAAGCTGTTGAATGAATTGGTTGATGATGCGCTCGGTAGCGCCCCATAGCACTCCGTAGGGCGTGTTCAGTAAAGGAAATTCTAAGGGGGAACCGCTGCGCTCAACGCGAAGAGGGTACCAGTTTTGGCGCTCAACCAGGGTTGAAAAGGGCATAAAAAATGCGGCATCCACTTCATTGCGATCCAGTTGCCAATGGGCACCTGGGTGCAGATAGGCCAGATAGGGGGTAATGACCATGCCGCCCAGGGTTTCAATGTCCTCGAGGTGACCGATAATATCCACCTCGCGCGGGGCAATATTGAGTTCTTCATGCAGCTCGCGCAGCGCCGTGTGCTTGAGACTGGCGTCCTGGCGCTCCTGCTTGCCGCCGGGAAAACATAGTTGACTGGGGTGACTGCGTAAATGGCGAGGGCGTTTACATAGCAGGACCTGAGCGCCCTGGGGCGAGTCGCTAAGCAGCATAACCACAGCGCTGCGCCGTTTTGGGTGGCGCTTGGGCTGCGGATCTGTAACCTGCGAGAGGTTAAAGCGGCTGATCAACTGGGCACAGGTACTTGCTGGCAAAAGGCGATACTCACTCTAATACGGGTAAGATTTTATTTACCTTATGGTAGGTTTCCTGGTATTCCAAATCAACATTTGAGTCCGCGACTATGCCGCCGCCGGCCCAGCAGTAGAGCTTATTTTCGTTCGCAACCAAGGTGCGAATGGTAATGCTGGTGTCCATATCGCCGCAGGCGCTCAAGTAACCGATAGAGCCGCAATAGGCGCTGCGTCTGTGTGGCTCCAGCTCTTCGATGATCTCCATGGCGCGGATTTTCGGCGCTCCGGTGATCGAGCCTCCTGGAAAAGCGGCGCGCAGCTGATCTATGGCGGTCTTACCTTCGGCCAGTTGGGATTGCACCGTGCTGACCAGGTGGTGTACAGCCGGGAAGCTCTCGATAGCAAACAGTGAGGGCACGGTGACGCTGCCGGGTTTAGCCACCTTACCTAAATCGTTGCGCAGCAAATCCACTATCATGACGTTTTCGGCGCGATCCTTTGGCGAGCTGGCAAGTTGTTCGGCCAGCGCCTTGTCTTCTTGCGCGTCCTTACTACGCGGCAGTGTGCCCTTGATGGGCTTGGTTTCCACTTGCTTGCCTTTTACCTCGATAAAGCGCTCCGGCGAGATGGACAAAATGGCGCCTTGGGTTAGGCGAATAAAAGCGGAAAAGGGCGCTCTGTTATGCTCGCGCAGACGCTGATAGGCTTGCCATTCGCAGCCCTGGTACTGGGCGCAGAAGCGCTGTGCCAGGTTGATTTGGTAACAATCGCCGCTGCGCAAATAGTCCTGAATTTTGGCAAATTGCTGCGCATAAAACGCATAACTCATATTCGATTGCCACTTTGAGCTCAGGGCAAAGCCACCGGCCTTGGGGGCCTTTTCAAGCTGGTTGAGGTATTTTTGTAATCCGGCTTCGGCGTCGATACTAGGCTGCGCCAGGTAATACCATTGCTTGGCGGTCTTATCAAAAATCAGCGCATCGAGATACAAACCAATTTGCATCTCGGGCAGGTGAATATCTTTTTCGGCGGTTTCGGGCAGTCGCTCCAATAAGCGACCCAGATCATAGCCAAAATAGCCAAGCCAACCGCCGTTAAAGGGCAGGCCATAAGGGGCTCTGTCCGGGCATAGTGCGCCGAGCTCGGCCTGCATTTGCACAAAAACGTCTTGTTCTAGGGGCTGGTTGTCCAACATAGCCTTGCCATCTTCAACACTGAGCCACTTGGTGGGCGCAAAGGCGATGATGTCATAGCGACTATTGACATGGCTATCGCTTGCCGAGTCGAGGAAAATAGCCCCCGGCAAATGGTGAAAATGGGTAAAAACATCACAGGGTTGTGCCTGTATTGGCGCCTTGATGCAGTGCAATTGCGATTTTGTCATTATCTTCAACTCGAAGAGCTAGCCCGAAACGGGCTGGGAGGGTATCATAAGTTACACTTTTTCAGAAGTCGCGGTCTCTCACCGTGCGCACGTCACCGAGTTGTCGTGCCTGCCATTGCTTGTTAATGGCACCACGACCCAGTATGAAGGAAGATTTATGAGCACTATTCGTCAGCAAGACTTCATCGACAGCATTGCCGATGCGTTGCAGTACATTTCGTTTTATCACCCATTGGATTTTGTTCAGGCGCTTGAAAAAGCATATAACAAAGAGCAAAACAAAGCGGCAAAAGATGCCATTGCACAAATCCTAATTAACTCTCGTATGTCTGCTGAAGGCAAACGTCCACTGTGTCAGGATACGGGTATCGTAACCTGTTTCGTAAAAGTGGGTATGGACGTGAAGTGGGATAAAACGGACATGACGGTGCAGCAAATGGTTGACGAAGGTACCCGTCGCGCTTACCTAAATCCGGATAATCCACTGCGTGCCTCTATCGTTGCCGATCCTGCTGGTTCACGTAAGAACACCAAGGACAATACGCCATCTGTTGTGCACATCGACCTGGTACCAGGTGGTGAAGTGGAAGTGATGATCGCCGCTAAGGGTGGCGGCTCTGAAAACAAAACCAAGATGGTCATGCTTAACCCGTCTGACGATGTCGCCGAGTGGGTTGAAAAAACCTTACCAACCATGGGCGCAGGCTGGTGTCCGCCGGGTATGCTGGGTATAGGTATCGGCGGTACCGCAGAAAAAGCCGCGGTACTGGCAAAAGAATCTCTTATGGATCCGGTTGATATTCACGAGCTAATGGAGCGTGGCGCCGAGACTACAGAAGAAAAACTGCGTTTGGAAATCTTTGAGCGTGCCAACAAAACCGGTATTGGCGCCCAAGGTCTGGGCGGTTTAACTACGGTTGTTGATATCAAGGTTAAAACCGCGCCAACGCACGCGGCCTCTAAGCCGGTGGTGATGATCCCTAACTGTGCGGCGACCCGTCACGTACACTTCACGCTAGATGGCAGCGGCCCGGCCGACCTTAAAGCGCCAAAGCTTGAAGACTGGCCAGAAGTGACTTGGGAAGTGGGTGCAGACACGCGTCGCGTAAACCTTGATACCCTGACCAAAGACGATATCAAAGAGTGGAAAATGGGTGAGACCGTGCTACTAAGCGGTAAAATCCTCACCGGTCGTGATGCTGCGCACAAACGCCTGCAAGGCATGATCGAAAGCGGTGAAGGCATGCCAGAGGGTGTGGATTTCACCAACAAGTTTATCTACTACGTGGGCCCGGTTGATGCCGTTGGCGACGAAGTGGTAGGCCCAGCAGGCCCAACAACTTCAACGCGTATGGATAAATTCACCGACCTGATGCTGGAGAAAACCGGCCTTATCGGCATGATAGGTAAAGCAGAGCGTGGCCCGGCAACCGTTGAGTCAATCAAAGAAAACAAAGCGGTTTACCTGATGGCCGTCGGCGGTGCCGCTTACCTGGTTGCTAAAGCAATCAAGAAAGCCCGCGTGGTGGCGTTTGAAGACCTGGGTATGGAAGCCATCTACGAATTTGAAGTGGAAGACATGCCTGTAACCGTAGCGGTAGACAGCGAAGGTGCCAATGCGCACACTCAAGGTCCAGCTATTTGGAAAGCAAAAATCGAAGAATTGGACGGCGCTTTAAAGTAATGTCTAAACCTTAGAAAAAGAGCGCTTTTGCGCTCTTTTTTATGGAGTAAAATAATGATAACAACAACTCGTATCGCCGCCGCATTGGCGCTAAGTGGTCTCAGCCTCAGTGGTTTCAGTCAAAGTGCTCAGGCTGATGTACTGACGGTAGATAAACTTAATAACCTAAACAAAATTCACAGCGTGGCGCTGTCACCCGATGGTAATACCCTGATCTACGCCATTAAAACGCCTGAGGGTAGTGAGCTTTACGCCCAGACGCTAAATGCAATTGGTGCGATGGCCTCGTCGCTGCAAGCGCAACCGCCACAAGTAAAGCAATTAACCTACAGCGCCGGCACCGAGTCGGACGTCAGCTTTAGCGCCGACGGCAAGGGCATCTATTTTCTATCGTCGCGTTCCGGCTCACAGCAACTTTGGTATTTGCCATTAGCCGGCGGTGAAGCCAAGCCTATCACCCAATTCCCGCTGGATATCGAAGGCTATCGTTTGAGCGCTGATAACCGCTCCTTGGTGGTGACGTTTGATGTGTATCCCGAATGCGACACGCTTGCCTGCTCACTCGACAAAGAAAAGCAACAGCAGAGTGTTGCCCATAATGCACAGGTCTACGATAGCCTGATGGTGCGTCATTGGGATCACTGGAATGATGATAAGGTCAGACATTTGTTTGTTGCCAGCATGGGCAAGGAGATCATTAAAGATGCCAAAGACCTGACGCCGCAATGGCAAACTGATGTGCCGGCCAAACCATTTTCCGGCATGGAAGAAGTGGCCATCAGTCCGGATGGGCAAAAGGTGGTGTTTAGCGCCAAGGTGAAGGCCAAGGACAATGCCTGGAGCACCAACTTTGACTTGTTCGAAGTAGCCATTGAAGGCGGTGCGGTGCGTAACCTGACCGAGGAAAATAAAGCCTGGGACTCAAGCCCGCAGTTTTCCAGTGATGGTCGTTATCTTGCCTATAAGGCCATGAGTAAACCCGGCTTTGAAGCGGATAAGTTTACCCTGCAATTGATTGACCTGCGCACTGGTGAGCGCCAGTCCATGGCACAGCAGTGGGACAGAAGCGTCGAGGGCTTTAGCTTTGGTCCTAATGGCCGTGCAATCTATGCCACCGCCAAAGATTTAGGACAAACCAGCTTATTTGAAATCAGCACCGCCTTTGGCGATGTGCGCAGCCTGTTCTCCGACGGTTACGTCGGCGATGTGCAGGTGCAGGGTCAGCAGATCATCTTCTCCCGCCACGCCCTTAATTCTCCCAAAGAGCTGTATCGTATTAATCGCGATGGTGCCGGATTGAGTCAACTGACTCAGGTGAATAAAGCCAACCTAGAAACCCTGCAACTGGGTGAGACGGAGCAATTTTCGTTTACCGGCGCCAACGATGAGCAGGTGTATGGTTATTTGGTTAAACCGGCCTTATTCGACCCGCAGCAACGTTACCCGCTGGCGTTTTTAGTGCACGGCGGCCCGCAGGGTTCATTCGGCAATATGTTCCATAGCCGTTGGAATGCGCAGTTGTGGGCGGCACAAGGTTATGGCGTGGTGATGATAGATTTCCATGGCTCGGTGGGCTACGGCCAGGAATTCACCAACTCTATCTCCCGGGATTGGGGCGGTAAGCCGCTTGAGGACTTACAAAAAGGTCTGGCCTATGTGAAGAGCAACTATAAGTGGCTTGATACCGATAACGCTTGTGCGCTCGGCGCCTCTTACGGCGGTTATATGATGAACTGGATAGCAGGCAACTGGCCGACCGGCTTTAACTGCCTGGTAAACCATGCCGGTTTGTTCGATATGCCGAGTTTCCACCAAAGCACCGAAGAGCTGTGGTTTGCTGAGCATGAAATGGGCGGGCCATTTTGGGCTAAAGACGCGGACTATAAGCGTTATAACCCGGCCAACTTTGTTGAAAACTGGCAAACTCCTATGCTGGTGATTCAGGGCCTGAAGGACTATCGTGTGCCTTATGCGCAAAGCCTGGGTGCCTTTACTACCTTGCAGCGCAAGGGCATCGACTCACGCCTGGTGGTTTACCCGGATGAAAACCATTGGATCCGCAATCCGGATAATCTTAAACACTGGTATGAGCAAGTATTTACCTGGATGGCGAAATACACTCAGTAATATCATCAAGTCTGACCAGTAACCTTGGGCTGGCGCTTTTTCGGCGCCAGCTCCCGCCACCTCGGGGTTAGACAACTCCCCAATGCGTATTAAAATATTTACATCATTATTGCCGTTGACGTAAACGTCACTACCTAAGGGGTAGATGTTATTACTAAGCTGGCTTGAAGTGGTTCCAAAATTTGCTTTTTGGTATTTACCTGCATATTTTTTTCAAATAATTAAGATAAGTGGGAAGCAATATTTGCATTGTTAACCAGTCGAGACTTTATCATCTCATTGAGTGGTAAGAGACGTGACTTAGTGATAGAGTCAGCGGCAATTTCAGCGCACCCGTATCTCGGGTATAAAGTTCGGAGAATAATAGTGGCTGTTTTTAATCAAGTTGACTTCGATAACCACGAGCAGGTGGTATTTTGTAGCGATAAAGAATCAGGCCTTAAGGCAATTATCGCAGTTCACAACACCAAGCTAGGTCCAGCGGTAGGCGGTTGTCGTCTGTGGAACTACGCCAGTGATGAAGACGCAGTAACAGACGTTCTGCGCCTGTCTAAGGGTATGACTTACAAAAACGCGGTAGCGCGTTTACCGTTCGGCGGTGGTAAGTCGGTGATCATAGGTGATGCGAAAACGATTAAATCGGAAGCTTTGTTCCGTGCCTTTGGTAAGCAACTAGAGCGTATGGGTGGTAGCTACTACTCGGCCGAAGACGTAAACATCACCACAGGCGATGTTATGGTTATGCACAAAGAGACCAACTATGTAATGGGTCTTGAAGGTAAAAGTGGTAACCCTTCGCCTTTCACCGCGCTAGGTACATTCCTAGGTATTAAAGCAGCGTATCAGCACAAGCACGGTCACCAAAACCTTGAGGGCGTCAAGGTGGCAGTACAAGGTTTGGGCGCGGTTGCTTACGACCTATGTAAACACCTGCACAATGCCGGTGCTGAGCTATTCGTAACAGACATCAATGAAGAGTCGGTTGCCCGTGTTGTTAATGCGTTCAATGCGACTGCCGTGGGCATAGATGAAATCTATGACCTGGATGTAGACGTATACGCACCTTGTGCCCTGGGCGCAACGGTAAACGACAATACCATTCCACGCCTTAAGGCTGGCATCATTGCCGGTTGTGCAAACAACCAGCTAGCCGAGTCTCGTCACGGTGAAATTCTGCGTGAGAAGGGCGTTCTTTACGCACCGGATTACGTGATCAACGCTGGTGGTATCATCAACGTATACTACGAGACGAAAGAAGAAGGTTACAGCGCAGAAGCGGCTACCAAGCACGTTGAGGGCATTTACGATACCCTGATCGAAATCTTCCAACGTTCAGACGTTGAACAGGTTTCTACGCACGTGGTTGCTGACGAACTGGCTGAAGAAATTATTGCCAACGGGCTTTAATCTTTTCTTATGCCAATTCTGTTAAGTATGTGATCAGATATAGCGCTGGATAAATGATGTGATAACAAGGCGGAACTTTTCTTATGTAGTTATTCTCCATAGAAAAATTCCAACGCAGTTAGCACGATATTTAGCCCGCTAGAATGATTAGCTATTTAAGTGAATTGGTATTACTTGCGCGTAATAGATTGCGCCGCAATGATGAATAAGGCATGCTCCAGAGCGTGCCTTTTTTATACGTAATTACCTTATGTCAACATCTTACACTCATGTCGATTTAGATAACTGGGAAAGGCAGCAGCACTTTTCCTTTTTTAAAGATTTCCAACAACCTTATTTTAATGTGTGCGTCAGCCTCAGAGCCGAACCCTTGTACGATTATTGTCGTGTTCAGCAAAAGTCTTTTTTCTTAGCCTATCTTTATTTGGCACATATTAGCGCCGCCGAATATTGGCCCATGGGTCTGCGCATTGTCGATGGCCGTCCGGTGCATTGTGCCAACCCCAGTATCAGCGTGGTGCAATTGGCGGACGATGACACCTTCCGTTTTAGTTATTTGCCTTCGGTGCAAGGTTTTAGCGAGTATTGTCAGCAGCACGCTCAGGCCAAGACCCGAGCCTTACAACAGCCCTTGTTTAGTGAAGGCTTTGCCGAAAGTGAAGGGCGCTGTGATTTAATTCATGTGTCTGTGCTGCCTTGGCTTAACTTTTCCGCCTTTTCTCACGCCACCCATGAGGGTAATGCCAGCGGTGTGCCTAAGCTGGTATTTGGCCAATATGATAAGGGCACCGGCAGCATGACCTTATCTTTAGATGTGCACCATGCGCTGATGGATGGCCTGCATAGCGGCCAGTTTATTGGACAATTACAGCAAAAATTTCGCGATCCGCAGCGCTACCTAACCGGCTAGTTAACAGTTAAGCCATGAAAAATGTGAAGGTGGACGCTAAATGATCAGGTAATCCTTTGTAATTACGCCACAAGCGTGTAAAGTGATACGTTCATCTTATGTTAATGTTGCCTCAAACCAAGAATTAAGAATTCAAATAGGCTAGGTGCGCTTTACTTTTATTTCCATGACGTTAATTTTCAGCATATTTACTTTTGTATTTTTGACTCTTGCTGCTTCTTTACAGGCAGTTGAGCAGATCCCTACGAGCTCCCCCGGCTCTGAAGTTGCCCCCGTGTTTGCAAATGCGGCTGTTAACGTCCCTGAAAATGTCCCCCTGAGTCATTATTTTGCTGAAACCTGGGATACCCGTGATGGCCTCCCTCACAACAGTATTAATGCCCTAGCACAGACTCCTGATGGCTATATTTGGGCTGGTACCTGGGAAGGGGTGGCGCGCTTTAATGGCCGTAAATTCACCTTGTTTACTCGCGGTGAGGAAACGGGTTTACCCGATTCCGGGATACGCAGCCTGAGCCTGGATAGTCAAACTCATGAGTTGTATGTAGCCGGCTCTCGCGGCGGTGTGAGCAGCGTCAAGGGCAACTTTTGGCAGGCCTTGCCTGCTGCAGCCTATATGATCAACTTTGCGCTGCGTGTAAGCGATGGCGCATTATGGCTGGCGCTTGAAGACGGAGGCGTAGTGCGTCGCTATCAAGGGCAAGATCTGCATTTTCTCACCGGAGCCAGCACTTACCATGTTCTCGAGCAGGGCGATAAGGTGTGGGTGGCCAGCAGCGATGGCTTATATGTTTATCAAAACGGGCAAATGCAGCGCCCTGAAACGACTAACAATGCCCTCAATGGCATGACTTATAAGCTGGCGCTGGATCATAACCAGCGCTTGCTTGTGGGTGCTGAGCAGGGCATTTGGCGTGAGGAGAACAGAGGCTTCAAGTTGCTGGATAAAGCGCTTAAGCATGAGTCTGTGTCGGCGGTGATGGTCGATTACCGTGGTGATATTTGGTTTGGCACCATTAACCACGGTTTGTTTCGCTACAGTGAGTTCGGCCTAGAAAAACTCGATGCCAATGTTGGCCTGCCGAGCAACCGTATTCTTTCTTTATTAGAAGACCAGGAACGCAGTATCTGGATTGGCACCAATGCCGGACTATTTCGCCTGCGTCAGGCTCCTTTTACCACTCTAAGCCACTCGCGGGGGCTCTCCGGCGATTATGTAAGAACCCTGTTAAGTCATAGCGACGGATACCTGTATCTAGGCACCAGCAATGGTTTAAATCGCTATCAAAATGGCCGAGCCACGCCCCTGGGGCAGCGCCCTGGCGCGCCCATTTCGGTATTAAGTCTGACCTCGGGCAGTGACGGCGGTATTTTTGTCGGCACCTATACCGACGGCCTGATGTATTTCGATGGGCGGAAGTTAACCAGCTATTTAAACCGTGATACCGGCTTGCCCAGCAATGAAGTGCGCGCCGTTTTGGAGCAGGATGACGGTGGTGTTTGGATAGGCACCGCAGGGGGGTTAGTGCACCGAGATAGGCACGGGCAGTTGCAGTTCTTTACCGATGAGGACGGTTTGCCGGGCAACTTTATTATGGCCTTAAGCGAAGATTATAAGGGGCGTATTTGGGTTGGTACTGGGGTTGGCTTGGGCTACTTCGAGCAGGGCCAGTTTTATCGGTTGTCGTTAGATGAGCAATTCGATACAGAGTATGCCTTTGGCTTTCTAATGGAGCCTGGGCAGGTATGGATGGCCACTGACCGCGGCCTGGTACGCTATAACGGCGAGACCGGACAATTGCAGAAGGTGGGCAAGGAGCAAGGCTTACCCGTTGATAAACTGTTTGCCGTGGTGGTGGACGAATTCGATTACTTCTGGCTCAGCAGCAACCGAGGCGTTATGCGCGTTAGCCGTGCAAGTATCATCGCCAGTATGGAGCAGCCCGCGCGGCAAATGGAATACACCTTGTTTGATCAGGGGGATGGCATGCTGAGCTCGCAAGCCAATGGCGGTTCTCAGTATCCGGCTATTTTGCATAACGACAATAATGTCTGGGTAGCCACTGCGCGTGGCGCCGTCATGGTGGACCCTAATAAACTCACCCGTATGGCTAATATGGCGTTGCCAGTGAGCATAGAGGCGGTGCAGTTCGATAGCCATCCGCAACAGGCCTATCAAAATACCGTGGTTGATGTGCCCCCGGAGCATAACCGTATTTCTTTTACCTATGCGGGACTCGGTTATGTGATGACCGAGCGTATTGAATATCAAACCCGCTTATTGGGCTACGAGCAACACTGGGTTGACCGTGGCAACCTGCATATTACCGAATACACTAACTTGCCACCGGGAAGTTATCGATTCGAGGTGCGCGCCCGATATCCGTATGGCATCTGGCAAGCAAGCGGTGCTGCGGTAGAGATTAAGGTAGCGCCCAAGGTCTGGCAAACTTTAGGCTTCAAAATATTTGTTGTGGCGCTCTTGTTATTGCTCTTGCTGCTTGTTTATCGACTGCGTTTTTATCACCTTAAACGCTCCGAAGCGAGATTGAAAAAGCGGGTGAAGGAGCAAACTCAGGTGCTGGCGAAGCAAGCGCAGGCCTTTGAGCATCAGGCCACTCACGACCAGCTGACCGGCATTGCTAACCGCCGTGCCTTCGACCAGTGGCTGGTGGTGCATTTTGTCCAAGCTCAACGTGACGGGCAGCCGCTGAGCCTGCTGTTATTAGACATAGATCACTTTAAGCAAATTAACGATCATTATTCGCACCTGGTTGGTGATCAGGTCATTGCTACCGTGGTGCAGATTATCGCCCGCTGTTTACCGCCACAAGCCCTGTTTGCGCGCTGGGGCGGTGAAGAGTTCACCATCTTATTCCCAGGCCTTGATGAGGATGGGGCGCTGTGCTGGGCACAACGCATTCGCCATCAGATAGCCAGTTATGATTACTCGGTGCTGGCCCACGGTCTGCAGGTCAGTGTCAGTATTGGCGCCGCCGATATCGACTGCGCGGTCAATGCCGATAGATTGTTATCACACGCCGATAAAGCCCTGTATCTGGCCAAAGAGCAAGGCCGCAATCGCTGCCTGGGTCATCGCCGGGATTACCTCTTGTGCGAAGAGCTGCCCTAGCGAATATCTACCACCTTACTGGCTTTTTTATAACGAATTTGCAGACCACTCCAACTGGGTAACTCCCAGCGTTTGGGTGGTTCTTTGCGCTCACCGCTGTGATAATGGACTATGACCCGCTTGGCCTTAAATAAATACTCAATATCTAGAGTCATGCCCGGCAACACCAGTTGCAGCGGAAAACGCTCCATAAACTCCTTGCTCTGCCAGGGCTCAAGCCCTTGGTAATATAGATCTTCCGCCTCAATAAGCATTAAATCTTCCTGGCTTTGAATTCCTAATTCAACAAGTCTGGCTCGTAAATGCTCGCCAGCGGTGGCAAGGCCTTGCTCCTGCTGGTGATAAAGCAGATAGAGATTATGGTAGGCAAGGGCGTCGCTCACCTGCTGAGCAACCCCGGGAAATAAGGTGCCATCTAATATCAGCTCGGTTAGCGCAGGCAGTAGCTGCTCATCGTCTACCCGGGTATCCATGCTAGTAAGGGTAACTTGGGCGTAGCTGTATGTCAGGGTGGCTCTTATTTCACCCGCCAGTCCCTCGTCCGTATTTACCTCATCGGGATGCCAGTAATAGTTGCTGAGTCTTGGTGTGGTCGGGGCAAATTCCAACACCTGCTTTAAGGTCAAAGGCGCGCATAAGGTTGCCAAAGTATCGGCGTGTTTTTTGCCTTTGCCCGCCAGTGCAAAAGTGGCCAGGACCAGAGCAGCTTCTTGTTCCTCGGTTACCAAGGAGTTTTTTGCCGGGCGAATTTCCAGTCCGCCATTGCCAAAGCCGCCGCGGCGGTTATCTCGGCGCACAAAAATACAATCCGGGCGCGCCCTGGCTATGGCTTGTATCAGCGCCTGATAATCGAAACGGGCGCAGCGTTCAATTTCGGGCAATTGATAGGCCGAGCGTAAATAATTGCTGTAGGTTTGTGCTTCAGTCAGAGCCGTCTCTTCTATGTGCAGGTGCTCATTGCACTGGCCGCGCAGCGCGGCGATGCACAGGGCGATATCACTGTGTTTAAGGTGCTCACCCAAGGCCTTGGCTAACTCGGCAAGTGTGTCTTGGTTTGGCAGCGAATAAAGCTGCGCCGGTGTGGCGATAACCGCAGCCAAGTCTATCATGGCCTGGCGCAAGGTGGAGCTGGGCATTTTTTCTATCAGGTAACCTAGCTCTGCATCCACGGGCAGGGGATAAATGCGTCGCCCCAACTCGGTGGCCAGGCCTTGGGCATCAATGGCATCGAGCTTGCTCAAGGTCTGTTTTGCCCGAGTCAGACTGGAAGGTGCCGGCGGCGTCAGCAGTTCAAGATTATCTATGGCAATGCCAGCACAGGCGCTGGCCAAAACCAACTCATCCAGGGCTTCGCGCTCTATCTCTACCGGCGTCTGTGCCAATAGCGGCGCATGCTCACCAAAAAGCGCGATATAAAGACCCGGCGCGGTGCGCCCACACCGCCCCTTACGCTGTAGCTGTGAGTCTCTGGCTATGGCATCGAGCCCAAGCACGGTTTTGCCTTTGCGCAGATGGGTACGCCGTTCAAGGCCGGAGTCTATCACACACTCTATTCCCGGTACCGTCAGTGAGGTTTCGGCAACGTTAGTGGCGAATATAATGCGGCGCTGCATGCCTTCTTGCATGGCACAGCGTTGCTCGCTCACTGGGCTGGCACCATGCAGGGCAATGCCCTCGGCGGGCAGGTCGCGACAGGCACTGAGGCAGCTGTTAATTTCCGCACGGCCGGGTAAAAATACCAGGATATCTTTGTTGCTGTGCTCTAACGCATAAGCGCAGGCCTGGCGCACCCGTGGGGCCAAGTCAAAACGCGAGGGCATACTTTGGCTGTTGTCAGCCAGATATTCACAGTCTATTGGGAAAATTCGGCCTTCACTGTGCAGGGTTTTGGCGCCTAAATAGCCGGCCAATCGATCATCATTGAGGGTGGCCGAGGTGACGATTAGGCGATGGCTGTTATGCTGCTTTAGCAGTGCCAATAACAGATCTGTATCCCAGCGACGCTCGTGGAATTCGTCCAGCATCACCACATCATAATCGCTTAGTTTATTTTCGAAAAACCAGCGCAAGGCCACCCCTGGAGTGGCAAACACCACTTGAGTCTGCTCACTCAGTTGGGCCTCAAAGCGAATGGCAAAGCCAATTTCTTGCCCAGGCTTTTGTTGCCTTTGCATCGCCAGATAGTCCGCCAGAGAAGTGGCGGCGATGCGTCTAGGCTGCACCACCAAAACGCGCCCCTGAGCTTTGGCCCAAAGGGGTAAGCAGGTTGACTTACCACTGCCTGTGGGAGCATGAACTATGACATTGTGGTGTTCTAGGGCGGCTAAAAAGGCCTGCTCTATCGCGTAGATGGGAAGCGTCATGATGTGTTTTTATTCGTGAATTTGTGTCGTTGAGATTGAAATAGCGGGCTAAGGGTCATATTTACAAGTAACTATGTCAAGGAATTAACAGATGATAAATGTCGTATTGATAGGCCTGATGCTGGTGTTTGTGCTTGTGTATTGGCGCCAGGACGAGTTGCGTTTGCGTCTATGGCGACGTAAATATCAAGGTGCCGCTTTAAACCAGGCACAACAGCAGTTACTGCAAAGGGCCATGCCCATCTATCGCGCCATGACGGATGCGGACAGGGCTAAGCTGGAGCGTCATATCTGTTGGTTTTTAGGAGAAAAACGTTTTTTAGGTCGCGATGGCTTAAGGGTCAATGAGGCCATGAAGCTGGTAGTGGCGGCCAATGCCAGTCTGCTTATGCTCAATAAACCCTGGCCGCTGTATCCCAATGTTAAAGAGATATTGCTGTACCCCAGTGCCTATTATGCCGGTGTGACCGAGCGCGATATGGCGGGTCTGGTCAGTTACCATCAGGTGGTACGTGAAGGCGAATCCTGGCCTGGCGGCACCCTGGTATTAAGCTGGCATGATGTGCTTGAGGGCAATCGCTTGCCCGGCGATGGCCACAACCTGGTGTTTCATGAATTTGCCCATCAACTCGACCAGGTGACCGGACAAACCAATGGCACACCTTTATTGGCAAATAGGCAAAGCTACCAGCGTTGGGGTGAGGTGTGTTCGCGCGCCTTTAATAAGCTTAAAAGCCATATCGCCTACAATATGCCTCATGTTATGCATGGTTATGGAGCCACCAATGAGGCGGAGTTTTTCGCCGTAGCCACCGAAACCTTTATCGAGAAGCCCGCCGCCATGCGCCAGTTTGATGCCGAGCTTTTTAATGTCCTTAAAGACTATTATCAGTTTGATCCCAGTGACTGGCAGCGCTAGTTGACGCATAAGCTAAGCTTGATTAAACACAAACCTAGCAATGAGAGCAATGGGGGGACATCCATCCCTCATTTTCGCCCATTAACCCCAACTGACTTTCCCTTTGTCGTACATTTTGCTTTAGTAGGGGGTGATAATAACTAAATCCGATGAGAACTCTATGAAGACTCCATTATACAGTGCCTTGGCACTGGCAATTTCCCTGGCATTGCCGTTGGCACAGCCCTTGGCGCAGCCAAATGCTTATGCCGAGGAAGCCAAAAAAGAAGAACAAAAATGGCAAGTAGACAGCCCTCAGGGCGAATTTTTGGATGCGAAAATCAGCGTCAACCAGGGCACCTGGATGAACGTGGATATCAGCCCAGATGGTCAAACCCTGGTATTTGACCTGCTCGGTGATATTTACACCATGCCCATTAGCGGCGGTAAGGCCACTCAGCTGACCTCGGATATAGGCTGGCAAATGCAGCCGCGCTTTAGCCCTGATGGCCAACATATCGCCTTTACCTCAGACCAAGGCGGTGGCGACAATATTTGGGTGATGAAGGTCGATGGCTCAGAGCAAACTCAAGTGACCAAAGAATCCTTCCGCCTGTTGAACAGCCCGGCCTGGAGCCCGGACGGCGACTTTATCGTTGCCCGTAAACACTTTACCGCCAGTCGTTCGCTGGGTGCCGGTGAAGTATGGATGTATCACAAGGCCGGTGGCTCGGGTGTGCAGTTAACGGAGCGCCCAAATGACCAAAAAGACCTGGGCGAGCCGGCGTTTTCACCGGATGGCCGTTATGTGTATTTCTCTCAGGATGACACCCCAGGTAAGACCTTCCACTATTCCAAAGACTCGGTGCAAGGCATCTACAAAATTAAGCGTTATGACCGCGAAACCGGTGAAATCGAGACCATACTAAGCGGCACTGGCGGCGCCATTCGTCCAACGCCATCGCCCGATGGCAAGACCTTGGCTTATATCAAGCGCGATGACTTCCAAAGCACGCTTTACCTCTATGATTTAGAGTCAGGTAAAGAAACCAAGCTGTACGATAAGCTTGAGCGTGATATGCAGGAAACCTGGGCCATTCACGGCGTGTATCCAACCATGGCCTGGACGCCGGATAGCGAGTCCTTGGTGTTTTGGGCCGGCGGTAAAATCCATAAGCTGGACGTAGACAATGGCGAGAGCGAAGAAATCGCTTTTGAGGTTGAAACCACCAAGTCGATTCAAAAGGCGCTGCGTTTTACGCAAAACCTGGATACCGATGAATTTGACGTAAAAATGCTGCGCAATGTGCAGGTGTCGCCGGACGGTGAAACCGCGATTTTCGAGGCCATGGGTCATATCTACAAGCGCGACCTTGAATCGGGCAAAATCAAACGCCTGACCAAGCAAGACGATCACTTTGAGTTTTTCCCAACCTTCTCACGTGATGGTAAGCAAATCGCCTATGTTACCTGGGACGACGAAAAGCAGGGCAGTGTGCGTGTTGTTTCTGCACGCTCGGGCCGCGGTGATACCCTAACCACAGAGCCGGGCAAATATGTGGAACCGGCATTTAGCCCGGATGGTGAAACCCTGGTCTTTAGAAAGTCATCCGGCAGCAGTTTGCTGGCGCCAGAATGGTCGCTTAAACCGGGTATCTATGCGGTCAATGTGGATAAGCCGAAAAAGCCTGAGCTAATCACCGAGCACGGCTATCAGCCGCAATTCGGTAAAGACAATGACCGCGTTTATGTGATGAGCCCTTGGCCTAAGCCGACCTTCAGCGTGGTTGAGCTAGAGAGTAAGAAAATTCGTAAGCTGTATGAGTCCGAGCATGCCACCGAATTCCGCATCTCGCCCGATGGTCAGTACCTGGCGTTTGCCGAGCGCTTCAAGGTATATGTAACGCCTTTCGTTGAGCGGGCAAAACCATCAGCATTGGCCCGAAAGACAGCCAGTTCCCGGTTGAACAGCTTTCTGTGCGCGCTGGTGAGAACATCAGCTGGAGCGGTAGCAGCGATCGCCTGTACTGGAGCCTGGGCCCTGAGCTTTACCATGCCTCTCTCGACGGTATGTTCAATATTAAAGGCGATGCCGATGCCGACTTTAAGGTGAAAAGCGGCGAAAATATTGGTTTCAAAAAAGCCATGGCCGAGCCTAAGGGTATGATTGCCCTGGTTGGTGCCAAGGTGATCACCATGAAGGGTGAGCAGGTTATCGAAAACGGCGTGGTGCTAACCGATGGCAAGCATATTAAAGCCGTAGGTGCACAGGCCGATGTGCAGATCCCTGAAGGCGCTAAGATAATTGATGTGGCCGGAAAAACTATTATGCCGGGGATCATCGATGCCCACGCCCATGGCGGCCAGGGTAGTGATGAAATTATTCCCGAGCAGAACTGGAAAAACCTGGCCGGTCTATCCCTAGGTGTCACCACTATTCACGACCCAAGTAACGATACTACGGAAATCTTCGCTGCCAGCGAAATGCAAAAAGCCGGCGAGATAGTGGGCCCACGTATCTTCTCCACCGGTACTATCCTCTATGGTGCTAATATGCCGGGTTACACCTCGCACGTTGATTCTCTGGATGATGCCAAATTCCATCTTGAGCGTTTGCAGAAGGTCGGTGCCTTTAGCGTCAAATCCTACAACCAGCCGCGCCGCGATCAGCGCCAGCAGGTGATTGAAGCAGGACGCGAATTGGGCATGATGGTGGTACCTGAAGGTGGCTCACTATTGCAGCATAACCTCACCATGGTGATAGATGGCCACACCACCATAGAGCACTCTATTCCGGCGGCCAATATCTATGATGATATTCGTCAGCTGTGGTCGCAAAGCGACGTGGCTTATACGCCGACGCTTGGCGTGGCTTACGGCGGTATCTGGGGTGAGAACTACTGGTACGATAAAACCGAGGTGTGGAACCACCCGCGTCTAAGTAAATTTGTCCCTAAAAACCAGTTATTGCCACGCTCTATGCGTCGTACCAAGGCGCCTGATCATCACTACAACCACTTCAATAACGCCCGTGTTGCCGGCGAGTTGCAAGACCAAGGTGTGTTAGTGAATGTGGGTGCCCACGGTCAACGTGAAGGCCTGGCAGCGCATTGGGAAATGTGGATGTTTGCCCAAGGCGGCATGACGCCCCTTGAGGTGATCCGCACCGCCACTATAGACCCGGCCAAAACCTTAGGTTTGGATAAAAATCTGGGCTCTTTGGAAGCAGGTAAACTGGCGGACTTAATTGTGATTGACGGCGATATCCTCAGCGATATTCGTCAGTCCGATAAGGTGCAATACACCATGATAAACGGTCGTTTATATGACGCCGAAACCATGACGGAAGTGGGTAAAAAAGCACGTACTAAGCTGTTTTTTGAATAACTCCTTCTAGGTTTTTCAGAGCATTTAGGCCCGTATTTTACGGGCCTTTTTATGATTAAAAACTGGGCATATAGCCTGCCTGATATCCCGAATTGCTTGCCTTAGGGGGCTGCTAAGGTACACTGCCGCCAGTATTTATTTTTAAGGATAACCATGAAAAATCTGGTAATTATGTTAACGCTATTGAGCGTGTTGTTTACCGCCAGCTTCGATGCCCAGGCGCGTAAAAAGTTTGGCTCGAAACGCACGACCGGTAAGACCGAGCAAACTCAGACCACACAAAAACAGCAAACCACGGACACCAGCACGGTGGCGGCGAAGAAAACCTCGAGCAAAAAAGGCATTATGGCCGGTGTGCTTGGCGGCCTGCTGGCCGGTGGTCTAATTGCCGCCATGATGGGTGATGACTTTGAAGGCGTGCAACTGCTGGAAATTCTATTACTTGCAGGTATCGGATTTTTACTCTTTAAGTTTATTCGCTCGGCGATGCGTAAAAACCAGCCGCGTCCCATGATGGCAACGCCGCATGGCCAGGCCTATGCGAGCCAGGGTCAGTGGCAGCAAAGCAGTGCCTCGGCTCAGCCTCAGCCGCAACCTAGCTCTGTGCCCATGCAACTACCGCCGAACTTTGACCAGGTCGGCTTTATACGCGCTGCCAAAGAGCACTATGTCACCATTCAGCAGGCCTGGAATGACAATAACTTTGACCTGGTGTCGGAGTATTTGGCTCCCGAGCTTATCGAGGAATTTAAGGCCCTGCGCGCCGAGCAGGGTGAAGTACTGACAGAAGTGTTGTTTGTTGATGCCAATATTGTTCGCGCCAGCTGCGACAATGATGTGTGGGCTATCAGCATCCACTTTAGCGGCCAGTATCAGGACCGTATTGCCCATGCTAAAGAGCGCATCGATGAGATTTGGCATATGGAGCGTAAAAACAGTGAAGCGGCGCCTTGGTTGATCGTCGGCACCGAAGACTTGGTTGACTAAGCCAAGCGCTAATTTTCTCTAACAAGGCCGCAGATGCGGCCTTTTTCGTTTAACTCACACCTTGCTGGCGATAGCCCCGCGGCGACACCCCAAAATGGCCCTTAAAGCTACGGCTAAAATGACTGACGCTGTTAAAGCCGGTTTCAAAGCAGGCATTGGTCACCGACTTGCCCTGATTGAGCAACAGCTGCGCCCGCTCTAAGCGGCGCTTAAGAATATAGGCTTGAGGGCTGACCCCAAAGCGCTGGCGAAAGGCGTTAAAAAACTTGCTGCGGCACATACAGGCCAGGCTGCACAGGGTATCGACATCAATAAGGCCGCCGAGGTTGTGCTCAATATGGGCGACCACAGCATGCCATAGGGTGGCTTGAGGGTCTTGCTGGGCACAGCTTAGTAACTTGCTATGCTCTTGCTCACGCAGTAAGCGCACCAGTAATTCGGTGCTGGCAAGCTCAATGAGTAAGCCTCTGTCTTTCTCATTTTCACTAAATGCTTCAATTAATCTTTGATACACGCCCTGGGTGCTGGCGCTGTGGTTGAGCTGCAAGGTGGCGGTTTGCGCGTATGTCTCAGACTCACTGTGCAGGCGCATTTGCCCGGCTACCTGATGCAGCTTTTGGGTGTCTATTTCTATGGTCAAACAACGGGTCGGTGTGCTCAAGGTGGCGTCGGGGAAGTCTATGGCTACATGCTCTTGTGGCGCAATTACAAAGCTCTGTCCGGGGATAAAGTCCTGGCCCTGACTCAGGCTCGAATGGTGCATCACCTTACGCCCTTGGATCATGGCGCAAAACATAATTTCGTCTGCCTTAAAGGGCACACCGTCACTGTGCTCATAGGTGTCGTATAAACACAGTTGCACGCCATCGGCGTTAAACACCGAGCGGTGATCGACCAAGGTATCGAGGCGCTCGAGTGCATCTGGGTGTGTGGCTGCTGGCATGGCTAGGCTCCTTTGCTATGACCATAGCTTGTTTAAGGCGTGCTCTAGCATGGCCAAAAAGTGTACTTGGAGTCAAGCAAGATGGAATGACAATCAAGTTTTTATCGGCAAATTGGTCTAGCGTTAAAGGGATTGCAGCAAAGAAGGACAATAACAATGATCTATGCAAAACCTAATTCAACCGACGCCCTGGTGTCTTTTGCCACCCAATACGAGAATTACATTGGTGGGGCCTGGGTGCCGCCTGTGGATGGTAATTATTTTGATAACACCACGCCGGTTACCGGTGAGGTCTTCTGCCGCGTGCCGCGCTCGAACGACAAAGACATCGAGCTGGCATTGGATGCGGCGCATCAGGCCAGAGCCGCCTGGGGAAAAACCTCGGTCACCGAGCGCAGCAATCTGCTGCTGAAAATTGCCGACCGTATCGAGGCCAATCTGGAACAGTTGGCGGTGGCGGAAACCTGGGATAACGGCAAGGCGGTGCGAGAAACCCTGAATGCGGATATTCCTTTGGTGGTGGATCACTTCCGTTATTTTGCCGGTTGTATTCGTGCCCAGGAGGGCAGTATCGGTGATATCGACGAAAACACCGTGGCCTATCATTTCTATGAGCCCCTAGGTGTGGTCGGACAGATCATCCCGTGGAACTTCCCGCTGCTGATGGCAGCATGGAAACTGGCGCCAGCCCTGGCTGCCGGTAACTGTGTGGTGCTAAAACCCGCCGAGCAAACTCCGGCATCGATTTTAAAGCTGGTCGAGGTAATTGGCGACTTGCTGCCCCCGGGTGTACTTAATGTGGTTAACGGCTATGGCGCCGAGGCCGGCCAAGCCCTGGCCACCAGTACCCGCATCGCCAAAATCGCCTTTACCGGCTCCACCCCGGTCGGTGCGCATATCCTAAAATGTGCCGCCGAAAACATTATCCCGTCAACGGTGGAGCTTGGCGGTAAATCACCCAATATCTACTTTGAAGATGTGCTTGAGCAATCGGATGAGTTTATCGATAAGTGTGTGGAAGGCGCTGTGCTGGCGTTTTTCAACCAGGGCGAGGTCTGTACTTGTCCATCGCGTTTATTGGTGCAAGAGAGTATCTATGATGAGTTTATCGCCAAGGTGGTCGAGCGGACCAAACAAATTAAGCGCGGTAATCCGCTTGATACCGAAACCATGGTCGGTGCCCAGGCATCGCAGCAGCAATTCGATAAGATCATGAGCTACTTTAGCATTGGCCGCGACGAGGGCGCCGAGGTGCTTATTGGCGGTGATGCGGAGCGTTTCGATAACGAGTTTAGTCAGGGTTACTATATTCAGCCGACTCTGTTTAAGGGCACCAATCAGATGCGGGTATTCCGTGAAGAAATCTTCGGCCCGGTAGTGAGCGTTACCACCTTTAAGGATGAAGCCGATGCCATTGCCATCGCTAATGACACCGAGTTTGGTCTGGGCGCCGGTTTATGGACACGGGATATGAACCGCGCTTATCGCATGGGCCGCGCCATAGAAGCGGGTCGCGTTTGGACCAACTGTTATCACCATTATCCTGCTCATGCGGCCTTTGGTGGTTACAAGAAGTCCGGAGTAGGGCGAGAAACCCACAAGATGATGTTGGAACATTATCAGCAGACCAAAAACCTCTTGGTCAGCTACTCAGACAATGCCTTGGGTTTCTTCTAACCCGGGCTTTTTAGCTAGGCTTTCCAGCTGGTTACCCAACCAACAAAAAAGGTGGCCTTGGCCACCTTTTTCATCTGTGCGCTTATTTGGTTTTTAAAATCCACTCGCTCAGCAGGCGCACACCGTAACCTGTGCCGCCCACATTCACTTCGCCTTTGGCCTTGCTGGACAGGGCATTACCGGCGATATCAATATGTACCCAACGGGTGTCACCGGCAAAGTGTTGTAAGAAAGAAGCGGCCGTGGTGGCACCCGGACCGCCCGAGCCGACATTTTGTAAGTCGGCAATATCCGACTTCAGCATGTCTTTGTAGCCCAGCGGCAGACGCCATACCTGCTCATTCACTACCTTACCGGCAGCGGTAAGCTCGCTGATAAGCTGATCATCTTCAGAGAATACGGCGCTGTAGCGATCGCCCAGAGCGCGTACTTTAGAGCCGGTTAATGTGGCTACATCCACCATGATCTCAGGCTTATAATGCTCGCGGGCGTACCACATAGCATCGCTTAGCACCAGGCGGCCTTCGGCGTCGGTGTTCACCACTTCTACGCTTAAGCCTTCTGCAGTGCGTAGTACATCACCCGGGGCAATGGCGTATTGAGAAACCATGTTCGCTGCCATACCCATTACCGCGACGACATTGACATCGGCCTTGCTCAGCGCCATGGCTTTAACCGTGCCCAGTACCGCGGCGGCACCGGCCATATCCGATTTCATGCGTGCGATAGACGGGCCGCTTTTAATGCTGTAGCCGCCGGAATCAAAGGTAATGCCTTTACCTACCAGGGCGATAGGCGCCTCGTCTGACCCCTTGTAATGGGCAACAACTAGGCGGGCGCCATGCTCACTGCCGCGGCCAACGCCTTCCAAAGCACCCATGCCCAGCTTTTTAAGCTGTTTTGGTCCTAGTACAGTTACCTTGACACCGTATTGCTCAAGCTCTTTAGCAGCTTTGGCAAATTCGACCGGGGTCATTTCTGTGGCCACTTCTGAGGTTAGGTCGCGGGCTAGAAATACGCCTTGCTCGATATGACTCAGGGCTTGGTAGGCCGCTTGAGCGCGCTCGGCGTTGGCAACGCTAAAGTGGTAGCTGACGGTGGTTTTATCGGCGTCTTTTTTATAGACATCGAAGCTGTGATCGCGAAGGTTGGCACCGTGGGCAAACTGGGCTGCCAGTTGCGCATTGCTTAATTGGCCTTGTACCTCGGCGAAAGCCAGGTCGACATCGGTGATTTTATTGGCTTTAAGCTGACCATGAACATTGCCACCCAGCTTTGCCAGATTGGCAGCGTTTAACTCATCCTTGTCACCCAAACCCACAACCAAAATGCGTTCATAGTTCGAGTCAATAGGTGCTAGAAGCTCAAATGTACTACCCAGGCTGGCATCAAATTGAGCGGCGTCCGCTGCTTTTTTCAGTTGCGCCTGAGTTGCTGCAGATAATTGACCTGCAGGTAAGTCTTGCCCTTTGGTTTGCATAACCACTAAGGTTTTTGCGCCGCTTAGGCCAGTAAAATTAAAATCTGCTGCATAAACATGAGCACTCAAGAGTGTGGCGGCAACCGCACTAAGACTAAAAATACGCGACATATTGCTCTCCTAGATTCGCAAAGTTGCGCCTTTTTACCTTATTTCACTATTAAAATTAACCAATTGGCGGTGAATGAACGAGAATTACAGTTTAACGTCGGTGCTGGGTGTGTGAGCGGGGCGACACATGGCTATGCCATCTTGTGTCGCCACCTAGTTGGGCGGATAAAGTATTATGCGGTTTTGAGGGAGCATTTACGCATGTTGCAAAGCAGCATGGCCGTGAGCAGGGAAATAGGCAGTGGTGCCAGCACCTTTATAAATTGCGCCCAAAGAGCATGTTGCGGGTGCAAGTACACTCCTAAGATTCCGTAAAGGGTGAGGAAGATGCCACACACCAGGGTATTTTTATATCCCAGCTCCTTACCAAAACGCACACTCATCGCAGCAACAAGCAGACAACCAATAAGGCCTGCAAGCATGCTCTGAATTTGCAAGCCTACGTCCTGCTCGGCCAGTATCATGGCTTGCTCTTGTGCGATGCCATCGGGGATCCATAACTGTACCAATACTATGCCTGCAACAAGCACGTATATGAAAAAGACTGCTATGGTTGTGCTGATGAGTTTTATATCTAATTTATTGTTAAACATGGGTTTTCTCCTTTGGTTAAAGTGGAGTTAGCAAGGAGAACGCCGATGCTTTTGTTAAGCGACTATGACTTAAAGATACCTTCTTTGTAGCCCTTGTAGGCCAGCAGGCCCACCGAAAAGAGCAGCGCCAGCGACACCAGGTTTTTTAGTAAACGCATGGTATCCTGATCGATGCGCCCGGCATTGTAGGCATCAAAAATGCCCCAAAAGCCGAAGGCATTGGCGGCAATGACCAGTAGCATACTCCACAGATAGGTGTGCCTGTTGGTTTTCGGCTTAGCGGCAGTCGGGTCTTGTGAAGCCTTCACTGCGACAGGTTCTGAGCCAGTCTCTGTGGAAGAGGGTTGAGTGTGCTCAGGCGCACCGGCAGCGCATGCGCTGTCTTGCATATGGACACTGTGATCCAAAGCCAATAATTGCTGGCAATCGATATCCAGCGCCGCGGCCATGCTTTTTATCGACTCTAATGAGGCAACGCCCTTGGCTTCGATTCGTTGTACCGTGCGTAAACTCAATCCTGCCATCTCCGCCAGCTGCTCTTGCGAGTAACAGCGGCTATCACGCAGGGTTTTTATGACCTGAACATTTACTTTCATTTTCATCTTGTGGGTCTCCTTGCTAACTGGACTTCAAATTAGCAAGAGACCCTCTCCAGCAATACGTTAGGGTTGCGACATGCACCCGAAATCATTACGTAACGAATACGACACTATAGGTGATGAATGTTGTTTTAAAAAGATTTTTTAAATTTTGCGCACAATAAATCAGCGCCCCAAAATACTATTTTTAAACGCTTTAGTTATCGACAACTTATCCTAATTGGCGAGATGACCTGCCTTAAACACTATTCCTGTGATTTCTTTTGTGCTTTTTTCTGCTTCTGCCAGCGTCGTCGGGCATAGCGACGCATGTTGGCAATTTGATCCGTTTCATCGACAATTGAGCGGCCGATAATGGTCTCAATAATATCTTCCATGGTTATTAATCCTTGCCACGAGCCGTACTCGTCATACACCAAACACATATGATGCTGATCTTCTAGGAGTTGGGTAAGCAATTGCTCCAAGCTGGTGTTGTCAGAGACAACCTTAGCTGGTCGAGCAAACTCAATCGCGAACTTTTTGTCGCCTACCATAATCAGATCCGACTTAAAAAGCATGCCGTGGGGAGCCTCGTCTTCATCCAGGATGGGAAACCGGGTGAACTGGCTTTTGAGCACCTTGTCGCGAATGTCATCAAGGGGCAAGTCAGGTTTTAGCGTTTCACAGACGATGCGAGGCGTCATAACCTCGCGCACCTTGATGGTATGTAAATCGAGAATGTTGCTTATCGCTCTGTGCTCGGTCTCATCGACACTACCAAGCTCGGTGCCAAGAGAGGACAGAGCTTTAATTTCTGAGCGCAGATCTTCTTCACTGGCACTGCCACCGAGTAAGCGGGTTATTTTGTCCGAAATCCAAATAAAGGGTTTGAGTATCCAGATTAAGAAGGCGAGTATTGGCGGCAGAACTACAGCTAGCTGGCGCCAGAACAGGGCGCCTATGGTTTTTGGGATAATTTCTGATAGCACGAGAATAAGAATTGTCATGACCGCTGAGGCGATACCCAGATAGCCATTACCGAAGACGACCGTGACCTGGGCGCCAACCCCGGCAGCCCCGACCGTATGCGCCACCGTATTGAGGGTGAGAATTGCCGCCAGCGGTTGATCAATCCTTTCTTTGAGATTTTTCAGTGCCTGATAGCGAACCGGGTTCTCTAATTTTTGTTTAGCAATATAGCTAGGTGTAATGGAGAGCAATGCGGCTTCTAAAATAGAGCACATAAACGACACGGCAATAGAGAGTACGGCGAAAGCAATGAGCAATAGCATAGTAGGTTGTATAGGCCTGTTAGCAAAGTGACTTATTGTTAGTTTAGTTAACGATCTTTGGGTTAAAACCCATAAATAAAGGGTCCTAAGAGATAAACTTTGCGGCGCGCCCCATTAATCGATGCTGTCTCTGCTTAAGTAAAGTGTAGAGTTCGCCCATTAGCAATTTGATTCTGGGGACTTCAATAAGCGTAGGGTGTGTCAGTACCCAAATCTGTGCAAACTCAAGTGGCTCAGAATCTCCGACGACTCTAAGTTGCTCCATGGTATCGGCGATATAGCAGGCGCCGCGAATAAGCCCTAGGCCTGTATGCGCGGCCTCATGGCGGACAATTAAATCATCAATCACTAAGCCGGCGGGAGCCTGTGGGAAAGGACTTTGTTTGATCCAAAGTGTGTTGGTATCGTCGGCAGAACTAACCAGCCATGAATATTGTTCGCTGGCTGTGTCGGTTAAGTATTGTTCTTGGGCATAGTAATTCACGTACACGGCGCCGGCGCGATGGCCAACCAGATGCTCACATGGTTCATTGGCGACGCGAATGACAATATCCGCCTCGCAGTTATCGATATCAACAAGGTGATAATTGCATTGCATCACCAGGCGAATCTGTGGGTAGCGTTTAGCAAAGGCTCCCAAATCTTCAAGAAGCAGGTACTGGGCAATGGCAGGGGGAAGAGACAGGGTAATTTGACCGCTGTGTTCTAGGTGATTTGCGCGTTGTGCATGCCTGTCTGCGAGTACCAGTGCCTCAACTTGCTGCGCGGTTTGCAATAAGGCATGCCCTGCCAAAGTGAGTGCGTACCCAGAGGGGGCAGACTCCACCAGGGTATAGCCATGGCTGTGATTGAGTTGTGCTAATCGTCTTGCCCCGGTGTATTGCCAGTATCAGGCGATATGCATCCCAATCTTCCATAACCATGTATCACATCAAAGAGTTTGCACTCCAGTATGCTCATGTACCGCAAAACTAGCAATACGCCAATTTTCATCTGTTTTATACAAGAAGTAGGTTGCTCCGACTTTATTGAACACCTCGCCATTATCGCGATAGCGAACAGCCAGATTGGTGGCTATGGCAATGTTTTTATCGATCAGGCGCACATTAACCTGTTGCCAGTTGACCGAGGCCACTCCCTTGGATTTTAAGCTGTCGAGAAAGCCCACCACCTGCTTGCTGAAGTCTTTGGCGGGCATTGCCACTGGTGGATTAGCACTGGACATGAGCATGACCTGAGGCATATATAATTGCTCTACATGCGCCAGCGAGTTTCCTTGTATATAGCCGTTGTACTTATTCATATAGCTGGCAAAGAGGGCTTTAATAGCGGCCTCGTCCTTTGCTTGCTGTGCCGAACCTGCGGCCAAAGCCTGCGAGCAAAACAGCGGCGCTAAAAATAGAGTTAATAGTAAAAACAGTAAGTTAGTTAAACGCATCAGGTTCCCCTTGGAGCAAAATTGACCGCTTAAGCGTATCAACTTAATCACGTAAGGGCGTGGATTGTTTTGTCGTTACCCTGGTGCGGATTTGCAACACACGGGCATAACGTCGGAATAAGGCTAAACGCAAACAAAGAAAAGGACGTAAGGTTTTCGCTAAGAAAAAATTTTTTTAAGGGGGGAAAGTTTGTTTAGGAAATAAAGCGCACCTTGAGTGCGAGAACGAATTAAGATTTGACTGGGGAGAGAAAAGAATGGTCGGCATAGCAGGATTTGAACCTGCGACCCCTGACACCCCATGACAGTGCGCTACCAAGCTGCGCTATATGCCGACTAGGACTGCAATAGTACGGATAATTTTTTCAATTGCAAGTGGGTGTTGAATCGTTTGCCTATAAATTATTCATATCGATAAGGTTTTTTATCCACTTTTGAAAAAGCGCTGTTATCACAGCGCTTTTTGCGTCTTATTTAGCCGCGTTAGTTGAACTTAATTGGGGAGCGGCTAACCAGGCCTCGATATGCTCGGCCATAATATCGCGCAGCAGCGGCTGAGCCTCGGCATTGGGGTGAATATTGTCGTTTTGCATCAAGGAGCCATCGGTAGCGACTTGCTCGACAAAAAATGGCAGCAGATGAGCGCCCTGTTGTTCGGCCACTGTGGCGAAACTGGCCTCAAACATTTGTGTGTAGCGGGGACCATAATTGGGCGGGATGCGAATGGCCATCACCGCCACTTCGGCACCGGCCGCCTGGCTTTGTTTGATCAGGGCCGTGAGATTTTGCTGCATCTTGGGAATAGGGAATCCACGCAGGCCGTCGTTACCGCCCAGTTCAATCAGCACATGGCTGGGCTGGTGGCTGGCTAAAATGCCCTCTAGGCGCCTTAGTGCGCCACCGGTAGTTTCGCCGCTGATACTGGCATTGATTAATTTAATGGGCTTTTTTTGCTCTTCATACGTATCTTGTAACAATTGCACCCAACCTTGGTGTTGTTTTAGACCATAGGCAGCGCTTAAGCTGTCTCCTAGGATCAGGATTTGGTTGTCAGCCCAAGCCATAAATGGTTTAGTGACAACTAATAGGACGAGCAAAATACGTAGGATTAAAGCATTCATATGTCAGCGTTATCTCAATTAAACATTATTCAAGTCAAAGAATTAACCAAGTCCGTTAATACGCTTGACGGCGATTTAACGATCCTCAGCGACATCAGCTTTAATGTCAAGCCGGGCGAGTCGGTGGCCATAGTAGGCGCCTCGGGCTCGGGTAAATCAACCTTGCTAAGCCTGTTGGCGGGGCTGGATAGAGCCTCATCCGGAAGCATTATTGTTGATGGCGACGCCCTTGAGAGCCTTGATGAAGAAGGCCGCGCAGCCTTGCGGGCGCAAAAGGTCGGTTTTGTGTTTCAGTCTTTTATGCTGGTACAAAGCCTAAGTGCCCTTGAGAACGTGATGTTACCGGCGGAGCTGGCCAATCAAAAAGACGCCAAAGAGCAGGCCTTGGCATTGCTTGAAAAAGTGGGATTGAGTCATCGTATTGAACATTACCCATCGCAACTCAGCGGTGGTGAGCAGCAAAGGGTGGCTATTGCCCGCGCCTTTGTTGGCACTCCCAAAATTCTCTTTGCCGATGAGCCCTCGGCCAACCTCGACAGCAAAAACGGCAAGCTGATTGAAGAATTACTATTTGAGCTCAATCAGCAGCAGGGCACCACCTTAGTGCTGGTAACCCATGATGAAGCTCTGGCCCATCGCTGTGAGCGCATCTTGCATATTGAGGGCGGTGAGCTAACCCAACTACGTGAGCCTCAGGAGCGCGCGCATGTGGGCTAAGTTAGCGATACGATTATTTTTTAGAGAATTGCGTCGTGGCGAGCTGACGGTGATCTGTGCCGCCATTGCTCTGGCGGTGATGACTGTATTAACCCTTTCGTCGGTGACCGACCGTATCGGCCAGGCTATTTTGCAAAAGTCTAACGCCTTTATCGCCGCCGACCGTGCCTTAGCCAGTAATCATGCCTTGCCTGAGAATTATCAGGAGCAGGCGCAAAATATGGGGTTGCAAACTGCCCGGCTTACCTTTTTCGATACCATGCTCTTTGCCAATGAGCGCATGCAATTGGCGGCTATCAAGGCGGCTTCACAAGCGTATCCCCTTAAGGGCGAGCTGTTGATCAAGCGTGATTTCGATGCCCAGGAGCAGGTTGCCAAAGGTGGCCCAGAGCCAGGCACGGTTTGGCTCAATGAGTCGGTGATGTATTCACTGGACTTGGCGGTGGGCGACAGCCTAGAGCTTGGCGCCGCGACCTTTACGGTCAGTGCCATTTTAAGTGAAGAGCCGGACGCGCCCTTTAATATTTTCTCCGGCAGTCGCCGTGTGCTGCTCAATGAAGCAGACATTGAAAAAACCAAGGTCATCCAGCCCGGCAGTCGGGTGTTTTATCGCCAGTTGTATGCCGGCGAGAGCGACAAGGTTGAGGCCTTTTATCAGTGGTTAAAACCCCAACTGGCCGAGAATCAACGCTGGTATGGGGTTAAAGACAGACAGTCACCCATTTCCAACTCACTTGAGCGCTCGGAGCGGTTTTTACTGCTGGCGGGCCTGCTTGGCATTATTCTCGCAGCCGTGGCCATTGCGGTGTCGGCAAAGCGTTATTGTGAGCGCCAGTACGACCCGGTGGCCATGATGAAAACCTTAGGCGGAGCGCGCTCGCAAATTCGCAATATCTACCTGCTGCACCTGGCCTTGGTATGTGGCTTTTCGCTGCTGCTTGGCTTGGCGGCAGGGTATGGCTTGCAGTATGCGGCGGGCAATTACATGGCCGCCAATATGGATGTGCAGTTGCCCCCGGCGTCAATACGCCCTTGGTTAAGTGCGGTGTTTATCGGTGTGGTGTGCGCTGTAATGTTCTCCATTAAACCACTGCTGGATCTTTTTGATATTCCCCCCCTTAGGGTCTTGCGTCGCAACCTGGGTGACCGTTTATTGGTGAGTAAGATTCACCTTGCTCTGTCTGCCTTTACCGTCTTTGCTTTAATGTGGCTGTTCAGCGGTAAGATTATGATCACTATCATTTTATTCTTATCCTCGGCGGCGGTGGTTTTGGTGCTCTTTATCCTTTCCAAGCTGATTTTTGGCGGTGGCCGTAAGCTAGGCTTAAGCCCAGGAAACAGTTGGTCTTTGGCCATTGCCTCGATTCAAAAGCGGGCCAACGCCAATGCGGTGCAACTGATCAGTTTTGCACTGGCCATTAAGTTGCTGCTGTTTTTAATCGTACTGAAAAACGACATGATCAATGACTGGCAATCTCAGCTGCCAGCGGATGCGCCGAACGCCTTTTTAGTGAACATCACAGAGGAAGAAAAGCAGCCGGTCGGTGATTACCTCGCGGCCCAGAATATAGAAGTCTCACGTTTTTACCCCACTATTCGCGGTCGTGTTAATGCCATCAATGGTGAGCCCGTGGCCCGGGAAGTGTCGTTAGAGGACAACGAGAAAAAAGACGAGGAAGCGCGCTCGGGAGTGGGCCGCGAGCTCAATCTTACCTGGGTGAGTGAGATGCCAAGTCATAATACCTTAAGTGGCGGGCAATGGTTTGACGAGCAAAGCCGTGGCGAGGTGTCGGTGGAGCAGTCCATGGCCGAACGTTTGGATATAAAGCTTGGCGACTCAGTGAGTTTTTTAATTGGCGCACAGAGCTTTGAGGCCAAGGTCACCAGCTTCCGCGAGGTGAACTGGTCCACCTTAAAGCCGAACTTCTTTATGATTTTAAGCCCGGATGTACTGGCGGATTTCCCCGCAACCTATATAGCCGCAGCGCGCATCGATGAGGGGCAAAGCAAGGCCTTTACCCAGTTGCTGCGTCAGTATCCGACCATCACAGCCATAGATGTCGATAACTTTGTCGATCAAATTCGCTCAACCATAGAGCAGGTCTCTTTGGCGATTGGTTTTGTGCTTGCCATAGTTGTGGTTTGCGGCGCCTTGGTGCTTATTTCTCAGGTACAGGCGAGTCTGGGTGAGCGCATGCAGGAGGTGGTGATACTTCGTACCCTGGGGGCTCGCGGACAACTTATTCGTCATGCAACCCTGTATGAGTTTCTCTTGCTCGGTTTGGTGGCTGGTGTGGTTGCAGCGCTAAGTAGTGATATTGCCTTGTTTATCGTACAGCGCACCTTGTTTGAACTGCCGGGCAAGCTGCATCCGGATATCTGGTTGATTGGCCCCTTATCCGGTGCCTTATTTGTGGCTGTTCTGGGCTACACCATGATCGCCCGCACACTGAATAAAAACACCAGTGGTTTGCTGCGTAAAATCATGTAGTGGGGTTGTTTTTGCCTAGGCCGCTAATGGCGGCTGAGGATTTGGGCAAGAGCCGGTCTTAGTTCGGGATGGCGAAAGCGAAAGCCTTCTTTGAGCATGCGTTTGGGCTGCACATTTTGTCCGTACAGCATAAGATCGGCCATTTCTCCCATTAACAGTCGCAGCACTGCTTTGGGCATGCGCAAAAAGGCAGGACGGCGCAGTATTTGTGCCAGGGTTTTGCTGAATTCTTCATTACTCACCGGGTGTGGGGCGGTGGCATTGATGGGGCCGCTGATATGGTCGTATTTGATTAAATACATGATCACCTGCACCATATCATCAAGGTGGATCCAGGACATATACTGGTGACCATCGCCCAAAGGCCCACCTAGACCACAGCGAAATGCCGGCAACATTTTTGTCAGCGCGCCGCCACGGGCGGAAAGCACAATGCCGGTACGCAGCAAACAGACTCGGGTTTGTGCCTTTTGTGCCGCTTGCTCCCAGTCTTTGCACAGCCGGTGGCTGAACTCGTCATAACAATGTTCATAATCTTCGCCAATCACCTGTTCGCCTTGGCGGCCGTAATAGCCTATGGCACTGCCGGAGATCAGGGTTTTTGGCTTTTTCTCGGCTTGGTTTATACGCTCGGCAATTTCCTCTGTGAGGGTAATACGAGAGTCATAGACCCGCTGTTTTTGCTCTGGCGTCCAACGTTTGTTGACTATGGGCTCACCGGCCAGGTTGATCACCACATCGGTATCATTGAAATCAACCTTGTCCAGGCTGCGTACCGCTTCGATGCGGTGCCCAAGTTTCAAATAGGCATTAGCGGGCGTGCGCGTAAGCACGGTCACGCTGTGATGGTTTAACAGATGTTTATAAAGCTCGGAGCCAATTAGTCCGGTGGCCCCGGTAATAAGAATGTTCATGTCGCTATAACGCCAAGCCGCTCTATACAAGTGTAGGACATTTCTGGCTCTGTGCCGATTACGTCTATTTTTTGTCCCATATCAAGAGTTTATTTTCATTAGTAAGTCGCCTAAACTAGGCGTTAATAAGAAAGATGTATACGGGCCTAGGTCGCTTCGCGATCAGGTTTGTTTCGATTTAGCGCTCAAAAACCGCAAATTAACCCCCAGAAAAACAAAAAGGAATTAACTGTGCCTAGCTTTATTGGAGCAAGTAAAAGTTTAATGGTGTTGGCGTCCCTGGTGATCGTCTTGGCCGGGATTAAAATTGCCAGCCCCTTGGTGGTGCCCTTTATTCTCTCGGTATTTATTGCGGTGATCTGCAGCCCCCTAATCAATGCCTTGGGGCGTTATCGTATTCCTAAAGGGCTGGCCATTGTTCTGGTGATCATGTTGGTTTTTGGCTTGATTCTGAGCCTGGCAGGCTTGGTAGGGCAGTCGGTTAATGACTTTTCGGCGCAATTACCTCAATACAAAGAGCAGCTAAAAAACGAGTTTGAATGGCTGGTCAATACCCTGGCGCAATACAATATTTTTCTTGATAAGGCGCAAATTATGGCCATGTTCGACCCGGCCAAAATGATAGATGTAGCCACCAATATGCTCACCGGCTTCGGTGGGGTGATGGCGAACCTGTTTTTAATCATAGTCACTGTAGTGTTTATGCTGTTTGAGGGGCCAAGTATAGGCAATAAAATCCACCTGGCGATGGATGATCCGGACATGAAAATGGCGCAAATAGACCGCTTTCTTGCCTCTATCAATTCCTATTTGGCGATTAAAACCCTGGTGAGTCTGGCCACTGGTATCTTAGTTACCTTTATGCTGTGGCTACTTGATATCGACTACTTCCTGCTTTGGGGTGTGGTTGCCTTTATGTTCAACTATATTCCCAATATAGGTTCTATTATTGCCGCCGTACCCGCGGTGTTGCTGGCGCTTATTACCCAAAGTCCGCTAACCGCAGCCATAGTGGGTGGTGGTTATATCCTTATCAATACTGTGATGGGTAACATGATAGAGCCGCGTTTTATGGGGCGAGGCCTGGGCTTGTCGGCCTTGGTGGTGTTTTTATCGTTAATTTTCTGGGGTTGGCTGCTTGGCAGTGTCGGCATGCTGTTGTCGGTGCCGCTGACCATGGTGGTGAAGATTGCCCTTGAAGAGAGTGAGGAAGGGCGCTGGATAGCCACCTTGTTAGGCAGCGATGCACAAGTTGCCAATAATACCAATTCACTTAAATAGCTAATCATTCTAGCGGGCTAAATATCATGCTAACTGCGTTGGAATTTTTCTATGGAGAATAACTACATAAGAAAAATTCCGCCTTGTTAGCATATCATTTATCCAACGCTATCTCTGATCACATACTTAACAGAACTGGTATAAGTCGAGCTAGAGAGCATCGACTTATTGGCCTAGTACGCTTATTCCAGTTTTTGGCTGGCCAGGAAAGCTACAAAGCGCTGTGTATAGGGTGTCACCGCGCTTAACTGGTTTCCTGATAATCAAACTCTAGTTCGAACAGGGCGCCGCCAAGAGGGCTGTCGCCTATGGTTAAGTGACCATGGTAACCATTGACCAAATCGGCAACTATGGCCATCCCGACACCGTGCCCGCTTTCATAGCTATCCAGGCGTGTACCGCGCTGCAATAACAATTCACGCTTATTCTCTGGAACGCCGGGACCATCGTCTTCAATAATCAGGCGCAGGCGCTTTTTCTTCTGCACTACCTTAAGGCTCACCTTTGAGTCGCAGGCCTTACAGGCGTTATCCACCAGGTTGCCAAGCAGTTCCATTAAATCTGTTTTATCGCCAAGGAAGAAGTGGTTATTGTTAACCTCGACGCTAAATTGGATATTTTTATCGCGATATACCTTGCTCATGGCGTTAAAGATGGAGTCAGCAACCGGTTTGATCAGGGTTTGTTTTTTCCAGGTATCGGAGGCGCCGGTGGCGGCCCGCTTTAATTGGTGTTCGATCATCACATTAATGCGGTCGAGTTGCTCCTGGGCATCACTATCTTGTGCCAGCGGGCTGGACTTTAATACCGCCAATGGGGTTTTCAGAGCATGGGCGAGGTCGCTTAAGGAAGCGCGATAACGTTCTTTTTGTCGCAGCTGTGATTCCAGTAGCAGATTCAGATCCGCCTTAATGGTTTGCAGCTCCACTGGATAATGGCCCTTAATGCTCATGCTGTCGCCGCTTTCTATGGCCTTAATTTCTTTATCCAGACGTTGCAGGGGACGAGAGCTCCAGATAAAGCCGATAATCATCAATACAGTGATCACCACACCCATGATCAGCATCCAGTTAATGGAGGTTTGTTTAAAGCCTTCCATCAGGCGCAAAATGGCATCATTGCTTTTTACCAGGATAAAGCGCGCTTCTATATCCTGGTCGAGATTGCCAAGAATGCCGGTAAGCGATAACTGCCAATATTTTTTACCCTTGTGGGTGACCAGGCGAAAATCGGACTTGCCGGTTTCTGTGATAAAGAGATCCGGTTTAAAGTCGGTATTGAGCGCCGATTCACTTTGCCAGAGCTGTTGCTCACCGGCGTAGATCATCGCATAGGTGTCTGAAGTAACGCGGTTGAGCTCTGGGGCAAGAATACTGCGTGGCATTTCCACCCCTTGCTCCGAGTATTCGACTTCGGAAATTAAGGAGTAGAGGTGTGCTTCGAGGGTTTTTTCGGTGGCCTCAATCAAGGAGGCGCGATAGGCATTGCCGATTGAGACAAAGAGAATTGGCATTGCCACGATCAACAAAAAGACAAGGATAAATCCTTGTCTTATTTTCAGTGAAACCTGATTGACTACCACTGGGAGCGCAACCTGTATCCTCGACCACGCAGGGTCTCAACAGGGTTTAGCGTGCCTTCAGGGTCAAGCTTTTTACGTAACCTCAGTACGAATACCTCGATAACGTTGGAGTCCAGGTCAAAGTCCTGATCGTAAATGTGTTCGGTCAATTCCGATTTTGAAATTACCTTTTGCGGATTAACCATAAGGTATTCCAACACCTTGTATTCGTAAGCGGTTAAATTAAGCTCACGGTCGTCAACCCAGACCTGCTGCGAGCGGGTATGAATACGGATAGGACCATTTTTAATTTCCGGGTTGGCCTGTCCGGCGCTGCGGCGAATTAAGGCATTACAACGGGCGATCAACTCTTCAACATGGAAAGGCTTGGTCAGGTAATCGTCGGCACCGGCATCCAGGCCTTCTACCTTGTCCTGCCAGCGGTCGCGAGCGGTCAAAATTAGAATAGGAATATCAACGCCGTTTTTACGGGCTTGTTTAATTACTTCGATACCATCAATTTTTGGCAGACCCAGGTCGACCACCGCCATATCCAGCGGATATTCGCAAATGTGGAATAAACCGGCTTCGCCGTCATTACATAAATCCACGCTATAACGCTCTTTTTCTAAAGCGCTACGTAAGTTATCTGCTAAATGCAAATCGTCTTCGATGACTAAAATACGCATTAATTATTTTCCTTCTCAACTTGTCCCGTGCGTTTAGAGACAATAATGTCGATAACTCGGCCTTTGGGGTTTAAGATTCGAACAACGAATTTATCCTTTTGTTCCGAAATCTTTAAAACTTTACCGTTTTCGGCTTCTTTCGCAATCGCCACTGCCTGCTTCTTATCGACCACCTTAGCGGGCGAACCAGCGTGGGCCGCAGAGAGAGACAGTGTAAATGTGATAAAGATGGCTGCGATTAGTCTTAACATGATTCAAAGAGCTCCCGGTGAATCTTCGGTAACCTAATATGGGTTAACCTGTGGTTTATCCTTTGGATTAGTCCGAGGATAATCCCAAAGGCTAAGCCGTAGGCATAGCTACAGGCGGTGGCATATTGGTTAGCATACGAAACACCAATTAACCTTTACTGAACTTATGCGCCGAGTACTTTTTTAAATGGTTTGACCACAGAATTGTCGTAAACGCCAGCGGCGATATACGGGTCTTCGGCGGCCCATTCCCGTGCCTGTTGCAGCGAGTCGAACTCGGCAATAACCAGTGAGCCGGTAAAGCCGGCGTCACCTGGGTCGTTACTGTCAACGGCAGGCAGCGGACCGGCTACATACAAGCGACCCTGGCTATCAAGCTCCTGTAAACGGGCTAAATGAGCAGGGCGAGCAGCAAGGCGTTTTTCCAGCGAATTTTCAACATCGGTTGAGTAAATCATGTACAACATAAATAAAACCAAGTATTTGGTATGAATTACTTTTATGATAGCCAGCATTGAGGGCGCTTGTAAATTTTTATCGTGCAATGACATAGTCGCTTGACGAATAAAAGGGCATGTATTAACACGAATGCACGTAATTTACGCTGTAAACAAATACACACCGATTTACTCGGGCAAATACGTCTATAAAGCTTGAAAATGCCGGTTTAACACTGCTAGAGTCGGGTTAAAACAATAACAAGGTTTTTCTATGAGCGAAAAACGTGAACACTTTAGCTCGCGACTGGGCTTTATTCTCGCAGCCGCCGGTTCGGCGGTTGGTATCGGTAACCTGGTTGGTTTCCCTGTATCGGCCACTAAGAATGGTGGTGGTGCCTTCTTAATCGTCTATGCCCTGTTTGTGGCCTTTATTTGTCTTCCTGTGATGATGGCGGAAATGGCCATGGGTCGTAAGGCGCAAAAAGACCCTTACGGTGCTTATCGCCAGCTATCGGGAAATTCACCCCGTTGGCGTGGTGCCGGCATTTTAGCTGTATTGACTCCCTTTATGATTGCCGTTTTCTATATGGTTATCACCGTATGGATCTTCGGCTATCTGGCACAAACTGCCTTCGGTAACCTTGAAGCCCTGGCCGATCCGGGTAACTTTGGGCGCTTTATTAATGAATACAGCGTTTTTGCATATATGCTGGTGGTGGCCGTGGTGGTCAACCTTATCCTAGTCGGTGGCGTAAAAGACGGCATCGAAAAGGCGGCAAAGTTTTTAATGCCCGCGCTGTTTGTTTTATTGATTGCCTTGGTGGCCTATGTGCTGACCTTGGACAACGCCATGGCCGGGGTGCGTTACTATGTGGTACCTGATTTTTCTAAAATGAATGCCAGTGTGCTAAACGGCGCGTTATCTCAGGCGTTTTTCTCACTGTCGCTGGGCATGGGTATCCTGATGACCTACGCCTCTTATATCTCGAAAAAAGATGATATCGTCAGTGGCGCGAAAATGGTGGCGATCACCGATTCCTTGGTGGCCTTTACCGCAGGTCTTATGGTGCTTCCGGCTATCTTCAGCTTTAATCCGAACACGGATCCAAGCGAGTTATCCGACTCTTCTGTATCCATGATTTTCGTTTACCTGCCGAAAATTCTGCTGGCACTGCAAACCGATATAGGTTACGTGGGTGCATCCATCGTCGCCTTTGTATTCTTCTTATTGGTGTTCTTTGCCGCCATCACTTCTTTGGTGTCGATCGTTGAAGTACCTACCGCGACCTTGATTGAAGAAAAAGGCTACAGCCGTAAAAAAGCGCTTGTGGTGTTAGCCGGCGCCATAGGTATTCTGACCGTGGGCTGCACCCTGTCGTTTGGCATGGTTGATTGGCTGACACAATTGACCAATTATGGCGGCAGCGACAAGAGCATGTTCGATGTGGTTTATGATGTCTTTTATGACACCATATTGCCGCTCAACGGTCTGATGGTCTGTATTTTCGTTATGTATCGCTGGAAGAAGGCCAAGCTAAGCGAAGAGCTTTCACAAGGCTCTGACGGCTATGCCGGCAGCTTTATGGAAAAGTACCTGAACTTTTCACTGTCGACCTTTATCCCAGTGATCTTATTGCTGATCTTTATTAATACCGTGGCAACCAAGTTCTTCGCCGTAAGTATCTTTGGTTTCTAAATCAAGCGCGGGTGCCTATATGGCGCCCGCATCCAAATAACTGCCCGCCCCAATCGTAAACATCCACAAGCCCCATAAACTATGTTCAAGCACGCAGGCGATAGTCGAGCGCGAATGCGCATAGGTGTAAGAAAACAATAAGCCGCCAAAAAACGCCAACAGCACAGCCACCAGATTGCCATAGACCACATGGGCCAGGGCAAATACGGCGGCGCTTAGCCACACCCGCTTGGTCTTATTGGGAATAATAGGTTTATAGCGATGAAAGAAATAGGTGCGAAAAATCAACTCCTGCGGCAAGACTGAGAGCAAGGGGTAGAGGATGAGCAGCATCAACCAGCTCATGGGCGATTGCAGTGGGTAACTAAACCAGTTTTCCTGATTGATAATGCCGTACAAGACCCCAGAGAGCAGGGCGCCGGTCAGAAAAAACGTGGCCATGCGCTTTTTCACTACCGGAAACTGGCCCATGGAGGTAATGCGAAAGCGTTTAAAATGAGGGTCGGTCAGAAGAATAAAACAACACACAGCGGTGAGAATGATCAGCGCCGGGATCAGCCAGTTTTGTAAATGTTCACGCAAGCCAAGGCCCACCAGGGGCAATATGATAAAAACGCAGAAAAGCTCAAGCCAGCGATACTGGGTATTAGTCAAGGAAACGCTCCATTGCTACAGCGCGATGCATTAAGTGTAGCAATGGATTGAGGCAGGGTTATGACTGTTCGTCAGGAAAATAGGGGTAGACGCGCACTATGGTAAAGATGATGGCAACAAAGGTGATCCCCATCAGCCCAAAGACCTTAAAATTCACCCAAAAATCAAGGGAGAAGTTATAGGCCACATAGATATTGAGGGCGGCAATGGCACTAAACAACACCACCCAAAAAATATTCAATTGCTCCCACACTTTTTGCGGTACCAAGATGTTGTTGGCATCACTGCTGCCGGCATTACTGTCGGCACTGCTGTCACTTTGCTTTTCCGCCACGGAATTTAAGAGCCCAACCAAGGCTTTTTGTACCAGGTTCTTTTTGAAAAAACAGCGCGAAATAACAAGCGTCAGTGCCAAGATGGCGTAGATGAAGGTCGCCTTCCACTGAATAAAGTGCTCGTCACGAAACAAGATGGTCATGGTGCCAAGCACCAGGGCGATGGCGAAAAACACCCAGTGGCGGGTGCCGATTTTTCCTTCCTTAAAATAGGCGTAGGCCATTTGTATGGCGCTGGCAGCGACCAAGACCCCGGTGGCCCAATAGATATCGACCATTTTATAAACGGCAAAAAATAAAATTAGCGGGATATATTCGATTAGTGTGCTCATAGCCACATCCATTACTTCTGGTAGCAGGTGTTTTACCAGCATCGGCGCCTAAGCTCAAGGGTAAAGGCTGGGTTTGACATTTAAGGGCTGCGCTTTTAGGCTGCGCGCCTTTAAAGTTTTTAGTAGGGATTCAAGTGAACAAAAAACAGCTTACTGATGCCATGGGGCAACACAGCGGTTTAACGAAAAAGCAATGCGGTGCGGCACTTACGGCCATGCTCGATGCCATTAGTCGTTCATTACACGAAGGTGATGCGGTATTTATTCCCAAATTTGGCAACTTCTCCTTAAGCTATCATCCGACCAAGATGGGCCGCAATCCGCAAACCGGCGAACAAATTGAAATTGCCGGGCAAAACAAGGTGGCCTTTAAGTGCGCCAAGGCACTTAAAGACCGATTACAAGCTTAGCGGGTCGCCGCCTTCATCTCGGCGCAAAATTCGCGCAGTGCTTGGCACATGGCCGCTTCATCATCCAGATGCTGGGCAATGATTTTAACCACGGCCGAGCCACTGATGGCACCGCTTGCACCGCTTTGCAGTGCTTGCCTTACATCCTCCGGGGTGCTAATCCCAAAGCCCAGCAAGGCTGGAGCGGCGTGATACTCGCTCAACTTTGTGACTAACTCCTGGGGCGGCATCTGCGCTTTGGTTTCTGTGCCTGTGACCCCGGCGCGAGAGAGCAAATAGGTGTAGCCGCGGCCATAGGAGGCACATTGGCGCAAGGTGTCATCATCGGCATTGGGCGTGGCGATAAAAATAGGCGCTATGCCCTGGCTCATGGCCGCACGGCGAAAGACCTTGGATTCATGCAAAGGCACATCAGCAACCAAAATGGAGTCCACACCCGCTTCTTTGGCCAACCGATAAAAATTATCTATGCCCTTGGCAAACACCAGATTTGAATACAACAGCAGGCCGATGGGAATATCGGCGTTATACTCGCGCACCTGCTTGATGATATCGAAGCAGGTATCGGTATCGATATTTGCCGCCAAGGCGCGAATATTGGCCTGTTGTATCACCGGGCCGTCGGCAATGGGGTCGGAGAAGGGAATGCCCAGCTCCAGGGCATCGGCGCCGCCATCGATAAGGCTTTTAATAATTGCCAGGCTTTGCTCCTTGTTGGGATCGCCTATGGTGACAAAGGGCACAAAGGCACCTTCGTTGTTGGCGCTTAGGTTGGCGAAGGTGGTGCTATAGCGGTTCATTACTGCTCTCCTTTTGCTTGTAACACAGTGTGGACATGGGCCAGATCCTTATCCCCTCGGCCACTGAGGTTAACCACTAAAATGGTGTCCTGCTCTTGCTGCTCGGCATACTTTAAGGCGTAGGCCAGGGCATGGCTGGACTCAAGCGCCGGAATGATCCCTTCATTGCGAGCCAATGCCTTAAAAGCATCCAGGGCTTCATCATCGGTAATGCCCACATACTGGGCGCGCCCGGTTTCATGTAAATAGGCGTGCTGCGGTCCCACTGCAGGGTAATCCAGTCCTGCGGATACCGAGTAGGACTCTTCAATTTGCCCCTGCTCGGTTTGCATAATATAGGTGTAGGCACCGTGCAGCACGCCCTTGGTGCCCTTGCACAAGGTGGCGCCGTGCTCGCCGCTGTCCAGACCCTTACCCGCAGGCTCAACGCCGATTAGTTTAACGCCAGGCTCGTCGATAAAGTCGTTAAACATGCCGATGGCATTTGAGCCACCGCCAACACAGGCGATCACCGCATCCGGCAAACGGCCTTCCGCCGCCAATACCTGTTGTTTGGCTTCTTCACCGATCATTTTTTGGAACTCACGCACCAGGGTCGGGAAGGGATGCGGCCCCGCCGCTGTGCCCAATAGATAGTGCGCGGTTTTATAGTTGGCAGACCAGTCGCGCAGCGCCTCGTTAACCGCATCCTTCAAGGTGCCGGAGCCGGCGGTGACCGGGATCACTTCGGCGCCCATTAAACGCATGCGAAAGACATTGGGTTGCTGGCGCTCGACGTCCTTGGCACCCATATAAATGCGGCATTTAAGGCCCAGTAAGGCGCAGGCCAGGGCCGTGGCCACACCGTGCTGTCCGGCACCGGTTTCCGCTATCACCTCATTTTTGCCCATACGCTTGGTAAGTAGGGCCTGGCCAAGCACCTGGTTGGTTTTATGGGCGCCGCCATGGAGCAGATCTTCTCGCTTAAGGTAGAGCTTTACCTTAGGGTTTTTGACCAGATTGCGGGTCAATGTCAGGGGTGTTGGCCTGCCGGCATATTCGTTTAGCAATGAGTGGAACTCTTTCTGGAAGCTGGCATCCAGTTGCGCCTTGTTAAATTCATCTTCTAGCTGCTTGAGCGCCGGGACCAAAAGTTGCGGCACATACATGCCGCCGAAGTCGCCAAAATAGGCTGAATTTTTCATAACTACCTCAGTAATTCCTAATTGCCGCAAAGGCAGCGTTAATCTTATTAATACATTTTTTCCCGGGGGTGGACTCCACTCCGGAATTTAAATCTAAGCCCAAAGCCTGGGTTTGCTGGGCGCTTTGGATATTGTCGGCCTGAATACCGCCGGCGAGCATATAGGGCGCCGTGGCGCCGCCGAGTAAGCTCCAATCAAATTGTACGCCTGTACCCCCCTTGGCCGTTTTGCTATAGGTGTCGTACAGCACTCTGTCCACCCCTTGAATACCCACGGGGAGGGTGTCGGCCACCGCCTGGGCCTTCCAGATCTGGCAGGTCAGGGGCAGGGTGTTACGGAGGGTGCGAATATAAGCCTCATCTTCATGACCATGTAACTGCACCGCAGCTAATTTAAGGCGATTGGCGTACTCGCTGACCTGCGCAATATCGGCATCGACAAACACGCCAACATAGCGCAGCGGTGCGCTGTCGACTATGGCAGAGGCGCAGTCGATATCCACATATCGGGGCGAGCCCGGGTAGAAAATAAGGCCACCATAATAGGCACCGGCCTGGTACACGGCCTGGGCATCCTGAATGCGAGTCAGGCCACAGACCTTATTCTCGCCAAGGATCAGGCTGCGACAGGCGCCTTCTAAATCTGCCTGGGCCATCAGTGAGCTGCCTACCAGGAAGCCATCCACCAAGGGGCTTAGGCGCTTAACATCCTGATGGCTGTAGATACCGGACTCGGAGATCACCAATTTATCTTCAGGAATAAGTGAGCGCAGGCGCTCCGTGGTGGCCAAGTCCGTGCTTAAGTCCCTAAGATCACGGTTATTGATGCCGATAATCTTGGCATCTAGGGCCAGAGCACGAGTGACTTCTTCTTCGTTACTGACCTCGGTCAGCACCGCCATATTTAAGGAGTGCGCCAGCGCAGCCAACTCCAGATAGGTGTCATCATCGAGCACCGAAAGCATGAGTAAAATGGCATCGCCGCCGTGCAGGCGCGCCAGATAAACCTGGTAGGGGTCGATAAAGAAGTCTTTACAGATCAGCGGTTGGTCCACAAGGGTACGTACCTTGGTCAGATAATCATAGCTGCCTTGAAAATACTTTTCATCGGTCAGCACACTGATGCAGCTGGCATAGTGCTTGTACACTGAGGTGATGGCATCAAGGTCAAACACCTCGCGGATCAAGCCCTTTGAGGGCGAGGCCTTTTTACATTCGAGAATAAAACTCGTTGGCGCCGCACTCAAGGCGGCATAAAAATCGCGCTGACTTGGCACGATTTGCGCGCTAAAGCTTGCCAACGGGCGTGCCTGTTTAAGCGCTTCCACTTCGATGCGCTTGTCGGCGACGATTTTTTCTAAAACATTAGCCATGGCTCACCTCGATAATGGCATTAAGTGTGTGTTGTGCCTGGCCGCTGGCCAAAACCTGGCGCACCTGCTCGGCGGCCTCCTTAAAGCTGCTCGCCTTATTATTGATAACCAACAGGGCGGCGACATTGGCAATAATGGCTCCGTTATGCGCGTCGCTCCCTTGGCCGGCTAAAATCGCGCGCGTGGCCTTGGCATTATATTCTGGGCCCTGGCCGCTGAGTTCGTCCAGGCTAAAGTGTGCCAAGCCAAAGTCGCTGGGGCTTAAGGTATATTCGCGCAACTGGCCATCATTTAGCTCTACGACTTTAGTGTCGCCGTGCAGGGCAATTTCATCGGTCCCACTGCCGTGCACTACCATGGCGCGTTGGCAACCCAGTTGCTTTAGGGTTTTTGCCATCGGCAGGCATAAGGCCGGGTCGTACACGCCAAGCAGTTGCGCCTGAGGTTTAGCCGGGTTTGCCAAGGGACCAAGCAGGTTGAACAGGGTGCGGGTTTTTAAGGTGGTGCGCACCGCCATGGCGTGTTTTACACCGCTGTGGTACAGGGGCGCAAACAAAAATGTAAAACCGGTTTGCTCAAGCAAATTAGCCGCCTGCTCTGGGGTCATATTAATATTGACGCCCAGGCTTGCAAGCAAGTCGGACGAGCCGCTGTTGCTGGAGACGCTGCGATTACCGTGTTTGACCACATTAAGGCCACAGGCTGCGGCTACTAAAGAGGCGGTGGTGCTGATATTTATGGTATTGGCGCCATCGCCGCCGGTACCGCAGCTGTCGATTAAGTCCTTGGCCTGGGTGTGAAAGGGCACCGCATTGGCGCGCATGGCCGAGGCCGCACCGGCGATTTCGTCACTGCATTCGCCCTTGATTTTGAGTGCCGTGAGGATGGCTGCCAGGGTAATATCGTCCACACGTCCTTGCATAATGTCGTTAAACAGCGCTTCTGCCTGGGCAAAGCTCAGGTCCTGCTGTTGGTATAGTTGTGCTAACAGGTCCATGGCTTACTCCTTAGCGGTCAAATAGTCTAGGCTTTGGCGCAGTAATTGGGCGCCATTGGTCGTGAGGATCGACTCCGGGTGGAATTGATACCCGAGCACCTTATCCTGCGCCTGGCAAATGGCCATGGTCATGCCGTCGTACTCGGCGATCACTTCAAGCTGGGTCGGTACGCTGGTTGCCACCAAGGAGTGATAACGGGCCACCACCAGAGTATCGTCAAAGCCGCTAAACGCCGGATGTGGTGCCAAGGAAATAGCCGATGACTTACCGTGTACCGTTTCCTTGGCGTGACCGACAGTGCCGCCATAGGCCTGAGTCAATGCCTGCTGGCCAAGGCAAATGCCAAGTATGGGAAAGTGACCACGGCACAGCTCAATTAAAGCCATCAGGCAACCGGCATCGCTTGGCGCACCAGGGCCGGGAGAGAGCACCAGCACCACGGGCTGGGTTTCGGCGCACATGCGCTGATAAATGCTCTGGGCATCGACGGTATTGCGATACACCACCAGGTCTTGTCCTAGCTGGGCAAACTCATCTACCAGGTTATAACTGAATGAGTCGATATTATCTAAGAAGTAAATCTTATATTTCATGCCCTTGTCTCCTTTCCGCGAGCAGATTGACTAGCCGCAATAGCGCTTAGCACGGCACTGGCCTTGGCACGGGTTTCATCCGCTTCGCTTTGTGGGTCTGAGTCAAACACCACGCCGGCACCAGCTTGGACATGGGCATAGCCGTCTTTTACAAAGGCACTGCGAATGACGATACAGGAGTCCATGGAGCCATCGCCGGTAAGGTAACCAACGGCACCGCCATAACTGCCACGGCGTTTTTGCTCTACCTCACGAATAAGACGGGCGGCGCTGACTTTGGGGGCGCCGACCAGGGTGCCCATATTCATGCAGGCCTGATAGGCGTGCAGGGCATCTAAATCATCCTTTAATTGACCGACAACGCGCGATACCAGGTGCATCACATGAGAATAGCGGTCGACCTTAAGCAGCTCCTTAACATAACGGGTGCCGGCCTTGCTGATGCGGGCGACATCGTTACGAGCCAAATCAACCAGCATAATATGCTCGGCGCGTTCCTTGGCATCATCACGAAGATCCAGCTCGATACGTGAGTCGAGGTCGAGATTGATACTGCCATCGGCGTTTTTGCCACGTGGGCGGGTACCGGCAATAGGGTAGACCTCAACCTGGTTGCTGCTGGCGCAATATTTCAGTGCTGACTCAGGCGAAGCGCCAAACAGGCTGAAATCCTGATCGCGCAGGTAAAACATATAAGGGCTGGGGTTTTGCTGCTTTAATGTGGCATAGGCGGCCAGCGGCTCAGTGCAGGGCAGGGTAAAGGTGCGCGAAGGCACGACCTGGAAAATATCGCCATCGATAATATGCTGCTGCAATTGCCTAACCTGGGCCATAAAGCGGGCATCGTCAATATCGACCTGAGCCTGGCTTGGCGATAAGGGATTTGTTGTACTCGCTAGCGTGAATTCGTTCAGGTCGTCACAGAGCGCATTTAGGCGCTCAACCTGTTGTCCAACCTCAAAACAATTGGCATGAACCTCGGGGCCATTAAAGACATTGCCGATAATTTCTGTGCTTTGTTGTTGATGGTCAATCACCACCAGGGTTTCTGCCAGATAAAAAACATAGTCGGGACAGGTGTTTTCCTTGGTGGGCACGCTGGGTAAAGCCTCCGCGTTGGCGACCATGTCATAACCCATTACGCCACCGAGAAATACCGAGAAGGGGTTGTCACCGTTGCTGTCGATACGCTCAATACATTGTCTTAGGGTATCAAAAGCGTTAGCGGCCTTGAGTTTGGCATGCTCATCAAGGTTTTGGTTAACACTTGGGTAGCAAATATTCAGGGTGTCATTTTGCAACTCGGTGCTGGCATCGCTTAGGTGTTGCTGCAAATAAGGCAGTAGCTGGGCACCATTATTGGACAAGGCCTGAACCTGCACCTGGTTGCCATTGCACTCGATGCGCAGCGCCGCATCGACCAGCACCAGGCTTTTTAAATTGGCTTTGGAGTCGATTTCCGCCGATTCCAGCAATAAGGCATTGCTCTTGTCCAGCTTGGCAAACAGGCTTAGCGCCGACGGAATATAATCCCGTCGCAAACTAATGCTGGTCACTTGCCCGGCGGTCGTCGAGATGTGACTAAATATCATAAAAAAGGTCCTCATTCCCTTTTGTTTTAACCGATTTGTTCGGTTTTAAACGCTACATAATAAAAAACCCGCTGACTTAAGGATAAGCAGCGGGTTTGAAAATTGCTCAGCCATGATCAGGCCCACCCGCTAGTTCGAGTGCCACCACCAAATCATCATGTGTTTAGACTGAGTAAAAATCATTGTTATTTACCAAATTTAGTTACAAAAAAACCCGCGACATGAGCGGGTTTGTTATCAGTTCTGTGCTGGCTACAGCCACGACTAATCCCACCCGCTAGTTCGAGTGCCACCACCAAGTGATATGAATTAGTTTTGCTGAGCGCATATTTATTTCTTTTTGAACCGAAAAATTATGCCAGTTAGTAAAACTTACCTCGGCATCAGAGTCAACCCCAAGGGGCATAAAAGTGCAAAGAAAACTTTGCTGGCCTTGGCAATGACATAAGTTGCCCCTAGGCGCCGGATAAAATGGTACACTGGCAGGGATTTAACAAAAGACCACAATGGGATAACCGCGTTGAAGTATGATCTCCACAGCCACAGTCAATTTTCCGATGGCAAGTTAAGCGTTGCTGAGCTTGTGCAGCGCGCCGCAGATAAGGGCGTGGATGTCTTGGCCCTGACCGATCATGACACTTTGGCGGGCATTGCACCGGCGCAGGCCGCCATCAGCGAGTTGAACCTGCCGCTGACCTTAGTGCCTGGGGTTGAAATATCCACCCGCTGGCATAGTTTTGAAATTCATATTGTTGGTCTGCAGGTCGATACTGAAAACGAAGAGCTTAACGAATTGCTAGGTCAACAGCAGCAAAAACGCAGAGAACGTGCGCTTAAAATTGGTGAACGTCTGGATAAAGCTGGTTTTGAAAACACCCATGAGCAGGCCTTGGCGCTCGCTGAAAAAGCCCAGGTAACCCGCGCCCATTTTGCCCGTGTGCTGGTGGCCCAGGGCGCCGCAAAAACCATGCAAGGCGTGTTTAAAAAGTACCTCAGCCGAGGTAACACCGGCTATGTGCCAAGCACCTGGTGTGATATGGGCACGGCTATCGACGCTATTCACAGCGCCGGTGGTCAGGCGGTGTTGGCGCACCCCGGGCGTTACAAGATGTCGAATAAATGGCTGCGCAAGCTCATTGGCGAGTTTAGTGGCCTAGGCGGCGATGCCATGGAAGTAGCACAAACCCAGCAGGCGCCGTGTGAGCGGCAGTTTTTAGGCCAGCTGGCGCGTGAAAATGGACTGCTAGGTTCACAGGGTTCAGATTTCCATTTCCCTTTACCTTACATAGAATTAGGAAAGAACCTATACTTACCAAAAGACTGTGATGGCGTATGGCAACGCTGGCAGTCACAGTCATAAAACAATACCAAGGACAGCCATGAGTCAGTTTTTCCATATCCATCCGCAAAACCCGCAGCGTCGCCTCATTCAGCAGGCGGTAGACATTATCCGCCAAGGTGGGGTGGTGGTCTACCCAACCGACTCGGGCTATGCCATCGGCTGCCAACTGGGTGAAAAGCAAGCCCAGGAGCGCATCACCCGCATTCGCGGCATCGAAAAGCACCATAATTTCACCCTGATATGTCGTGATTTATCTGAGCTTGCCACCTATGCCCGGGTCGATAACCAGATGTTCCGCTTGATTAAAAACAATACCCCGGGGCCCTATACCTTTATTTTAAAAGGTACCAAAGAAGTACCGCGCCGGGTCCTCAATGAGAAAAAGAAAACCATAGGCATTCGCGTCAGCGACCATCCTATCAGCCAGGCTTTATTGGAAGAGCTGGATGCGCCCTTGATGAGTTGCTCGCTAATTTTACCAGGTGAGCAGTTTACCGAGTCAGATCCGGATGAAATCCGCCTGCGTTTGGAAAAACAGGTAGACGTGATTATTCACGGCGGCTATTTAAGCGAGCAGGCCACGACTGTGATCGATATGTCCGAAGACGATATCGAGGTGCTGCGCATAGGCTGTGGTGACCCAAGTCCATTTCAATGACAGAGCAAGTCGTACCCCAGCAACAAAAGTTGCCTCTGGCCTTTATCCGCGGCGAAGCCGTGATAGAAAAGCCGGAGGACTTGTATATTCCTCCCGATGCCTTAGAGGTGGTACTGGAAACCTTTGAAGGTCCCCTCGACTTACTTTTATATCTGATCAAAAAGCATAAGCTCGATGTGCTGGAGCTTTCTGTGTTTAGCATCACAGAACAATATATGAAGTATGTAGAGATGATGCGCGAGTTTCAGCTTGAACTGGCGGGGGAATACCTGGTGATGGCGGCGCTGTTGGCGCAAATTAAGTCGCGACTGTTGTTACCGGTGCACCAGGAGTTGGGGGAAGACGAAGAAGACCCCAGAGCCGAGCTGGTGCGCCGTCTGCAGGAATACGAGCAATTTAAAAAGGCGGCAGAGCGTCTCGACGAAATTCCGCGCCTTGAGCGGGATATCTTTACCGCTCATGCCCTGGTTGACGAGCAGGCCAAGCCCGAGCCGCTGTTCCCCGATGTCTCCATGCAGGATTTGATGCTGGCCCTGAGTGATGTGATGGCGCGGGCAAAAACCTTTGAGCATCATCATATTAGTCCAGAGCACTTATCTACTCGCCAGCGCATGAGTGATATTCTCACGCGGCTGCAACAGGCGCCGGGTTACCTCGACTTTCATGCCTTATTTACCGTATCCGAGGGCCGTGCCGGTGTTGTCGTCACCTTTATTGCCATTTTAGAGCTGACCAAAGAAGGGCTGATCTTGTGTCAGCGGCCACGAGCGAGTCTTTGATCCATGTGCGCCTAAAACCACAAGAGGCATGAAGCGCTTTGCCTTCGGGCCCGGCTCTGCCATAATAGCCGCTGCGACGGAGGTGCAGTCATGAGCAGCAGACGTATTAGTGATGAGCAACTGGTCGAGCTTATTGAAGCGGCTATTTTTGTATCACCACAACCACTGACAAAAAAACAACTAAAAGAAACCCTACTCAGTGATATCAGCGTGGCGCCCAAGCGCCTGAACCAGGCACTGGAAAGCATAGAAGAGCATTATCAAACCCGCGGCATTCGTCTGGTTAAGGTGGGCTCGGGCTATCGTTTTCAGGCCTGTAGCAGTCTCAGCCCCTGGCTAAGTCAGCTGTTTGTGGAGCGTGCCCCCAAGTATTCGCGGGCGCTGATGGAGACCTTGTCACTTATCGCCTATCGCCAGCCCATTACCCGGGGTGAGATTGAGCAGGTACGCGGTGTGACCGTGGCCAGTAATATTATCAAAACCCTGCAGGAGCGGGGCTGGGTAAAGGTGGTAGGCCATAAAGAGGTACCGGGAAGACCGGCCTTGTATGCCACCACCAATGAATTTTTAGACTATTTTTCTTTATCTGGCCTTGAGCAGTTACCGCCCTTACCGGCGCAGCAACACAGCCAGATAGAAAAACTATTACATGATCCTTCTGTGAGAGAACCATCTTAATGAGTGAAAAGTTACAAAAAGTGTTAGCCCGTGCCGGTGTTGGCTCCCGTCGTGAGATGGAAAAGTACATCGAAGGGAACCGTGTCAGTGTTGACGGCAAGGTGGCGCGTTTGGGCGACCGAGTTGAAGTAAACCAGGTGATCCGTGTTGACGGCCATATCGTCAAGATTGAGCAGCCGGCGGAGCGTATTTGTCGAGTGATCATGTACCATAAGCCGGAAGGCGAGTTGTGTACCCGTAAAGATCCTGAAGGCCGCCGCACCGTATTTGACCGCCTGCCGCGTATCGACGGCGATCGCTGGATTGCCATCGGTCGTTTGGATATCAATACCTCGGGCCTGTTGTTGTTTACCAATGACGGGGAACTGGCTAACCGCCTGATGCACCCCAGCTATGAAATCGAGCGTGAATACTCGGTACGTGTCTTCGGCGAAGTCACCAATGACACCTTGAAAACCCTGACCAAGGGCGTCGAGCTCGATGACGGCCCGGCACGCTTTCATACCATCAAGCCCATGGGTGGTGAAGGGATCAACAAGTGGTTTAATGTGACCCTGAGTGAAGGCCGTAACCGTGAGGTACGCCGTATGTGGCAATCACAGGGCGTGGAAGTATCCCGTCTTATTCGTGTACGCTACGGTGAGCTGGATCTGAATAAACGTTTGCCTCAGGGTGGCTGGGAAGAGCTGGAGCTGGGTCGCGTCAACTACCTACGTAAGAGTGTTGGCCTGCGCCCGGAAAAGCAAACCAAGTTGACCGTAGAGCAGCTGCAGCCTAAGCGTAAGGATAAGCGCGCTCAGGTGAACCGTATTCGTAAGGCAGTGAAAAAGCACAACCAACGTGTGCAGCAGCAAAAGAAACGCAGATAGTCACTGCGAAACAGCCAATAAAAAACGCCGTGTAATACGGCGTTTTTTATGTCTAAGCCAAATTAAATTATTAGCTTACTTTTTTGTTTGCGCATCCAGCGACTGACCATTTACCTCGATTGAGTCATCGCTCATCAGGTACAGGTAGGTCGGCATCAAATCTTCTGGCGTCGCCAGTTTATCTCTGTCTTCACCGGGGAAGGCGCTGGCACGCATGCTGGTGCGGGTGGCACCTGGGTTAATACAGTTGATGCGGATGTTGGTTTTACCCACTTCTTTTGACCAGGTTTGCATCATGCCTTCGGTGGCGAATTTAGAGATAGAGTAGGCACCCCAAAATTCACGACCCTCGCGGCCTACACCCGATGAGGTAAAGATAATAGATGCATGCGGCGCCTTGCGTAGCACAGGGAACATGGCCTTGGTTAACAGCGCTTGGGCGGTGACGTTAACCTTCATAATGCTTTCAAAGGTCGATGAGCAGAAGTGCTCAAGGGGACCTAGAGAGCCGAGGATGCTGGCATTGTTCAACAGGCCATCAAGCTTGCCGAATTGCTGCTCTATGGTGGCGGCTAAGTCGCGATAGTTTTGCTTGGTTGCACCTTTTAAATCCAAAGGTACAATCGCAGGCTGTGGGTAACCGGCGGCAACGATTTCATCGTACACGGCCTCAAGTTTTTTGGTGGTTTTACCCAGCAAGATCACTGTCGCACCGTGCTTGGCGTAAGTCAGGGCGGCAACACGGCCGATGCCGTCGCCGGCTCCGGTAACAAGTATAGTTTTTTGGTCTAGTGCATTCGCACTTGCATTGTAGTTTTGCATCAGTAGCACCTAGCGCATGATTTTTGCTGGATTTTACCACAGTCAATAAACAAGTAAGTGATTTATTACAAATTTAAGTAGCGAAACGTACCTGTTTACGATAAGTTAAACTGGTCTAATGTGTCATTAACGATTTTCTATCATTTTGATTAACATTATTTGCGCAGAACAATAAGAACAGGTTTGGAGCCAACACAATGAAAAAAATGCTACTTTCTCTCGCTGTAGCTTCTGCTCTCGCTGGCTGTGGCAGCGAAGACACGCTCGAAGAAATCAAAACAGAAACCCCAACAGTCATTCCACTATCTACCGTGGTTTTTGACCCAAGTAACGGCGCTGTGTCGGTTCCCAACGACCTGCTATTTAGCGGCACTCAAGACGGTACTTTAGCTATTCCCGGCGAAGGCGATGATTACAGTAGCCCCCAGTTGGCCCTTGGTGCCTTGGACGGCTGGTCGACGCAAACACCATTTAAAATCGACTTAAAATTCGCAGCCGGCGTAAGCTTAGATCCAACCTCGGCAGCCACCCCGGGTAGCGTGCGTATTTTTGAAGTGGTGATGGGCGCAGATCAAAGCTCGCAAAGCTGTGCTGCCGTGCCCGCTGGTATCGCTTGTGAGTTCGTTAAGGAATTAGGCTTCGGCGTAGATTTTATCACCCAGGGCAGTGGTGACGCAGTGGCCGTAGTGCCGTTGAAACCTTTCACGCAAGGCCGCTCTTACATCACGGTATTAACAACCAGCCTGAAAGACAGTGAAGGTCGCGCCATCGCGTCTTCGTCAACTTACGCCTTGGCCAGCGGTGAAGAGCCTTTGGTGACGCCAGAGCAAAAATCACTGCAAGCGGTGCTCAACAGCTATGAAAATGTCATTGTTGGCAGCACAGATTTAAGCAAGGACGATATTATTTATTCGGCGGCCATGACCATGCAATCGGCCGGCGAAATCTTGAATACCATTAAGAGTATCCTGGCGGCCTCAATACAAGAGCCAAGCCTGCCGACGCCTGCGGTGCAAATTCCAGAGCAGCCCCTTATTACCGTGGGTCAGGTCTTCGCCATGCAAGGCATGCAAGATGTGCCTGTGATGTTTAACGCGGTCAGTTATGAAAAAGGCAGCGTGCTGCTTCCTAACTATCTAAAGACTCCTGAAGGCACCGAGCTTAGCGATTTAAACGACATTTACTGGCAGGGTGCCTGCGATAATGCCGTTGCGGTGATGGCCCATAGAGCCAATGTCGGTGAAGCTTTCCCTGAACAACCACAAACGACCGAGGATGCCTTATGTCATGCTCTAAGTGGTGGGTTACTGCGCGATCTGGGTCTAGATGATAAGCGTCATCTCACCAAGTACAATAAGATCCCGAAAGTACAAAGCTACGCCAATGTGCCGGTGCAGATCACCAAGCCGAGCGATTTGGCCACCCTAAACGCCATTCGTGGTCAGTTAGGCTTGCCAGCGATGAGCATGCCTGAAGGCGGTTGGCCCGTGGTTATCTTACAACACGGTATTACCCGTCAAAAAGAAGACATGCTGGCATTAACTGGTGCGCTTAGCCTGCAAGGCTTGGCAACCGTGGCCATAGATTTACCGGCGCACGGTGAGCGCGGTATAGACGTTGACCATGATGGTAAAGACGATTTCAATGCCACCACCGGCTCTATCCTGGCCTATATGAACCTGCAATCCCTGTTGGTAGGCCGTGATAATGTACGTCAATCGACGGCGGATCTATTGGGTCTGCGTTTGGCCTTAAACTTCAGTGGCGACCCTGAACTAAACGCCCAAGACGTGAGCCTGGGTGCCATTTCCATGGGCTCTATCGTGTCGCCGTCGTTCTTGGCCACAACCAATACGCCGCTGGCACCTCAGGTAGACCCATTATTCAAGGTACATACCGCAGCGCTGAGCAGTGGTGGTGGCGGTGCCGCCAGCATCCTACTTAATTCCGATACCTTCGGTCCCTTTATCCAGGGGTCGGTATTGTTAGGCGCAGGTAGCGCAGAATCGGCCGCCTTTAGCGCCTTTATGCAAGGCGATGCCTTGGCCAGCTGTGCTCAGTATGTAGAAAACCAAGAAGCCTATGTAACTTGTAGTTATCAGGCCTTCCTGGCTTCACTGCAAGCCACGGGCGACAGTGCCAGTTTGGCGAACATTCAAGGCCTGGTCAGTGAGTTCTCATTTGCGGCGCAGACCATTATTGATGCCGGCGATCCGACCAACTACGCCATGCGTGTCAATGCTCAGGGTACACCTGTACTGACAACCGCTGTAGTGGGTGATGGTACAACAACAAAACCCGATACCGTAGTTCCGGTACAAGTGGCAACCAACCCGATTGCCGGTACCATTCCTTTGTCACTCTTGATGGGCGCAACGGTTGCTACCGAGATGAAAATGACTCCAGAGCCGGCCAGTTACCTGGTACGCTATGCCAAGGGTCACCATGGTTCGCTATTAACCCCAGCTCCAGATCCATCGGCTAGCCTGAGCTCTTCCGCTGAGGAAGATGCGCAAAGCAGCGCCGCGGCTAATGCGGAGATGCAGCGCCAGTTTGCTACATACCTGGCAACTAAAGGTACGGTATTGCCGATTTCAGATGCGTCTGTTATCGCCAAGTAAGCGTATAACCTAGAGATTGAAGCCGTACCCTTAGGGTGCGGCTTTTTTTATGTCGGTACGCTGTGTTACATTGCCTGCATAGTAAATTTAAGAGGAATTTCAGTGGAATACTTGTTTGAATATGGCCTGTTTTTGGCTAAAGCCCTGACCATAGTGGTGGCCATAGGTGTGGTTATTGCTCTTATTGTTGGCGCCGCGGCCAAGCCAAAAACTAAACCCGGCACTTTGGAAGTAGATGATTTATCCGAGCAGATGAAGCAGATAAAGGATGACTTCCTAGACAATACGTTGGATAAAAAAGCGTTAAAGGTACTTAATAAAGAGCGCAAGCAGGCGGCTAAGGAAGAGGCGGACAAAGAGCCCAAGGGGCGGCTTTATGTTATCGACTTTAAAGGCTCTATGGATGCTCATGAAGTTGAGTCCTTGCGCCAGGAAGTGAGCGCCATTATCAGCTTGGCGGATAAGGATAAAGACCAGGTGCTGGTGCGTTTAGAGAGCGGCGGCGGGGTAGTACACGGCTATGGCCTTGGTGCATCGCAATTACAACGTCTTAAAGATGCTGAGATTAAGCTGACCGTGGCCATAGACAAGGTTGCCGCTAGCGGTGGCTATATGATGGCCTGTGTGGCCGATGAAATAATCGCCGCGCCCTTTGCCATCGTCGGCTCTATCGGTGTGATTGCGCAAATCCCTAACTTTAATAAGGTGCTCAAAAAGCACGATATTGACTATGAGCAGATCACCGCGGGTCAATATAAGCGCACCCTGACTCTGTTTGGCGAAAATACCGATGCCGGACGGGAAAAGTTCCGTGAAGAAATAGAGCAAACTCATACTTTATTTAAGCAGTTTGTTGCCGAGCATCGTCCCGCGCTGGATATCGAGCAAGTGGCCACCGGGGAGCATTGGTTTGCCTTGGATGCCCATAACAAGGGTCTGGTGGATAGAATAAGCACCAGTGACGATGAGCTATTAAACCTGGTGAAGGACTACCAAACCTACAAGGTGACCTATAAGCAGAAAAAAGGCCTGGCGGAGAAGGTAGCAAAGAATTTTGCCATCACCATTGAGCAGCTTGGGATGCGCCTTTGGAGTAAGAGCAAAAGTCTTAGGCCTTAATTTTATAGTGTGATAAAAAAGCCTCGCGTGTTGCGAGGCTTTTTTTGTAGATCACAGCCCGTAGGCCTGAGCCATTAGCTCTTAGCCTTGGGGTTGTATTCTTCAAGTTCCTTGGCCGATTCTAAGTCGTTAAACACGGCTTCATCGAGCTGACCTTCGGACTTGGCTACCACACAAGTCACCATACAGTCGCCGGTCACATTAACCGCGGTGCGGGTCATATCCAGCAGGCGGTCAACACCTATGATCAGGGCGATACCTTCTACCGGCAGGCCAACCTGGTTAAGCACCATGGCCAGCATGATCAGACCAACACCGGGTACGCCGGCTGTGCCTACCGAGGCCAGAGTTGCAGTAAGAATAACCATAAGGTAATCGGATAGTGTTAAATCAACCATAAAGACCTGGGCGATAAATACGGTGGCCACACCCTGCATAATGGCGGTGCCATCCATATTAATGGTGGCGCCCAGAGGCACGGTAAAAGAAGCCACAGAGTTGCTGGCGCCCAGCTTCTTGGTTGCCGTCTCAAGGGTAACCGGCATGGTGGCGCTGGAGCTTGAGGTACTAAAGGCAAACAAGCAGGTGTCTTTCATCTGCGCCAGGAATCTAAATGGACTTAGGCCGGTAAAGACTTTGAAGATAACCGAGTAGTTTATTAAACCATGGATGGCCAGAGCCAAAAGCACCACGCCAAAGTATTTGGCCAGGCTCCAGATCAGTGCGATTTCTATGGTGGTAAAGAGTTTTGCCATCAAACAAAATACCCCGTATGGGGCGATGTTCATAAGTAGGGTCACCAGCTTAAGAATCACATTGTTTAGGTCTTCGAAAATTGCGCTTAAGCGCTGTCCCGCTTCGCCGCTAAGGGCCATGGCGACACCAAAGAGTAAAGAAAAGACGATTACTTGCAGCATGTTGCCATTGGCCATGGCATCAATGGGGTTGGTCGGGAACATGCTGATGATCACCTGCGCAAGGGTCGGTGCCTGTTTGGCATCAAAGCTGGCATCATGAGGCAGGGCGATGCCTTCACCTGGGTTAAACAGCAGCGCCAGGGTGATGGCAACGGTAATGGCAATGGCCGTGGTGGCAAGGTACAAAACGATGGACTTGCCGCCCAAACGCCCCAAAGTTTTCGGATCGCTTAAGTTACAGGTACCGCAAACCAGGGACACAAACACCAAGGGCACCACTAACATTTTTAAGCTGGCGATAAAGATTTGTCCGCCGATATGGAACAGGCCATCAACGAAAAATGCTTTAATTGGCAGGGAAAAAAGCCCTAAGTTCAACAGTAATTCTTGTTCACCGCCGAGGATAAATTTGAACAGGAAGCCAACAAATACTCCCAGTCCCATACCCAGCATAATGCGTGTGGTGAGACTTAATGAACCTTGTGAAGACATAAGTAACGATCAACTTCATTATAATAATTTTGCTATAGCCTATCAGCGAACCGGCTTTAATGCAGCGAAAAACGATAACTTTTTATCAATCTGCGCACTAAATAAGCAGGCCGATAACCCTGATTTTGTGGCTCTGAACACGGGATAAACAATCAGTTTTTATGCTTTGGGAGGTAAATGCAGGGTGCGCGGTTGGCAATTTTGTTTTTATTCCTATATATTTGCCCCGCAAAAGGGTCTGTTGACCTTTGCTGTTTGTTTCTGCAGCAGTTTGAGGTGTATTTATACAAGGTAGAGTATGTGTGGTGTAGTTATTCTACATGAGCATGCGATAACACAGTAGAAAGACACTACAAGCGCTGCCCTGTGGGTTCATCTAAACGCCTCCTGCTCTTTGTTGCTCACTATTTACATAGAATAACTAAGCTGCATAGCTCGCGTCGCGATCAGAATGCGTTTAGATTGAACATAAAGTAAACCGCAAAGATAAACAGACCCTAGCCAGTGGCCGCTATTTTACATAATTCGCCTCTGGTTAAAAGCGCAGCAAGCGCTGGTTAAAAAATCACTGATTGGATAAAAGTTTAGTGTTAAAGCTTGTAACAATGGGTGATAGTAGATATACCTATATTTATTCGTGCCCAGGACAAGGGCAGTCATTATATATAAGAGATGGGTCAACTTAGACTATTATGGGCAAATCGCTAGTCATTGTAGAGTCTCCTGCAAAAGCAAAAACAATCAATAAATACCTGGGTAAGGACTTCATCGTTAAGTCCAGCGTTGGTCATGTCCGTGACTTACCTACGTCTGGCTCGGGTAAAGCCAAAGCACCTGCAGGCAAGTCTCCGGCAGAAGTACGTAAAATGGCGCCGGAGGAAAAGGCGGCCTATAAAAAGAAGCGAGACTACCAAAACCTAGTTGCGCGCATGGGCATAGACCCGGAAAAAGGCTGGCAGCCCCATTATGAAATCCTTCCCGGTAAAGAGAAGGTTGTTCAGGAGCTGAAAAAGCTAGCCCAAGATGCCGATGAAATCTATCTCGCAACCGATTTGGATAGAGAAGGGGAAGCCATTGCTTGGCATCTCGAAGAGATTATCGGTGGCGATAAAGATAAGTATAAGCGCGTGGTGTTTAACGAAATCACCAAAAATGCCATTCAACAAGCCTTCTCAGCTCCTGGCGAACTCAACACCGATATGGTGCAGGCGCAGCAAGCCCGCCGCTTTCTCGACCGTGTAGTGGGCTTTATGGTGTCGCCGCTGTTGTGGCAAAAAGTTGCCCGCGGTTTGTCTGCCGGTCGCGTTCAGTCTGTTGCCGTGCGTTTGTTGGTTGAACGCGAGCGCGAGATCAAGGCCTTTATTCCTCAGGAATTCTGGGATATTCACGCCGATGTTAGCGCCAAGAAAGAAGCCCTGCGCCTGTTGGTGAGCAAACAACAAGGTGAAGCATTCAAACCTGTAAATAAAGAACAGGCCGACGCCGCAACGGCACTTTTACAAGATGCCCGTTATGTGGTCAGCGAAGTAGAAGAAAAGCCGAGCAAGAGCCGTCCGAGTGCCCCCTTTATTACCTCGACCATGCAACAGGCAGCCAGTACGCGCCTGGGCTATGGCGTAAAGAAAACCATGATGTTGGCGCAGCGTCTGTACGAAGCCGGTTATATCACCTATATGCGTACCGACTCGACCAACCTGTCGCAAGACGCGATAAACATGTGTCGCGACTATGTTAACGACAAGTTTGGTGCTAATTATCTGCCGGAAACCGCCAATATTTACAGCGCTAAGGGCAATGCCCAGGAAGCGCACGAAGCTATTCGTCCTTCCGATGTCAATATACTTTCAGGTCATGTAGAAGGCGTCGACGCCGATGCCAAGAAGCTGTATGAACTGATCTGGCGCCAGTTTGTGGCCTGTCAGATGGTACCGGCGCAATACGATTTAACCACCATTCGCGTAGAAGCCGGTGACTTTGAGCTTAAAGCCAAGGGCCGAGTGATGCGTTTTGACGGTTGGACGCGAGTGCAGCCAGCGGTACGTAAGAAAAACGAAGAAGAGCAGGCGCTACCGGCATTAAAAGTCGGTGATGAACTGTCCTTGGTTGAGCTTGACCCGCAGCAGCACTTTACCAAGCCGCCGGCGCGTTTTAGCGAAGCGAGTCTGGTTAAAGAGCTTGAAAAGCGTGGCATTGGTCGTCCTTCTACCTATGCGGCCATTATCAGTACCATTCAGGATCGCGGCTATGTGCGTGTTGAAAACCGTCGCTTCTTTGCCGAGAAAATGGGTGAAATCGTCACCGATCGTCTGCTTGAGAATTTCACCGAGTTGATGAACTATGACTTTACCGCCAAAATGGAAGAACGTCTGGATGATATCGCCGAGGGCGAGCGTCAGTGGACTCAGGTACTGGATAACTTCTACGCCGACTTTAGCAGCCAGCTGAGCATTGCCGGTGGCGATGAAGCCGAAGGCGGCATGCGCCAAAATCAGATGGTGGAAACCGATATCGATTGTCCGACCTGTGGTCGTAAAATGGGTATTCGTACCGCATCAACCGGCGTGTTCTTGGGTTGTACCGGCTATAACCTGCCGCCGAAGGAGCGTTGTACCACCACCATGAATCTTACCCCAGGTGAGGAAGCGGTGAACGCCGATGAGGTGGAAGACGTAGAAACCTCGACCCTGATGCAGATGAAGCGCTGTCCTAAGTGCGAAACGGCGATGGACTCTTACCTTATCGATGAAAACCGTAAACTGCATGTCTGTGGTAATAACCCGGGTTGTAGCGGCTATCTTATTGAACAGGGTCAGTTTAAGCTTAAGGGTTATGATGGTCCCATTATCGAGTGCGATAAATGTGGCAGCGATATGGAGCTGAAAAACGGCCGCTTCGGTAAATACTTCGGCTGTACCAATGAAGAATGTAAAAACACTCGCAAGCTGTTGAAAAATGGTGAGCCGGCGCCACCAAAAGAAGATCCTGTGCACCTGCCGGAACTAGAGTGTGAGAAATCGGACGCCTACTTTGTGTTACGTGACGGCGCTGCAGGTATTTTCCTTGCCGCTTCGACCTTCCCGAAATCAAGGGAAACACGAGCGCCTAAAGTGGAAGAGCTGCGACGCTTCCGTGACCGAATTTCACCGAAATTCTATTACCTTGCCGACGCGCCTAGTGAGGACTCGGATGGTAACCCGGCGATAGTCCGCTTTAGCCGCAAAACCAAGTCTCAGTATGTGATGACAGAGGTAGATGGTAAGGCCACGGGCTGGAAGGCAACCTATGAGCATGGCAAATGGGTGGTGGAAGAAAAGCAAAAAGCCGCTGCTAAAAAGGCCAAATAGGGCTCGCAGTAAGTCCATCTAACTCGCTATAAAAAAAGCCGCTCTGGATTCCAGGCGGCTTTTATTTTCCCCTAGGCTTATAGCAAGCGTTTGAACGCGCGTGCTATGAATAAGCTAAGTGGTTATTTGATATCTACTTTTTCTACAGTTTGATAGCCCGCTGAGGTCAACTCCTCGTTGACGCAGTCCAAAACATACTTGTACAAGCCTTGCTCGTCGATGTCATCTTCCCTGGCCCAGTCTAGGCACATCTGCGTGTACTCCTTGATCGTCTCCGCGGGGGCGACTGGTAAATCATCACTGGCGTAAGCATTGCTTAAGCTAATAGCAAATAACACACTTAAAACTTGGCATTTCATATTCTTATCCTCTAGGAATTAATATCGTTGCCATGGTTGCCAAGGGCAAAACCATTCAACATGGCTGTATTTTTAGCTCAGTGTGGGTACTTAGAAAAGTGAGTTATTTTTATCGTTAGGATAAAGAAAATCGCCGTTATGCAAGGTAAGATTTGCCGATAAAAAAAGAGCACCTTAGGGTGCTCTTGTGGGTGTGCGCTAGTCACTGTGAATCTTGTTGACCGGTTTTAAGCTTGCTTAAAGCGTGCTTAAAGCTGCGCGAACCAGCAACCAAAGCCAGGCAGAGTCAGGGTGTTGCCCTCAAGCGTGCCGGTGTGATGGCTAAGCTGGTTAAACTGCTGCACAGGCTGTGCCTCTAGGTCTATCTGTGCGCTCTGCGCTGCCAGGTTGAAGTAACACAGCAGGGTTTTGCCCTGATGCTGACGACGAAACGCCAAAATTGGCTCATCGCTGTCAATAAAGGCGATGTCGCCTTCAAGCAATACCCTCTGACTGCGACGCCAATGCATAAACTCTTGATAGGCCTTAAGGGTAGAGTCCTGCTCTTGCTGTTGTGAGGCCACATTGTTTACCAGGTGGGCAGGGCTCAGTGGCAGCCAGGGCTTGGGCACTGCTAAAGCCGCCTTGTTCAGTGTCTTGCCAAGGCATGGGCGTACGACAACCGTCACGGCCTTTAAAGTTTGGCCAGAAGGTGATGCCATAAGGGTCTTGCAGATCTTCAAACGCCACGCTGGCTTCGCCCAGACCCAGTTCTTCACCTTGATACATGCACACACTGCCGCGCAGTGACGCTAGGAGTGCGGTCAACATTTTCACCTGCTGTGGCTGTACTTCGCCGCTTGGTGACCAGCGGCTGGCAACGCGCTCCACATCATGGTTGCTAAAGGCCCAGCACGGCCAGCCTTCAAGCATACGCGCTTCTAAGGTTTCCACCGTGGTGCGAATGTATTCACTGCTGTAGTCATTGGTTAGCAACTCAAAGCTGTAACCCATGTGCAGTTTGTCGCCACCTGAGGTGTACTCGGCCATGGTCGCTAAGGAGTCTTCCGAAGAGATCTCACCCAGCGCTACTGTACCTGGGTACTTGTCGAGCAGGGCACGGATATCGCGCATAAACTCTAGGTTTTCTGGCTGTGTATTATTGTAATAGTGGTATTGGAAGGCGTAAGGGTTATCTTCGCTAAAGCCACGACCCTGACGTTTTTCCTTCGGCTTGGCCGGATTGTCACGGAGCTGGGCATCGTGATAGCAGAAATTAATGGCATCCAAACGGAAACCATCAACGCCTTTTTCCAACCAGAACTCAACATTATCGAGTACCGCTTTGCGTACGTCCGGGTTATGGAAGTTAAGATCCGGTTGCTCGGTTAAGAAGTTATGCAAATAATACTGACCGCGACGGGGCTCCCATTGCCATGCCGGGCCGCCGAAAATAGACAACCAGTTGTTCGGCTGAGTGCCGTCTTCGTTGGCATCGGCCCACACATACCAGTCGGATAAGTCATTGTCTTTGCTTTCGCGGCTTGCTAAGAACCAAGGGTGCTGATCTGAGGTATGACTTAATACCTGATCGATAATAATCTTGATGTCACGCTTATGGGCTTCGGCTATCAGCTCATCGAAGTCGGCAAGGTCGCCAAACAGGGGGTCGATATCGCGGTAGTCGCTAATATCATAGCCAAAGTCTTTCATCGGAGACTTAAAAAACGGCGAGATCCACACGGCATCCACGCCGAGATCGTTAATATAGTCTAAGCGGTTGATAATACCGCGAAGATCGCCAATGCCATCGCCATTGGTGTCTTGAAAACTGCGGGGATAAATTTGGTAAATAACCGCACCTTTCCACCATTGTGGGTTTGCCATATCACACTCCAGATGAAAACCTAATTAGTCAAACTGAGAAAAGAATACGGCATGCTACAAAGGCTTGTAAAAGAACTGCATACGTATGCATTGTGGATACGTATGCAGAAAAAGAAGCAAAAGCCTCCTATTGGGCTGCAAAAGGGGCGGGAAGTAACTCAAACCAAGTTTACCAATGGGAAAAACACATTACTTGATTGTCATAAATGCAATAATGAGAATGCACTGAATTTGGGCGTTGCGGCTGGGTTTTGCACCAGTATGGTGTAATTTAATTTTGGTCTGACCAATTAACACTGTGTCGAGCGCATAAATCAAGGCTTGGGCTTGAGCAAACCAAGTGGTGACAGAGGTCGGACTTTTATTAACATTTACCCTGTTGTAATGGCTTCTTCTTTGCCACCCAAGACGTTTACAAATGCGTCCTCGCTGCAGGGGGCGTCAGTGGGCGTTATGGCTATAATGATGTAACAGTTGTTGTAACCTTAATGTTAATAAAATGCCTGTTGCGGGGCCTGAATACGTATGCATAAATTTGTTATTAATTTAGCACGAGAGTTAGTATTTTTTGTGACAACAACATGAGCCAACTTGGTGCAGCGCTAACTTCCACCTCGTTCGGCCACACATTATGGTTAATTGGGGTAAAACAGTATGTCTATGTTCAAACCAAGTATGCTAACTCTTGCGCTGATCAGCGCCGGGGTTGCCAGTAGCAATGTTGCGTTGGCGCAAGAAAATGACGCCGCGAACATCGAAGAGCAACAAAAGGTTGAAGTGATCGAAGTGCGCGGTTTCCGCCGCAGCGTCGCCGAGTCAATCAACACCAAGCGTTTCGCCAACGAAGTGGTAGAGTCTATTTCTGCCGAAGACATTGGTAAGCTACCGGATTCATCTATTGCCGAGTCAATCGCGCGTCTACCGGGTCTAACAGCCCAGCGCTTAGATGGCCGTGCATCACGCGTTAGCGTACGTGGTTTTAGCGAAAACGAAAGCGCCACTACCTTTAATGGTCGCGAGCAGGTTTCAATCAGCGATAACCGTGGTGTTGAGTTTGACCTGTATCCTTCTGAGATCATGAGCGGCGTAACCGTATATAAAACACCGAGTGCCTCGATTGAAGCCGAAGGCATCGCCGGTGTGATCGACATGCAAACCGTACGTCCTTTAAGCAAGGGCGAGCAGGTTATCCAATTCAATGGTCAATTTGAGCAAACCAGTTTCGATAAGCTAAACCCGGATGGCGACGATAAAGGTTTCCGTGGCACCATCTCTTATATCGATCAATTTGCCGATGACACCTTGGGTGTGGCCTTTGCCTACACCACCATGAGCTCGCCTAACCAGGAAAAGCGTTGGAACTCATGGGGTTACCCTGATGTTGAAACGCCAGATGGCAACACTTATTCTATCCTGGGCGGCGCCAAACCTTTCGTTCGCTCTTCTACACTAGAGCGCGACTCCGCCATGTTGGTGCTTGAATATGCACCGACCAGCGACCTGAACATGACCTTTGACGCCCTGTATGTGGATTTCTCTGATGAGAAGATCCTCCGTGGTATCGAGGTACCTTTTGCCTGGGGTCAGGGTACAAGAACACCACTGGCCGTTGATGATGAAACGGGATTTGTTACCAGTGCGATTACCCAAGGTCAGCGCGTTGTCGTACGTAACGACTTTGAAGAGCGTAAGGCCGAGCTTACTCAGTTTGGTTTTAATCTTGAATATCAAGTAAGTGACGAATGGTCGGTTGAATTCGACGCCAGCCGCTCTGAAGTAGACCGTCAGGTATGGAGTATCGAAAGTTATTCGGGTACTGGTCGCGGCGACAACAATGGCGTAGCCGATGACTTGGGCTACACCTTCAACAGTGGCAACACAGGCGCCCAGTTTACTCATGGTCTGGATTACAGTGACTTTAACCTGATCCAACTAGGTGGACCGCTATCTTGGGGTCACAGCGCCGCATTAAATAATCACTACGGCCTGACTGGTACTGAGTATCAAAATACCGCTCAAGATGGCTTTATTAATGCGCCGGAAGTTGAAGATGAACTGACGACGTTAAAACTAGCGGCCAAAAAGCTGCTCGATAACGAATATATCAATAGCATAGATTTTGGTATCTCGTACCGTGACCGTGAAAAGACCAAGCTGTCTGAAGGTTACTTTATGACGCTTGCGGATTTCTCCTTGAGCAACCCAGGCATGCTAGTGGTACCAGAGCAATACCGTTTAGGTACAGCCGATCTTAGCTTTATCGGCATGGGCGAGATGATCGCTTACGATACCCGCGCCCTTGTTGACGACGGTTATTATAATCTAATGGCCGAGAGCCTGACCGATTCTAAGCACTTAACGCGTTCTTGGACAGTGCAAGAAGAAGTGACGGCCGCCTTTGTGCAAGCCAATATCGATGCCGCTTTGGGTGATGTGCCAGTGACAGGTAATGTTGGTCTGCGTTATGTACGCACCGAGCAGTCGTCACAAGGTTATGCCTTTAGCGTTGATGCCGATGGCCTAGTAGTGGCAGAGCCAACCGATATCAGTCACGATTACTCACACTTGTTACCTAGCATCAACCTGAACTTCGCCATTACAGAAGATCAAACCGTACGTTTTGGTGCAGCTAAGACTATTTCTCGTGCTCGTCTGGATGAAATGAATGCCTCTATCGATGCCTCATACAATCCGGATCGACCTGATGAAAACGGCAATCACTGGTCTGTATCTGGTGGTAACCCATCGCTGGAGCCAAAAGAAGCAACAGGTTTTGACTTAAGCTATGAAAACTACTTCAGCGATGAAGGCTACTTCTCCGTTGCCGTGTTCTACAAGGACCTGAACGAGTGGATTTTCGACGGTATTTATGAAGCGGATATGAGTGGCACTGCTGATCCGGCCACCGGTCTAGTGCCAGAGCACAGCACGGCGACCGGCTCGGGTAAAATTAATGGCGGTGGCGGCGACTTATGGGGTTACGAGCTGTCACTTGCACTGCCGTTCAATATTTTTGCCGATGAGCTTGAAGGTTTTGGTTTACTGGCCAGCCACACAGGCGTAGAGCAGGATGTGGAAACCCCTAACGGCGATGAATATGAACTGCCGGGTCTGTCTGATAGTATTCAAAGCTTTACTCTTTACTATGAGCGTTATGGTTTCAGCGCCCGTACCAGCATGCGTAAGCGTAGCGACTTTAAAGGCGATATCTATGGCCCTGGTTTCTCAACCGATCAGGTTGCTATCCAAGGTGAGACCATTTGGGATGCGCAAATCGGTTATGACTTCGGTGAGTCGGGTATTGCCGGCCTAGAAGGTCTGGAAATGACCTTCCAGGTACAAAACATCACCGAAGAGCCGTTTGTATCACTGCAAGGTGATAACTCGCTGCAAGTACGTGACTACCAGGATTATGGTCGTACTTACTTGCTGGGCTTCAAGTATGAGCTATAACTCTTAACTGAAGTTAAAAAAAGCCCTTGAATTTTCAAGGGCTTTTTCACAGGAGCAGGATAATGGCGGAAGTGAAAAAGGTATTGATCCTCGGTGGTGGTACCGCTGGTTGGCTTAGTGCGGCCTTATTGGCAAAACTGATGGGCGCGCGTCTGGATATTACCCTGGTGGAGTCGACGCAGATTGGCACAGTAGGGGTAGGCGAAGCCACCATTCCCCCGATAGTCGCTTTTAATCAGGCCCTTGGCATAGACGAGCAAACCCTGGTAGAGCGCACCAGCGCCACCATTAAACTGGGTATTGAGTTCGAAAACTGGGGGCAGGTGGGCGAGCGCTATATGCATGCCTTTGGCTCACTCGGTAAGGCGTTTCCCTTTTGTGACTTCCACCATATTTTTCATGCCGCAAAAGAGCAGGGTTACAGCGGCTCGCTGTGGGATTACTCATTAAATTATCAGGCTGCCAAAGCCGAGCGTTTTACACCCCTGGCACAGATACCCGGTACGCAATTGCCCGGCACCCAACATGCCTATCATTTCGATGCTTCACTTTATGCCCAATTGTTACGCGAGCGTGCCGAGGCCATGGGGGTGACGCGCATAGATGCCAAGGTGATGCAGGTGAGTCAGCATAACAACGGCGATATTCGCGCCCTTACGCTCGACAAAGGCAGCGAGATTGAAGCCGACTTGTTTATCGATTGCAGCGGCCTGCGTGCTTTGCTTATCGAGCAAACCCTGGGAGTGGGCTTTGAAGACTGGGGCCACTGGTTGCCGTGCGACCGTGCTATTGCGGTGCAATGCGAATTGCCCGAAGGGCACAGCCCTAAACCTTATACCCGGGCCATCGCCCGCGAGTGTGGCTGGCAGTGGCAAATCCCGTTACAACATCGCATGGGTAACGGTTTGGTGTATTGCTCCCGGTATATGGATGAGCAGCAGGCAATGACCCAGTTGCTTGAAAACCTGCCGGGTAAGCCCATTACCGAGCCCAGGGTTATTAAATTTCGCACCGGGCAGCGACGCAAACAGTGGCAAAACAATGTGGTGGCCATTGGCCTCAGCAGTGGCTTCTTGGAGCCCTTGGAGTCCACCAGTATTCACCTTATTCAAACGGCGATTATTCGTCTGGTTAAACATTTCCCCCACAGGGAGATTAGCGCTGAGGCGCGGGATTCCTATAATCGGCAATTTAGTACGGAAATGGCGCAAATTCGCGATTTTATCATTCTCCACTATGCCTTGAACCAACGCCAAGACAGCGCCTTTTGGCGCCACTGCCAAAGCATGGAATTGCCGGACTCTTTAACGCAAAAGCTGGAACTGTTTGAAAAAACGGGTACGGTATTTCGCTATCAGGATGAGCTGTTCGCCGAGGTTGCCTGGCAGCAGGTGTTGCTTGGACAAAATTGCTGGCCGCAGCAACATCATCCCTTGGCAGAGCAATTTAGCGCCGAGCAGCGCAGCGAATTGTTGGCCAGTTTGCGCACCTTAATTGAGCGCACAGTGGCACAAATGCCGAGCCACCAGGATTATCTCGGTTCCTTAGTAAAAAGCGCCAAACAAGGGCGCTGATACTCGCCTGAATCCGCCGATAATATGGCACCGGACTGGTTTGAATACGTATGCACGCCATACCCAAGCGGGTCTAGAGCACGTAATATTTTTGTCATAACAAAAGATAAATAAAGTAAGCGAATGATAAATAGCAAGTTGAAAACGCCGTTATTGGCACTGTCGCTCAGCGCCGCGCTTGTCGCCTGTGGCCAGGGGCCACAACAACAAGACGCAAGCACTGAGAACACCGCAGAGCAGGGCATGCAGCAGATGCAAAAGCCCGTGGTCTATCAGGTATTTACCCGTTTATTTGGTAATACCAAGAGCACCAATGAACCCTGGGGCACGCTGGAGCAAAACGGCGTCGGTAAATTTGCAGATTTCAATGATGCGGCGCTTATAGGCATTAAAGAGCTGGGTGTCACTCATATTTGGTATACCGGTGTTTTGCACCATGCCATGGTGACCGACTACAGCGATTTTGGCCTGCCAAGCGATGATCCAGACGTGGTTAAAGGCCGCGCCGGCTCGCCCTATGCCATTAAGGATTACTACAATGTGAATCCGGACTTGGCATCCAAACCCGCCGACCGCCTGCGTGAATTTGAAGAGCTGATCGCACGCACCCATAAGCATGGCATGAAGGTGATCATCGACATAGTGCCCAATCATGTCGCCCGCGATTATCATTCCGTCAGCAAGCCTCAGGGCACTGCAGATTTCGGTGCCAATGACGATACCAGTGTCGCTTATAAGCGCGACAACAACTTCTATTATGTGGCCGGTGAGGACTTTATTGTTCCCCAAGACACCAACTATCAGGTGCTGGGCGGCCAAAGCCACCCGCTTGCGGACGGTAAATTTGCCGAAAGCCCGGCGAAATGGACAGGTAATGGTGCTCGCAAGGCCCAGCCGGATATTAACGACTGGTATGAAACGGTAAAGATCAACTATGGCGTCAAGCCGGATGGCAGCTATGACTTCCCCCGTTTGCCGGATAACTACGCCGAGCTGGATTATCGTGCCCATTATGCCTTTTGGCAGGAGCAGGAGCTGCCCGATAGCTGGTATAAGTTCCGCGATATCACCCAATACTGGCTCGAAAAGGGCGTCGATGGCTTCCGCTACGATATGGCGGAAATGGTGCCGGTGGAATTTTGGAGCTTTTTAAACTCCTCCATCAAGATGAGCAACCCGGATGCCTTCTTGCTGGCCGAGGTTTATAACCCCGAGCTGTACCGCCCTTATATTCATTTAGGCAAGATGGATTACCTGTACGACAAGGTCGGTTTCTACGACAGCCTTAAGGCCATTATTCAAGGTAAAGCAGAGGCCAGCGAGCTGCTGGCAACGCACCAAGAGGTGGCAGATATTGAACAGCATATGCTGCACTTTTTGGAAAACCACGATGAGCAGCGCCTGGCGAGCCCGGATTTTGCTGGCGATATGCGCTGGGGCAAGCCGGCGATGACGGTCTCAACCCTGATTGGGCGCTCACCTAGCATGCTGTATTTCGGCCAAACCGTGGGCGAAGACGGCTCTGAAGAGCCGGGATTCGGCGACCCAACGCGCACCAGTATTTTTGATTATATCGGCGTGCCCGCGCATCAGCAGTGGATGAATGGCGGCAAGTTCGACGGCGGCGCGCTTAACGATGAGCAGCGTGCGCTGCGCCAGTTTTATATAGATTTGATGGCGCTTAATTCTCTTCCTGCAATTGTCGCCGGTGAGCTGATCCCAGTGCCAAACTCGGCGCCCCATGCAGTGATCAGTTTTGAGCGCAGGCTAGGCGATCAGCGTATTGTCGTGGTTGCTAACTTTGGCAAGCATCCGGTGTTTGTGGATATTGAGCCAGAGGAAGCCATGGTCGGGAAAACCCTCCTGGGTACGGATCCTCTGTATTTAGATAAGGAAATTCCAATCAAGTTGCCATATCAGGGCGTTACCGTGTTTCAGATGGGGATCCAAGTAGATGAATATTGAAAGGCCTAGCCTGAGCTTCTGGCAAATTTGGAACATGTGTTTGGGCTTTATGGGCATACAATTCGGCTTTGCCCTGCAAAATGCCAATGTCAGTCGTATTTTCCAAACCCTGGGTGCCGATATCGATGATATTCCCATTCTTTGGGTCGCAGCGCCTTTAACCGGTTTGATCGTACAGCCGATCATCGGCTATATGAGCGATAAAACCTGGGGACGCTTAGGCCGTCGTCGTCCTTACTTTTTCTATGGTGCCATAGTGACCACGGCAGCACTTCTGGTAATGCCGAACTCGCCAACTCTGTGGGTTGCCGCCGGTATGCTGTGGATTATGGACGCGTCCATTAACGTTACCATGGAGCCGTTTCGTGCCTTAGTGGGCGATAATCTGCCGAATAAACAGCGGGCCCTGGGTTATTCGCTGCAAAGCTTCTTTATCGGCATAGGCGCCGTGGTGGCCTCAAGTCTGCCTTGGATTCTGAGTAACTGGTTTGATGTCAGCAATACTGCCGCTGCCGGGGTGATCCCTGAGTCGGTGCAATATGCCTTCTATATTGGCGGTGCCTTCTTATTGGTGAGCGTGATGTGGACAGTGTTTACCACCAAGGAATACAGTCCAGAGCAGTTGGCGGCGTTTGAAAAGAGCGAAGCGCATCTTGAGAGCGACATGCAAAAGCAAGAGATTAATTTTGGCCGCACCATGAGCATCAGTGGTGTGATTGGCGTGTCTATTATCGCCTTGGTGACGGCCCTAGATCTGGAAAAAGAGCTGTATCTGCTGGGCGCCGGACTAGTGGCCTTTGCCTTGTTGCAAGGCATTGCCCTGTGGCAGCAAGCGAAGGAATACACAGAAAACGGCTTTTTCGCCGTGGTTTACGATGTTTTCACCATGCCAACGGCCATGCGCCAGCTGGCCTGGGTGCAGTTTTTCAGCTGGTTCTCACTCTTTGCCATGTGGATTTATACCACGGCGGCGGTAACCAGTTACCACTACGATACCTTAGATGTGACTTCCAAGGCCTATAACGACGGTGCCGACTGGGTGGGTGTACTGTTTGCCGCCTACAATGGTTTTGCCGCTTTGGCTGCCTTGATTATTCCTATCATGGTTAAGCGCATGGGCATACGTTTGACCCATGCGCTGAATCTTATCTTAGGCGCGGCGGCGCTAATCAGCTTTATGTTTATTGCAGATCCAAGCTGGTTGATGTTACCCATGGTAGGCATAGGTTTTGCCTGGGCGTCGATTCTCTCTTTACCTTACGCCATGCTATCGACCACTTTGCCGAGCGCAAAAATGGGGGTCTACATGGGTATTTTTAACTTCTTTATCGTTATTCCACAGTTGCTCGCGGCCAGCGTCCTGGGTCTTATTCTCAAGCATGGGTTCGCCAACCAGCCTATTTATGCCTTAGTGATTGGCGGCATTTCCTTTGTCCTAGGTGCCATCGCGGTTAGTCGAGTCAAATTAGTAAAATAATAAGGGGACACTCAGTGAAAGTTTTAAATTCAGTTATGGCGGCCATGCTGGTCGCAGGGCTGACGGGCTGTAACAGCGCCGAGCAGCAAACAACTCAGGTACAGGCGGTAGCGCCGGGTGCACCAGGTGACACCCCTTATTGGGCCTATTCGGGCAAAACCGGCATAGGCACCTCGTTTGAGGCCTATCATAACGGCCAATACAGCGAGCAGGCTGCGACCGGCCCCGTGTCTAAGGTGTGGTTCTCCCTGGCTAAAGGTATGATCACCGAAACCATGTTTGGCCTTATCCACCAGGCGCAAATTCGCGATATGCAGTTTATTGTCACCGGCGATGACTTTGTGGTCAGCGAGCAAGATGGCTTAAAAAACACGGTTGAGTACCTGGATACCGACGAGCAAGGCCGTCCGCTTTCTTTGGCCTACCGGGTAACCAGTGTAGATGAGCAGGGGCGTTTTCGTATTATCAAGGATATCTTTACCGATCCGGATGCTCAGTCGCTGATGGTGCGCGTGCGCTTTGAAGCAAACCAGCCTGGCCTAAGCGCCCATGTGCAGGTTAATCCCTTTGTAAATAATGATGGCTTAAATGACAGCGCCAAGGTGGCCGGCGATGCATTGCTTGCCTACAGCCAAGGCAAACACTTCTTAAGCCTGCAAAGCAAACGGGGCCTAAAAGATGCTTCGGTAGGCTTTTTCGGTCAAAGCGACCGTTTAACCCAGCTCAATAAAGGTAATAGCTTTGCCCGCTACACCAGCACCGGCGAGCAAACCGGGAACGTCACCATGAGTGCGACCCTGGGTGAGATTAAAGAAGGTACCGAATTTGATTTGGTACTGAGCTATGGCAACACGGAGCAAAGCGCTCTGGCCGAGGGACAAAAGACCCTGAGTCGAGGCTATGACACAGTATTGGCGCATTACAATGGCCAAGGCGACTTTATTGGCTGGCAGGACTATTTGCAAAGCCTGTCTGTAGCTGACTTATACGCTGCGACCAAAGACGGCGGCAAGCTGCTTAACACCAGTGCTCTGGTGCTTAAAGCGCAGGAAGATAAAACTCACGCCGGCGCGCTTATTGCGTCCTTGTCGAACCCTTGGGGTGATACGGTCAAAGCCGAGCAGGGGCACACAGGCTATAAGGCGGTTTGGGTGCGTGATTTCTATCAGGTGGCCATGGCGTTTTTGGCCATGGGCGACAGTGACACCGCTAAGGCTGCATTCAACTACCTGCCTAAGGTGCAGGTGCATGAAAACACGCCCGGTAATCAGGGCGACAGTGGCTGGTTCTTACAAAAGACCCATGTTGATGGTGAGTTGGAATGGGTGGGTGTCCAGCTGGATCAAACCGCCATGCCTATTATGCTGGCGTGGAAACTTTACCAGGGTGAGGTACTCACCAAGGAAGAGTTAAGCAACTGGTATGCAGATATGCTTAAACCTGCCGCCGACTTTCTCGTTGACGGTGGCCTGGCGAAAATTCTTTGGAATGATGTGCAGATCACCCCGCCGTTAACCCAACAAGAGCGTTGGGAAGAGCAGGCCGGTTATTCGCCCTCAACCACGGCCGCGGTTATTGCGGGCCTTATCAGTGCCGCGGAAATCGCCAAGCTCAGCGGCGATGATAAAAATGCTGCACGTTACCTAGCAACGGCCAAACAATATAACCAGGACGTTGAAGCCCTGATGTTTACTACCAAGGGTACGCTCAAGGGCGACAATGCCAATGGCCGTTATTTTGTGCGTATCGCTCAGGACCTGAATGCCAACGCCGATACCAAGTTGGCCGCCAACAATGGCCGTCAGGGCATGGATAAGAAGCTGATCCTCGATGGCGGTTTCCTGGAGCTGGTGCGTTATGGCGTACGTGCAGCAAGCAGTGACTCGGTACTCGAATCACTGCCGGAGTACGATGATCAAACCCTAGCGGAAAACCTGCGCGTTAAATACAGCTTCACCGATGCCGAAGGCGAGGCCTTCCCGGGCTGGCGCCGTTACGGTAACGATGGCTATGGTGAAGATGAAAAACGTGGTACCAACTACGCCGAGGGTGGAGTGAATAGCGATGGTCAACGCGGTCGTGTATGGCCCTTCTTTACCGGTGAGCGCGGTCACTATGAAATTGCCGTGGCGCAATCGCTAACAGGCGACGCTGCGGCGCAGAAGTATGCGGATATCCAGCACACCTATGTACGCGGTATGGAAGGCTTTGCCAATAAGGGCATGATGCTACCAGAGCAGGTATGGGATGGCGTTGGCGTTAACCCCTTCGGTTATGAGATGGGGCAGGGCACCAACTCGGCCACACCTCTGGCATGGACTCACGCCGAATACGTGAAACTGCTGCGCTCACTAAGCGATAAACGGGTGTGGGATCACTATCCTGTGGTAGAGCAAAAACTTAAGCAAAATTAATTGGGCTGCGTCCAATTAGGCAAAAAATGCCGCCTATATTTATAGGCGGCATTTTAGTGTGGAGTCGTTTAAAACTGTGTCGGTATTAGGTTAGACAAGGCTGATTTCGAGTAACTAAGGTCATCGACTGTCAATTGAACTGTCTTGGTTTTAGCTTGCGCATATTCAGGGTCATTAAAGGTACTGGGTTGTCTAGTCGGACGTCGCTTCATATAGTCTTCGTAGCCGGCTATGCCGCCATAGTCTCTAGCTGTTACAGACATACTTAGTGAATTCACCTTAGACTCAAGTACTGACTCATCTATAAACTCAGCAAGGTTTAAATTTTCGATGTTTACACTTGTGCCGCTTGGCGGCGCAAAAATACTCCAGCCAAGAAGTGGACGATTATTGTAAGAGGCTTCCATGCCAATGAAAATGAAAGCGTAGTCTACGCCGCTTTGGGCTATATCATAATCTTGACCGTCAAGAGTCAGTACAGAGGCCAGGTCATCTAAGCTCAGAGCCATGGGTGGTAAATCAAATGCTTGATTAATCTCTTTGGTTCTGACCGTTGATGAGGTAATGATGTACCCATCACCGGATGGATTGTCTAAATTTTCATGTTCGTATGCAGTAATGCTGTGGTTCTCTATGCTTTCATGGGTGAAAGCGAAGACATCTTTGGAGCCGTTAACTCCATAATTGTACAAGTGACTATTACTATCAACGATAGCAGAGACTTGCTTTTAAAACATATCAGAATTAATGACAACAGGGGTACCGACAAGCTCCGCTGCAACCTCAGTTGTGCCACCGTCATTGAGGTCGGCGAATAAAGCGCCATACGCTTGCTCCGGCGAGCTAAACTGGTTAATCACAGAAAGCTGCGGCCATTGCTCGGAACCACTTTGTTTACACTGAACAACTGCTTGGTACGTGACTGAACCAACGCCTTTTTGATAGGTGTCGAACATTGCACCATATAACATGCTACTTTCTACATAGCTGTTAACGCGTGCGGGGATGGCTACTTGTACATTGCTGGTCCTACATTCACATGCACTGGTATCATCCGTTTGCAAAGCGTTTTTTCCTAAATCGATCACAGGGTGGTCAACGAAGGTGAGCAAATCTACGGGCGTAATACCATCGATTTTCTCTTGGACTAGCCTGACTAAAGAAAATGTTTCGTGATCCTTCGTTGTTGGGTAGCTAATGACGCCATTGTCATCGGCATACACCGTGGCTTTGTTGGAATAATCGGCATTATGTATGATCAGGGCTGCATCCCTGTCCGGGGTTTCGTTGCCACACGCGTCCCTATACACAGCGGTAATGGTTAACGTTTTACCGCTGGGTTCAGGGGGCGTTGTTGAATCAGAGCCGCCTGAGCCACCACAACCGGCTAATACGGCAATACTTAATGCACTTAGGAAAAAGCTGCGAGACGTAGGACAAGTTCCTTCTTTTATTGTTATTGACTAGGGGGGCATTTTCATAATAGCCCTTGATTTATTATTGTAAATAAAACAAGCAGTTAATTAGCATGTGTATCAAGGTGTGCGTTATACTCCTGTGAGTGTTCTTGGTTGTTTTATCTAGACGCTGTTAAGAAGTGATCGTTAAACTAGGCGCAATGAATTTACCTGATGTAAGTTGGCGTAGATATAAACCAGAGAAACCAGCTTTACTCGAGGTAATAGTGTGGAAATAAGAAATGGAACTTACACCCTGTATAATAATACCCATATGCTGGTCAGGGAGTATTACGGGCATGGCATATCAGACCCAGATATAGATCATATGAGAGAAATCTCCTATGCAAAAAAGTTAGGTTATATCAAGGGGTTTAAATTAGATGACAACGAAGGCCGCTATTGTAAAAGCATCAAGATTGCAGATATGAACAATGCTTATGAAGTAGCAACAAGAGGGCGTTACAAGGGGCTGGAGTTTATTATTTGCGGATATAGTTCTCGTTCCAAAGCATTTGGTTTAATAACCCATGATGAAGAGCTTGCATCGAGACTCGGATTTATCAGCCTGTCAGACGGCTTTATATTAGAGGTCGATGCCGCCGATGTGGATGAGATATGGGAGATAAGAGGCAAGAGTAAACTCGGTTTACCCTTGCCACAAGGGCTAACAGAAAAGGTTATTATTTCCTAACACTGCCTTTCTATTAGACAAAACTGCATTACCTATTTACTTGATTGTCTAACAATCAATTGTGGTGGTAAGACGCTGCTGGCAACATCCACTTCCTGCTTTGCTATCAAATTCAATAAATTAGCGACCAGCATTTGCCCGGCGAGTGTGGTGTTTTGCTGCACAGTCGACAGTGGCGGGGTGCAAAAACGCGCCACAGCCAGGTCATCAAAGCCAACCACGGACACATCATGGGGCACCCTTAAGCCTGCCTCCTGCAATGCGCGAATGGCGCCTATGGCAATGAGGTCGCTGGCGCCAAACAGGGCATTAAATTTAATGTTATTGGCCAATAAGGACTTGGTCGCCTGATAGCCGGACTCCTCGGTGGAAATTGCGGTGGCTATTTTGCGTTCGCTCACATGAGCACCATGAGTTTTAAGGCGCTCGGCAAAGCCATTAAAACGGGCGCTGAACTCCGGGCTATGGTGTGATGTATCGCCGATAAAGGCACAGTCGGTGCGTCCTAATTCAATTAAGTGCTCGGCCACCAGGGCGCCGCCGCGACTGTTGTCACAGCTGACGGTTAACTCCGGGCGTCCTTCAACATTGGCACCCCAGCACACAAACTTGGTATCGCTCTCTAGCAGGCGCTCAAACTTGCTTTGGTAGTCCATATAGTCGCCGTAGCCGAGCAGGATAATACCATCGGCGCGGTGGCTTTCGGCATAATCGGCGTGCCAGTCGTTGCTGCTGGATTGAAAGGACACCAACAGATCATAGCCGGCCTTGGCACAGGCTCGGGTAATTGAGCCGAGCATGGACAAGAAAAAGGGGTTGATCTGAGACTCATCCGAGGTTGGGTCTTCAAACAGCAGTACCGCCAGAGTCGAGCTTTGCTGTGCCCTCAGGTTACTGGCATTTTTATCGACCTTGTAATTGAGCTTACGCGCTACCTCGACCACCCGGCGGCGGGTTTCTTCATTGACCAAGGGGCTGCCGCGCAGTGCCCGTGACACCGTTGATTGCGATACCCCGGCATAGTGGGCGATATCGAAGGAGGTGGCTTTACCTTTCATGTATGTCCTCATGGGTTAATACAAACCCGGCTGAAATTCTAGGTGCGCATTTGCACTTGGCCATTAGGCCGAATAGGGGGCGCATTTTGCAATATTTTTAGCGGGAACTGAAAATTTTTATTGATCACCGTCTGACACCGGTGTCATAATGTCAGCGTTTTATCATTTTGTTGTCACAAAACGGTTTGGCTGCCCGCTGCCCGGGCAGCACTTTTTTCAGTAGCGCGAAAAAAGAACTGCTAACATAAACTTAATAAGTTTATGCCAGGTAAGTCAATGTTGGGATTAAGTAATGCTCTGGGGAAAACCTGGAAATCCCAAAAACTTGGTATAAATTAAAAAAGAGAAACGACAATGAGTTCATCAGGTCCACAGGCAGGTAACAAGGTGGCTTTTGCACCTATTTTAGTCGCCGACATTGGCGGCACTAACGCCCGTTTTGCGTTAATTACCGACTACTGCAATAGCAGCAAATCTTTCGCCATTGAACATCAGCACACCTTTCCAAGCTGCGACTTTAAATCTTTTGAAGACGCGGTCGATGCCTATTTATCTCAGATTAATGCCATCAGCATTACCCGAGCCTGTCTGGCAGTAGCCGGTCCGGTTAAGGGGGCAGAAGTGATGCTCACCAATTTGGGGTGGCAATTTAATACCCAGCAACTGAAGCAGCGTTTCGGGTTTGACAATTTACAAGTGATCAACGATTTTGCCGCCTTTGCCTATGCCGCTCCTTATTTGAATGAGCGCGATAATATCTGCGTTAAGCAAGGCATTGCCCAGGAGCATGCCAATATCGCCGTATTCGGACCGGGCACCGGCTTTGGCGCCGCTTGTCTGGTGCGCTCGCAGGGTCAACAGGCGGTAATGAGCTGTGAAGCGGGGCATATTAGTTTGGCCCCGGTGACAGAGTTAGACCGTCAATTGCATAATGTGCTGCGCGAAGACCTGCAACATGTGTCGGTGGAAAATGTCTTTGCCGGCCCCGGCATCGCCCGTCTGTATCGCGCCATGGCCAAGGTTCATGGGCAAACGGTAGAAGACATAGATGCGGCGCAAATAGCGGCTCTGGCAGAAAATAAAGAATGTATGATTGCCGAGCGTACCCTGAACCATTTTTGCGATTGGCTTGGCAGCGTTGCCGGTGATATAGCCCTGAGCTTTGGTGCATTAGGCGGCGTATTTATCGGTGGCGGTATTTTGCCGCGTATGCAACAGCGGCTGCTAACGAGTAGATTTAATGAACGATTTATTGCTAAAGGGGTGATGTCGCAGTATAACAGTCAAATACCTGTGACCTTGGTGTGCCAAGAACATATTCCCTTTATTGGCGCCGCGGCCTGTATTCATACGGCGAGCCCAACGGCTAGCTCAACGGGCTGTTCGACAAGGCAAGGCGATTAAGGAAGATACTAGTCAACGATGAAAAAGATAACTATAAACAGTGTTGCTAGCTATGCTGGTGTATCGAAAAAGACCGTCTCCCGGGTGCTTAATAATGAGCCCAACGTCAGCGACGTGACCCGGGAAAAGGTGCTTAAGGCCTTTAAAGAGCTCGACTATACACCTAACCCTATTGCCCGGGGATTGGCCCGTAATCGCAGCTTTATTATTGCCTGCTTATACGACAATCCTTCGAAAAGTTATATTACCCGTCTGCAAAGCGGTGCTTTGGCGGCCTGCCATCAACATGGTTTTAATCTCTTGATCCATCCTTGTGAGCTGCGCGGTCAGGCGCTGCTCGACAATATTGAGCAACTGTTACAAACCTCACGTATCGATGGCCTGGTATTAACGCCACCGTTTTCCGACCACGGTGAGCTGGTGGCCTTTTTACGTCAGAAAAAAGTGCCCTTTGCCCGGGTGGCTTCGGTGAAACTCGATGATGAGTCGATTTCGGTGCGCAGCAATGACGAGCAGGGTGCCTTTGAAATTACCGAGCTGCTTATCGAGCTCGGTCACAAAGACATTGCCTTTATTAAGGGCCATCCGGATCACAGTGCCACCGAGCAGCGTTTTAACGGCTATCGCCGGGCGCTTGCCGAACATGGCATTGCCTATCAGGAGCATCTGGTGGAAGAGGGGAATTTCTCCTATCACTCAGGTGCCGACAGCGCCGAAACCATATTGCATTTAGACCCCAGACCCACCGCCGTGTTTGCCTCAAATGATTATATGGCGGCGGCAGTACTCAAAGCGGCCACCCAAATGGATTTAAAGGTCCCCGACGATATTGCCATTGCCGGTTTTGATAATGCTCCCATTGCGCGCCATATCTGGCCCGGGCTCACCACCATAGCCCAGCCGGTGGAGGAGATGACACGCCTGGCGGTTGAGCATTTAATCGAGCAAATCAACCAGGGCGATAATGGCGATGAAGAGCAGCAAAAAGAGCCGCTGCAAATCACCTTGGAAGCCAAACTTATTTGTCGCGAGTCCACCGCAGCGCCAAAGTCCTAACGTTTTAAACCCCAATTGCACGGAAATTAAAAACCAACATCCGGGTTTGCCCAGGTGTTGGTTTTTTGTTTTCGGCGCTCTTTCTTCAATCTTTGCCAAGTGCCCTCAGCTGGTGTGAAAAATGGCAATAAAAGGTCAAAAACTCGCAACATAGATTTTTTAGACTAAATTTACATGGAGGGTTGACACCGGTGTCATGGTTGTGAGTTAATATCCTGACACCGGTGTCAGCTCGGTTGTGAGAGACGAGTTGGCAACGTACCTTTGAACGGGTAATCCAAGCTGCTCAGTACCTCAGTGCGGGGAGTCTGTACTGATGTGCTGAGCCTTTTATCGACTTACTGGCAAGAAAGAGCAGAACTATGTTGCATCCGCGTATTAAAGAAGTCACCGAACGGGTAATCGAACGCAGTAAAGCGAGCCGTGCCGCCTATTTGGCCCGTATGCAAGCGGCTAAATCACAAACGCGCGTACGTGCTGGTATCGGATGTGGCAACCTTGCCCATGTTATGGCGGCTTGTACAAGCGATGACAAGGCGCGTCTAAGCGGTGATGAAAAGCCAAATTTAGCCATTATCAATTCATACAACGACATGTTGTCGGCCCATGTGCCGTATAAGGAATACCCGGATTTAATTAAGCAAATCGCTACCAAATTCGATGCCACTGCTCAGGTTGCCGGCGGCGTGCCGGCCATGTGCGATGGCGTGACCCAGGGGCGTGATGGCATGGACCTGTCGCTGTTTTCCCGCGATGTGATTGCCATGTCGACGGCCATCGCCTTATCACACGATGTTTTCGATGGCGTATTCTGTTTGGGCGTGTGTGACAAAATCGTCCCTGGACTGGTTATTGGCGCCTTATCATTTGGCCATTTACCGGTATTTTTCCTGCCAGCAGGGCCCATGCCTTCAGGCATTCCCAACAAAGAAAAAGCCCGCGTAAGACAAAAATTTGCCCAGGGCCTTGTCAGCCGTGAAGAGCTGTTAAAGGCCGAAAGCGAGTCTTATCATAGCGCCGGTACCTGCACCTTCTACGGTACTGCGAACTCAAATCAAATGCTGATGGAGATCATGGGCCTGCACCTGCCGGGCAGCTCATTTGTGAACCCTTATACCGAGCTGCGCGATGGTTTGACCGCACACGCGGTAGAGACCATGCTTAAACAGCTAGTCACAAGTAAGGATGCGGTGCCCATGGCCGAGGTGATGAGTGAAAAAACCATTATCAATGGTCTGGTTGGCCTTTTGGCCACCGGCGGTTCGACCAACCATGCCATCCACTTGGTGGCCATGGCCAAGGCCGCAGGTGTTGAACTGACCTGGAAAGACATGGCGGACTTATCCGAAGTCGTGCCTCTGTTAACCCGTATCTACCCCAACGGCTCTGCCGATGTAAACCATTTCCAGGCCGCTGGCGGCATGGGCTATTTGATGAAGCAATTGCTTGCCAAAGGCCTGCTGCACAATGATGTCAAAACCATCTTGGGTGAGGGGCTTGAAACCTACACCACAGAGCCGCGCTTGGATAAAGATGTGAATTTAATCATCTCCGATAACAATGGCCCGACCAAGGTGAAATGGGTGCCGTGCGCCGAGCAATCCCATGATCAGGAGGTGTTACGTCCGGCGGATAATCCATTTAACCGCAGCGGCGGTCTGCAACTGCTGACCGGCAATCTTGGCAAGGCGGTGATCAAGGTCTCCGCAGTGCAGGAGCAACATCAGGTAGTGAGTGCTCCGGCCAAGGTGTTTGCCGATCAGGCATCGCTGCAAAGCGCCTTTGCTCGCGGCGAACTCAACCAGGATTTTATTGCCGTGATCAAGGAGCAGGGGCCAAAAGCCAAAGGCATGCCGGAGCTGCATAAGCTGACCCCGGTTATGGCCAGCTTGCAAGATGAAGGCTTTAAGGTGGCCATAGTTACCGACGGGCGTATGTCCGGCGCCTCGGGTAAGGTACCCGCGGCCATTCATTTGGCTCCTGAAGCGGTTGAAGGCGGCATGATAGCCAAAATCAAAGACGGCGACTTGCTGACATTAGACGCGCCAAACGGCGTACTAAAACTGCATGTCAGCGATGAAGAGTTGGCCGCCCGTGACATCGAACTGGTGCACAGCGGCGCCACCTATGGCACCGGCCGCGAACTGTTTGCTGGATTTAGAAATATTGTCAGCAGCGCTGATTTAGGAGCCAGTGCCTTCGCACCGGCCTACGAACAAGAATAATGTCACTGGGAATGAGGATTTAACATGGCAATAGAACAGATTTTAGCATCGGCACCCGTGGTTCCTGTGGTGGTGATTGAGCGCCTTGAGGACGCCGCTCCCTTGGCTCAGGCTCTGTACAAGGGGGGCTTGCGCGCCTTGGAAATTACCCTGCGCACCCCGGTGGCGGCAGAGGCAGTGAAAATTATGAAAGAAACCGTTCCCGACGCTTATGTGGGCACGGGGACGGTGATCGATAAGGCCACTTTTGCAGCCTCAGTAAACGCCGGTGCCGACTTTATGGTGAGCCCGGGCGTGAACGATGAATTACTGGCCTTGGCCAGCCAAAGCGATATTCCCTTCTTGCCCGGAGCGGCCACACCAAGCGAAGTAATGAGGCTCGCCGAGCGTGGCTTCTCCTTTTTAAAGTTTTTCCCGGCGGCGGCCGCGGGCGGTCCGGCCATGCTCAAATCCATCGGTGGCCCTTTACCCGGTATTAAATTCTGCCCCACCGGCGGTATCAGCCTACAAAGCGCACCTGAGTACCTGGCCTTGGATAACGTAGTCTGTGTCGGCGGTACCTGGATGCTGGATAAAAAATTAATCGAAAACAAGGACTGGCAAGCGATAGAAGAACTTGCGCACCAAGCCAGCCAACTTAAATAATAACGGGGAGAGTGAAGATGATTAAGGTAGCTATCAATGGTTATGGTCGCATCGGTCGTAACACCCTTAGAGCACTGTATGAATCAGGTCGTAATAAAGACATCAGTATCCTTGCCATTAATGATTTGGCACCGGCTAATGTTAACGCTCATTTGACCCAATTTGACTCGGTACACGGGCAGTTTTCGCAAAAAGTCAGCCTGCAAGATGATGTAATGATCGTCGGTCATATGAGATCAAGCTGCTGCAGGAACGCGACCCGGCAAACCTGCCTTGGGCACAGCTCGGCGTCGACATCGTTTTAGAGTGTACTGGCCTGTTTACTTCCCGCGAAGCGGCGGCCAAGCATATTGAAGCGGGTGCCAAGAAGGTGATCCTCTCTGCGCCAGGCACAGATATGGATGCCACGGTAGTGCATGGTGTTAACGACGAGGTGCTCAATGCTCAATGCAACATTATTTCCAATGCCTCTTGTACCACCAACTGTTTGGCTCCTGTCGCTAAAGCCCTAAACGATGCCATAGGTATAGAGCAGGGCAGCATGACCACCATTCATTCCTATACTAACGACCAAAACCTGTCAGACGTTTATCACCCGGATCTCTATCGGGCGCGCAGTGCGACGCAGTCGATGATCCCGACCAAAACCGGGGCTGCCAAGGCGGTGGGGTTAGTGCTGCCGGAATTGGCCGGTAAGCTCGATGGCATGGCGGTGCGGGTGCCGACCATTAATGTGTCCTTGGTTGATTTGACCTTTATCGCCAAGCGCGAAACCAGTATCGAGGAAGTTAATGCCGCAGTGAAGGCCGCTTCCCAAGGTGCCATGGCTGAGGTGCTGGCCTATAACGAGCTGCCGCTGGTGTCTATCGATTTCAACCATAACCCGGCTTCATCGGTATTCGATGCCACGCAAACCCGGGTTGATGGCAAACTGGTTAAGGTGATGGCCTGGTACGATAACGAGTGGGGTTTTTCTAACCGCATGTTGGATCAGGTGCAAAACCTCGCCAAGTTTTTATAATTCCATTGTTGTTATGTCAAAGCCGCCTTGAGCGGCTTTTTTTATGCCTTGGCGTTAGGAAAGATTAGCTATATACGATATTGCGTATATAAAAAAGCTGGGCTAGTATTCGCCACATACGAAATTTCATATATACAAGATGGCCGTTAACTTTTTTAAAGCACTAAGCGATGACACTCGGTTACTTATTTGCCTGCTGATTTTACATCAGGGGGAGTTGTGTGTGTGCGAGCTGGTCAGTGCATTAGGACTGAGTCAGCCGAAAATATCCCGGCATTTAGCGCTATTGAAAGAGGCGCAACTCTTGTGTACGCGCAAGCATAAACAATGGGTCTACTACCGCATTAACGAGCAGTTGCCGAGCTGGCAGCGTCAGGTATTAGAAACCACATTAACTGAGAACCCGCACCTTCTGGCTGCGGCCTTAACCGGTTTAGACAATATGGGAGCCAGGCCCGAGCGCCAGGCTTCATGCTGCAACTAGGGTGAATTTCACCCAAAGGAGATACAGATGACAATCAAAGTAGGGATCAATGGTTTTGGTCGCATGGGGCGGCTGATCATGCGCGCCGCCTTCGACTGGCCCGAGCTTGAGTTTGTACAGATCAACGACCCAGGCGGCGATGCCGCCACCTTGGCGCACTTATTAGAATTTGATTCCGTGCACGGTCGTTGGCATCACGCCCCAAGCGCCAGCGATGGGCACATGCTGGTTAACGGCCAAACCCTAAGTTGCTCACAGCAAAAGACGATTGCCGAGGTTGACTGGTCAGGATGCGATATTGTGATTGAGGCTTCAGGCAAAATGAAAACCCGTGCGTTGTTGCAGCAATACCTAGATCAAGGGGTTAAAAAAGTAGTGGTAACGGCCCCGGTTAAAGAAGAGGGCGTGCTCAATATCGTCATGGGGGTGAACGATCATCTCTATAAGAGCGATGAGCATGATCTTGTGACGGCTGCTTCGTGCACCACCAACTGTTTGGCGCCTGTGGTTAAGGTGCTGCAAGATAATATCGGCATTAAGCACGGCTCCATGACCACGGTGCACGATATCACCAATACGCAAACCATCTTGGATGCGCCGCATAAGGATCTGCGCCGTGCCCGGGCCTGTGGCATGAGCCTTATTCCGACCACCACGGGTTCGGCCACCGCCATTACTCATATCTTCCCCGAGCTTAAGGGCAAGCTTAATGGTCACGCCATTCGTGTGCCCCTTGCCAATGCCTCAATCACGGACTGCGTGTTCGAGCTGGAGCGTGAAACCACGGAGCAGGAGCTCAACGCCTGGTTTAAGGCCGCCGCCGAGGGCGAGCTAAAAGGCATTTTGGGTTATGAGGAAAAGCCGCTGGTGTCGATTGACTACCGCACCGACCCGCGCTCGAGCATAGTCGATGCGCTTTCAACCATGGTGGTGAACGGCACTCAGGCCAAATTGTACTTGTGGTATGACAATGAGTGGGGCTATGCCAATCGTAGCGCCGAGCTGGTCGCAAAAGTAGCCGCGGATCTTTAATTAGGGCACATCATGATGAAGTCAACGCCACTGCAGCAGTATGGGGTGATCACCGCCAATTACTGGGCCTTTACCCTAAGCGATGGCGCCCTACGTATGTTGGTGGTGCTGTACTTTTATCAGCTTGGCTATACGCCCTTGGCGATAGCCATGCTGTTTTTGTTTTATGAGTTTTTTGGTGTCGTCACTAACTTGGTGGGCGGCTGGCTTGGCGCCCGCATCGGGCTTAATCGCACCATGCAACTGGGCATGGCGCTGCAAATCGGCGCCCTGGCCATGCTCTTGGTGGATAAAAGCCTGTTAACCGTGCTCTGGGTGATGGCGGCGCAAGCGCTCAGTGGCATCGCCAAGGATCTCAATAAAATGAGTGCCAAAAGCGCCATTAAGCTCGTGGTCAAGGAGCAACAGCAGGGGCGTTTATACCAGTGGGTGGCACTGCTTACCGGCTCGAAAAATGCCCTTAAGGGTTTAGGGTACTTTCTTGGTGGTTTATTGTTATCCATGCTGTCTTTTCAAGGCGCGGTATGGGCGTTAATCGCCCTGGTAGCCTTGGGCTTTGTGCTTAGCTCAGTATTACTGGGTGAAGACTTGGGACGCAGCAAGTTTAAGCCCAAGTTTAAGGATGTGTTTTCTAAAAGCGCTGCCTTAAACCGCTTGTCTTTGGCGCGCTTGTTTTTGTTTGCCTCACGGGATGTGTGGTTTGTGGTGGCCTTGCCGGTGTTTTTTATCAGCCAACTGGGCTGGCAGCATCAGCAGGTGGGCGGCTTTATGGCGCTGTGGATCATTGCCTACGGTGTGGTGCAAAGCATGGCGCCCAGGTTTACCCGCAGTAACAGTCATTCGGTGTTTAAGCAGGCGCAGCGTTACAGTGGTTTGCTGGCTCTGGTGACCTTGCTCTTGCTGCTGGCCTTGGTCTTTATCGGCAATAACAGCAACGCTCAAACCTGGGTTTTAGTACTGGGTTTATTGCTGTTTGGTGCCGTGTTTGCCATTAACTCGTCGCTGCACAGTTATCTGGTTGTGAAGCTGGCTGACCGCGATGCCGTATCCTTGGATGTGGGCTTTTATTATATGGCCAATGCCAGCGGTCGCTTAATTGGCACCTTGCTGTCCGGTTGGTTGTATCAGGTCAGCGGTTTGCTGGCTTGTTTGGCCTGTGCCCTGATGCTGCAACTGGCAACCTGGTGGGTGTCGCGGCACTTATCTTCTGGGGAACAATCCGAAGGCTAATGTAGCGACTATATAAGTTGTTACATTTGCAGCTAAACTTTTCCAACACCAGGCGCTCTAAGGATGAAAGCATAATTCGCCCGGAGCGTCCGATGTTAAAAAAAGCAGCCAACAATAAATCATCGCTAGCCATTTCTTCTCTTTCCTTGATATTGCATAAAGGCCTCAAAAATAACTGGGGCCTGATCCTTTTTCTCGCCTGTTTATTTACCATGCGCAGCTCCTTTGCCGACTGGTATCGGGTCCCCAGTGGCTCCATGTTACCAACCATAGAAATTGGCGATCAAATCACGGTTAATAAGATGGCTTATGATTTACGTATTCCCTTCACCAGCTATTCACTGATGCGTACCGGCGAGCCCGAGCGCGGTGATATTGTGGTGTTTCAATCAGCCGCCGCTGATGAGCTCTTGATCAAGCGGGTGGTGGGTCTGCCGGGCGATACCCTGGCCATGAAAAATGAGGTGCTGACGATCAACGGTGAGGCGCTAACTTATGCCATCACAAAGGATAACGCCGACGAACTGCTGGCTACCGAGGAATTAGGTGATGTGGTGCATGCTATCCGTATAGATAAGACCCGCCCTGGCGCCAGCGGCCATTTTGCTCCCGTGCATATCCCCGCCGATCATTACCTGATGATGGGGGACAACCGCCGTAACAGTGCCGACTCCCGTTATTATGGCTTAGTGCCGCGTACCGAGCTTAAGGGCAAGGCGCATCATATTGCCTACTCACTGGATTATAACGACCACTACTTGCCCAAGTCGCAGCGCTTTGGCAAAAGCCTGTATCAGGATTAGCCTTAGGGTGGGGTGGAAAGCCCGCTTTAAATTTCACCCCACATAAGCACTGGCATCTTGCCATTTCTGCACCGCATCCATTCCCAGTTCAAAACCGAGACGATAGTCGTCCTGCAAGGTTGCCGGATCTGAGCCCAACACCATGGAGTGCAAGGGCCGGGTCGGCGCTATTTGTACTATGTTAACGCCCTCTGGCGGCGCATTCATAAAGTCCACCGCTTCCGCATAACGGCGTTGATAATGGTGATACATGGCAAACATGCGCGGCGACTGATTAATGCGGCTCATGATCGGCTTTAAACGCTCCAGTATGGGCATCTTACCGTCATTATGGGCTTCCACCGTTCGTATCACCCAGATGGTTTTCGCGCCTTGTTCATGAGCCCAGCGTACAGGCAGCGGATCGGCGACACCGCCGTCCATCAGCCCTTGCCCTTGAACTTCAACTCCGGGGCGATATAAAAACGGGATGGCGCAAGAAGCCTTCAGGTGCGAAAACATATTATCGTGCCAGGTGTGCAGATAATGGGGGGCGAAGGAGTCAAAATGACTGGCCACCGCATAAAAGTTGCTTTGTGGCGTCAGGTTGGCGGGCGTGGTGGGAAAGCGCACCTTGCCATTGTGCTGCACCTCATGAAAATACCAATCCAGGTCAATCACATTGCCGCCGGTAAAAAACCGCGCCGGGCGAAAAAACTGTTGCTCTGTGGTCAGTTGTATCGCCGTGTGGGCGTACTGTTGGGCTCTGGCGCAATAGGCGGCAAGGTTCTGGGCGCCGGCAGAAACGCCAACTTTTAAATCGAAGGGGGTAAACTTTTGCTCTAAAAATGCATCTAACACACCGGCGGTAAAAATACCTTTTTGGCCGCCGCCTTCGGCAACCAATGCAGAATTTATCATGTGTTTCATCCTCTACTGTTGTTATTAACGTCACTGTGAAGAGGCTTCCGATTACCGTTAAGAGAGAAATCGGGTGGGGCGCCGATTAAGGTCGGCGCGTGATTAAGCAATTAACCAAGAATTTGCCTTATTGGATAAGCGCTTACCCCTTAGTATAGCAATAAGGGCGCATCACGCTGATATCAAGTCAGTGTTTTTCAATGGCTCTGAGCAGTTGCGTGGCCATCTGCTCTAAAATGCTTTGATCGGCGTTGGTAAAGGCATAGGTGCGCATACCGTAAACCCCCATGGTGATAAAGCGCGCTAAAGCTAAAGGTTCCTCATCACTGATGGCTTCACCCTGGCGCTGGGCGCGGGCGATTTGCTCGCCAAGACTGAGCTCAATTTGTTGTAAATTCGTGGCGATTAGTCGGGCGATCTCCGGATCCTGGCCTTCGATTTCATTGAGCGAGCGGGTTAACAAGCAGACCTTGGCACAGGTGTTCTGTACACACTCCTGTACCGTATTGGCGAGTAATTCTTTGAGGCTTGAAAGTACCGGCTGGTCTTCGCTAAACAGGCTCTCAAAGGCCTGCAATTTTTGTTGATGATAAAAGCTGACAGCCTCAATAAACAGCCCCTTTTTACTGCCAAAGGCGCAGTAAATAGAGCCCGGGTGTAAACCGGTAGCCTGGGTTAATTTCTGCATACTCGCTTTGGCGTAGCCATGTTCCATAAAGGTATGCATGGCTTGCTCTAAGACATGGGAGCGGTCGAACTCGGCACTGCGCATGGGCGTAGAGGTCCCTTATTTTTAAGATGCATAAGATAGTATCATTTATTTTTTGGATATACTTGAATGTTCATTCAAGTGCCCTTATCTTGATTGAACATTCAAATAACTATTGAGTCATTATGTCGGATTTATTGTTACAACCCTATGCTTTATCCTCAGAACTAAAGCTTAACAATCGCGTCTTGATGGCGCCGCTCACGCGCTGTATGGCCGATGACGACTTGGTTCCCACCCAGGCCATGGCCGAATATTACGGACGCCGAGCGGATGCGGGATTGATCATCAGCGAAGCCACCATTATTCGCCCCGATGGCCAAGGCTACCCCAATGTACCTGGTATTTTTAGCGAGGCGCAAATAGCCGGGTGGCGTAAGGTGACCGATGAGGTGCATGCCAAGGGCGGGAAAATTTTCTGCCAGTTATGGCACGTTGGCCGCGTTGCCCATCCTCACTTTTTTGATGGTGAGGTGCTAAGTGCCAGCGCCATCGGGATAGAAGGTACGGTACCAAGAATGCGTGAGCTTAGCTACCAGACTCCGAAAGCCGCTACCCAAGAGCAAATTGCTGAGCTTATCGGTGATTATGCTCAAGCGGCAGAAAATGCCATTGCCGCTGGCTTTGACGGCGTCGAGATCCATGGTGCCAATGGCTATTTGATCGACCAGTTTTTGCATCACAGCGTTAACCAGCGGGACGACCGTTATGGCGGCAGCGCCGAAAATCGTGCCCGCTTTGCCTTGGAGGTGGTTGATGCCATAACCGCCCGTATCGGCGGTGAGCGTGTTGGTTTACGTCTGTCTCCGGGTGCCTACTTCCTGCTTGAGCCCGGTGACAGCGAAGACACCAAGACCTTTGATTATTTGTTGCAGGAGCTCAATCAACGGGAGCTGGCGTTTTTGCATCTGGGTATTTTCGATGATGCCATGGAATTTGATTATCTCGGTGGTCGCGCTTCGGAGTATTTACGCAAACGCTATAAAGGCACCTTGGTGGGCGTTGGTAGCTATACCCCAGAGCAAGGGGCCGAGGCCATTGCCAATGAACGCTTTGACTTGTTGGCCATAGGCCGCCCCTTTATCGCTAATCCGGATTTGATCGCCAAGGTCAAGGGCCAGCAGGCGCTGACTCCATACAGTGAAGACATGCTCGCTGAGTTAGTCTAATCCCCACTGGCAACGCCTGAGCGTTCCGGCGTTGCCATAAAATCGTCATCCTCCTTTCATAAGCATGCCATTGTATTGTCACCTTCCGACTATTTACTTAGCCCTTTCTATTTCTTACAACAATTGAGACAGGGTTATGAAAAAAACATTAATAGCGTTAACTTTGGCCAGCGTATTGGCGGGCTGTTCACTTGATGGTGACGACGGCAGCGTGGGCGCAACCGGACCACAAGGGCCTCAAGGTGAGCAGGGCGAGTCAGGTCAGGCTATCAGTGGCGATCTGGAATTAACACTGGTAGGTCGCGCGGTACTTAACGCAGAGTCGCCGGAAGGGGCGGCGGAAATCGTCGCTTTCCATGCCCGTACCCATCAAATTTACGCTATTAACAGCTCCGGCGATAAAGCCACGGTGGAAATTATTGCCGCCGATAACTTCGATGTCGCTGCTTTAGTTGCTGATAACGAAGGGGTGATCAGCAGCACCAATCTTGATATCACAACCACCTTGGATGTGTCTGCTAACACGCCGGGCGATGCCAACAGTATCGCCATCGACGCCAACAACGACTTACTGGCGGTGGCCATGGCCGCTGAAACAGGCGTAAAAGGTCAGGTAGCGTTTTATGATATCAGCGGTGAAGCGCCGTTGTTCTTACACAATGTTGAAGTGGGTTACCTGCCGGATATGGTGACCTTTACACCGGATGGCGCCAAGGTGGTGGTGGCCAATGAAGGTGAGCCGGCGGGCGATTACAGTGTTGATCCGGAAGGTTCAATTGCCGTTATTGCTATCGAATCGGGTAAGCCGGCGATTGAGGCCAGCCTACTAGGTTTTAGTCAATTCAATGACCAACAAGCGGAACTTGAAGCCCAAGGTGTGGTATTTGCCAACCCAACCGGCCGTACCATTAAGGGCCAGTTGATCAATACCACAGTAGCCATGGATCTTGAGCCGGAATATGTGGCAATCAGCGCTGACAGCAAAACCGCTTATGTGTCATTGCAGGAAAACAACGCCCTTGCGGTTGTTGACCTTGAAAATATGACATTGGAAGTACGTGCTCTGGGTTTTAAGGACTGGGGCAATTTGCTAATCGATGCCTCGGATAAAGACGGCGGCATTAACTTCCAACAATACCCAGGCCTGTTCGGCATGTATCAACCGGATACCATTGCCACCTACCAATGGCAGGGCGCGGATTTTGTGGTCTCGGCAAACGAAGGCGATGGTCGTGAATACTTCTTTGACTCTGCCGATGAAGCCAGCTGTTTGGCCGAAGGCGGTTTAGAGTTTGATGAAGATGATGGCTGTTTGGCCTATATCGATGAGTCGCGCGCAGAAGACCTCGACCTGGCGGATAACTTTGCCTATGTGAATAACGACGATGATGATATCGGTCGTCTTATTGTGAGCACGGTACGTGGCGATGCGGATCAGGATGGTCGTTATGAGCAACTGTATGCCTATGGTGCGCGCTCTTTCTCTATCTGGGATGCCAATACCGGCCTGGTCTTTGACTCTGGTGACGATGTAGGTCGTATTACCGCGGCGATTCACGGCAGTGCCTTTAACAATAATGAAGATGAAAACGAAGGGGACACCCGCTCCGACGCCAAAGGTGCCGAGCCTGAAGCTCTGGCTTTAGGTCAGGTCCAAGGTCGCACCTATGCCTTTGTCGGCCTTGAGCGTATGGGTGGCATCATGGTGTATGACATCACCAATCCGTTCGATGTGAAATTTAAAAACTATGCCAGCAACCGCGGCCTGGTCGAAGGCGCCGATATTACCGGCGACCTGGCACCGGAAGGCATGCGTTTTATCAGTGCTGAGCAAAGCCCTAACGGCATGCCGCTCTTAGTGGTAGGCAATGAAATTTCCGGTTCGGTAAGCGTGTGGCAAATCGACGTAAAGTAACTGGTTTTATGCAGTGATGACTAAGGTCACATTTTTATGACTTTTGTCATTAAACTGAAATATCAATTACTTATTCTAGGCGGCAAGTAATGACCTGCTTGTTGCTTGAATTCTGATTAGACAACCCTGACTTAGCCGCTCATATGAGCGGCTTTTTTTGTATCTGCTCCGGTGCTAAATCGCAGATGGAATAGACATTGACCGGCAGGCCAATACGACGCCTGTCCTGAATACTGAATTCGTCCTCTCCCCAAAGCAGGTTGCAGTCGAGCTTTGACAGGGCTTCCTGAACAATCAAATTATCCATTTCATGATCTATGGCGGTGTACCAGAGCACATATTGCTGGCCCTGATATTGCACGCTGATATCCTGCCATAGTCTGTCGGGTGAACGCCCTAACAGGGGCTCATCCGAAGTATGGGCGGCAAAGCTGAACTGGCCATGCTCGTCTGTGATCGCCTGACTGACAAAGTGCTGCTGGCCTATGGATAAGGTGCGGGTAATTTTAATATTGGCCAGGTCAGTATCACCTATGGCTAAACGGCCTTGAATTTGCGGGGAGAGAGTATGAGCTTGGAGCAGTAATTGGGACAGTTGAGGGCGATTGGAGTTGGCTTGGGTAAACAATAATACGGCGCAGGCTAGGATACCGGCACACAGTAAACTGGAGACGATTAAACGCATATTCACACCCTGTGAAAATATCATCCGAGAAAGTCTGAAGGTACTGCATAATCTCGGCTTTTGCAAACCAATGGGCTAATTCACCTTATGTAACAGTAGCCTAGAGTATAGAAGAAAAATTGCGTACACTGGGTCTTTATTATTTAACAGCTTTTACGCATGCTGCATATCATTCAGTCTAATCGCATGGAGATTCTCAGCGCCCAGTTATGTGCGGTGTTAGCGAACCCCAGTAGCGATGATATTTTCGCTCGGGAGCTGGTGTTGGTGCACTCGCCCGGTATGTCTCAATGGCTCAAACTTGAGCTGACAAAGCAACAGGGCGTCTGTGCTCAGGTCGACTTTCCCTTACCTTCAAGCTTTATCTGGTCCTTATACCAGCAAGTTCTGCCCGATGTGCCTGAAGAGTCCGCATTCAATAAGGCCAATATGGCCTGGAAGCTCTATGAGTTATTAATGCAAAAGCTGTCTCTAGAACCGTATCAGGCGCTGGCCAGCTATCTTGAAGATGATGTCGATGGCAGCAAGCGTTTTGCTCTGTGCGAAAAAATCGCCGATGTTTTTGACCATTATTTGATGTACCGGCCCCAGTGGCTGCAAATATGGGAGCAGGGCGTGGATGAGCTGGATGAAGTCGATATTTCCCATGCCCCCTGGCAGCCCGATTTATGGCGCAGCCTGGTTGCTGTGGTGGCCGAGCTTGGGCAAAGCCCGTATCACCGCGCCAATATGCATGATGCCTTGTTGGCGGCGCTCGCCAGTAATAAGGTACAACTGCCACCGCGCATCTGTTTATTTGGCATCTCGGCCTTGGCTCAGTCGCAGTTAGAAGTGTTTAACGCCCTGGCGCACCATACCCAGGTCTTGGTTTTCTTGTTTAACCCCAGCGAGCATTATTGGGGCGATCTGGTTGATGAGAAAACCCTGGCCAAGGTTAACAGCCGCTATAAGGTCAAACCCGAATTGGATGCGGCGCAAAAGGGCGAGCATTATTATATTGTCGGTAATCCATTATTGGCGTCCTGGGGCAAACTGGGGCGGGATTATTTAGAGCAACTAATACAGCTCGACGGCAAGTGGCTGGACGGCTTTGACGATGAATTTGCGCCGCATTTGCTTGGCCGCCTTCAGCAAGAAGTCTATGAACTGGCCTTTAAGGGTCAGAGTCTGGCCGAAGATACGCACTGGTTTGTAAGCGACGAAGGCAAGATGCCGGTGTGCGATGATGACACCTCGGTGCAGCTGGCCAATTGCCATACCCAGCTACGGGAAGTGGAATGCCTGCACGACTACCTGCTGCGGGAATTCGCTAAAGACCCAAGCCTAACGCCCAAAGACATTATTGTCATGATGCCGGATGTCGGCCAATACAGTCCCTTTATCGAGGCGGTGTTTGGTGGTGCCAAGGGCGCGCGCCATATTCCTTATGCCATCGCCGACTTATCTATCGCCCAGGAGCGCCCGCTGCTCAATGCCATTTTAGTGCTGGCAAATTTACCTTTTAGTCGCTTTGGCGTCAGCGAATTAATGGACCTGCTGCAAATTAGCGCCATCAGCGAGCGTTTTGCCTTGTCCGAGCCGGAATTGCAGCAATGCCATGTCTGGCTTGAGCAGGTCGGGGTGAAGTGGGGCATAGACGGTGAGCATAAAAGTGAATTTGCCCTGCCGACATTGGCTTTGAACACCTGGCAGTTGGGCTTACAGCGTTTGTTGCTCGGTATGGCAACCCGAAGCGAACCCTATTTGGGTTTGTATCCCGCCGATGCGGTTGAGGGGATGAACAGCGATATCTTGAGTAAGTTGCTGAGCTTTATCAATGCGCTTTTGGCGGCCAAAGCCTTGCTTAGCCCGGATGCAGACTTGGCGCAAAAAGTGGCGTCCATGCGTCAGGTGCTGGAGCAGATGTTTGCCAGTACGAGTCTCAGTGCGGTGGATTTAGCGACCATGGACAGGCTCTTTAACGCCGTCGACAAGCATTACCATAATGGTGATTATCTTGGCCTCATCTCACAGCGGGTGTTTGTAAACCTCCTGCAACAGGGCATAGACGACAAGGGCGTGGGTCAGCGTTTCTTAATGGGACAGGTGAACTTCTGTACCCTGATGCCGATGCGGGCGGTGCCCTTTAAAAAGGTCTGTATTCTTGGCTTAAATGATGCGGATTATCCCCGTAACGTACAGCCCATTGGTTTTGACCTGGTGCCCTTTAGCAAACGCCGCAAGGGCGACCGCTCGCGTCGCCTGGACGACAGATACCTGTTTTTAGAGGCGCTCTTGAGTGCCCGTGACAGCGTATATCTTAGCTATATTGGCCGCTCCAGCCGTGATAACAGTGAGCGCATGCCTTCTATCTTGTTAAGCGAGCTATGCGAATATATCGACCGCTGTTTTTATTACCCGGATAAGGACCAAGCCGTGAGTGCTGCCCTTACCGCCGTACATCATTTGCAGCCATTTCACAGTGACTACTATCAAAGCCAAGGACGCTGGCAGAGCTTTAATCCGGTTTGGGCCTTGACCTATGAAGAGGGGCCGGAGCAAGGCGAGCAACAACCACTGGCAGCGTCACCTGAGTCCATTATCGAGCTCGATGCCTTATTGCACTGCGCCACTCGTGCCCAGCAGTTTTTTTATCAGCAGGTGCTGGCGGTGCGCATCAAGGACATAGATGAAGGCAGCGATGATAATGAGCACTTTACCGTCGATCCTCTGGCTCGCTATCAGCTGCTCGATGAGCTGCTTGAGTGTGCCGTCAATGATAAAGAGGTAGACGATGCCGAGTTAATTCAACGCGGCGTGTTACCACAAGGGATCATGGCTGAAGTGACCCTGGAGCAATTAAAAACCCGTATTACTGCGTTAGCGCAGCAGGTGCAAATGCGCATCGGTGGGCAAGAGCCACAGCTGGTGGAAGTGGATGTCAGCGTCGGCGGCTACCAAATTCAGGGCTGGCTAAGTCATGTTTACGCCAATGAGCAGGTGTTTTATCGCAGCGCCAGTATTAAACCCAAGGACCGTATCAAGGGCTTTATTTATCATTTGCTGGCGCAATTAAGCGGCCAGGAAGTTACTACTTTGGTGATGGGCCTTGATGAGCAAGTGCGTTTTGAACCGCTAACTGTGGCTCATGCCGAGCAACTCTTGTTACCCTGGTTGGCTCTTTACCGTGAGGCGCAAACACGCAGCCCGGCATTTTTCCCTATCAGTGCCTGGGAATGGTTGCAACAGGGGGAAATCGGCAAGGCGAATTTAAAATTTGTTGGCGCCTATATCGGCGTGCCGGAGCGTGCCGATCCTTATATCAGTGCCGACTACCGAGATTTATACCAATGCGAGCAGGAATTTTGCGACTGGGCGCTGCAATTGTTAGCCCCTATCGATGAGATGGCTGAGGAGCAAAAATATGCAGATTCTTGATCCCCTTAGCTTGCCCTTGATTGGCCAGCAACTGATTGAGGCCAGTGCCGGTACGGGTAAAACCTACACCATTACTGGCTTATACCTGCGTTACTTGTTGGGCATGTACCAGCGCTCAGATGGCAGTGACGGTGAGCCTTTAAGCGTTGAGCAAATTCTGGTGGTGACCTTTACCGAGGCGGCCACCAGTGAAATTAAAGACAGGGTGCGGGCGCGCATCACCGAGGCCAAGGAAGTGCTGCTTGGTAAAGCAAGTAGCGATGAGCTGGTGCAGCAATTGCTGGCTCAGGTCAAAGAGCCACAGCAGGCCTATAACCTGCTGGATGCAGCGGCCAAGTCTCTGGATGACAGCGCCATCTTCACCATACATGGCTTTTGCCAGCGCATGCTAAAACAGCATGCCTTTGCCTCCAATATGGCCTTTAACCTGCATTTCGTTATGGACGAAAGTGAATTGCAGCAACAGGCTGTGTTCGATTTTTGGCGGCAATTCGTTTACCCCTTATCGGCGCAGCAGGTACAGGCGGTGTTGGCCCATTATAAGTCACCTTACAGCTTGCTAAAAACCCTGAGCCCGCTGATCAATCGCGAGCAACTGATCATAGAGCCGCGCTTTGACGACCCGCAGCAGGCATTAGCCCAGGTTTGGCAGCAACAAGCGCAATACCTTGAGGCCCTGGAGCCGTTTAAGCAGGCGCTTAGAAACGGCGATTTCTTCAGTGCCCTGGCCGCCAGCGATATCAAGGGGACAGCTAAACCTAAGCACAAGGCCAATGTTGCCGCTTTGCAGGCCTTTGCCCACAGCGATGATCTTGAGCTGGATAAAGGCAAAAAGTCGTTTGCGCTTTGGTCAAGCGAGTCGCTGCAAGACCCAAGCATTTATAAGAAAAATGGCAAGGAGTTCAGCCATGAACTGGTGAGCGAGTTTGAACGCTTAAGTGAGCTCAGCGCCGGTTTTGGCCAGTCTTTGGCCCAGCTATTGTGTGTTTACGCTCTGGATTATGTGCGCACCCATGTGCAAACGGCGAAAAAACGCCAGCAACTCTTGGCTCCGGACGACCTGCTGAGCGGCCTCTATCAGGCCCTAGGTAATGACAGCGAAGGTGAGTTGGCGCGGCAGATACGCAGCCAATATCCGGTGGCCATGATCGATGAGTTTCAGGACACCGACCCCGTCCAATACGGGATTTTTAATACCCTGTATCGCCCTTTAAGCTCGGCGATAAGCGGTCTGACCATGATAGGCGACCCCAAACAGGCCATTTATGGCTTTCGCGGTGCCGATATCTTTACCTATATAGACGCCAAACAACAGCTTGATGAGCAGCGCCTGTATACCCTGGCGGTCAACCACAGATCCAGCACACAACTGGTGGGCTGCGTGAACGACCTCTTTAGCGGCCATCCGCAGAGCTTTATTTATAACGAGCAAATTCCGTTTTTCAATGTCAAAGCCAAGGGCAAGAAAGAGCAGTTATGCCTTGATGGCAAGCCCTTGGCGGCGATGGAGTTTATCTGGCATGGCGGTGGCACTGAGATCCTCTCTAAGGAGCTGGGGCAGGGCGCCTTGGCCGAGAGTTTTGCCAAACGCATCCATTATCTGCTGGGCGAAGCACAACAGGGGCGTTTAACCCTGGGTGAGACGTCTCCCTGTGCCGGCGATTTCTGTATTTTAGTGCGTGACCGTCGTGAAGCGGCGCTGATGAAAAAAGCTCTGGCTGAGGCCGGGGTGGCCAGTGTTTATCTGGCTCGTGACAGCGTCTTTAAGCAGCCATTGGCGCAGCATTTGTATCGTCTGTTAAGCGTGCTGCACGGGCCTTATGACGAGCGCTTGCTGCGCGGTATGTTGAGCGGCCCCTTTTATAATTTCTCGGCGGCACAGATCTATGCCCTTGGCGATGATCAGCAACGTTGGGGTGAGCTTTTAAATGAATTTGCCGAGCTAAGACGCCGCTGGTATGCCGATGGTGCCCTGGCCATGCTGGAGCAGCTGCTTTGGCAAAATAAACTCCCTCAGCGCTGGCACGATCTGGGCTGGGATGTACAGCGGGCGTTAACGGATTTTCGTCATCTGGGCGAAATCCTGCAACATAAGCAAATTGAACTTGATGGCACCACGCGTTTGCTCAGCTATTTTCATCAGCAGCTGAGCAGCGAATATGGTGAGGGCGACAGCGCCCAATTGCGCCTGGAAACCGATGCGCAGTTGGTGCAAATCGTTACTATGCACGCCTCCAAAGGTTTGCAATACCCCATAGTCTTTATACCCTTTGCCCAGAGTTATCGCAGCGCCGCCATGGCTTATTACCATAGCGACGGCCAGTTACGTTTGGATCTGGCCGAGAGCGAGCAGGCCATGATGGCCGCCGAGCGTGAGCGTTTGGCCGAAGACCTGCGCTTGCTTTATGTGGCGCTGACCCGCGCTATCTATCACTGTTCTTTAGGAATGTACGGCATAGGGCAGAGAGGGCGCTCGCAGATGCACAGCTGCGCCCTTGGCTATTTGCTATTTAGTGAGGCCGAGCCGCAGTCAGACTTCTATGCCTTACTGGCCGACAAGGTTGCAACGAATGCGGATATGGCGCTGATGCTAACAGAGCAGGTGCCCGTGTCTGATATAGCACTGGCGCACAGTGACGCCGTTGAATTGCACCTTGCTACGCCACCGGCGGGTATAGAGCGTCATTGGCGGGCGACCAGCTTTAGTGCCTTAAGTTATAAACGCCATGAAGCGCCGAGTTTTGGCGCCGGTGGTGGTGACGACGATGAAGACCATCGTATGGAGCAGTATTTATACCCGTCCAGGAGCGTCGATGAGGCAAGCCTTAGCAGCTACGAATTCCCCAAGGGGCCGGGGCCGGGCAGTTGCTTGCACGATATCCTAGAGCAAATTTCCTTCGCCGGGGTCGCCAAGGGCGAGGAATCGGCGCTAGCCCAGCTGCAACAGGTATGTGAGCAGAGCCTGCACAAGTACGCTCTGGACGAGAGTTGGCTGGAATTATTGCAACATTGGATGGTGGACATAGTGCGCTGTCCGCTCGATAACACAGGCTTAAGTCTGGGGGCGCTGGAAGATAAGCAGTGCCTGGTGGAAATGGAGTTTCATCTGCCTCTGCTTGAGCTCGAACCAAAAGCCTTTAACCACGCTATGCTGAGCTTGTTCGGCTATGACTTCGATTTTGACTTTGAGCGGGTTAAGGGCGTCTTAAAGGGCTTTATCGACCTTATTTTCTGTTATCAGGGTCGTTATTATGTGCTTGATTATAAATCAAATTACCTGGGTGATAACGCCTTGGACTATGATCAAAATGCCCTCACTCATGCCATGAATGCGCACAGCTACCATGTGCAAGGCGCTATTTATATGGTGGCGCTGCATCGCTTGTTGCAAAAACGCTTGCCGGATTACGATCCCGAGCGTCATTTGGGCGGCATGATCTACACCTTTATGCGCGCCATGCCGCAGCAGCAAGGGGTCTACAGCAAAGCCTTTAGCATCAATGAAATTAATCAACTGGATGCCTTATTCGCCCAAGGAGAGCGCGGTGATTGAGTTACTACAAGCGCACGACAAGGTGCGCACCGTGGATATTGAGCTGGCCAAGCTGCTGCTGGGTGAGCCCCTGCACGGCGGCAATGAAATGGGCTTCTACCTGCTCTTATTGCTGCTTAAGGCCATGAATGAGCAGCATAGCTGTCTGGATTTAACCACACTTGATATCAGTAACCCCTTTGCCCTTGACCTGCGCAGTCTTGAGCCAGGGCTGGAACTTGGGCTTGATATTGAGCTAGGGCTATCTCAGTTGCCTTGCATTGGTGAGCAGATGCCGCTGCGCCTTCGCGATAACGCCCTGTATCTGGCTCGGTATGATGAGTATGAGGCGATATTGGCCGAGCGTTTTAGCGCGTTGGCCACAGCGCCCATCACCTTGGACAATGCCCGTCTGGCGGAATTGATCCAATTGTATTTTGGCGCCGAGGATGCGCAAAGCCCGAACTGGCAAAAGGTTGCCTGTGCCACTGCGGCCACGCGCAAATTCTGTGTGATCAGCGGCGGTCCGGGTACAGGTAAAACCACTACAGTGACCCGGCTATTGGCCATTTTGCAATCCCTGTATCGTGAGGCACCGCTGCATATCGAGCTGGTGGCACCTACAGGCAAGGCGGCGGCACGTTTAAGCGAGTCCATACAAGGAGCCAAGCTGGACTTACCGCAAGCAGCTCAGGAGGTGGCGGCGCTTATTCCCGAGCAGGCGCAAACCCTGCATCGTTTGCTCGGTACCTTGCCATACTCCAATCAGTTTCGTCATAACCCCGCCAACCCGGTGCATGCTGATCTGGTGGTAGTCGACGAGGCCTCCATGATAGACATCAGCTTGATGGCCAAGCTGGTGGATGCCCTGGCGCCGCATACCCGGTTGATTTTGCTCGGCGATAAGGACCAGTTGAGCTCGGTGGACAGTGGCAATATCATGGCGGATCTCTGTTGCCAGTGTCAGCTTGGCCACTTACCCAATTACAGCGCGCCTTGGGCGCAGCAATTGGCTGGCCTGTGTGGGGAGCACCAGTACCACAGCCAGCAGCAAACCCCTTATCTGCTGCGCGACAATATTGCCTTTTTGCAGCACAGTTACCGCTTTGCCCAGGGCAGTGGCATTGGCCGTCTGGCCTATGCGGTCAATCGCGCCGAACAAAATACCGCCAGGCAGCTGCTGCAAAGCGATGCCGAGGATATCAGCTATTTTGATTTGCAGGAGGGATTCTATTCCCAGCTTATCGACCGCGCCGCAACCCAATACAGTACCTATTTAAACTTGGCTGGTGAGGGGATGGATGCCAAGGCCGTGCATCAGGCTTTTGCTCAGTATCAATTGCTGGCGGCGCTGCGCGAAGGTCCCTTTGGCGTGCAACAGCTTAATCAACGTATTGAACAGCGTTTGGCACAGCAGGGGTTAATCGATTTGAGGCAACGTTTTTATCTAGGTATGCCTTTGATGATCAGCCAAAACGACTATCAGTTACGTCTCTTTAATGGCGATATCGGCATAGTTTTACCGGACGAGGACGGTGCCCTGAAGGCCATGTTTATCGGCAGTGATGGTACTATCCGCGCCATAGAGCCGGGGCGCCTGCCCGGGTTTGATAAGGTCTTTGCCATGACCATACATAAGTCGCAGGGCTCGGAATTTGCTCATACCGCCATGGTATTACCGCCCTTGGGCCGTGGCGGCCAGCGTCTTAACCGCCAACTGGTTTACACCGGCATTACCCGGGCTAAAAAGCATATTGAGCTTATCTGCGATATGCGCACCTTGTTCCATGCCATTAATCAGCCCATTAGTCGTGCCTCCGGGCTTTATCAGCGACTGCAAGGAGCAAATCACTGATGTGGCCTTACATTATTCTCGCCCTGATATTGGTAAAAACGTCACTATTGGGGTTGGGTGGCCTTTCCATAGTGCTGGCACTGTTGGGGTTATTATTGCTGCGCTTGGGTTTGGGCAAGCCGGAACCCTGGTTACGCCGCCGCGCCGCGAAAATACTCAAGCTCGCGCTTGGGCTGCATCTTTTAGCCTATGCCATGTTGCTGATAAAACTCTTCACGCTTGAGTCATGGGAGGATGTGCCCATCTTAATTGCCAGCCACCTGGTTTTACATCATATGATGGCGGCCTTTATTGGCGCGACACTTATCTTTATGCTGATAAGAAGCTATTTTATCTATAAAGATCAGGTGGGTAGCGGCCCGGCGGAAAATGCGTAGGCAGATTGGATTTTTTACTCTAAACTGGTTTTTATACGTAAAGCAGGTTAGAGACGATGAAATCACTTGTCAGCCAACTGGCTAACTATGCCCACTATCACAGGGATATGCGCAACATTTACACCCATTTTATCGGTATCCCGCTGATAGTGTATGCCTTGGCGGTGTTGTTATCGCGACCAAACTTTACGCTCACTCCCGAACTCACACTCACTCCCGCCACCATAGCTGTTGCCATCACCTGTGTTTATTATTTGTTTCTATCCCTGTCCCTGGGGTTAGTGATGACGGTACTGATGGCTGCCGTCTTGGTGGGCGCGGCACCTTTGGCCGCCTTACCCTGGCCACAATGGCTGGGCTGGGGTGTTGGGCTCTTCCTGCTCGGCTGGTTATTTCAATTTGTTGGTCACTATTTTGAAGGGAAGAAACCGGCGTTCGTCGACGATCTGATTGGCCTGGTGATCGGCCCGCTGTTTGTGGTGGTGGAGCTGTTGTTTATGCTCGGCCTATACCGGGGACTGAAGCAGGACATTGAACAGATTGCCGGTAAAGTCCGTTAGCAGGTGTTGAACTTGGTAACCTGCGGGAAAGCTGCTTACCAGCCTAACCAAACTAGTTCTTTTTTGTGCACCTTGGCACAGGACTTGATTGCCTACTCTTTATCGCGCCGATACGTTTTACACCTGATTCGCTTTGCTCCCTTAGTGTAGGAGAGCTGGGGGGATGGGCTGGTAAACAGCGGGCGACAACGCGGGAACAATCAAAACCAACATAGTGCATCACGCACCAAAAGGGGGCAGCAGTGAGTTATTACGAGGTTAATTTTGATGGCCTGGTAGGGCCTACCCACAATTATGCAGGCTTGTCGTACGGTAATATTGCATCTAAATCCAATGCCAATAAGGTGGCTAATCCCAGGCAAGCGGCGCTGCAGGGCCTGGAAAAAATGTGGTCTTTAGTACAACTGGGGCTGTACCAAGGAGTGCTGGCGCCCAATGCCCGCCCTGACTTAGCGACGCTAAGAGCCCTGGGCTTCAGCGGCTCGGATGCGGCGGTGATCGACAAGGCAGCGAAAACCGAGCCCATGTTGTTGAAGGCCTGCTATTCGGCATCATCCATGTGGGCAGCCAACGCTGCGACCGTCTCGCCCGGGTGTGCTACGCAAGACGCCAAGGTGCACTTTACGCCAGCCAACCTTAATAATAAGCTGCACCGGGCGATAGAGGCGAAAACCACGGGGCAAATTTTGCGTGCCACCTTTAATGATGATACGCATTTTGTGCATCATCCGCCTTTGCCCCAGCACTCACTCTTTGGTGATGAGGGGGCGGCAAACTACACCAGGCTGGTCGACAGTTACGGCCACAGTGGGCTTGCCTTGTTTGTCTATGGCGAAGACATGAATTCCAATGTTAGGCCCTCCGCCTTTCCCGCCAGACAAACCCGCCAGGCGAGTGAAGCGATAGCACGCAGTCATCAGCTCGACCCAGCGCGCACCTTGTTTATTCAGCAAAATCCCGACGTTATCGATCAGGGAGTGTTTCACAACGATGTCATAGCCATTGGCAACGAAAATGTGTTTCTGTTCCACGAGCAGGCGTTTTATCAGCAGCAGGCGGTGATAGCGCAGATCCGCAACGGATATTCAGGTTCACGTCCTCTGCACCTGATAGAAGTGAAAACAACAGACGTGACCCTGGAAGATGCGATTAAAAGCTATATATTTAACAGCCAATTAGTAAGCCTGCCAAGCGGGGGCATGGCCATTATTGCGCCAAGCGAGTGTCAGACCATAGGCAGGGTGGAGCGCTATCTGTCACTGTTATGCAAGGCCAGTAACCCGATTAATGAGGTGATCTATTTGGACTTGAAGCAAAGCATGCAAAATGGCGGCGGACCGGCTTGCCTGCGTTTGCGTGTTGCACTGTCACAGCAGGAGCTGGCGGCGGTTAACCCTTCCTGTCTATTGGATGACAGGCTTTACGCCGTTTTATCCGACTGGGTGAAAAAACACTACCGTGACAGAGTCTCAGACAAGGACTTGGCCGACCCCAGCCTGATGACTGAAAGCCAAACGGCGCTTGATGAGCTGACTCAGATACTCTCTATTGGCTCAGTGTATCCCTTCCAGCAAAATTAAGCTTAGCAATATAAAAAGAGCAGCCGACGGCTGCTCTTTTTATGCCTGTAATTAGAGTTGTTTGGCACACTATGTAACACAAAAAACCGGCTCGGTTATGTGGTGATAATAGATAATCTGATGATATTTAATGAGAAAATAAATTATATCGCGAGCCAAGTAGGGCCAGAATAAGTGAAGGCACGTATTTTATGAGCCATCTCTTAATTGCTCGTAAGAAAAACACCTGATAACTTATTGCTATTATTGAATAAAAAAGTTTATTGGTGGGCAATGGTGAGGTTGTGGATAACTTCCTTAACCGGGAATTCGCACTAATAGGCTTATGTAGACTCCCTCGGTGTCAACACTAATCACTTGATACTGTAATGTGCTAAGGAGAGACCGTGAGTAAATTTGACAGACTTTTATACATGAGATTGATAATCTGTTTATTGCTGTTTTTAAATCTGATGAACAACATTTATTTGATTGCATTTGGTTTCTTCTTCGGTTTCATTGCTCTAACAATAATTGAGGTCAAACTTTCAGAAATTATTTGCCCAGCTTGTAATAAACCATGGCAGTACGCGCCAAAAATTGGGCATATTAAAAAAACATTATTTATCGAATGGTCTGAGTATATCTGTCATAACTGTGGTAACGATATGCGTGGCACATAACAATCGCCATCAAAACGCCGCTTCGCGGCTCGATTCACAACAAGTTGCTCGCGTTTGTGGCGGGCGTTATGTGTAGGACTTACCCAAAAAAAGTAGACACCTTCTATAGTTAGAAAAAGAGGTGTCTCATGACTAAAAAGAAAAGAACCCAGGCCTATACCGAAGAATTCCGTCGCGAAGCAGTACGTCGTGCGGAATTACCGGGTAATACCAATAAATCAGTCGCCGAAGAACTGGGGATCAGCGCCCAGCAAATCTATAACTGGCGCAGGCAATTCAACCGTCTTTCCGACAAGCAATTTAATACCGTTCAAGGCGTCGATTACTCGAAACATGAAAGCGAGGAGTTACGCCGTCTTAAGCGTGAGCTGCACGACCTGAAAGAGGAAAATGAATTCTTAAAAAAGGCAGCCGCGTACTTTGCGAATGTCTGCTCCTGATTGCAAAAGATGAGTCGCGAACGAGTGTCTAAACGTATGTGGTGTAATTAACTTTGTAATCCCCGACTGTT
>NZ_PQBV01000016.1:0-623 GCF_002964545.1 Pseudoalteromonas sp. T1lg10
TGTGACGTTACTTACAGAAGAAGCACCGGCTAACTCCGTGCCAGCAGCCGCGGTAATACGGAGGGTGCGAGCGTTAATCGGAATTACTGGGCGTAAAGCGTACGCAGGCGGTTTGTTAAGCGAGATGTGAAAGCCCCGGGCTTAACCTGGGAACTGCATTTCGAACTGGCAAACTAGAGTGTGATAGAGGGTGGTAGAATTTCAGGTGTAGCGGTGAAATGCGTAGAGATCTGAAGGAATACCGATGGCGAAGGCAGCCACCTGGGTCAACACTGACGCTCATGTACGAAAGCGTGGGGAGCAAACAGGATTAGATACCCTGGTAGTCCACGCCGTAAACGATGTCTACTAGAAGCTCGGTCTTTCGGGACTGTTTTTCAAAGCTAACGCATTAAGTAGACCGCCTGGGGAGTACGGCCGCAAGGTTAAAACTCAAATGAATTGACGGGGGCCCGCACAAGCGGTGGAGCATGTGGTTTAATTCGATGCAACGCGAAGAACCTTACCTACACTTGACATACAGAGAACTTTCCAGAGATGGATTGGTGCCTTCGGGAACTCTGATACAGGTGCTGCATGGCTGTCGTCAGCTCGTGTTGTGAGATGTTGGGTTAAGTCCCGCG
>NZ_PQBV01000018.1:0-259018 GCF_002964545.1 Pseudoalteromonas sp. T1lg10
TGTAACTGGTCGTGTTGAAGCCGGTATCATCAACGTGAACGACGAAGTTGAAATCGTAGGTATCAAAGAAACTACGAAGACAACTTGTACAGGTGTTGAGATGTTCCGTAAGCTTCTAGACGAAGGTCGTGCTGGTGAGAACATCGGTGCCCTTCTACGTGGTACTAAGCGTGACGAAGTTGAGCGTGGTCAAGTACTAGCAGCTCCTGGTTCAATCAACCCGCACACTAAGTTCGAAGCAGAAGTATACGTACTATCTAAAGACGAAGGTGGCCGTCACACGCCATTCTTCAAAGGCTACCGTCCACAGTTCTACTTCCGTACAACTGACGTAACTGGTGACATCCAACTACCAGACGGCGTAGAAATGGTAATGCCTGGTGACAACATCAAGATGACTGTTGAACTAATCTGCCCAATCGCGATGGACGAAGGTCTACGTTTCGCGATCCGTGAAGGTGGTCGTACAGTTGGTGCTGGTGTTGTAGCATCAATCGTAGAGTAATAGTTACTCTCGAGAAAAAAGGCCGCTTTTAGCGGCCTTTTTTGTGCCTGAAAGTTGAGAAGACCAGCTTCACGGCCGTGAATTGTAGGTCAGGCTTCAGCCTGACAATCCCTGTATCTCCCCACACAGCTTTTTAAGCGTGTTTATGTGAACTCTCACTAACCTTTTCAATTAAAACTCCCCACAGCTTTGCACAGTGAGTTCTTGTCGCGTTGGCGACGGCAACCAAAGGGAGAATGATACGATTCCCCCTTTGGAATCCCCCCGTACCCCGAAGCATTTGCTATTGCTTGCGCGTGTTGGTGCTGTTAACGCACCCTGCGAAACTCGACGTCCTGTCTCGATTCGCTTAACTCGGCATCCATGCCTCGTTGTACTATCAGCACCATCATGCTCAGCGCAAATGCACGGGGAATTGGGCAGAGACATCGGTGTAATGAGGCACTTTTATTTTGTTTCGAGCTCTTTGGAAACTCCAGGAACCCGTAATTCGCCAATGCTTACGAACTCAGGTTTTTGCTAAACGCTTAGCTTAGGCTGCGACACCTGCGCTTCAATTTAGGTTAACTTAAACTGTAAATTTGATTAGAGCTTAGTGGCCGTTGATAATTTTCGAATAAACCGTTTATGACGCAAATTGCGTACATATTCGGGAAAACGACCGAAGCGCTCGTTTTTATCCCATACACAATATTCTTATAGTGAATGAATCCTAAAAGTGGCAGCAACTTACATTGTTTGGTACAAATAGACCAATCATAAAAGCGAGCAATGTTTCGGTAGAAAAACGCGCGATTAGCTCGCTATAAACATGTTAGCTTGCAATGCCGTCACAAGGAGAGTTTGTGCATTTAAACGATAGACAAAAAGGCACTTTTGATTGGTGGCAGCAGCGTGTAATTGAATTAGAGTCAAAACGATTGCAAAATCAAGGTTCACTGGCTAGACATGACTGGTGGAGATTAGCTTACTACAAGCAACCATACCTTTTACTTGAAGATGATAAGGATATACTCGAACGATTTTCCGATTTGTTTACCAATAGCTTAGATATTAATCATGACGGTAAAATAGACTTCAGCCCAATGATGGAAGATGATGCTAGGCTTGCGCGGCTGTTTACTGAGGTTATCGAAGAAACAAACACCAGAGGAATATTGCATAGAGGCTCAATGGGGGAAGGGAAAGAGCAAATTCAAGCGTATTTTGAAAATGGCACTCCTTTAGGTGTCGAAATGTTCAAAGGATTTGAAAAAACAGAAGATAGTTGGTTGTTGAAATTTTCTCAAAAAGAATTCATAGATGACATGTATAAATATGGACGATTCAGGATTTCTCCAGCTTCATATTATGCAAAAGGAAGTCATATTCGAGCGGTGAAAGATCTAGAAACTGCACGAAATTATAGACTTAAAGCTATCAATGATATTCTGAAAGGAAATTCAAGTTTTGAATTTCAAGGGCAAAAAATCGACATCAAAAATGGCGTAGTACCCATTAAGTTTACGGTGAATGACTATTACTTATTTTGCACTTGTAAAGAAATTAATAGACGAATGCCAACTGATTTTGAAGCAGACTCAGTTTTGATTATTAAAAATAAAAAAGAGGTTTATTGAACGATTAAAGAATGAAATATTAATAAGTTACCCTGATTGGGAATTTCTTGAAAGAGATGTTCATTACTATGACCCTTATAATGATTTACCAACCGACCCAAATCAGGAATTTTATAAACATTTAGCATATGCCTACCAGAAAGAACATAGGTGTATTCTAAGACCTAAACGTCCAATCTCCGAGCCTCTTAAAGCCTTTTTTGTAGAGATTGGTTCTTTGGAAGATATAGCAGAAGTAGTTACGGTGTAATATTCATCGAGCAAGCTAACAAGCTACTGAAAAGGACGCAAAATGCTTGGCTTGTGCTTCTTCTTCGCTAATTTTAGCCAAGCATTTTGCGTCCATTAGTAGGGCGTTACTATAGTCCGCTTTTGGCACTTAGCACCTTCTCGGACACCTCACAACTAACAGGTATCGATCCCCCGTTTTGATTCGCGCTGTAGAAATCGGCTTTTGTTGTGGAGTGTGCTAGAGACAGCGAGATAGGGATATTGAGCTAGGTTTACCGAGGTAGGACACCTCGTTAAACCGTGTCGAAAGCTAAACGAAACGCTTAACAAAAACCCGAGTTCGGAAGCATTAGCGAATCACGGGTTCGCGGGGTTTCCAAAGGGGGAGTCGAATCACTCTCCCTTTGGGTGTTGTCGCCACCGCGACAAGATCTAAAATCAAAGCGCCTTTCGCAAGGCTAAAGCCTCGCCTATTTATTGTCAGACTGAAGTCTGACCTACAGGTAAACAATCCCGCATTAAAGGCCGGTGCCTTTTGACCTCTTCTCAACCACAGCTGCGGTCATCCTTGAAATACAACACAAATCGCCGGCGCTATTATAAATCTTAATCTCCCACACCGATGAGCGCTTGCCTAGGTGTGCGAGTTAGGTCACGGCTTTGAGCGTGCTGATACGCGATGCACTCAACTCAAATTGCAAAAGGCGATACACACTGTATAATTATCGGTAACAACACCCCTCCCGCTACCCATAAGAACAGCGCCCTGTGAGGGGTTAATTTTTTGGTGTGACGCAAATGGAATTTGATAAGCCACCTTTATCTTTCGAGCAGCAACTAGACCGTCTTATAGAGCGAGGTATGCGTGTTACCGATCGCCCTCGGGCACTTGCCTACCTTCGCCATATTAATTACTACCGTTTAGGTACTTATTGGTGGTCTTTTATTGGTGACCACAACACTCACCAATTTAAATCCGATACCAGCTTTGAAAGCGTTCTGAATCTGTATGTATTTGATCGGGAATTAAGGCTGCTTTTGCTTGATGCAATAGAAAGGGTTGAAGTATCGCTACGTACTCAGTGGGCCTATCACGTGGCCAAAGAGGGTGGGTCACACGCGCATCTAAACAAAGAACTGTTTAATGCGAAGGATTTCGCTCATGACTCCTTCTTGGATAACTTGCTCAGTGAAATAAATCGAACTTCCGACAGGAATATTAAGAAGCAGGCCCAAAAATACCAAGAAGCCACACCTGCTATCTGGATTATCAGTGAAGTTATGAGCTTTGGGTGGTTATCGCGTTGTTACGGCAATCTTAAGCGCCGCCGTATACGTATGGACATTGCGCAGGTTTATGATCTTAATGAAGCTGTGCTTGCTTCGTTCCTTCACCATCTAACCACTGCGGGAAATATCTGTGCCCATCATGCTCGGCTATGGAACCGAGATTTCACCTTTCGCATGAAATTGCCACATAATGGCCCTGATTACCTAATACAGAGCCTCAACGCTCATAGTCCCCGCGAGTTATACAACACACTGGTAATGCTAGCCTTTTTGTTGGATAAAATTAGCCCTGAACATAGTTGGAAGAGCAGGTTAAAAGCGTTGATAGATAATCATGATATTGACACAGCCCCTATGGGTTTTCCAGAACATTGGCAACAACTGCCAATGTGGCAATAGTTAAATAATTTACGCAAATCTCACCGCCATGCTGAGCCCCCTTACATTTGCGCTGAGTATGGTGGGGCGGGTAGCACAACGAGGCTGGACGCCGAGTTAAGCGAATCGAGACACGACGTTGAGTTTCGCTGTGTGCGTTGGCCGCCACAGCACGCGCAAGCAACAGGCAAATGTGGGGGTGTCCTAGGAGTTCTTAGAGGAAATGGACAAGCATTTCCTCTAAGTCGTAGTCGGCGACCCGACAAGATCTAAAATTGAAAACCCTAGCTAACAGAATGCAAGCAATTCGTCCCTGAAGCACTGTGTCGGCTCGTAACGAAGTTATCGACATCCGTTGTCTCGCGTTCGAGCCTAAAATAGCTCCACGTTTTCGCTATTTTCGGGCGGCTCTCACCCCTTTGACCGCTTCTCCACCACAGCCGCCGTCATCCTTGAAATACAACACAAGTCCCCGGCGCTGTTGTAGATCTTAATCTCCCATACCGATGAGCGGCCTCCCAGGTGCACGGGTTTGGTTACGGCTTTGAGTGTGCCGGTGCGTGAGGCTTTGAGGTGGTTGGCGTTGATCTCCTGGCCGACGCAATAATATTTATTGATGTCGACGGCGAAGTTGGCGGCGTAGCTGGCGACGGTTTCGGCCAATACTACGTATGCGCCGCCGTGGACTATGCCGATGGGGTTGTAGAGCTCGTTGTCGATCGGCATGGTGGCCACCAGGTAATCCGGGCCGATTTCGCTGATTTCAATGCCGAGTTTGGTCATAAGCGTGCCCTTGGCGCCGACGCCCAAGTCGAGCTTACGACACAGCTCAAAATCGATTTCCTGAGCCCAAATACTTTGGGTGTTTTCGCTTACACTCGAGTCTGGCTTTTCGGCGACCGGCAAATCGTTTTCGTGATTCTGAACACTCATACAGATTCCTTATACGGCAACATTTTATAAATGGGGTTATCTTACATCGCTTGGCAAGTTCGTCCACATAGTGCTGCACTTGCCTGGGCTTCTGCAAGCCTTTTACGATGGTTAGCGAGCGCAAACAGAGGAACAGGGCGGCGATATCTTCGGCGGCCTAGCTATCACCTGAGGGCCGGATTTGACTAGACTGTCAGTAACGACCTGGGTGTGAATGTTGAAGGAGGGTCTATGGACTTTCAATCCGTGTATGATTTTTGGTTTAACCAGTGCAACAGCGAGGACTGGTTTAAAAAGAGTGCGACCTTCGATGCCAGGGTTACCGAGCTGTTTGCCAAGACTCACCGCGCCGCCAGTCGGGGGGAGCTCTATCATTGGCGTAGCAGTGCCCACGGTGCCCTGAGTGAAATTATCGTGCTCGATCAATTCTCCCGTAATATCTATCGCGATACCGCCAGCGCCTTTGCCCAGGATGCTCAGGCCTTATGCCTGGCTCAGCATGCGGTAGAAAAGGGCTACGACCTGCTGCTCAATGAGCAGGAGCGTGGCTTTTTATACATGCCTTATATGCACAGCGAAAGTGCCGTCATTCATATGCTTGCCGAGCACCTGTTTCGGCCTTTGGAGAGTTATTCCTATGAGCTGACCCATAAGGCGATCATCGACCGCTTTGGTCGCTACCCGCATCGCAACGCTATACTCGGGCGTCGGTCGACACCAGAGGAAATAGCATTTTTAGAAACGCCCAACAGCAGTTTTTAATCGGCCTCACTCACCCAGTTACGTGCTTGCTCCATCTGGTCATATTGAAAGGCTCTGATTTCGGCACTGATAAAATGCGCCGTTAAATGCTCGCCGAGCATGGCCAGGGGAGAGTCGGTAACTACGGCTATCCTGCTGATTCTCTTGTGGTGGTCGCGGGCAAAGCGCAGGTGCGCCGACAAGGCTGCAAACGAATCCCAGCCGGGAAAGTGACGGGTGGCTATCATCAGCCCCTTGAGTCCACCATGACGCTCTATATAGGGATCTATAATACGTACGGCGGCTATAAAGTCGGCGGCAGACAACTCGCCATGGGGGGTAAATACGCCAATATCATGTTCATTATCTAGGCTGATACAGAGCATATTGGGTTCCTTCTTTCATTTAAAATGCTTCGATGCGAAATCGGCTACCTATAACTGTAGGCGCTTTTTTAAGTATTTGCGCAGTCGCTGATACAGCTTAGAAATAACTCCTGACTGTGGCAGCAGCAAAATCATTGAATATATTTGCGATTTTCTGACAACTGTATATACTCACAGTTAAATGTACTGTATGGAAAACCAGTTGTATGCGCCCTTTAACTAATCGCCAATCGCAAATTTTAGAGCTGATCAAAGTCTTTATTAAAGATACCGGCATGCCGCCGACGCGCGCCGAAATTGCACAAACATTAGGTTTTCGCAGTGCCAATGCCGCCGAGGAGCACCTTAAGGCGCTGGCCAAAAAAGGGGTGATCAGAATGAAACCCGGTGCCAGCCGCGGTATTCAGCTGGTTGAGGAAGAAGAGCCGGAGCAATTAGGCCTGCCGTTAATCGGTCGGGTTGCCGCCGGTGAGCCCATTTTGGCGCAGGAGCATATCGAGAGCCACTGCCAAATCGACCCCATGTTGTTTAAACCGGCGGCGGATTATCTGCTACGGGTTAACGGCATGAGTATGAAGGATATCGGCATTCTTGATGGCGATCTGCTGGCGGTACACCGTGCGCAAGTGGCCGAAAACGGTCAGGTGGTGGTAGCCCGAGTGGGTGACGACGTAACCGTGAAGCGCCTGGAAAAGGCCGGTCGCAAGGTTTTCCTGCATGCGGAAAACGAAGAATTTGCTCCCATCGAAGTCGATTTAGAACATGAATCCTTTGATATTGAGGGCTTAGCGGTTGGTGTAATTCGAAACGCCGACTGGATGTAGGTTTTATTCGGTATTTTTGCCCCCGATACGCCGTTTATTGGGGGTTTTACGGCGCTTTTCTCCTTTCTTTCCTTACGCGCTAACAGTTTGAATATCCCCCAAATATTTATTTAAAAAAGAAAAACAAAAACGCTTCATTTCTTGCTATTCGTTAAAATCTTGACTAATTGGTTATATTACAGGCTTTGCTGGTTGCTTTTTGCGCACTTTGTTTGCAGAAAATTGAATCGGCCAGTCCAAGCATAATAATAACGAAGATTGGCTAGCAGTAATTGCCTCTTCCCTTTTTGCGTTGCGCGTAGTTAAGGAGATGGTACATGAAGCAGCTTTGCTCCCTCATGTTGCTGTGTTTGTTTGCTCCCCATCTGGCCTTGGCCAACAGCAAGTACAACTTGCGCCCCGGGGTGACGGATATCAGCGAGAATGTTTACCAATTGCATATGACGATATTTATCATCTGCTGTGTGATTGGGGTGATCGTATTCTCGGTCATGTTTTGGGCCTTGCTCAGGCACCGTAAATCCAAGGGCGTTACCGCCGCCACCTTCCATGAAAGCACTAAGGTCGAAATTCTTTGGACCGCTATTCCCTTTCTTATCCTTATCGGCATGGCGGTGCCGGCGACCAAGACCTTGATCGCCATGGAAGACACCAGCAAGGCGGACATCACCATTAAGGTGACCGGCTCGCAGTGGAAGTGGCATTACGAATACATGGGCCATGATCTGGGCTTTTATTCGCTGCTGGCCACCCCTCAGGAGCAAATTCAAAATGCCGAGAATAAAGGCGAAAACTACCTGCTGGAAGTGGATAAGCCGCTGGTGATCCCAACCGGTAAAAAAGTGCGTTTTCTGATGACCTCGGACGATGTTATTCACTCCTGGTGGGTGCCGGACTTTGCGGTGAAAAAAGACGCCAACCCAGGCTTTATCAACGAGGCCTGGACCAAGGTTAACGAAGCGGGTATCTATCGCGGCCAATGTGCTGAGCTGTGTGGTCAGGACCACGGCTTTATGCCCGTGGTGGTTGAAGCGAAATCCCCTGAGGAGTTTGATATCTGGCTGGCGGCGCAAAAACAAGCGATGTTGGACCAGGCCGATGCCGATGCTGCCTTACTCGACCAAACCTTGTCTCATGACGAGCTCATGAGCACTGGTGAGAAGATCTATATGACCCGCTGCGTAGCCTGTCACCAACCGACTGGTCTCGGCGTTCCCGGAGTATTCCCGGCAATCAAGGGCAGCCCAATCGCGACCGGCGAAATCAAAGACCACATCGATATCGTGGTACACGGTAAACCTGGCACCGCCATGCAGGCGTTTGTTAGCCAGCTCACTATTAAAGAGCTCGCGTCCGTTGTTACTTACCAGCGTAATGCCTTTGGTAATGACACCGGCGATACGGTGCAACCAAGTGCGATCCAGGCCTTTATTGATGGGGAAGAACAATGAGTACAGCAGCTGCAACACACGAACATCACGGGCCTGCGACTGGCATTAAACGCTGGCTCTTTACCACTAACCATAAAGACATAGGCACGCTATACCTGCTGTTTTCGCTGCTGATGTTTTTAACCGGCGGCGCCATGGCCATGGTGATCCGCGCCGAGCTGTTTCAGCCGGGATTACAATTAGTCGACCCGCACTTTTTTAACCAGATGACCACGGTGCATGGCTTGATCATGGTCTTCGGTGCGGTGATGCCGGCCTTTACCGGCCTAGCCAACTGGATGATCCCCATGATGATCGGGGCGCCGGATATGGCCTTGCCGCGCATGAACAACTGGAGCTTCTGGATCCTGCCCTTCGCCTTTGCGATCTTGCTGATGTCGCTGTTTATGGATGGGGGCGGCCCGGCGTTTGGTTGGACCTTCTACGCGCCGCTGTCGACCACCTACAGCAACGACAATACCGCGCTGTTTGTGTTTGCCATCCATATTATGGGTATCAGCTCCATTATGGGTGCCATTAACGTCATAGTGACTATCGTCAACCTGAGAGCGCCGGGCATGAAGTGGATGAAGCTGCCGCTGTTCGTATGGACCTGGCTGATCACCGCCTTCCTGCTGATTGCGGTAATGCCTGTGCTGGCCGGGGCGGTGACCATGGTACTGACGGATAAATACTTTGGCACCGACTTCTTTAATGCCGCCGGTGGTGGCGATCCCGTGATGTTCCAGCATATTTTCTGGTTCTTCGGTCACCCCGAGGTGTACATCATGATCTTGCCGGCATTTGGTATTATCTCCACCATAGTGCCCACCTTCTCGCGTAAAAAACTCTTTGGCTACTCCTCAATGGTGTATGCCACTGCGTCCATTGCCTTGTTGTCCTTCGTGGTCTGGGCGCACCATATGTTTACTACCGGCATGCCGCTGGCCGGTGAGCTGTTCTTTATGTACTCCACCATGCTGATATCCGTGCCCACCGGGGTCAAGGTGTTCAACTGGGTGGCGACCATGTGGCGCGGCTCCATCAGTTTTGAAGCGCCCATGATGTTTGCCATCGCCTTTATCGTGCTCTTTACCCTGGGCGGTTTCTCCGGCCTGATGCTGGCGATTACGCCGGTGGATTTCCAATACCATGATACCTACTTTGTGGTGGCGCACTTTCACTATGTGCTGGTTACCGGTGCGGTGTTCTCCATTATGGCCGCGGCCTATTACTGGCTGCCGAAATGGACCGGGCATATGTACAACACTAGGCTGGCGAAGTGGCACTTCTGGATGTCGCTGATCAGCGTCAACGTGCTCTTCTTCCCCATGCACTTTGTTGGCTTGGCTGGCATGCCCCGTCGTATCCCAGACTATGCGCTGCAGTTTGCCGACTTTAACGCCATTATCAGTATCGGCGGCTTTGCCTTCGGTCTATCGCAGCTGCTGTTTGTGGCCGTGGTGTTTAAGTGCATCAAGGCTGGCGAAAAGGCCCCGGCCAAGGTGTGGGACGGAGCCGAGGGCTTAGAGTGGCAGGTGGCTTCACCGGCGCCTTATCACACCTTTGAAACGCCGCCCGAGGTGAAATAAATGAACCATATGCCGCTGTTAAGAAAGCTCTTATTAGGCACCCTGGCGATGTTCGCCTTTGCCTTTGCGCTGGTGCCCTTGTACGACGTGTTCTGCGATGTCACCGGCCTTAACGGCAAACCCTCCATGGAGCAGGCGCAACAAAGCGAGCGAGTGGATAACAGTCGTGAGGTGACCGTGAGCTTTACCACTCATGCCCAAAGCGGTGCGCCCTTTAAGGTCAGCGCTAAGCAGCAGTCTGTGGTGGTTAAGCCTGGCGAGATGAACCTAGTGACCTTTGCGGCGGTCAATACCAGCGATCAAGCCCGGGTGATGCAGGCCATTCCGTCTGTCTCTCCTGGGTTAGCGGCAAAATACCTACATAAACTGGCGTGCTTTTGCTTTGACCAGCAAACCTTGCAGGCCAACGAACAACAAGAATATCAATTAAGATTTTATGTCGATCCGGCGTTGCCCCCCGAATACGAGGAGCTAACGCTGTCATATACGCTTTTTGATATCAGCGCCAAGCATAGCGAGTCGTTAGTGGCGGCGGCGCGATAACCCAAATGAGGCATGAATATGAGTGAAGAGTATCAAAAGTACTATGTGCCGGCGCAAAGTCCCTGGCCTATAGTCGGTGCAGTGGCCTTGTTCTTTATTGCCGCCGGTGCCGGTTTAACCGTGATGCAAATGGAGCAGGAAAGCAGCCATGGCCATTACCTGTTATTTGCCGGTATTGCCGTGTTGCTGTACATGCTGGTGGGCTGGTTTCGTAATGTCATCAGCGAGTCCCATGGCGGTCTCTACTCGATGCAGATGGATCGCTCCTTTAGACAGGGCATGAGCTGGTTTATTTTCTCCGAGGTGATGTTTTTTGCCGCCTTCTTCGGCGCCTTGTTCTACGCCCGTATGTTGGCGGTGCCCTGGCTCGGTGGTGATGGCAATAATGTGATGACGGGCGAAGTGTTATGGCCGGAATTCACATCTGCATGGCCGCTGGAAAGCACTCCGGATGGCACCAGCACCCAGGCCATGGGCTGGCAGGGGCTGCCGCTTATCAACACCATTATCCTCTTGGTGTCGTCGGTAACCTTGCAGTTTGCTCACACCGCCATAGAAAAAGATAAGCGCACGCCACTGACCCTCTTCCTGCTGTTGACCATAGTTCTTGGTATCTGTTTCTTGGGCCTGCAAGCCTATGAATATGTGCATGCCTATCAGGATTTAGGACTGAAGCTGGATTCCGGCATTTACGGCAATACCTTCTTCTTGCTTACCGGCTTTCACGGCCTGCACGTAACCCTGGGCACCATAATGCTTATTGTGGTCTGGATCCGGGTGTTAAAGGGCCACTTTAGCAGCGAAAAGCATTTCGCCTTTCAAGCGGCGGCCTGGTACTGGCACTTTGTAGATGTGGTGTGGCTGTGCCTGTTTGTATTTGTGTATGTGTTGTGATCGGTGATTGATTAAAGCGCAGCAGACCAAACTGCTGCGCCAGCAAAATAATAATAAGTACCAGGATGCACAGGGCAACGCGTTTGCCCAAATAGCGCGACATAGGCACCTTGTTATCGGCTTTTATCATCGCCAGTAAGGCGCGGAAAAGGGTGTAAATGACGGTCAGCAAGAGCGCAATAATTATAATTTTAATAAGCAAGATACGGATACTCCGAGGTTGGTGGTTGAGTGTTTACAGCTAAGCTTAGCGCAATTTTATGGATAGGGCTGGTTATCCTCGCGGTAACTGTTTGTACTCGCTTGGGTTTTTGGCAACTTGAACGGGCAGAACAAAAACAGCAAAGACAACAGCTGCTGGATTCCTGGTCGGCTCAGGGCGTTATGCCTTTGACCAAGGCGCTGCGCTATATCGAAAGCGAAGATGCCACCGGTTTGCAGGTGCGCTTTGATGCTCAGTTGCAGAGCGATTACTGGCTGCTGGACAATCAGGTGTATCAGGGCCGGGTCGGCTATGATTTGCTGGTGCTGGCCTTGGCGCCTGGCGCCAGTCACTGGCTGTTGGTCAATCTCGGCTTTGTGCCGGCACCCAGCAAGCGCAATGAACTGCCCACTATAACCTTGCCATCAGGGATCACCCTGACTCAGGCGTTGGTCAAAGAAGGCCCACTGGCGCAGTTTACCCTGAGCGAAACTCAGGCCCCGCAAGGCTGGCCCAAACGTATTCAAGAGATCGCTATCACCCAGATGAGCGAGCAAACCCGCAAACCCATATATCCCTTTATGGTCTATGCCCAAGATGCCATTGATGGCATAGGCGCCATCCCCCATTACCAGCCGGTCACCATGTCCGCAGACAAGCACAAGGCCTACGCCTGGCAGTGGTTTTTAATTGCCCTGGCGGCCTTGGTGATTGCTTTAAGTGCCTATTGGCGAGCAAGGAGAACGCATGCAGCTACCTAAACCCCTTATGTTATTTATCGGCTGCTTTTTGCTGCCCATTGTTGCCGCTGTGGCGGTTTTGTATTCCGGCTGGCTGCCCGGCCATAAGAGTAATCAAGGGCGGCTGATGAGCGAGCAGGTAGAACTGAGTGATTGGCAGCAATACCCGCCATCGCCCTGGACCATAGCCCTGGTTAATACCGAGCCCTGTCAGGGCTGTGCGCAGCAATGGCAGGACCTGCAGTCGCTCTATGTGGCTCTGGGTAAAAATAAAGACAAGGTGCGCATTGCCGTCTTGGGCGAAGCAGCACCCAAGGCGCAAGACATGCCCAGTATTCATATTAACAGGGCTCCGGCGCAGCTGAATGCCGGCAGTCTGTATTTAATCGACCACCATGGTTTGGTGGTGCTGGAGTATGACTTTGCTCCACAAGCCGACGCCAATCGCTTGGTACACAAGGGATTGTTGAAGGACTTAAAAAAACTACTTAATTATGCGCGTAGCAGTTAAAGAGGCCAGTATGACAAAAAACTATAAATTTCTGGTGTTAACTACGGCTTTATTGGCCGTGTTGGTGGTGGGCCTGGGGGCCTATACGCGATTGAGCGATGCCGGTCTGGGTTGCCCCGACTGGCCCGGCTGTTATGGCTTTTTAACCGTGCCCGATAAGGCCCATGAAATCGCCGCGGTGGAGGAAAACTTTCCCGGTATGGAGGTGGATCAGGGTAAGGCGTTGAAGGAAATGGTGCATCGTTACTTTGCAGGCACCCTGGGGCTGTTGATCCTCGCCATTGCCCTGTATGCGTGGCGTTATGGCAAGCAGGTCCGTATGCCAGTGCGTTTGCCCATGGTGCTTGTGCTCTTGGTGATCTTCCAGGCCATGTTGGGTATGTGGACGGTGACCATGAACCTGCAGCCTCTGGTGGTGATGGGCCACCTGCTCGGTGGTTTCTCCATTGCCAGCCTGTTATGGCTCTTGTATTTGCGCAACCACAGTCGCCCCGTGCCCGGTGGCGACCCAGGTGCCAAGAGCTTGCAGGGTTGGAGCATGGCAGCCTTGAGTATGGTAGTGGTGCAGATTGCCTTAGGGGGCTGGCTGGCGGCCAATTATGCCGCCGCCCATTGTGTTGGTTTTCCCCTGTGTGAAGGCAGTGAGGCCTTTTCCCTGGCCGAGGTGTTCCACTTGCCTATGGAGCACGCCAATTACGAGTATGGGGTGCTCTCCTACGAGTCGCGCATGTCCATTCACCTGCTGCACCGCTTTGGCGCCCTGATGACACTCTTGATTGTCGGTGCGGCCATGTGGCGGGTATATAAAGCTGCCTATTCGCGCACCATTAAAAACGCGGCCTTAGCGGTCGGTGCCGCCCTGGCGACCCAACTCACCCTGGGAATTGCCCTGATCTATTTGCAGATCCCCTTGTTGATGGCGCTGGCGCATAACCTGATGGCCCTGCTGTTGCTGCTGACCCTGGTGCGGTTGTGCTATTTACAAAAACGAAAATGTTAGGCGCGAAGGAGAATAATTATGAGTAAAGCAATAACCTTAACCCCCTCTCTGTCGCACTGTGCAAGCTGGCGCGATTATCTGGCCATGTGCAAGGGCAAGGTGGTACTGATGCTGGTACTGACCGCCTGGGTTGGCCTGGCCCTGGCGCCGGATATGGGGCGCTCCTGGGTGCTGCAGCTGATCAGCCTGATCGGCATTGGCCTGCTATCGGCGGCGGCGGCGGTGATCAACCATATTGTCGACCGCGAAATAGACTCCAAGATGGCGCGTACCCGCCATCGCCCGGTGGCCCAGGGTAAGGTCAGTGAAGGACGGGGCTTTGCCTTTGCCGCGCTGCTCGGTGGCATTGGCTTTGTTGCCCTAGTCGGCGCTGCCAACTGGCTGACCGCCTTGTTAACCCTGCTGGCGCTGGTGGGCTATGCGGTGGTTTATACCCTGTTTCTTAAGCGGGCAACGCCGCAAAATATCGTCATTGGTGGTTTGGCCGGCGCCATGCCGCCGTTATTGGGCTGGGTGAGTGAAACCGGGCAGCTGGCCGCCGCGCCTTGGCTTTTGGTGATGATTATTTTTGCCTGGACGCCGCCGCACTTTTGGGCTCTGGCCATTGCCCGTGAAGCGGATTACCGCCGCGCCAATATTCCCATGCTGCCGGTCACCCATGGTATCGATTTTTGTAAAACCTGCGTGCTCGGTTATACCGTGCTCTTGGCTCTGGTCTGTGTGTTGCCCTATCTGATCGGCATGTCCGGGCTCTTCTATCTGCTGGCGGCATCGGCGCTTAACCTGATGTTTATCGCCTATGCCTGGCGCTTAAAGCGCGAGCCTCAGCATCAATCGGCAATGCGTGTTTTTAAGTTCTCTATCCTGCATTTAATGTTACTCTTTGTCGCATTATTTATTGATAAGTGGGTATTTTATGTCGCTTAAGTGGTGGCTGATTGGGGCGCTTACAACCTTGACTCTGGGTTGTAGCAAGCCGGAATTGCAGGTGGAGGCCTTGGTGTATGAGCAGCCACGGGTGATAAATGCCTTTAGTCTGGAAGATCAGCATGGCGAGCGAGTTGGTGTGGCCGATTTACAAGGGCAGTGGGATCTGCTGTTTTTAGGCTATACCAGCTGCCCGGATGTGTGCCCCATGACGCTGGCGAAATTGCGTCAGGTCGAGACGCAAGTAAAAGATCATAACCTGAATGTGTGGTTTGTATCTGTGGACCCTCAGCGGGATACGGCGGCGAAACGTCGCCAATATATCACCTACTTTAACCCTCAGTACAAGGCGGTTTCGGCCCCGCATCAGGACCTCTATCCCTTTGTGCAAAACCTCGGGCTGATGTACGCCATTAGCGAGCAGCAGGAAGGCGACTACCTGGTGGATCACAGTGCTTCCGTGGTGCTGGTGGACCCGCATGGGAAGATCCGCGCCATCTTTAAGCCAGAATTTGTTGCCGGCTCGGTACCGACCATCAATACCGAGGTCATGGTACGCGAGCTAAAGGCGATTATTGATTATTACCCTGGGTGATCACCCAGGGTTGGGAGAACCACAAATAACGCCCCGATTTGTGCAGCGACGGGGCGGTGCAGTTATAGCGGGCGCGGCCGGGTTTTAAATCCTGTTTGGCCTGCACGGTCACGTGATTGCCGTCGATCCACTTGATCTCTGCTTGACCCTGGCCGGAGACATAGCAAGCAAACTGATTGTTATGAAAGCCCTTTTCGGCAAATTCCAGGGTGACCTTGGGACGCGGTTCGGCGGTTACAGTGTCGCTATAGTCGAGCTTGGCCAGGGCAAAGGGCAAGGACTCCAGCTTGGTCGCCAGGGTTTCCAGGTCGGCATAAAAACCAGAAGCAGGGAAGCGCGGCAGGCGGGTAAAATCATTGCCCGGGCCCAGGGCACCCGAGTGCTGACCTATGCCTATATAACCTAACTCTTTCACCACCTGCTGCAGTGCCTTATCGAACTCGCCATAAGGGTAGGCCAGGTATTTCAGGCTGTAGCCAATTTCCTCTTCGATGCGTTTTTCGGCACTGGTGAGGTCGGCTTTAATGCGGTTGCGCCATTGCTCTTCGCTTTCTCCTTCAAGGCGATGATGGAGATAATCATGACGGCTGCTGTGGTTGGCAATCAGGGCACCCTGTTTGCTGAGCTCCTTGAGTTGTGCCCAGGTCATCACATAGCCTTTTTGTTCGTCGATCAAAGCCGGATTAACAAAGATGGTGTAGGGGTAGCCAAATTCCGCCAGTATAGGGGCGGCCTGCTCGATATTATTGTCATAGCCGTCATCAAAGGTGATAGCCAGGGTTTTATCGTCAAAGGTTTGCCCTTGTTGCAGACCGCTTAGCAGGGTATCCAGGGCAACTACCTTAAATTCATGCTGCTGCAAATACTGTAAATGGGCGCGAAAGGTGTCGGCTTCGACACTGGTTACCTTGGGCAGGGTTTTACTGACGTGATGATACTGTAAAATAACCGCTGCCTGGGCAGAGGCGCCAAACAGGGCGCATAAAGAGAAGAATAAATGGGACAATTTTCTATACATAACAACACTCACCATAAAAGCTTATTGCTGCTTGCCGGGCCCATGATTCTATCTAATATCACGGTGCCTTTGCTAGGCCTGGTTGATACCGCGGTTATCGGCCACCTCGGCAGCGCCCATTATTTAGCAGGTATTGCTCTGGGTGCAACGGTTATTTCCATCTTGTTTTGGCTCGCCGGCTTTCTACGTATGAGCACTACCGGGCTTATCGCCGCCGCCTTTGGCGCCGAAGACAAGCAAGAGCTGGTGCAGGCGCTGCAAAAAAGCTTAATGCTGGCGCTGGCGGTGGCGCTGCTCTTGTTGCTGTTACAAAAACCTTTGGGGTCGCTGATGGCGCTGCTTGCCGATGCTTCGCAGCCAACCATGGAGCAGGCCTTTAATTATTTTTATATTCGTATTTATAGCGCCCCGGCGGCGTTGGCGAATCTGGTGCTGCTGGGCTGGATGCTTGGCGTGCAATACGGGCGTGGTCCATTTTTACTGGTGCTGCTCACCAATGTCATCAATATCGCTTTGGATATTCTCTTTGTAGTCGGCTTTGGCTGGGGCGTTAAGGGCGCGGCCCTGGCCTCGGTGATCGCCGATTATTGCGCTTTGGCCTTTGCCCTGTGGTTGGTATCGGGTTTGTTTTCCCGGCTGGAGTTGCACTGGTGTTGGTCTTTCGGCGCCCGATTGCTGCAACTGGGTGCCCTGCTGCGCCTCAATGGCGATATTTTCCTGCGCTCTTTAATGCTGCAGCTGTGCTTTAGCTTTATGACCTTTTACGGTGCCCGCTTAGGGGATGTGGTGCTGGCCGCCAATGCGGTACTACTGAACTTTCTGCTGTTGATCAGCTTTGCCATGGATGGCATTGCCTATGCCGCCGAGGCCAAGGTGGGGCAGGCGCGTGGGGCGCAATCCGTGCATCGTATTAGAATGTGGGTAAGTATTAGCTTACAGTGGGGTGCTGTATTTGCGGTGCTTTATGCCGTGGGCTTTTATGTTTTTGGGGAGCAGGTGATCCGCTTGCTCACCGATGTGCCCGAGGTTAACAGCCTGGCTATCGCCTATTTGCCCTGGCTGGTGCTGATGCCGCTTATTGCTATGAGTTGTTTTTTATTCGACGGTATTTTTGTCGGTCTTATGCGTGCCAAGGATATGCGCAACACCATGATGCTGTCTGCCTTAGTGGGCTTTTTCGGGGTCTTTGTGTTAACCCAAGGCTGGGGAAATCATGCCCTGTGGGCAGCCATGACCGCCTTTATGGCGCTGCGTGGCATTAGTCTGGCGGTGCGTTATCGTCAATTGCTAAAGGCGGATGCCTTACTGCAATAACAAGACGAAATGATTGGCAAAAATGCTGAGGCCGATAAGAAAGGGTTTGAGGTTGCGCTTGGGCTTGGCGCCCAAGCGCTAATCAGCGTCGCAAACTTAGTAGTAAGAGTGGTCGCCATGGCTGTGTTCGGTGATATCACGAACGCCTGTGATTTCGCTGAATTTAGCGACCATTTCCTTCTCGATGCCTTCTTTTAGCGTGACATCGATCATGGAACAACCATTACAGCCGCCGCCAAACTGCAGCACGGCAATGCCTTCGGCGGTGATTTCAACCAATTGTACCTGGCCGCCGTGGTTAGCCAACTGAGGGTTAACCTCGGTTTGCAGCATGTGCTCAACCTGCTCTTCCAAAGTGGCATTGTCCGACAGTTTACGGGCCTTGGCATTAGGCGCTTTAAGGGTCAGTTGGGTGCCCATTTTATCGGTTACGAAATCGATTTCCGCCGCTTCTAGAAAAGGTGCACTTTCCTTGTCGACTACCGCATCAAAACCGTTGAAGTTAAGACGAATATCATCTTCTTCAACCGCATCGGCCGGGCAGTATGACACGCCACATTCGGCCCCTGAGGTACCAGGATTAACAACGAACACTCGGATGTTAGTGCCATCTGCTTGTTCTGAAAGTAGTTTTGCAAAGTGACTTTGCGCGGTTTCTGAAATTGTGATCATAGTAACAACACTATACTTGACTGTTTTACTCGGTTAATGGCTATGATACTCCGCTCATCGCGTTGTCGCCAGTGTTGAACGTAAAAAGTTGGCTTAATTTTAAGCCAATGGTAGCGTGAGAATATGGTTTTTAACTCACTGTTATCCTAATGCGCCGAATTTTACTTTTATTATTAACTGCCTTTGCCTCATCCCTGAGCGCGCAACCGCTCAGCTACTATTTTGGTGACGAGGTTCAATTTGACCCTAAGGTGCCCACGCCGGCATCGGTACTGGGTTATGAGGTTGGTCAGTGGCATGTGCGTCACGACCAGCTGGTTTATTATATGCGTGAGCTGGCTGAGCACAGCGATCGTGTGCAAATGCAAACCATAGGCTACACCCATGAGCAGCGCCCTTTGGTGATGCTGACCATAGCCGCACCCGAGCGACTGGCCAATATTGAGCAGGTGCGTCAGGCTCACCTGGCCCGAGTGACGGGCGAAGACAAGGGCTCATCGAAAACCGCTCCGGCGATTATGTACATGGGTTACAGCGTCCATGGTAATGAGCCTTCCGGCAGTAACGCCGCGCTGTTAGTGGCTTATTATCTGGCCGCGGCGCAGGACCAGCGCGTTGAACGCCTGTTGCAGGAAACAGTGATCCTGCTCGACCCCTCGTTAAACCCGGACGGGCTGGCACGTTTTGCCAACTGGGCTAACTCTAACCGCGCCATGGTGCCCAGTGCCGATCCCAATACCCGCGAGCACAATGAAAACTGGCCAAGCAGCCGCAGTAACCATTATTGGTTCGATCTCAACCGCGACTGGTTGTTATTACAGCACCCTGAGTCGCAAGCCCGTATCGCCCAGTTTCAGCGCTGGCAGCCCAATGTGCTGACCGACTTTCATGAAATGGGGCCAAACAGCACCTTCTTCTTCCAGCCCGGTATCCCCAGTCGTAAAAACCCGCTGACGCCTGACGAAAACGTGGATCTGACCAAGGCCATAGCCGAACATCACGCCCGTATTCTCGACAGCCATGATCGCCTGTATTTTACCGAGGAAGCGTTCGATGACTTTTATGTGGGCAAGGGCTCGACCTACCCGGATGTAAATGGCAGCGTCGGTATTTTGTTTGAGCAGGGCAGCAGTCGCGGCCATGTGCAGGACACCATCAATGGCCGTTTGGAGTTTCCATTTACCATTAAAAATCAGCTGCTAACCAACTTTTCGACCTTTGATGCCGTGGTCGAAAAGCGCCAGCAGCTGCTCGATTATCAGCAAGATTTCTTTGCCCAGGCGAGTCAACTTGCCGATAAAGACAAGATAAAGGGTTATGTGGTCGGTGCGCCAAAAGATTCAACTCGGTTGCGTTATTTCCTCTCTATCCTGGCCCAACATGAGATAAAGGCGTATGCGCTGCAAGAAGATGCGACCGTGGAAAAGCAGCAGTTTGCAGCCCAAAGCAGTTATCTGGTGCCCTTGTCACAGCGCCAATATCGCTTGATCAAGGCCATTTTTAGCGAGCAGCAGAACTTTGTCGATAATACCTTTTATGATGTTTCCGGCTGGACCTTGGCCCATGCCTTTAACCTGGAATTTAAAGAGCTAAATAGCGTTCGCGGCTTAGATGTGGCGTCGCAGCCTTGGTCACCAAGCAGCAGTGCCTCGCAACAGGTATTGCAGCCTCATTATGCCTTTGCCTTTGAGTGGTTCGATTATCACGCCCCTAAACTGCTAACCAAGCTATTGCAGCAAGGCATAGAAGCGCGTGTCGCCCTGGCGCCATTTACCGCCAGCAGCGACGGCCAAAGTCGTGAGCTGGCCGCCGGTTCAATCGTGATTGCTGCAGGATTGCAGCAGCGCGACGACTGGTTAAGGGTACTAAACCAGGTCAGTGCCGAATTTGATATTGATGTGCATGGTATCGATTCAGGGTTAACCCGTCGTGGCGCCGACCTGGGGTCGCGCCAGTTAGCACCAGTGAAGTTACCCAAGGTGCTATTGGTAGGCGGTGAGCAAAGCAGCCAGTATGAAGTGGGTGAGCTTTGGTATTACCTTGACCGCCATGTGGGTTTAACGCCGAGCATTATCGAGGCCGACGAGCTAACTAAGGTCGATTTGAATACCTACACCCATATCGTTTTTGCCAACGGCCGTTATGCCAGCTTGGCAAAGTCATTCAAAGCCGAGCTGCACACCTGGGTACGTAATGGCGGTGTGGTCTGGGGCCATAAGGGCGGGGCGCAATTCCTGGCCGATGAACAGGTATTAAAGGCCAGCTATTTGTCCCGTAAAGACATGGCGGCGGCTTTTTCAACCCAAGGCCTGACTTATGGCGACAGGGATATGCTGGCGGGTAAGCAGCGTATTGCTGGCGCGATTTTTAATACCAAGGTCGATTTGAGCCATCCGCTAAGTTACTCATTAACCCGCGACGAGTTGCCGGTATTTAAGAACGGCACCTTCTTGCTGGAGCAAGCGTCCGTGCCCTTTGTGAATGTGGCGACCTATACGGAAAAACCTTTGCTTGCCGGTTTTACTCATGAGCAAAACCTGGCACAAATCGCCAACGGTGGTGCCATCCTGGCCCATAGCTATGGCCGTGGTGCCGTGGTGGCCATGACAGACAACCCGGTATTCAGGGGCTTTTGGTATGGCAGCAGCCGTATTTTCAGTAATGCCTTATTCTTTGGCGCGCATATTGATGCCAGCGGCGAGTAAAGCTTCCGCTTGCAAATAGCAGTTTTCTCCCAAGCAAAAGCCGGCGTTTTAGTCGGCTTTTTTATATTAAGTGAATTGGTATTATGTTTTGGCGGTGAGGCAGACGACCCAGGCGGACACCGAGCGGGCTCCTGCTTTTTTTAGTAGTTTTGCGGCGCTATCCAGGGTCGCTCCTGTGGTCAGCACATCATCCACCAAGGCAATATCTAGATTATGCACATCGGCCTGAAGGTTAAAGGCCTGAGCCAGGTTTTTACGTCTTTGCCTGGCCCCAAGTCTGGCCTGAGCCCGAGTACCATGGTGGCGCTCCAATAGGTTAGTGACAAACAGCTGGGGCGGCAGGGCGTCTTGCCAGAGCCGCACCACCTGATTAAAGCCACGCCACACCAGCCGCGAAGGCGCTAAGGGGATAGGAGCGACGAGATGCGGCCAGTGCCAGTTTGGTTGGGTCGACAGCTGTGCAAAATAATGGCTAAGCAGGCTGGAGATGGCCACTTGGCGATACATGCGTTGTTGATATTTATACTGTTTTAACCAGGCCGACAGCGGCGGGCGATACCAGTCCAAGGCCTGCAAGCTGTCTATATAACGCAGTGGAAACTGGCGTTGAATATCGGCGCGCAGCAGCAAATCTTCCTCTAGGTCGGCGTTGATGCCGCGAAAAGCGCGGATGCAGTGAGCGCATACTTGTTGTCCGGCACAGAGGGGTTGAGCACAGAGCTGGCAGTATTGCGGGAAGAGCCAGGCACAGGCTTTTGTGAATGCGTCCATTGCATAAGCCTTTATTCGCGTTAATAATGCAGGTGTCGGCGTATGGCGCGACAGGGCTTTAATAATAGTGGATGCGGAACAGGTTAAATGCAAAAACAACTGGTGTTGCTTCATGGTTGGGGTATGAACCGTGAGGTATGGGAGTTGGTTCGTCCAGAGCTTAACTTTATTTTTGACGGCGAGGTGCGGGCCCTGGATTTGCCCGGCTATGGTCATGCCCAGGCGTTACAGGGCGAGGGCACTCACTCGGATCTGCCGACCATGGCCAAACAATTATCGGAGCAGTTACAAGACGGCTCCATCCTTGTCGGCTGGTCGCTCGGTGGTCTGGTTGCCTTGTATCTGGCGCACTTTTATCCGCATAAGGTCAGCAAGGTGATCTTGGTTGCCTCGACGCCATTTTTTAGCCACAGCTCGAACTGGCCGGGAATTAAGAATGCGGTGTTAGAGCAGTTTAATCAGCAGCTGGTGGAAAACAGCAATAAAACCATAGAGCGTTTTCTTGCCATTCAGGCCATGGGCAGCGAGTCGGCACGTCAGGATATTAAACAGCTGAAGGCGTTGATACAACAGGCGCCCAGTACCTCGGAGCAGGTGCTTAAGCAGGGGTTAGAGATCCTTGAATATCAGGATTTAAGACAAGAGTTTGCTCATCTTAAGCAGCCCATAGGTGCTATCTTTGGGCGCTTGGATGCCTTGGTGCCTTATAAAGCCATAGAGCAGATGCAGCGCTTAAGGCCACACTTGGATATAGAAGTGTTGGATAAGGCATCTCATGCGCCTTTTATTTCCCATAAGGACGAGTTTGTAGCGGCATTAAAAGCCATGCTGTAGGCGAATGCCAGTCAGCTTAACTGACTGGCATTACAGCCAATAAAGGCATTACTTTTTCAGCTTGGCAAAGGCCTCGGCAAAAGCATTACCCATGGCGGCATTGCCTTGATCCTTGCTGCGGTTATTGCCTTTCTTACTAGGTGCTGCACTTTTCTTTGCCGCCGGTTTAGCTGTGCTCTTAGCGCCTGCACCCGCGCCTGCAGCAGGCAGCTCGTCATTAAGGCGCATGGTAAAGCTGATGCGCTTGCGGGCACTGTCGACTTCCATCACCTTGACCTTAACGATATCGCCGGCCTTAACGACCTCGCGGGGATCGCTAATAAACTTGTCGGTTAGCGCCGAGATATGCACTAAGCCATCCTGATGTACACCCACATCGACAAAGGCACCAAAGTTAGCAACGTTGGATACCACGCCTTCAAGCACCATGCCGGGCTTTAAGTCGTTAATGGTTTCTACGCCGGCCTTAAATGCCGCGGTTTTAAACTCAGGACGTGGATCGCGACCCGGCTTATGCAGCTCGCTGATGATGTCGGTGACCGTGGGCAGACCAAATTGCTCGTCTGTATAGTCCGCGGCTTTGAGGTTTTTCAACACCTCGGCATTGCCGATCAAATGGGCGATATCCTGATCGTTGGCGGCGCAAATATTCTTAACCAAGGGATAGGCTTCTGGGTGAACCGCAGAGGCATCCAATGGATCGGCACCACCGACAATGCGCAGGAAGCCGGCGCTTTGCTCAAATGCTTTTGGTCCTAAACGCTCAACCTTTTTCAATTCGCTACGCTTGGCGAAGGCGCCATTGCTATCGCGGTATTTGACGATATTTTGGGCCAGGGTTTTGTTTAAGCCGGAAACGCGTGTCAGTAGCGGCACCGAGGCAGTGTTCACATCAACGCCAACGGCATTTACACAGTCCTCTACCACTGAGGTCAGGGTTTGTCCTAGCTGGCTTTGCGATACATCATGCTGGTATTGACCCACACCTATGGATTTAGGCTCGATTTTTACCAGCTCTGCCAAAGGATCCTGCAGACGGCGGGCGATGGATACAGCGCCACGCAGAGAAACGTCAAGATCCGGGAATTCCTGAGCGGCAAACTCGGATGCCGAGTACACGGAGGCACCGGCTTCGCTGACCATTACCTTGCTTAATTTCAATTCTGGCGCCGCTTTAATTAGCTCGGCAACCAGTTTATCGCTTTCGCGGCTGGCGGTACCGTTACCTACGGCGATCAGCTCGACCTTGTGCTGGCGGCATAATTGCTCAAGCGTGCGCAAGGACTTATCCCATTGGTTTTGTGGCGCATGAGGGAAAATGGTGGCGGTGCCAAGCAGCTTGCCCGTGCTATCAACCACGGCAATTTTACAGCCGGTACGCAGACCCGGATCCAGACCCAGAGTTACCTTGGCGCCCGCAGGGGCTGCCATGAGCAGGTCTTTAAGGTTCTTTGCGAACACATCTATGGCGCCGGCTTCGGCCTGCTCACGCATATTGGCAAGAAACTCATTTTCAAGATGCAGAGCCAGTTTCACCTTCCAGGTCCACTGGGCTACCTGTGCCAGCCACTGGCTGGCCGCCTTGCCTTCGATGGCGAGATTGAAATGACGGGCAACCATGTTAACGCACAGAGCCTGACCATCTTCGCTTTGCGCATCCGGGTTAATGCTCAGCGCTAGCACCCCTTCGTTACGGGCTCGTAGCATGGCCAGGGCGCGGTGCGATGGAATGCTGGCAATGGCTTCGCTGTGCTCAAAATAATCCTGATACTTGGCGCCGGTTTTTTCCTGACCGGCGATCACTGCACTGCTAATATGGCCATGTTGTTTTATATGGCTGCGCAGCTTGGCCAGTAGCTTGGCGTCTTCGGCAAAGCGTTCCATCAGGATATAGCGGGCTCCTTCGAGGGCCGCTTTGCTATCCGCTACGCCCTTATCGGCATCAACAAAACGAGCCGCTTCACTTTCTGGATCCAGGTTGGCATCGTTGAGTAAGGCATCAGCCAGGGGCTCAAGGCCGGCTTCAATGGCGATCTGGCCCTTGGTGCGACGCTTAGGCTTAAAGGGAAGATACAGGTCTTCAAGTTCGGTTTTGGTCGCGGCGGCGGCAATATCTGCGCTCAGTTGCGGCGTTAACTTATCTTGTTCGCTAATGGTTTTAATGATGAATTGACGGCGCTCTTCAAGCTCGCGTAAGTAGCCTAAGCGCTGCTCTAACGTACGTAATTGGGTGTCGTCCAGGCCACCTGTTACTTCTTTACGGTAGCGGGCAATAAATGGCACCGTGGCGCCTTCATCTAAAAGCTTGGTTGCTGCTAGCACTTGATGTTCTTGCGCTTGTAATTCCTGCGCCAGAATCGTGGTGAGATTAGCCATTAATAACCTTATATCTTGGTGCCCAAAGCAGGGCTAATACGAGTAAAATTAACTGGATAATATCACAGCTGGTCACGAACGACAGGGCAAATTTGTCGTTCGTGACCCGCATCTTAAGAGCCTTAAAACGGCTTGTTAGTGAGGGTGTTCTACGCTGGCAACCACATCCTGAAATGATTGTGCGACCGGGGTAATATCCAAACCAATATTCAGGGTTTTGGCTATCTTACGGGCGCAGAGAATACCGCGAATTTGCTCATTCTCGGTCACCAGCAGATAAAAGCTACCGGTTTGCTCCATGGTGCTAAGCACATTGCCTAGAGAAGTATTGCGTACCGCCAACATGGTAATGCACGGCAATGCATGCAGGGAGCGCATAACGTCGTGCACCATCAGCTCATTGGGTTTAAGACCAAGCTGCAGTGCTTGGGTGGTCACGCGAATACTTTGTAGCTCAACGCTTGAGGTGACTCCTATCACTTGGCCTTGCTCATCAAGCACCATGAGCGCATCTGTCGGTGTGCTGCTGGCCAATTTACGCGCCGCTGTCAGCGGGGTGTTGGCCTGCACACAAATGGGGCTTTGCAGGGTGAAGTCTTGCAACAGGCTTAAGGCGCCACTGCTGGTATCTAGCTGTAAGTGTGACTCGTGTGCGCTCGCCAATTGAGCACCATCAAGAATATGGTGTGTACGTAATGAATTAAAATTAGTCATGATATTTCTCCAAAAAAATTGTAAATAAAACAGTTTTTTAAGAGAGGTGTGGCGGTGCTCTTTGTTGTGCTGCCGTGAGCACTCGACGGTTAAGCGGCGCGCTGGGCGCTATCGACACTGTATTTTTTGCTAAGGCAGCTTGCTTAATTGCAGGGCTTAGCGGATGCTCAGGGTCGTGATCATTATCGCTATCATGATTGATATTTTGTGCCGTATCGACACTAACGGTAAGGCTATACTGGTCACTGGAGTTGGCAGCTGAGGTGAATAAGTGTTGGCTTGCGAATAGGCCGCATAGGGCAAACAAGGCAAACACAAAAAGCAGGTTGTACTTCAAGTTGTACTTTTGCATACCATCACCTGCCTATAAAATTACTACCTAGGGGTAAATATGACCCTGTTTATATGAACGAAAACTGAACATTATTTATGAAAACGAAATTAATCACCCGCCGTGGTTATCTGCAATTACAAACTGAACTCGATCATTTATGGCGAACCGAGCGTCCTGAAGTAACAAAAAAAGTGGCCTGGGCGGCGAGTTTGGGCGATCGCTCTGAGAATGCCGATTACCAATATAATAAGAAGCGTCTGCGGGAAATTGACCGCCGAGTCAGATACTTAAGAAAGCGATTGGACGAGCTTAGAGTCGTAGATTACAGCCCACAGCAAGAAGGTAAGGTGTTCTTTGGTGCCTATGTGGAGGTTGAAGATGAGCAAGGCGAAGTGCTGACCTTTCAAATCGTCGGCCCAGATGAAATTTACGATAACAAGGCCGTGGTTTCCATTGATGCCCCTATGGCTCGCGCTCTGTTGAAAAAGGAAGTCGATGACGAGGCTTGGGTGAACACGCCTAATGGTCGAAAGTTGTGGTATATCAATAGTATTCGCTATCAGCAAGGTGAAGAGTAAGGCGGAAAACAAATGTAACAATCTTCTTAACCTTGGGCGTTTCCCAACTCGGGTATTTCGCATATAGTTAAGGCTACAACAAGAAAAATTAAGCAAGAAGATGGGACAAGAAACCACCAAAATCCTCGTTGTCGATGATGATATGCGTTTACGCAGCCTGTTAGAAAGATATCTGGTTGAGCAGGGCTTTATCGTTCGCAGTGCCGCAAACTCAGAGCAAATGGATAAATTGCTGGAGCGGGAAAACTTCCACCTCATGGTGCTCGATCTAATGCTGCCCGGTGAAGACGGCTTGTCAATTTGTCGTCGTTTACGACAAAAGGAAAATGAAATTCCGATTGTTATGTTGACCGCCAAGGGTGATGAGGTAGACCGCATTATCGGTTTGGAACTCGGTGCCGATGATTATATCCCTAAGCCTTTTAATCCCCGTGAATTGCTGGCCCGTGTAAAGGCCATTCTGCGCCGCCGCGCCAAAGAGGTGCCCGGTGCCCCTTCTGCCGAAGAGAACCTGGTAAAATTCGGTGAATTTGCCCTTAATCTGGCGACCCGGGAAATGACCCGAGGCGATGAGGTGATCTCCCTGACCAGCGGCGAGTTTGCTGTATTGAAGGCGCTCGTTTCGCACCCTCGCGAGCCGTTAAGTCGGGATAAGTTAATGAATCTGGCTCGGGGCCGTGACTACAGCGCCCTAGAGCGCAGCATCGATGTGCAGGTGTCGCGCCTGAGGCGGATGATAGAGGTGGATGCCGCTAATCCTCGCTATATTCAAACCGTTTGGGGACTAGGTTACGTATTCGTACCCGACGGCAATAAATAGATGCACTTACTTCCTCGAAGCGCTTTTGGACAAACGGTTTTCCTGGTTGGCGCCCTGCTGCTGATCAACCAGGTGGTGTCTTATGTAGCGGTGAGCTTCTATGTGGTTAAGCCGACCATAGAGCAGGTCAATATCATGCTCGCCAAGCAGGTAAAAACCGTGTTTATCGGCGTTAATGACGGCGTTGAGGTGAGTGATCAAGTGTCCAAGCGTTTCCTTGAGGAAACCGGTATTGAGATATTAACTCAGCGTGATGCCTACATTAATGGCTTAGGCGAAGCGCGAGAGTACTCCATGCTCTCGAATATTATGTCGCAGCAGCTCAATGGCTCGGCCCGGGTGCGCATCAGTCAAACCGATCCTCTGGTTTATTGGATAGAGCCACCGCAGGCACCGGGTTATTGGGTGCGGGTGCCGCTGTCGGGCTTTACCGAAGCCAATATTGAATTCCTCACCTTTTACCTGACCAGTATCGGTTTTCTCAGTGTGCTGGGCGGCTGGCTCTTTGCCCGTCACCTCAACCGCCCGTTAAAGGCCTTGCAGGAAGCGGCGATTAAGGTGAGTAAGGGGGATTTCAGTACCGAGGTCGATGAGCAAGGTTCGACGGAAATGGTGGAAGTGACCCGGGCCTTTAACAAGATGTCCCGTGGCATTGCCGCCCTTGAGCAGGACAGGCGCTTGCTTATGGCTGGTGTCTCCCACGATTTGCGTACCCCCTTAACCCGTATTCGTCTGGCGACGGAAATGATGTCTGACGATGAGGACTACCTGCGAGAAGGCATTATTCATGATATCGAAGACATGAATGCCATTATTGATCAGTTTATTGAGTACCTGCGCCACCATGATAAGGGCGATTATCAAAGGGAAGATCTGAATGCCCTGGTGGAAGAAGTAGTGCATGCGGAGCAGCAGCATGGGCGCGTGCAGGGGCGGGAAATTAGTGCCCACCTCAACCCCAGCTTACCCAATGTGCCTATGAGCCATGTGGCCATTAAGCGGGTGCTGACCAATATGATTGAAAATGCTCTGCGTTACTCCAGTGCCGATATAGATGTGGTAACCCACTATAACGCCCGTAAAACTCATGTTTGTGTGAGCGTAAAAGACAGAGGTCCGGGCATTCCCGAGTCTGAGCTGGAAAAGGTGTTTGCGCCTTTTACCCAAGGAGATCAGGCTCGTGGCAGCGAGGGCAGTGGTTTAGGCCTGGCCATTATTAAGCGCATTATTACCATGCATAACGGCCGGGTGGAATTAAGAAATCGCAAGGAGGGCGGTTTGTGTGCCACCATCTACCTACCCATAAAAACGCCGGCATAAAGCCGGCGTTGCACCCTGTTTGTTTCCTTTTGCCCTTGCGCTAGGTATCTGTCTGTTGATTGAGTTATAAGCTCACTGCTAGGCTCTAGTAACAAAAACGCCAGCATAAAGCTGGCGTTGGTGCGAATTCTCAGCGCTATGGCTAAGTTAAAGAAGTTGACCCTTAGCTATTAGGGCCAGCTTGTTTAATGGCGTCAGATACGTCGTACTTAGCAAAGTTCTCGTTAAAGTCGTTCGCTAGTTTCTGTGCGTATTCTGCGTATTTCTCTTTGTCGTTCCAAGTGTTGATTGGGTTTAGAACCGCGCTATCAACGCCAGGTACGGCTACCGGTACGTCTAGGTTTAGTACGTCGATATGTTGAGTTTCAACGTCGGCTAGTTTGCCAGATACGATAGCATCAACAACGGCACGCGTAGTCGGGATGTCGAAACGCTTACCAACGCCGTAAGGACCACCAGTCCAACCTGTGTTTACTAGGTATACCTTGGCACCGAACTCACGTACGCGCTTCATTAGAAGCTCTGCGTAAACGCCAGCTGGGCGAGGGAAGAAAGGTGCGCCGAAACAAGTAGAGAAGGTTGATTCGATATCAGAAGTTGAACCGATTTCGGTTGAACCTACTTTCGCTGTGTAACCGCTTAGGAAGTGGTATGCAGCTGCTTCTTCGCTTAGTACAGAAACAGGAGGTAGTACGCCACTTACGTCACAAGTTAGGAATACCACGGCCTTAGGCTCACCAGCGCGGTTTTCTTCTTTACGCTTGGCTACGTGCTCAAGTGGGTACGCGGCACGAGTATTCTGGGTAAGTGATGAATCTGTGTAATCAGGAGTACGTGTGTCATCCAGAACAACGTTCTCAAGGATGGTGCCGAAGCGGATAGCATCCCAGATTACCGGCTCATTCTTCTGAGACAGGTCGATACATTTCGCGTAACAACCGCCTTCGATGTTAAATACGCTGCCAGGTGCCCAGCCGTGCTCGTCATCACCGATTAGGAAACGGCTTGGATCCGCAGAAAGAGTTGTTTTACCAGTACCAGATAGACCGAAGAACAGGGCAGTGTCGCCTGCTTCGCCTACGTTTGCAGAGCAGTGCATAGGTAGCACGCCTTTAGCTGGAAGTAGGAAGTTCTGTACTGAGAACATAGATTTTTTCATTTCGCCAGCGTAGTGCATACCAGCAAGTAGTACTTTACGCTCTGCGAAGTTGATGATGACCGTTCCGTCACTGTTTGTACCGTCACGCTCTGGCTCACATACAAACGAAGGTACATTTAGGATTTGCCACTGTGGCATGTTGGCCTTGTTGAAGTGCTCAGGCTGGATGAACATGTTTTTAGCGAAAACATGGTGCCAAGCAGTTTCAGTGGTTACAACGATTGGTAAGTAGTGCTCTGGATCCGCACCTACTTCAAGGTGAGAAACGAAGTGGTCGTTTTGCGATACATGATTCTCAACTCGCTCCCAAAGGGCGTTGAATTTATCAGCATCGAAAGGACGGTTAACGTTACCCCATTGGATATCGTTCTCGGTGCTAGACTCTTTTACGATAAAACGATCGTTAGGAGAGCGGCCGGTACGACGACCAGTTTTAGCCACGAAAGCTCCGTTAGCAGCAAGAGAACCTTCACCACGGCGAATTGCCTGCTCGATTAGTTCTGCAGTTGTAAGATCAACAAAACGAGTAGCGCTTGAAGTCATGTTTTTACCTAAAAGTTGTGAGAGATTGAACGGTTAATCTAAAGCGGTGTGAGAGTGCTTTGATATGCAAATTATAGTAACAGATGGTTTGTGCATATACGAGCTTTGAAGTCGCTAAAAATGCCCGTTTTAGGTGAAAAAACATGAATAATTACAGTGATACCGGTGTCATGAAAAATGCATGTTCTTATGATACCGGTGTCATTTTTATTCATAAAAAAACTCGGGCGTTAATAACCCGAGTTTTTTATCGCCTTCGTTTAGGCCTATATTAATTAAAAATCGCTTTAATCTGCTCTTCGTTAAAGCGGTAATCAGTCAGGCAATAATGACAGCTGATCACTATCTCGCCATTTTGATGGACGTCGGCGAGCAACTCTTCCTGGCCTATATTGACTAGGGCATCCATGGTCTTTTCACGGCTACAGGTACATTTAAAGCGAATAGGCTGCGGCTCGAACAACTGGGGGTTGTCTTCGTGATAAAGGCGCGTTAGCACTGTATGGGCATCGAGGTTGAGCAGCTCATCGTTAGTAACCGTGTCGCTCAGTGTTTCCAAATGGCTGAAATCGGCTTCCGATTTCTCCCCTTGATGCACAGGCAATACCTGCAAAAATAAACCTGCGGCGCGCTCTTGGCCTTCGGTGACATCGGTGGCAAACCACAGACGCGTACGCAGCTGCTCCGACTGGGCAAAATACTGCTCAACACATTTTGCCAAGGTGTCATGCTCTAACGGCACTATGCCCTGGTAGCGCTCGCCTTTGACAGGAGTGATGGTGATGATCATATGACCCTTACCCATCAACTCAAGCAGGTTGTCGCTTTTTATTTCACCCTGCATACGGGCTACACCGCGCATATTTTGTTCATGGTCACCATTTATTGCGGCAAATTTAACCGGGCCATCGCCCTGGATTTGCACATTAATATGGCCTTGAAACTTTAAGGTTGCTGTGAGTAAAGAAGTCGTTACAAACAGCTCGCCCAAGAGTTTTTTAACCGGGTCAGGGTAGTCGCGTCCTACCACCATTTGGGTGAAAGCGTCACTTACTTGCACTAACTCGCCGCGCACGTCGAGTTGTTCAAAAATATAACGATATAGTAGATCTTGCTGCATGTGTTTCTCTATCTGGCTTTAAACTTGATCAGTTCACGGCGCTGTTTTTTATCCGGCTTGTGATCTGGATGCGGTGCAAAGAAGGCGTTATTTTTCCGGGCTTGCGCGTTTTCTTCGCGTTTTTGCTTACTTTGCTCTGTTTCCTCATAGCAAGTCACAGCAATGGGGGCGGCAACGCGTTTTTCAAGTAATTTAATTACCGTAATTTGCTTTTCATCGAAGCCCTGAGCGAGACGAATTTGCGCACCTACCTCAACCTGTTTGCTGGGTTTACAGCGTTGTCCATTGTAATGTACTCGGCCGCCTTGCACCATCTCGCGAGCCTGGGCGCGGGTCTTATATAAACGCACCGCCCAAAGCCACTTATCTAAGCGTACCGGGTCGGGTTTTTGTTCGGGGGTTTTGGTCACGATGTTTGGCCTTATTGCAAGCCCATATATAGAGGGGCAAAGTTAACATATAAGCAAGTGTAAAAAAAGTTGGCAAGATTGTAATACAGATGCCTTACTTAGCTTATATAGTCCTTGCCCGATTTTACATATTGCTACAGTACGCGCTTGTTGAACGCAGGTGATGAATGTACTATGTGGCGTTAGTTAACAGAATGATAATAGTGAACAGTTTTGGATTTAGCCCAACTACAACAAAGGCTTAAACAGCTTCCACAGACGAAGATTGTGACTGCTATAGTGCTGGCTACGACAATATATTGTGGCTATTTAGCGGCTTCGTTGGTGTGGTTACTGTGGCCACAACCGCAAGTTACGGCGGTCATGCCGCCGGCGACGGCCTCGTCGACGGCAAAAAATGGCGTCAATATTGCCGCTATTAAGGCAGTTAAATTATTTGGTGATGCTGCAGCGGTAGTGCAGGAGCAGCCCAAGCAAGAAGTGACCAGCGATGCTCCTGAGACACGTTTAAGCATCAACCTTACCGGGGTTGTGGCGGCCACCGATGATAACAGTGCTGGCTTGGCCATTATCGAATCCCAGGGTAGCCAGGAAACCTACGGCATAGATGATGTGATCAAGGGCACCCGAGCAAAACTGGCTAAAGTTTTGCCCGATCGCGCCATTTTGGACGTTAACGGTCGTTTTGAAACCCTGATGCTCGATGGCGTCAGTTTTACTAAAACGGTCAGTATGCCGGTGCCGGCCAGCAAGGAGCCAGAAAAATCCGGACCCAGCCGACAACAGGCTAAGCAAAGCGTGAATGTCACCGCCGATCCCGAACTCAAAGCAGAGTTACAACAAAAACGCGAAGAGGTATTGGCGGATCCTGGCAAGCTGACGGATTATATTCGTGTTAGTCCGGTGCGCAACCAGGGACAGTTGCAGGGTTACAAGTTAAGTCCGGGTAAAGATCCCCTGCTGTTTAAGCAGATGGGCTTAGAGAATAATGATATTGCTGTTGCGATTAATGGCTATCAACTCACCGATATGAAACAAGCAATGGCGGCTTTGCAGGAGCTTCGTTCAAGTACAGAAGCGGCGATTACGGTGAACCGTAATGGCCAGCTTATCGACGTGCAATTTAGCCTGCAATAATCACAAAGTGTGGAGAGAAGAATAATGGGCGCGAAATTTCGCACAAAAGTTTTAAAAGGGCTGGCCAAATATGGTGCGCTCTTTTTTGCCGCTGGTATTAGTTTAAACCTGTATGCAGTTGAGTATGCGGCAAATTTTAAAGGCACGGATATTAATGAATTTATTAATATCGTCGGTAAAAACCTCAATAAAACCGTAATCATCGATCCCAATGTGCGCGGTAAAATCAATGTCCGCAGTTATGAATTGATGGACGAAGAATTGTATTATCAATTCTTCCTTAATGTGCTGGAAGTGCACGGTTTTGCCGCGGTAGAAATGCCTAACGGTATTCTTAAGGTTGAAAAAAGCTCAGACGCGAAAAAGACGAATGTGCCTGTGATAGGCGAAGAAGACGGTTACGGCGGCGATATGCTGGTGACCCGCGTAGTACGAGTTAAAAACGTAACTGTGCAAGAGCTCGGCCCGCTTATTCGTCAGTTCAGCGATCAAAAAGACGGCGGCCATGTAACCAACTTTAACCCATCAAACGTCATGATGCTGACCGGCCATGCCGAGTCGGTTAACCGTCTCGTAGAGATCATTCGCCTGGTTGACCAAGCCGGTGATAAGAGCGTTGATATCGTTCGCCTGAAACATGCCACCGCTGCGGATGTGGTATCGGTAGTCGATAATATTTTTAAAGATACCGGCAAGGGCAGTGTGCCTGAGTTTTTGATCCCCCGCGTGGTCGCCGATGAGCGTACCAACAGCGTGATCGTCAGTGGTGAAGGCCAAGCTCGTACTCGTGCCATCGAATTAGTGAAACGTCTTGATAACGAGTTGGAAAGCACGGGTAATACCAAGGTGTTTTATCTTAACTACGCTAAAGCCGAAGACTTGGTCACAGTACTACAGGGTGTAAGTAAATCACTGACCGAAGAACAACAGGGCGCCGCTGCCACTCAACGAACATCGCGTCGCTCTCGCAGCGATATCAGCATCGAAGCTCATAGTGACTCCAACTCACTGGTTATTACCGCCCAGCCGGATATGATGCGCTCGCTTGAGAAAGTGATAGAGCGTTTGGATATCCGCCGTGCTCAGGTATTGGTCGAAGCCATTATCGTTGAAGTATCGGAAGGCGACGGCATTAATTTTGGCCTGCAGTGGATCACCGAAGAAGGCGGCATGCTGCAGTTTAATAACGGCACCACAGTGCCCGTGGGTTCATTGGCCGTGGCCGCAGAGCAGGCTCGTGATGAAACCATTATTGATAATGTTATCGGCTCTGAAAATGGCACGGTAACACCAATCGAACGTACTCAAGAAGGTGACTTAGGTCCATTAGCCGCGTTGTTAGGCGGTATCAATGGTCTGGCCATGGGTATTGTCCGCAACGACTGGGGCGCTATTGTTCAGGCGGTATCAAATGATACTAACTCGAACATTCTAGCAACGCCTTCGATCACCACCATGGATAACGAAGAAGCTTCGATGATCGTGGGTCAGGAAGTGCCAATTATCACAGGTTCATCGACTGGCAGTAACAACGATAACCCATTCCAGACCGTTGAGCGTCAGGAAGTGGGTGTGAAACTGAAAGTAACGCCGCAAATCAACGATGGCTCGGCGGTACAGCTTACAATTGAGCAGGAAGTATCGAACGTTGCCGGCTCTACCGCGGTGGATATCTCCATCAACAAGCGTGCCATTACCACAACAGTTCTAGCCGATGACGGCGGCATGGTGGTGTTAGGTGGCTTGATCGACGAAGACGTACAAGAAAGTGTTTCTAAGGTGCCATTGCTGGGTGATATTCCTGTGCTGGGTCACCTGTTTAAGTCCACTAGTACGGCCAAGCGTAAGCGTAACCTGATTGTCTTTATTCGCCCGACGATTCTTCGCGACAGCGAAAGCATGAACCGTCTTAGCCACAGCAAGTATAACTTTATCCGTGGCGAGCAGTTAAAGCAGGATGACGATGGTATCGACCTTATGCCATTTGAGAAGGTGCCAATGTTGCCGGAGTGGGACGACGCCCTGGTATTGCCTCCTACGTACGAAGAATACCTGAGAGAACAGAATAAGGCTGAGCGTAACAATGACTGAGCAAGTGGCCAATGATGCCTCTCCTGAGCTGCCGGTAAGCGACGAAGAGCTGATGGAAGTATCGGAAGTGCTTGCCGCAGCGCCGTTGCGACTGCCTTTTGCCTATGCTCGCCGTTTCCAGGTTTTGTTGGTCGACAAGGACCAAAAATTGGTGTTGTACTACGCCAATGAGCTAGACGCGCAGGTGATGTTGGAAGTGCGCCGTTTCGCGGGACGCGGCTTCGTAGTGGAACAGCTCGCAGAAGATAAATTTGAGCTGCTATTGGAAGCTTCTTATCAAAGAGACAGCTCCGAAACCCAGCAGATCATGGAAGATATCGGCAACGAGGCGGATCTTTTCTCCCTTGCCGAAGAACTGCCGCAAACCGAAGATCTCTTGGCGGGTGACGATGATGCGCCTATCATCAAGTTGATCAATGCCATGCTCGGCGAAGCCATTAAAGAAGGCGCCTCGGATATACATATAGAAACCTTTGAGCAGGATCTGGTGATACGTTTTCGTGTCGATGGCGTGCTTAAAGAAGTGCTTAAACCAAACCGTAAATTGTCGTCGCTTTTAGTGTCGCGTATCAAGGTTATGGCCAAGCTGGATATCGCCGAAAAGCGAGTACCGCAAGACGGTCGTATTAGTTTAAGAATTGCCGGCCGCGCCGTTGATGTGCGGGTATCGACCATGCCATCGAGCTTTGGTGAGCGTGTGGTACTGCGTTTGTTGGACAAAAACAACGCCCGCCTTAACTTACAAGACCTAGGCATGACGCAGCACAATCAGGAGCTGTTTGCCGAACTTATCCGCAAGCCTCACGGTATTATCCTCGTTACCGGTCCTACGGGCTCGGGTAAGAGCACGACCTTGTATGCCGGTATGAGCGAAATCAACAGTAGAGATCGTAATATCTTAACCGTTGAAGATCCGATCGAATATGAAATTCCAGGCATAGGCCAGACTCAGGTGAACCCCAAGGTGGATATGACCTTTGCCCGCGGTTTACGGGCTATTTTGCGTCAGGATCCGGATGTGGTGATGGTCGGTGAGATCCGTGACTTGGAAACGGCACAGATCGCCGTGCAGGCATCTTTAACCGGTCACCTGGTATTGTCGACCCTGCACACCAACACCGCCGCTGGTGCCATTACCCGAATGGAAGATATGGGCGTTGAGTCCTTCTTACTTTCTTCATCTTTACTTGGGGTCTTGTCGCAGCGTCTGGTACGTACCCTGTGTAAATCGTGTAAGCAGCCGCATCAGGCCGATGCCAACGAGTGTCAGATGCTCGGCGTTAGTGCTGAATCGGCGCCAATCATCTACCGCGCCGTGGGTTGTGAAGAATGTAACTACAATGGCTATAAGGGCCGAACCGGTATTCATGAGCTGTTGATCGTGAACGACCATATTCGCGAACTTATTCACAATGGTAAGGGCGAGCAAGCGGTTGAGAAATACATTCGTCAGCATAGTCCGAGTATTCGTGGCGATGGGTGTACCCGTGTGCTGGCAGGCAAAACCACTCTCGAAGAAGTATTACGGGTTACCCGTGAGGAGCAATAGTGGCGGCGTTTGAATATCGAGCTCTGGATGGCAAAGGCAAAGAAAAAAAGGGCATTTTAGAGGCCGATACGGCAAAACAGATACGTCAACAATTACGTGATAAGGGCTTGATGCCTTTAGCCGTTGAGCTGGCAGCCTCGCAGGAGAAGGCCAGTGCCGCAAAAACCGGCCTGTTTAGCGGCCTGTTTAAGGCGAAAATCGCGACCTCAGATCTGGCCTTGATCACCCGCCAGTTGGCGACCCTGATCCAATCTGCACTGCCGGTAGAAGCCGCGGTGATGGCGGTGGCCGAACAGTGTGAAAAGCCTCGCCTCAAGAAAATGTTGATGGCGGTACGCTCCAAGGTGGTCGAGGGTTACACCCTGGCCGATGGCCTGGCGGAATTTCCTCATGTTTTCGATAACCTCTATCGTTCTATGGTGGCGGCAGGGGAAAGATCCGGGCATTTGGATCAGGTATTAAATCGCCTAGCGGATTATACCGAGCAGCGCCAGTATATGCGTTCGCAGATAGTGCAGGCCATGGTGTACCCCACCATACTTGTGGTGTTCGCCATTGCCATAGTTTCTATCTTGCTTGGTACAGTCGTTCCCGAGATCCTAAAGACGTTTGAGAAATCCAAACAGGCTCTCCCCTGGACCACAGAATGGGTAATGGCGGCCAGTGCCTTTGTACAAAACTACTGGTTTATTACCCTGGTCGTGGTGATAGCCTTGGTGGTCGCTATTAAGCAGGCGTTGAAGCGTCCCAATATTCGTTTTTGGTACCATTCCCGGTTATTGTCCATGCCTGGTTTAGGCAAGGTCAGTCGTGGCCTGAATACAGCGCGTTTTGCCCGTACCCTAAGTATCCTTTCTTCCAGTTCTGTGCCCTTGCTTGAAGGCATGAAGATTTCCGGTCAGGTATTGGAGAACGATAAGATCAAACAGGCGGTGGCCGAGGCGGCTACTCGGGTCAGTGAAGGTGCCAGCCTGCGTGCTTCTTTGGAACAGTCTAAACTTTTCCCACCCATGATGCTGCACATGATTGCCAGCGGTGAAAAGTCCGGTGAGTTGGAGCAAATGCTTGAGCGTGCTGCAGACAACCAGGACCGCGAGTTTGAGACCATGGTGAATGTGTCATTAAAACTCTTAGAGCCGGCAATGATAGCGAGCATGGCACTAATTGTGCTATTTATCGTAATGGCAATATTGCAGCCAATCATGGCAATGAACAAGGCAATTGGCTTATAGTGGCCAAGTAAACACAGATTTCAGTAAATTTAGAGGTACGAACAATGAGAAAGCAGTCTGGTTTTTCATTACTTGAAGTGATGGTGGTATTGGTCATCATAGGCATGATCATGTCGATTGTAGCCCCGAATATCATGGGACAAAAAGAAGAAGCCGATCTTGATAAGGCGCAGTTGGACATTCAGCAAATTGAAGATGCGCTAAGCATGTACAAGTTGCGTGTTAATACCTACCCAACTACAGAGCAGGGTTTGGAAGCACTCGTGACCAAGACCAGCATAGAGCCAATTCCAAAGCGTTTCCCTGAGGGTGGTTTTATCAATGAATTGCCATTGGACCCTTGGGGTAACCCTTACCAGCTAATCTATCCGGGTGAAATCGGTAAGATTGATGTATTTTCTATGGGCCCTGACGGCGAAGCAGGTACCGAAGATGATATCGGTAACTGGGACGAAGAAGAGCGCTAAGCATGAAGGCGGTGAATCATCGATCCGGTTTTACCCTAATCGAAATTCTGGTGGTGCTGGCAATTATTGCGTTTAGCGCCAACCTGATAGTTTATAGCATTGATGATTCACGCCACGACGAGTTAGAGCAAACGGCCTTTGCCTTGCAAACCAGCATTAACTTTGCGTCCGAATACGCCATCCTTAATCAGCGTCAGCTCGGTTTATTTGTAGATGACGAAAATGGTTATGAGTTTATGGTCTATGGGGAGCAAAAATGGCAAGCATTGGATGACAGCGATGGTGTGCTAAAAGGCAAAAAGCTGGAGTCCGACTTTTCCCTGACCCTGAATCAAGAAGATCTCCCTTGGGCGCAGGATAGTCTGCTGAATGAAGTGGATTGGCAAAAACTATTGGGAGCCGATGACGATGACTTTCTTGAACTGCAAAAAATGCAGATCCCCCAAGTGATGATCCTATCCTCAGGCGAAATCAGCCCGTTTCAACTACGTCTTGCCTTGCAGGATGCGGACGAAGATCTGGCTCCCTTTATTATCGAAGGGGAATTTATGGCGCCGGTTAGCCTTTACCAAGAAGAGCTGCAATGATGGCTCAGCATAGATCTCGCTCAGGTAAGCGCAGCGCTGGCTTTACCCTTATCGAAGTTTTAGTGGCGCTCAGTATTTGTGCCATGGCCGGGATCGCTGCCATGCAGATCAGTGGCGAACATATTAATCATTTAGGCGCCATTCAAGAACAAACCTATGGCTCCTGGGTCGCGGAAAACCAGTTGGTTGAAATTCGCGCCCAAGGAGATAAGTGGGATGCCAAAAATGGTGCCAAGGGCAAAACTGAGTTGGCCGGAGTAACCTGGTATTGGCAACAGGAAGTGATACGCACCGCCAACAGCAGCTTTGTGAAAGTGGTGATATCCGTATTTACCGATGAAGAGCGCGAACAATTTGCCTATGAGCTCGCGACCTATATAGATAAAGAGGCGAGTAAAACATGATGCGTAGCCGCTTTGCTAATGTGTCTCGCCAACGTGCTTTTACCCTGGTTGAGGTGCTTGTAGCCTTGGCCGTAATGGCCTTTATTATCGGCGCCACCCACCAGATTTTTGAGGTAAGCACCCGAACCAAGGAAATGTCGGAAGAGACATTGGATAACCTATCACGTTTGCAGACGGTTTTTCGGGTGATGGAACAGGATTTTAGTCAGATAAGTAAGCGCAAGGTGCGCAATGAGGCTGGCGATTTTCAGGAAAAATACCTGTTACACGAGCGCTTTTTATTTGGCAGTGAACTAGATGGCATTGCCTTTATACGCAACGGCTGGACCAACCCGGGCTACTTGTTGCCGCGCAGTGAACTACAAGCCGTAGCCTATCGGGTGCAAGAAGGGCGTTTAGAGCGTTTGTATAGTCTTTATGTCGATCAGTTAGACAGCAGTGAGCCTAGAGTGCAGGTGCTGTTAAATGATGTGGAAGATTTTAGGTTTGAGTTTTTTAACGGCCAGGCGCAAAAGTGGCAGGAGCAATGGCAGCAGGAACTGTTACCTAAGGCCGTTGCCGTGGATCTGACCTTAAAAGAAGGCGACCCAATTCGTCGCCTATTTTTACTGGCAGGTCAGGGCGCCGATATCCCGGTGCAGCAAGGCGGTTCAGGAAATAATTCAGGCGGTGGTTCAGCTGGTTCCCAGGGCGGTAACCAAGGTGGAAATAATAATCAAGGCGGCAACAACTCGGGTGGCGGCGGTTCGACGGGGAGCCCTAATCATGGTTAATCGTAATCAAGGCGGGGCGGCCCTTATCATTGTTTTATTTATTGTTGCCCTAGCCGCAACCATTGCCGCGCAGATGAGTATGAATCTTATGGTTCAGGTGCAAAAGTCATCGAATCTTAACGATTTTCGTCAGGCTAAATGGTATGCCTATGCGGCGGAGGCCCTAGCGCAAAAGGTGCTGCGCGAAAGTATCGAAGAAGAGCCGGACAAAATGCACCTGAAACAGAGCTGGGCTTTGGCAGCTAATACGCCGTTTCCTGTGGAAAATGGCACCATTGCCGGGGAAATTAAAGACTTGCAAGCCTGTTTAAATCTTAATGCGCTACGGGCTGAGCCTCAAACGCAAAACGGCGGCTATGTAAAATCTAACCCGGCTCATCAGGCTCTGCTAGCCTTATTAAAGGAAATCGATGATTTGCCAAGTGATGAGTCTGAAGAGGCTATGGCCGACAGCGTGTTTGACTGGGTGGATGAAGACAGTATTACCATGCGTTCCGGCGCCGAGGAAGACGAGTATTTATCCCGGGATGTGCCTTATTTAACCGCCAATAACTTCTTTGCCGATTTTTCCGAGTTACGCCTGGTAAAAGGGTTTAACCCGCTGGCGATGCGTAAATTGGCTCCTTATGTTTGCGTGATCCCCGGCAGTGAGGTGTTTGCATTAAATGTAAATACCATTACCGAAGATCAAGCCTTGCTTCTGGCTGCTATGATTGAAGGGTTGGACGAGTCATCGGCGCAGTCGGTGATCAGTGCACGCCCGGAAAAAGGCTTTGATTCGCTGAGCGACTTTGTTAACGAGGTAACCCAGCAGGGGGGCCGTGATGTTAAAGAGGACGATGGTCGGTTTGTGCTGAAAAGTTCGTATTTTCAATTGCAAACAACCGCAACTTTTGTCGAGTTTGAGTTTACTATGACCTCGCTATTACAAATAAATAATAAAGAAATTTCCATTATGGCGCGAAAATTTGGAGGCCTGCAGTGAGAGAATCCTTACTGATCCACGTGGGCGAGCGCCCAGATCAGCCTATTCATTGGCTGGTATATAATCCCGCAGAGGACGAAATTATCGCCAGCGGCCACCTGGCCGAGGCAACCGCTTTATCCGGACTCACGGACAAGGCGCGCAATCGCGATTGCACCTTAGTAGTGCCCTGCGCTCAGGTGCAACTGCAAAGCGTGAAATTGCCCGCGAAGTGGAATCGCAAGCTGGCTCAGGCCTTACCCTTTATGGTGGAAGAGCAGGTGACGGTCGATATCGACAGCCTGTTTATCGCCCATGGCAATGCCTACAGCGAGGCGGATAATCATTTTATTAATATCGCCCTGGTTAATAAACAGTGGCTGCAAAACTGGCTGGAGCTATTTGCTGAAGCCGATATTGCCGTAGTGAATGTGTATGTTGATGCCCTCTTGCTACCCGAGCCTGAACCGCAAAGAGCCAGCGCTATTGCCATTAATGATGACAGTTTTTTGGTGCGTTCCAGCCAGTGGCAAGGCGCTCAGCTGGAGCCGGATTGGGCAGCGGCCTATTTAATCTCGGCAGGCATCGAGACCTTAGACTTATACAGTCCATTACCCAGTGGCGAATTGGGAATTGAAACCTATAGCCACGAAGATAAGTTTGAATTGCCTTTAGCCATGTTTGCCAAGGCCATCTCACCTATCAATTTGCGCCAAGGCACTTTTGCCTACAAGAAAAAAAGCAGTGGTTGGATTAAGGTATGGCGTCCGGCCATGGTTGCCGCGGGTGTGGCTCTGGTCTTTATGCTGGGCGTCAAGGGGGGGCAGTGGTATCACTATTCTTCTCAGGCCGAGTCGGTGAAAGAGCAGGTAGTGAGCAGTTATGAGTCGGCTTTCCCCGGCACCAAGGTGCGTCCGCATCTTATCCGTAACCAGATTAATACCGCACTGGGCGGACAGAGTCAGGGCGGCGGCGCCGAATTCCTGATGATGTTGCAGGATTTTGCCGATATCGTGCAGCAAAGCAATGAGTTTGTAACGCAAACGCTGCGTTTTGATCAGCGTCGCAATGAATTACGGGTTGGCGCCAGAGCCAAAGACTTCCAAAGTTTTGCACAAGTAAAGGCGCGCTTGGAACAGCGCGGTTTCAGTGTCGACCAGGGCTCATTAAACAATGATGGCGAAACCGTGGTGGGTGAATTACGCATAAGGGGCGAACAATGAGCGCATTAACGAATTATTGGCAATCATTGAAGCCACAAGAGCAGCGTTTGCTAAGCATCGCCGGCGTTATTTTTATCATCTTTTTCTTTGTTATGGTGATCTATCGGCCGTTAAATAACGCCGTTGCTGAGGCCAAACAAGAGCTGAGCAAACAGCAAGAATTGCTGCAATTTGTGCAGCAAAGTGTGGTGCAAATTAAGGCCCAGGGCGGCTCCGTAAAAGCTGTCTCCAGTGGTAATGTCACCCAGGTGGTGAACAGCACCCGTTCACGCTATCAAATTGAGATCGCTCGCATGCAGCCCAGTGGTGAAGGTTTGCGTTTAAATATTGATAGTGTGCCCTTTAATCAACTCTTGTCTTGGTTGGACGACATAGTCAAAAACCATGGCGTGACCATTAGTAATATCGAGCTGTCTTTAGATCCAAAACCGGGCCATGTCCGTGTTAGTCGTATCGTTCTGGAGTAACTATGTCTGTGAAGAAAATCAGCGGTCTAGCCGTTGTATTTGTTGTTTTTTTGCTGGTTTTCGCCATTGCCCTGCTGCCCGCTTCGGTGGCCTTGGACTGGTTTAAAAAAGATCTACCACCTGGCTTACAGTTGGGTCCGGCCACGGGCACGGTCTGGCAAGGCCAGGTGCACGGGGCGCGTTATCAGGGCCAGTATGTCAGCCAGGTGAAATGGCAGGTTAAGCCGCTGGCGCTGTTGCAGGCGCAGTTGAATATGGACCTGGTGCTAGGTAATAAGCGCAATACCAATGAAATTTCGGCCCAGGGTCAATTAGTCTATGGCCTGTTTAACAAGCAGCTGCAGCTTCACGATACCCAGGCACGACTTTCTCTTGAGCAAGTTTTACAGCGAGTGCGTCTACCCATACCTACAGAGGCCAAGGGGCGGGTGTTTGTCGAACTGGATAACTACCAACTTGGTGAGCCTCACTGTCAGGCATTAGCCGGCACCATCAGCTCTGCGGATATCAGCGTGAAGGGTCGTAATGGCTGGTTTAGCATTGGCGAGCTGGAAGGTGAGCTTAGCTGCGTAAATAGTGCTGCTAAGGTGACGGTTACCAAGGAAAACCGTCTGGGTTTACAGGTTGATGCCAGCTTTAACGACCGTGGTCAGTTTAGCGTTAAAGGCTTTATTAAACCGGATGCCAGCCTGCCTAAGGACGTGCATGATGCGGTGCAGTTCCTGGGAGCGCAGGGAGCCGACGGTCGCTATCGGATCGATTTCTAATGAGTGGGCAAGCGCTAACCTCTTTGCGTGACTACCTGGAGGAGGCTGGGAATGCTATGCCCTTGGCTCAGGTTCAGGGTTATCTTTTTGCACTTATCTGTGCTCCTGCTCCCATAGAGGAAGAGCAATGGTTGCAAGAGGTGCTTGGTGGCTATGCCGCCGATTGCGATGAAAGTGTTTTATTTGCACTGCTGAGTCTGCATCAGGATATAAGTGAGCAGGTGTATGAGACCGGTTTTAAGCTTACTAGCAATGTCGCAGTTGCACAGCGCTGGCAGGATAATCTAGCTGCCGATGCCGAGTTGCATCAATGGGCACAAGGCTTTGTGCTGGGTGTCAGCAATTACCTTGAACCCCTGCTAAGTGCCCCATCGTGCCCCGAAGAAAGTAAAGACATGCTTGCTCAGGCGGTCACTGTACTTGGATTATTTGCCGATGCTGAGCAATTCAGCATACATGCGGCAAACTCTGGTCAGGGTGAGCAGGCATTTAACGATGCGCTGGTCGATATGATGGCCGATTTTAGCCTGGGGTTTGCCGAACTGATTGAGCTTACTGCGGTGCAAAGTGGTTTATTCGACGATGAGCCGCACTGGGAAACCTAACCCCCGCCATTTTCGCTATGCCTTCTTGGGTGAGCTTAGCCGAGTTGCAATAGCAGGTCGGTGCAGCCCTTGGTGCAACGGGCTCTGGCATAGCCAGGTTCGGCGAGTTGCAGATTTATGGCGCCTTGGCAGTGCTTGCATAACACGGTTTTGCCCTTGCTCAGTTGCTGCAGCAGGCGTTTGTGCTCGGCAAAAGAATCGCCTTGCTTTTTATTGAGTGCTGAAAAGTCCATAGCTTACTAGTGGGTGGCCGCAATAATGGTGCAGGTCTGCAGTAAATCGTCACCATAAAAATACTGATTAAGTTCTCTGTTTTTACAGTATTTTCTCTCCCAGTCATGCATACCGCGAACCGTTTTAAAAATGTCGGCGAGATGGGCGTCCTGATCTTTGTTTAATTTAAGTTGAGAGCGGACCTCAGCTAGGGCATGTTTTGCCTTCACTTCCCTTTGTACCTGAGTGGAATCACTTAAATCCGACACCACAGAGCCAAGAATTTTGTCACGGGGATTTTTTATCAAAGGATGATCAACACTTAGCAGTGCTAACAGAATAACGACCAACAGTAATAACTTCTTCATGAGTAAACCTTGATCTAGGTGGCAACAGGGACGCTGATAGTGTAGTAAACTCTGGGTTTTAAAAGCAAGCCTATTAAGGCGCTTAGGGTTAAATATAATCTTCTGGTTACATCATTTTGGTGGCCGAATTGATATACTTGCCCGAAACGACAAACCTAATAACCAATTAGGTAAGTTTGCCCATTCCTAAATCCCTGGCGTTGAGGAACTAAGATGGAAAAAGAGCAGCGGATCAAGGTAAAAAACATACCCAGTGACGTGAAAATCGAAAAGCCCAGCGGGGCCGAGTACGATAGATTTAATCCCCGTAACCGCATTTATGTCCGAGCCGTCACCGGATTACACCAGTTGCTAAGACAGCGTATCGGCTTAGTCGGTATGCTCGCCTTTATGTTGTTGCCTTGGATTAACTACAACGGCCAGCAAGCGGTTTTATTCGATATAGGTAATCAGCAGTTCAGTATTTTTGCCCTGACCTTTTGGCCGCAAGACTTAACCATACTCGCTTTTATTTTTATGATTGCCGCCTTTGCGCTGTTTCTGGTGACCACCTTCTACGGCCGTGTCTGGTGCGGTTATACCTGTCCGCAAACGGTGTGGACCTTTATCTTTATCTGGTTTGAAGAGAAGTTTGAAGGCACCGCCAACCAGCGTAAAAAGCTGGATCAGCGTCCCATGGACTTTGATAAGTTTTGGCGCAAAACGGCCAAACATGGCAGCTGGTTGCTTTTCTCCTTGTATACCGCCATTACCTTTGTCGGCTACTTTACGCCCATGCGTGAGCTGGTGTTCGACTTTGTGACCTTTTCTGTGGGCGGCTATGCGCTGTTGAATATTGTCGTATTTGCCCTTTGTACCTATGGTAATGCGGGCTGGATGCGGGAAATTATGTGTTTGCATATTTGCCCTTATTCGCGCTTCCAGTCGGCCATGTTCGATAAAGACACCTTTACCGTAAGTTATGATGCCAAGCGCGGCGAAAACCGCGGTCCGCGTGGGCGCAAGCAAGATCCTATAGAGTTGGGGTTGGGCGACTGTATCGACTGTAACCTCTGTGTACAGGTGTGTCCTACCGGTATAGATATTCGTAACGGCTTGCAGTACGAGTGCATTAACTGTGGCGCCTGTATTGATGCCTGTGACGGCGTTATGGACAAGATGAATTATCCTCGTGGCCTGATCTCCTATACCACGGAACGTAACCTGGAGGCTTCCGCCGAGAAAACCAAGCCGGTGCGCGGTAAGTTAATTGGTTACTCTATTATTCTCTTTATCCTTATCGGCGCGCTGGCGGCTAATATAGCCATGCGGGTGCCTATGGATCTCGATATTATTCGTGACCGTAACCAGTTGTTCCGTATCAATGTTGATGGCTTGGTAGAAAACACCTACACATTGAAGGTATTGAATAAGGCTCAGGTAGCGCAGCAGTTCCGAGTTGAGGTTGAGGGGCTGGAGCATTATCAGGTGATTGGTCAACTTGAGTTTAGCGTCGCACCGGGACGCTCTCACGATCTGCCCTTGTCTGTGATTATCGACCCTTACGATCTGAAAAAGCCGATGACAGAGTTTAATTTTGTGCTTTACCCGGTGACCGATCCCGAGACGCAAATTAAGCAAAGCAGTAATTTCTTTAAGGGTCGTTAAGGTGAGTGAATTTAGTTTTGCTTCCTTAACCCCGGATACCATTTTAGATGCCCTCGATGGTGTGGGCATCTATGCTGAGTCTGGGCTCTTGGCGCTTAATAGCTACGAAAACCGTGTTTATCAGTTTATAGCTGAGGATCAGCGCCGCTATGTGGCAAAATTCTATCGCCCTGAGCGCTGGAGTAATGAGCAGATCCTCGAAGAGCATAGCTTCAGTGCCGAGCTGCAAGAAGCCGAGGTACCTGTGGTGGCGCCGTTGCGTATTGATGGTCAGACACTGTTTGAGCATCAAGGCTATCGCTTTACGCTGTTCCCCAGCGTTGGTGGCCGCCAGTTTGAGATGGATAATCTCGACCAGCTAGAACAGCTTGGCCGTTTAATTGGCCGCATGCACAAGGTGGCGGCGGCAAAACCTTTTACCACGCGGCCTGTGCTAGGCTGTGATGAATATCTATATCAAGCCAAGGTTCATTTGCAGCACAGTAACTTGGTAAGTGAGGCAATGTCTTTACCTTTTTACACCGTGCTCGATCAGGTTATCGACAAAGCTAGCCGCTTATACCAGAGTGTTGCTACTATACGCTTGCATGGAGACTGCCACGCTGGCAACATTCTCTGGTCCGGCGATGATATGCTAACCTTTGTTGACCTTGATGATAGCCGTCAGGGCCCAGCAATGCAGGATTTATGGATGATGCTCAGTGGCGATCGGCAAAATCAGCTGGTCCAGCTTGATACCCTGGTGAATGCCTATGAGGAGTTTGCCCATTTTGAGCATGGCCAGTTGCGTTTAATAGAGCCGCTGCGGGCGATGCGCATGGTGCATTATATGGGCTGGATTGCCAAACGTTGGCAAGACCCGGCATTTGAGCGGAACTTTTCTTGGTTCGCACAAGACAAATACTGGGAGCAGCAAACTCTGGCATTAAAAGAGCAACTGGCGGCGCTGGATGAGCCAGCGTTGAAATTGATGCCATAAGCGCGCAGCCAAATTGAATTTAAAAGAGACGATTATGATAAAAACACTAACAGGTTCGTTATTACTACTTTGTTTACCTCTGGCCTCTTGGGCAGCCGACTTTAAGGCCGGCGAGCATTACCAAGTGCTTGATACTAAGGCCTCTGAAAGTGACAAGGTAACCGAGTTCTTTTCTTTTTACTGCCCTCATTGCTATCGTCTTGAGCCGGCGGTCGGTGCGCTTAAAGATGCCTTGCCAAAGGATGTGCCCTTTATTAAAAGCCATGTAAACTTTTTACGTTTGGATAAGGCTGCGCAAAATCGCCTAACTACGGCGTATCTAATCGCTCAGCAAGAAGGTAAAGGCGAACAGGTATCTGAGGCCATCTTCAAGAGTATTCATCTGCAACGCGAGCCACTGCAATCGCAGCAAGCGGTAGAAAAATTATTGGCGGAGCAGGGCATTGGCGCCGAGCGTTATAGCATGTTAGCAAGCAGCATGCCGGTATTGGCCGGTGAAAAGGCCGCTCTGGAAGCGCAAGAAACTTATACCAAGGCCGGCGCTCTAACGGGCGTGCCTACCATTATTGTTAACGACAAATACAAGGTGCATGTACACACTGTGAAGTCGCAACAAGAGCTTAATGAGCTCGTTAACCATTTATTAGAAAAATAACACGGAGAATAAAGGTATGAAGAAGTTTATTGCCCTAGCGCTAATGGCGCTGGCATTACCTTTGACAGCAGTGGCAGCACAGTTTGAAGAAGGTACTCACTATGAAGTCGTTTCTGAGCGTGCTAGCCGTAAGCCGGAAGTAAAAGAATTCTTCTCTTTCTACTGCCCAGCCTGTAACGCTTATGAAGGTTTACTAAGAGACGTTAAGCCTAAGCTTAACGAAGGCGTGAGCTTTAAGCGCAGCCATGTAAACTTTATGGGTGGTCGCACCGCAGAAAACCAGGACATGTTGTCGCAAGCCTTGGCAACGGCCAGTGTGTTACCTGAAAAAGAGCTTTTGGTTGCTGCCATCTTTAACCACATTCACAATAAACGTTCGCAGTTTAACGAAATGGCTGACGTAAGAGACGTGTTTGTTGCCAATGGCGTTGATGCACAAAAGTTCGACAAGTTATTCGAAGGCTTTGCGGTACGCACTAAAGCCTCAAAGATGCAGCGCGATCAAGAATACTATAAAGAAAAGGGTGCCCTGAAAGGTGTACCTACCTTTATCGTTAACGGTAAGTATCGTTTGATCTTAGGCCGTGATTCTGGCGTTACCGAGCCAGATGATATTGCAGCGCTAATCAACTACTTGGCCAAGAAGTAAGTACGGCCAATGACAAAAAAACCGCATCTTTTGATGCGGTTTTTTTATGTTCTTATTTGCGCTTTAGGTAGACCCCGGATTCAATATGATGGGTGTAGGGGAACTGATCAAAGATAGCAAAGCGGGCTACTTCGTGGGTTTGCGTCAGTATCTCCAGATCGCGCTCTAGGGTCTCCGGGTTGCAGGAAATATAGATGATGTTGTCGTACTCGCTGGTAAGCTTACAGGTCAGTTCATCCATACCGGCTCGTGGCGGATCGACCAAGATGGTTTGGCAATCATAGCTGTGTAGGTCTATGTTACCTAAGCGGGTAAAGGTGCGTTCTTTACGCATTGCCTGGGTAAATTCTTCGCTGCTCATGCGGATGATATCCAGGTTTTCAACCTTATTGGCGGCAATATTATATTGCGCCGAGTGTACCGATGACTTGGAAATTTCCGTGGCCAGCACGCGATTAAAGGAACCCGCCAGGGCGATTGAAAAGTTGCCATTACCACAGTAGAGCTCGAGCAAATCATTGCTCAAGGGGGCACAGATATCCTGAGCCCAGGCCAGCATAGACTCATTTACCTTGGCATTGGGTTGGGTAAAGCTGTTTTCCACCTGCTGATAGGTATAAGTGCGGCCATTTACTTCAAGTTGCTCAATCACATAATCCGTGGCCAGTACCTGCTTTTGTTTGCGGGCACGGCCAATAAGCTCAACATTAAAACGCTGTTGCAGTCGTGCTTGTAGATCCTGTGCCGCTTGCAACCACTGCTCATCTAACTGTTTGTGATAGAGCAGGCTGATTAAGGCGTTGCCACTTAACGTGGTCAGATAATCGATTTGGAACAGCTTACGACGCATCAGCTCGTTATCTTTTAACTCGGCGATCATGGCACTCATCAGTTCATTGATCAGCTCGGCACCCGGGTCGAAGCGCTCGACGCGGACTTTTTCTTTACTCTGTTGATCGAACATAATGTGGTAGAGGTCATCGCCATCATGCCAGACACGAAATTCCGCACGTTGCCGGTAATGTTTCGGGGTCGAGGCAAACACTTCTAACTTATTGACACCAAAGCGAGAAAATTGCGCAATAATACGCTCTTCTTTTTCTGCTAATTGCTGGTTGTACCCGGACGCGTCGATTTCTATTACTGGCATGCAAACCTCTACTAATTTATGTGCGCCGCTATTGTAGGTAGCTGCGTCCAATTGTCCAGTAACAAGTGCCATATTCTTGTTTGTTTTTTCTACAGCTCGATGCATTGCTCGGGTTATGAGTGCCAGGGCCATTATAAAATTTAGCTATTGCGCCGGGAAAAACTACATGTCGCGATTCGGGTAATAAAGAAACCTTGGTAAAGAGGTTGGATGGATGCAGGGTTTTATTGCAGATGCGGTGAGTATTTTTCAGCCTAGCTCCCGTAAGTTTAAAGATGTGGGTTAATTAAACCACAATATCTTGCCAGGGCTGGTTCAGAGGGCTTTTTCTGCTGTGTTGTAATTTGCAAAGTGGCAGAAACTTTACTACTTTAATACTAAAATCATCTTATATTCAGGAACATAATGCTTTAATATAGCGTACCTGATTAAGTTAAGGCGCGAACTTGCTTAATTAGACTACAATGTAGATGTGTTGAAACCTGTTAGCGCGGATCTAGACCTGGTGCTGTATAGCACCTGCGATAAAAGCAAGAAATGTCGGCTGATAGATTAATGAATCATCGGAATATAACTAAGTAAGAGGCACAAGATGGACCTTTTACTTGGCGCATTAAGGACTAATTTACCTTGGTGCGCATAATCGATAATCGTAAAATGGGATGGAAACAATGAAAATCAAATCACTTTCTGCTGCTATCGTTTTGGCAATGGCATCACAAGCTGTTGTTGCTGAAGAACAGAAAAACCCTCACGAAGGTATTCACATTGGTGTGTTTGGTGATTACTTCTGGGCTGACTGGGACAACATCAAGGGCGCAAACCCTGCGAATGTTGCGCTAGGTGAGTCTTTCGGTTCAGGTATCGAAGTAGGTTACCGCTTTAACGAATACTGGACAGCTCGTCTAGAATTTGCAGCCCTTGAGCTTGATAAAGAAAATTCAGACAACCACAAAACAGGTGAGCGTTACGGTGCTGATGTATTGTACCACTTCAACGACACTTTCTACGGTGTACTAGGTGCAAAGAAATTTGACGTATACGATGACTTCAATGCAGCTAACCTAGGTTTTGGTTTCCGTAGCCACTTCCGTTACAACTGGGCATTCTTCGGTGAAGCCAACTATTACGAAGGTCTTAACCAGAACCATTCTGATTTCGGTCTTAAGCTAGGTGTTAGCTACCACTTTGGTGACAAGCCTGAGCCTAAGAAAGTTGAGCCAGCACCAGTAGTTGTTGCTCCTAAGCCAGAGCCAAAAGACACAGACAAAGACGGCGTACTTGATGCCAACGATAAGTGTGCAAACACACCTATGGAAGATGCAGTAGATGCGTCTGGTTGTACTCGTTACATGGAAAAAGGCGACAAGGTTAGCTTGTTAGTACGTTTCCCACACGATAACTCTGACGTTAACCAGCGTTACTTGGATGATATCCAAAAAGTTGCTGAATTCATGACCAAGTACCCGCAAACAAACGTACTACTTGAAGGTCACGCTTCAGCGGTAGGCGATGCAGGTTACAACAAAAAGCTTTCTAAAAAGCGTGCAGACGGTGTTGCTAAGCAACTAATCAATGATGGTATCTCAGCTTCTCGCGTAGAAACTGTAGGCCTAGGTGAAGAGCGTTTATTGAACACAGAAAACACCAAAGAAGCTCACGCTGAAAACCGTCGCGTTGAAGCGCACATCTCAGTTACTGAGCGTGTAAGCATCAAACGTAACTAATAGTAGGTTATTACCAACCTATGATGAAAAGCCCGGCTGATGCCGGGCTTTTTGCAAATAATTATTACTCAACATTCACCAGCCTATAGTTTTAAAGCCCTTACATTCATTGTATTTATATTGACTATTTTGCCTCTAGGCGGCGACGCCAATTTTCTTCTATCTTTAAAGCCTTTATAATTGTTATCGTGTCAAAATTCTATAAGTAGTATGGACGCGTCGAAGTCTGCTACTTTCACGTCACCAAGAGGGCATAATTGTGCTTCAAGAATATCGTAAACATGTTGAAGAGCGTGCAGCCCAAGGTATTGTGCCTGCACCATTAGATGCTCAGCAAACTGCTGACCTGATCGAATTAATCAAGAATCCACCTGCCGGTGAAGAAGAGTTTATCCTAGACCTTCTAGTTAACCGTGTACCGCCTGGCGTAGATGACGCCGCCTATGTAAAAGCGGGCTTCCTAGCCGCCGTTGCAAAAGGTGAAGCGCAGTCGCCACTAATCAATAAAGAAAAAGCGGCCGAGCTACTTGGCACCATGCTAGGTGGCTATAACATCGAGCCTATGATTGATCTGTTAGACGATGCTGAACTTGCACCGTTCGCAGTAAAAGGCCTATCGCACACCCTGCTTATGTTTGATGCTTTCTACGACGTAGAAGAAAAAGCCAAAGCGGGTAACGAATTTGCTAAGCAAGTTATCGAGTCTTGGGCAAACGCAGAGTGGTTCCTTGAGAAGCCGGCGGTGCCAGAGAAGATCTCTGTAACCGTGTTCAAGGTAACCGGTGAAACTAACACAGATGACCTTTCACCAGCTCCAGATGCCTGGTCTCGCCCGGATATCCCACTGCACGCACTGGCTATGCTTAAGAACGAGCGTGACGGTATCAACCCTGATAAAGCCGGTGAAATCGGTCCAATCGCCCAACTTGAAGAGCTTAAAACCAAAGGTTTACCACTAGCGTACGTAGGTGACGTTGTAGGTACTGGCTCATCACGTAAGTCGGCAACTAACTCGGTACTTTGGTTCATGGGTGATGACATTCCTCACGTACCAAACAAGCGCGTTGGCGGTGTATGTTTAGGCGGTAAGATCGCTCCTATCTTCTTCAACACCATGGAAGACTCAGGTGCACTACCTATCGAGTTGAACGTTGACGACATGAACATGGGTGATCAAATCGATATCTACCCGTATGAAGGTGTGGTTAAGCGTCACGGTACCGATGAAGTTATCTCTACGTTCAAGATGAAGTCAGACGTGATCCTTGATGAAGTACGTGCCGGTGGCCGTATTCCTCTGATCATTGGTCGTGGTTTGACCGACAAGGCTCGCACCTCATTGGGTATGGAAGCCGAAGACATCTTCCGTAAGCCTGCTCTTGTTACCGATTCTGGTAAGGGCTTCACCCTGGCTCAGAAGATGGTTGGTAAAGCATGTAACATGCCAGGCGTTCGTCCTGGTCAATACTGTGAGCCTAAGATGACCACGGTTGGTTCGCAAGATACCACAGGTCCTATGACTCGTGACGAACTGAAAGACCTTGCTTGTCTTGGCTTCTCTGCTGACCTAACTATGCAGTCTTTCTGTCACACGTCTGCGTATCCTAAGCCTATCGACGTAAACACGCACCACACACTACCTGATTTCATCATGAACCGTGGTGGTGTATCGCTACGTCCAGGTGACGGTGTAATCCACTCATGGCTAAACCGTATGCTTCTTCCTGATACCGTAGGTACAGGTGGTGACTCGCATACTCGCTTCCCTCTTGGTATTTCATTCCCAGCGGGTTCTGGTGCGGTTGCATTCGCAGCGGCAACAGGTGTTATGCCACTGGATATGCCAGAGTCGGTACTAGTACGTTTCAAAGGCGAAATGCAGCCGGGCATCACACTACGTGACCTAGTACACGCAATTCCTTACTACGGTATCAAGCAAGGCCTGCTTACCGTTGAGAAGAAAGGTAAGATCAACGAATTCTCTGGTCGCGTACTAGAGATCGAAGGTGTTGAGCACCTAACCGTTGAGCAAGCGTTCGAGCTGTCAGATGCCTCTGCCGAGCGTTCAGCCGCGGGTTGTACCGTTAAGCTAAGCAAAGAGTCTATCTCTGAGTACCTAGAGTCAAACATCGTTATGCTTAAGTGGATGATCGCTGAAGGCTACGGTGATGTACGTACTATCGAGCGTCGTATCAACGCGATGCAAGAGTGGTTGGCTAACCCAGAGCTTATGGAAGCCGACAAAGACGCAGAATACGCGCACGTAATTGAAATTGACCTGGCGGAAATCAAAGAGCCAATTCTTTGTGCTCCTAATGACCCGGATGACGCACGTCTTCTTTCAGATGTAACAGGCGAGAAGATCGACGAAGTATTTATCGGTTCATGTATGACCAACATCGGTCACTTCCGTGCCGCTGGTAAGCTACTAGACAACTTCGGTGGTCGTCTACCAACCCAACTTTGGGTTGCACCACCTACTAAGATGGATAAAGACCAGCTTACCGACGAAGGCTACTACGGTATCTTTGGCCGTGTAGGTGCGCGTATCGAAACTCCGGGATGTTCATTGTGTATGGGTAACCAGGCACGTGTTGCTGATAAGGCAACGGTTGTTTCTACCTCTACGCGTAACTTCCCTAACCGTCTAGGTACAGGTGCAAACGTATTCCTAGCGTCTGCCGAGCTTGCAGCGGTAGCCGCAATTCTAGGTAAGCTACCTACAGCTGCGGAATATCAAGAATACGCGGAGAAGATCAACGCAACAGCGGCTGATACTTACCGTTACTTGAACTTCCACAAGATGCCTCAATACACGAAGAAAGCGGATAACGTGATTATCCAGCAAGCCGTGTAATCAGGATTTGTGATAAAAGCCCGCCTACCAAGCGGGCTTTTTTATGTTTAAAATTCGTTAAAATGGAATATGGGTTTTAGTAATTTTTCATATTTTTAATGTGTAATTCCTTAAACTAAAGATTAAAGGTTTTTTTATTCAATTTGATATCAAAATTGTCGCTAAATGAAATCAAACCTGCGACGGAAATAGCTTAAAATCCCCGCCAATTTTCTTATCAAGGCAGGATCTTTATGACTTCGTTAAATAACCAGAACCTTCTGCAACTTCGTTTCATTGACCAGTCTCATATTGACGCGGTAAAGCCTTCTTTTGACCACCTTCCCGATAATCCCTATGCCGATGGTGCCTTCCGTAAGCGTCGTTATTCTGTGATCAAGGTGCAACAGGGTAAACTCACCCTTCAGCCTACTAAAGCCTTTGTACAAGATGATTCCATTAATACCTTCCAGGGCAATGTTGAGCGTACCTACGAAAACCTCGACGCAGACTTGCTCGCCAGTGAAGGCATGAAGCGCATTGTGGCCGAGTTTATTGCCATGACAGGTATCGACGCCGATCGCGATATCGAAATTCACCAGTTCCGTATGCTGGCCATCGACAGCGATACGCCGCCGGCACCGGAAGGTATTCATCAGGATGGCTTTGACCACGTCTGTATATGCGGTGTGTCTCATGAAAACATCGCCGGTGGTGAGTTATTGGTGTATGAGCACAAAGAAGCCAAGCCGTGTTTCAAGATGGAAATCAAAGACGGCATGTTCGCACTTATCGATGATCGCCAGGTGTGGCACAACGCCACCCCCATGAACAAGCTGGATGAGTCGAAGATCGGCTATCTTGATTGTTTTGTACTGACTGCGTAAGGAAGAATGATGAATCTAGTCTCTCTGCGTAGCCAGTTCCCAGCCTTAATGCAGCAAGTAAACGGCGAGTCGCCAATCTTTTTTGATGGCCCCGGTGGTGCACAAGTACCGCAATCGGTATTGGATGCCATGGCGGCTTACCTGGGTTTTTACAATTCAAACCTGGGTGGCGCGTTTTTCTCCAGCGATAAAACCGTGGCGGTGATGAGCCAAGCCCGTCAGGCCATTGCCGACCTGCTTAACAGCCCAAGCCCGGAGCAAATCGTCTTCGGCGCTAACATGACCAGTTTAACCTTTAGTTTTAGTCGCGCTATTTCACGCGGCTGGCAAAGTGGCGACGAGATCATAGTGACCAATGCGGATCACTTCTCCAATGTGTCTTCGTGGCGACAGGCCGCCGAGGATAAAGGAGCCACTGTGCATGCGCTGCGTATTAACGAAGCGGATTGCACCCTGGATATGGCGCACTTCGAGTCATTGCTTAACGCCAATACCAAGCTGGTCGCCGTAACCTATGCGTCGAACACCACGGGCTCAATCAATGATGTGAAGCGCATTATCGAGTTGGCGCATCAGCATGGCGCCTTGGTGTATGTGGATGCGGTTCACTATGCTCCACATGAGCTGGTGGATGTGCAGGCACTGGATTGTGATTTCCTTGCCTGCTCGGCCTATAAGTTCTTCGGCCCCCATGTAGGCATTGTTTATGGTAAGCGTGAGCATTTGGAAAACTTCACCCCATACAAGGTAGAGCCGGCGAAAGATGTAGTACCGGGTCGTTGGGAAACGGGTACGCAGAGCTTCGAAGGCCTGGCCGGTGTGGTTGCCGCTGTTGACTATATCGCCTCTTTGAGCGGCCTGGATGCGCAACTGCCGCGTCGTCAGCGTCTTGAAGCGGCATTTGCCAACAGCAAAGAGCACGAAATGGCATTAAGCAAGCACTTCCTTACACGGCTAAAAGAATTTCCGCAGATCTCGCTATTCGGTATTGATGATATGGAGCGTTTGGCCGAGCGTACGCCGACCTTTGCCCTTACCTTTGATGGCTTAGAGCCACGTCAGGTATCCGAGTTCTTAGGCAAGCAGCATGTCTGTGTATGGGACGGTAACTTCTATGCCCAGGGCTTGTGTGAGCAATTAGGTGTAATGGACAAAGGTGGTGTGGTGCGTATCGGTTGTATGCACTACAACAGTATCGAAGAAATCGATCGCTTATTTACCCTGTTCGGCGAGCTACTCGGCTCATAGCGCTTCGCTCTGTTAAAAAGGCTGCCTAGGCAGCCTTTTTTGATCTTATATGATGGGTTATTTTTGTGCTTGGCCGTAGATCTGCTCGGCGCGATTAAACAACACCCAAGAGGTAAGAATGTACTTGTCATTCGACAAGGGTTTGTTGCCGCGGTGGGTATGGGTAAAGTAGGCCGGTGCGACCACCATGGTGCCGCGTTTTGGAGCGATTTTACGCTTTTGATAGTAAAACTCGGTTTCGCCGCCTTCGGTCACATCGTTCAAGTAGAACATAAACAGCAGGACGCGGTGTAAGGCTTCGTTATGGCCGGTTTGTGGATAGACCTCACTGTGCCAGTAAGGATACCCGCCCTTATTGATCTCGTATTTCTGCGCTTGAATACTGCCTAAACGAAACAGCTGTTGCATCAAGGTACCCAGTTGCGGTTTGGCCACCTCTTCAAAGTTGTCCTGGTTCAGCGCCACCGGTTTACCGGTTTTTGGGTGGAAGACCTGTAAGCCAAAGGCGCCAATCATCATAAATAGATGTTCTTCAACATAGCGCATCACGTGTTGTGCGGTGACCTGCTGAATATGCTGCAAGTGCTGCTGGTACTCTGGATGAGCATTGAGGTAAAGGTCTTTACTGTCTTTTTTACTTAAATCTATGCCGCCAGAGGTGGTACCCTGCTTCAAATGCGGGCTCTGCTCGAACAGGTCGATAAACTGACTACAAAAAGTGTCACTAAGCGCGTTATCATAAACGCCAATGAAGTCTGTCATGACTGCAACCTTACCTATTGGAATTATTATGCTTATTGAAAAAGTTCAGCCCAGATTTAGTGAAACGGATGTCCTCGGGCACATTAACAATACAGTACTACCGGTGTGGTTTGAAGCCGCCCGCACGCCTATTTTTAAAATCTTTACCCCAGATCTTAATCCACATCAATGGCGCTTGATTGTTGCTAAGGTGGAAGTGACCTTTTTGGGCGAGCTTTTCTATGGCCAGGAAGTGGAAGTGAAAACCATGATCGAGCGCATCGGCTCCAGCTCTTTTGTGATCAAACAACAAGCCTGGCAGCATGGGCAGTGTTGTGCCGAGGGTAAGACGGTGATGGTGCGTTATAACTTCGAAAACAAAGCGTCACAAGCCTTAAGCGAAGAGGAAAAGTCGCAACTTAGCCAGCATCTCGAGACGGCGCAAGAGCGTTAGGGAGTGGTGGGAAAGGCCGGAGACACACACCGTTTTGTTTCAAAGCGAACACCATACTCGGCTTGTTCATCCTCGAAGAGCTCAACAATTTCATAATCATTGAGCTCAACCACCTTACTGTTTTTACTTTTTTCGCAGCGTGAGAAGCTGTCTGCCTCCCAATTGTAGGCAAACTGGGCGACCAGGATTTTTATCCACTTATCGGAATCCTTGCCCGGCTCGGCAATGTTTGCTTCAAGGTGCATGGTCGCAGGGGCCTCTCGTGTTTGTTCTGCACTGGGTTCTAGCTCCTTACTCATCTCTTTTTCAAAGCTCGCACTAACCTGATCTATGACATCACCGGCGTTGTCGAAATCCCCTGAGGTTACCACTAGGTTGGCCGTGACAATAACACATAAAACAAAGCGGGCGATGGCGGTTTGAATGGGTCGTTTGGTGCTGTCCAAGAAGTGCAAGCCAAAGCGCTGGAAAGGTCTGAGTAAGAGTAACACCAAGATGTAAAGGGGAAGCACCAGCTGGAGAAGAAGCAAGGCGATAACCGAAAGCGCTAACATCCAACTGGGCAGGTACAGCAAGATAGCAAAGTTATGGGTATAGTCGAAATGGCTTGCCGCCACGCCGGTGACTTCATTTACCGTGCCAGCTGCATTCGCCAGCACAAAATTGGCTATGGTACCGTAAAACAGTAAGAGAATGGCTTTACCGGGAAGTGAGTGAAAAAGCTGAAGAAAGCGCGGCCAGAACTCAATGGTTAAAGCCGCCACTGTGCATGCCGTTGTCAGCCAGATACTGACGGGAGAGAGCAACAAAGCGACCGCGTACAGGCGTTGTGCCAGGGTCAATGCTTGCCAAAACCTTGCAAAGCCTAGTTTAAGGTTTCTCGTAGTTCGGGCTGTTTTTGCTTTGAGGCGTAATAAGGGGGCCGTCATGATAAGCCTGAATATTTTCTTTATTTATTCAGACTTTACCCCCTAATTGCTTATTTTGCCAACAATGGCTTGAGATAGTGCCCGGTATGGGAGCGCTCATGCGCAGCTACTTCTTCCGGGGTACCGGCGACGAGAATTTCACCGCCACCGCTGCCGCCTTCCGGCCCCAAATCAACAATCCAGTCGGCGGTTTTGATCACATCCAGGTTATGCTCAATCACCACTATGGTATTGCCGTGGTCGCGCAGGCGGTGCAATACCGTCAGCAGTTGCTGAATATCATGGAAGTGCAGGCCGGTAGTGGGCTCATCCAAGATATACAGGGTTTTACCCGTGTCGCGCTTGGACAGCTCTCGGGCCAGTTTCACACGCTGCGCCTCACCGCCGGATAAGGTGGTTGCCGCCTGTCCCAGACGAATATAGGACAGGCCTACATCCATCAGAGTTTGCAGCTTACGATTGATAGCAGGAATGGCATCGAAAAATTCGCGCGCGTCTTCCACCGTCATTTCCAGCACCTGATGGATGTTTTTACCCTTGTAGAGCACCTCTAATGTTTCGCGGTTATAGCGTTTGCCCTGACACACATCGCAAGGCACATACACATCCGGCAGGAAGTGCATTTCCACCTTGATCACGCCATCGCCCTGACAGGCCTCACAGCGTCCACCCTTAACGTTAAAGCTAAAGCGACCCACCTTGTAGCCACGCGAGCGTGACTCTTGAGTACCGGCAAAAAGTTCACGTATGGCGGTGAAAATACCCGTATAGGTGGCCGGGTTTGAGCGTGGCGTACGGCCGATAGGGCTTTGGTCGATATCGATAACTTTATCGAAATGATCCAGGCCGGTAATTTCTTTATGCGGCGCCGGCTCAACCGCTGTGGCGCCGTTGAGTACAGTGTGTGCCACCTTAAACAAGGTGTCGTTAACCAGGGTCGACTTACCCGAGCCGGAGACACCGGTAATACAGGTCATTAAACCGAATGGGATGCGCAAGTCGACATTCTTGAGGTTATTGCCGGTAGCGCCAAACAGCTCTAGCCATTTCTCGTTAGTCGGGTGGCGCTCCTTGGGCACGGCGATTTCTTTGACGCCGCTGAGGTATTGGCCCGTCAATGAGTCCGGATTGTTCATGATGTCGTCGCGCGAGCCTTCGGCCACCACGTGGCCACCATGAACTCCGGCGCCCGGACCGATATCGATAATGTAGTCAGCGGCGCGAATGGCGTCTTCATCGTGCTCCACCACCAAGACGGTATTGCCGAGGTCGCGCAGGCGCGTCAGGGTTTGCAGCAGGCGGTCGTTATCGCGCTGGTGCAAGCCGATAGAAGGCTCGTCCAACACATACATAACCCCTACCAGGCCGGCACCTATCTGGCTGGCCAAACGAATGCGCTGGGCTTCGCCCCCGGAGAGGGTATCGGCACTGCGCTCCAGGGATAAATAATTTAGGCCGACATTGACTAAGAAGGATAAGCGGTCGCGAATTTCTTTAAGGATCTTATCGGCAATCTGTGCTTTTTGGCCGCTGAATTCCAGGCTGTCGAAATAGTCGAAGGCCTGGCCTATGCTCATCAGGGTCACCTTAGGCAGGTTAGTCTCGTCGATAAAGACGTTACGTGCTTCCTGACGTAAGCGTGAGCCGCTACAACTGGGGCAAGCCTGTGAGGTTTGATACTTGGCCAGCTCCTCACGCACCGAATTGGACTCGGTCTCATGGTAGCGGCGCTGCATATTATTGAGCACGCCCTCGAATTCATGATTGCGGGTGATTAGATCGCCGCGGTCGTTACGATAATGGAAGGCGACCTTGTCCTTGCCAGAACCCTCCAGTACCACCTTTTTGGCCTCATCACTTAAATTTTGGAAGGGCGTATCCAAATCAAATTGATAATGCTCGGCCACAGATTGCAGCATTTGGAAATAGTAGAAGCTGCGCTTGTCCCAGCCCTTAATGGCACCACCGGCGAGGCTTAGCTCGGGGTTATGAACCACGCGGAGGGGGTCGAAATACTGGCGTACACCCAGGCCATCACAGGTTTGACAGGCACCGGCCGGGTTATTGAAGGAAAATAATCTTGGCTCAAGTTCGCTCATGGCATAGCCACAGCTTGGGCAGGCAAAGTTGGCGGAGAACACCAGCTCTTCTTCGAGGGAATCATCCATGGCGGCCACCTGAGCAACGCCACCGGAGAGCTCCAGCGCGGTTTCGAAGGACTCGGCTAAACGTTGTTGCTGCCCTTCTTTCACCTTTAAGCGGTCAACCACCACTTCTATGGTGTGCTTTTTATGTAGCTCTAACGGCGGAGGATCGGATAGGTCACAGACTTCACCATCGATGCGAGCGCGGATATAGCCTTGTGCCGCCAGTTGCTCGAGCAGCTTAACATGCTCACCCTTACGGTTTTTTACCACGGGTGCCAACAACATCAATTTGCTGCCCTCGGGCAGGGCTAGGACGTGATCCACCATCTGGCTGATGGTTTGCGCCGCCAACGGCAGGTGATGGGTTGGACAGCGTGGCTCGCCGACACGGGCAAACAGCAAACGCAGGTAATCGTATATCTCGGTGATGGTGCCCACGGTTGAACGTGGGTTATGGGAAGTCGACTTCTGCTCGATGGAAATAGCTGGCGACAGGCCTTCAATATGATCTACATCGGGCTTTTCCATCAGCGATAAAAACTGGCGCGCGTAGGCCGATAAGGATTCCACATAACGCCTTTGCCCTTCGGCATACAGGGTGTCGAAGGCGAGGGACGATTTGCCCGAGCCCGATAATCCGGTAATGACGATCAACTTATCCCGAGGTATGGTTAGATTGATGTTTTTAAGGTTATGGGTGCGCGCACCGCGAACTTCGATATTATCCATTCTTCGCCTGTTTCCCGAGCTGCTTATTAACCTGTAAGTATCGCATAGTTTGCCATTACTTAGCGATGCTTTCTTGCCCTTAAACCGAGCCGATGGCTTGCATCTTGGCAAGGGCTAAATTCGCGGCTAGGCATGTCCCAATGGCAGGCGATTATGCTATCATCGCCGGCCAAGATAGAATTTGTTATCAGCCGATTAGTAATCCGTCATGTCTGCATCCCAGTTAAACAGTGTTGAAAAGCGCGCCGCGCTGTCGTTGGCGAGCGTGTTTGCCTTTCGTATGCTTGGCCTCTTTATGTTGATGCCGGTGCTGGCCATTTATGGTCAGGATCTCAGTGGTTTTTCGCCCTTATGGATCGGACTTGCCATTGGTGCCTACGGTTTGACTCAGGCGCTGCTGCAAATCCCCATGGGCTGGCTATCTGACCGTTTCGGTCGTAAACGTATTATTATCGCCGGATTAATCGTCTTTACCCTGGGCTCTGTGATAGCTGCTTTGGCCGAGTCCATGTATATGCTGACGCTAGGTCGAGCACTACAGGGCATGGGCGCCATTGCCAGTGCCTTGTTGGCCTTGGCTGCGGATCTAAGCCGCGACGAGCAGCGTCCCAAGGTGATGGCGGTAATCGGCATGAGTATCGGCATGAGCTTTGCGATTGCCATGTTGCTTGGCCCCATGGTGGCGGCCAGCTTTGGCGTCTCAGGTATCTTTTGGTTAACGGCAGCACTGGCGCTGGTGGGAATGGCCATAGTTGTATGGCTGGTACCCAGTGCGGTTAATCGGGCTCCCAAGGGGGAAACCACTGTGACCCTGCGGGATGTGGGTAAACTGGTGCGCCACCCGGATCTGGCGCGTTTGGATTTGGGGGTGCTGTTTTTGCACCTGAGCCTGACCACCATTTTTGTTTCCTTGCCACCTCAGCTTATTAACGACGGTTTACCCGCGGCCCAGCATTGGCAATTGTATATTCCGGTATTTATTTTATCTTTTGTGCTTATGGTGCCTATGATGATAGTGGCTGTGGCTAAGCAAAAGGAAAAACCCCTGTTTTTGGTGGCTATAATTATGCTGGTTGTCAGCATGCTGGGCTTGGTTTTCGGAGTCAACTCTGTCTACATGATAGCCTTGTGTATGATGTTGTATTTTGTCGCATTTAACTTTTTAGAGGCGACCATGCCGGCCCTGGTATCTCGACTGTCGCCAGCCAATCAGAAGGGCTCGGCCATGGGCGTGTTCTCATCATCCCAGTTTATCGGTGCCTTTTTGGGCGGTATTCTTGGCGGATTTGTGGCTCAGCGCGGCACCCCTGAGATGGTGTTTGCGGCTGCCGCCTTGGTTGGGTTAATATGGTTTGTCATTGCTGTAAAAATGCGAGTACCGCCGCGCAGTAAAATTATCAGTTTGCTAAGTGCAGTAGGCAGCGAACATGATGCAGAACAATTAGCGGCGCAATTGGTAGAGCTGCCGGGAGTGCTTGAAGCCACGGTGGTATGTGATGAAAACCGTAGCTACCTCAAGGTAGACGAGAAGAAATTTGATTTACAGGCGGCGCAACAGCTAGTCGCCTCAGCGTAAAAAGTAGGAGCATATATCCATGGCGCGCGGTATTAATAAAGTGATTTTAGTGGGCAACCTGGGTCAAGACCCTGAAGTTCGCTACATGCCTAACGGCAATGGCGTTGCTAACATTAGCATCGCGACCAGCGACAGCTGGAAGGATAAAAACACGGGTCAGATGCAAGAGCGTACCGAGTGGCACCGCGTGGTGTTGTTCGGCAAGCTGGCCGAGGTAGCCGGTGAGTATCTACGTAAAGGCTCGCAGGTTTATATCGAAGGTAAATTGCAAACCCGTAAATGGACAGATCAAAGCGGTCAGGAAAAGTACACCACGGAAATCGTGGTTGACGGTTTCGACGGTAAAATGCAGATGCTCGGCGGTCGCGGTGAAAACCCAGGCGGCGCTCAAGGCGGTTACCAAGGTGGCCAGCAGCAGGGCGGCTTCGGTGGCGGCCAGGCGCAGAGCCAACAAGGCGGTCAGCAAAGTGGTGGCTATGGTCAATCACAGCAGCAGGGTTATGCACCGCAGGGTAACCAAGGCATGCAGCAAGCTGCTCCACAACAAGGTGGCCAGCAAGGTGGCCAACAAGGCGGTGGTTATGGCAACCAGCAGGGCGGCCAACAGGGCGGTTTCGCTCCCAAGCCACAAAATGCCCCTCAAGGCGGCGCTGCTAACCCAATGGAACCGCCAATCGACTTCGATGACGATATTCCGTTCTAAGGAATACATAACTAATAACTGTTGATTAAAAATATTAAAGGTCTGCTTTGCAGGCCTTTTTTATGCTCTGTAAAAAATTTTTTAAAAACTAAGTACGTTAACTCCCTTAATTAACAATCCACAAATCACAAGGTTCTCAATGGCCTAATTGCTTTGTCATGTTACCCAATGAAGCAGAAAAAATGATAGATAAATCGTTGCTTTATACCGCATCAATTCGTCCAAGTGAAAGGCTGGTGCTGATGGGCGATGAAAAGGTAATTGAAACGGCTATTGAAGTTGGTTCAAAGGCATTAAGCAGAGCGACATTTTTGACTGAGAGAATAGGTTCAGCCAGAAGCCTGTGCTAATTCACGTATTGTCCGTTATTTTGAAAAGCAGGCACTGTAACAGGATTGTATTTGCTCGATTTCAGACCTACGTGAACAATGACATAATATTTTTAATTGGTTATATTTATCTCAATAAAAATATAAGACAAAAAAGATTATAAAGGGAACTGGTATGAAAAAGATTTTACCATTAGCCATAGGGATCAGCATTCTATTAACAGGTTGTAACTCCACACCAAATTATCGAAAAGTTTCTGAATCCGAAATTACAAACCACCAGAGCCAGATCACAGATTTCCAAGCTGGAAATTATTACCCGCAATGGATTCAGCCTTCAAATAAATCTGAAAAATGCGAAATGCTTATGGAAGGCTATACCGAGCAACCCCATCAAGGCACAGTAGAATGGGATGGGAAGTGTAAAGACGGCAAAGCCGAGGGACTTGGTAAAATTAATGTTACAAATGGTAGTGTTAGAGGTTTTGAGATTACTTACCATAACAAAGGAATTACTGATCAACTCTATTACCTATGGGTTGAAGGAACAAATAATGTCGAGTTTGGCACGTATATTCGTGAAAATGACAAAATGACTAAAAAATTACAAAACCATGCGTCATTAAAACCAAATGGAGATATTGATTTCATATATTCTCAAGGGGAGCAAAGTCTTACAACAGGAATATTCACTGGAGTTGCAAGAAAGAACTATGCTGATGGTTTTGCTAAGCTATCAGGACAATTCGGCAATTTGCGTTTCTTTGGAGCCAGAGAGTCATTTGATAAAAGTAACCAGCCGACTTATACAATTTGGGGCTTCTATGATATGAACGCAGATAAGCCTGACAAGTATATTGTAGTGAAAAATAAACATGGGGTATTTCATCAGAAATGGCAATTTGGTACTCAGAAAGAAAATGTAACCTTACCGGAAAGTTATACAGATGAAACTTTAAAAGTATCAATTCAAGCCTCTACATTGGCAAATAGAGCTAATAGTTCAGGAAAGCTTGCACTAGCTATGAAGCAAAGGTATGACTCTCAGAATATTAATTCCTCACCTGTAACAACAAAGCCTGAAAACAAAAAGCCAGAGTCGTCTAAAGGTATTTCTACAGGCACTGGTTTCTTTATTTCTAATGATGGTTTCGTACTTACCAATAGCCATGTTATTGAAGGCTCAACAAGCATTTCAATTATTCTCAATGGTAAATCTGTATCGGCTACTCTAGTTGATCATGACCCTAGCAATGAATCGCTTTGCTGAAAGTAGATGAGGCGGTTGAAGGTTTGCCTATTGAGCTTAAGAAGAAAACGAAGCAAGGGACTGAAATTGCTGTATTAGGCTATCCAAATATAGGCTTACAAGGTAACGAGCAAAAAGCGACATTCGGCTATATTAATGCTAATTCAGGTATCCAAGGCGATACACGTTATTTTCAAATCAGTTCGCCTATCCAGCCCGGAAACTCTGGTAGCCCAATGGTAAATGATCAAGGCGTAGTCATTGGGATTGCTTCAGCATCGTTAAATCAATCAGCAGCTATTAAAGCTACGGGAACATTGGCTCAAAATGTAAATTATGCCGTTAAAATAGCTTATTCACTCCCAATGTTGATAAATCATGGTGTTGACTATATTGAACCAGCCAAGCAAAAAGCCTTGGAAAAAACAGAGCTGATAGAGAGTATTTCAAATAGCGTTGTTCTTGTTGTGGCAGAGTGATGTAGGTTAGTTATGTAATGGTATTACCCCCTGAATTAATTAAGTTAATTGATCGTAAAGCATCGGTAGAGTGTGGGCATAATAATTTACTTCACTCTTCTGTTTATATTAGTCAATTAAATGCGCACATAAACGGCACATTTGAGTTAGCAAAGCATGAAATCGAATCCAAAGTGGATTTCTTAGCTGGTTGCATGACTATAACACTATGAGGTAAATAAGCTTGCTTAACTGAGCTTATTGAAATCTAGATAGTTTCTTCTGAAGGCCCCGTAATACGGGGCTTTTTTATGGGCTCACACTTGAGCTTCCCCAGCACATGGACAACACTTTAGTCATGAGTAAAGATGACTAATAGACCTTGGATTTGTCCATTTTCACTAAGTATCAAAAGCTTGGCTTAACTTGCATGCTTGGCGCGCTGATGATGGTGCTGATCAACGCCATTTTGGTGTGGGGCTTGATGCAGGAGCGGCAATCGCAAATACAACAACTGGAAACGCGGCTTGAGCAATTGGGCAGTGTTAACGAGCAGGTGCTCTCCACGGCTCTGGCGCCTTATGGTTTATCAAGTAAGGCGCAAACGGGGAGTTTTGTGATGCCGGTACAATTTAATCTGGCCCTGAGCTCAGGGGCGCTCACTGTTTATAGTCAGCCCTTGTGGCAGCAGCATAGCCATTGGTTTATTGCCATTAATGTTTTGTTGCTTATTTTTTTATGGCGCACGGTACAGTGGCTGCGCAGGACCGAATGGCGTGCGGCGCGGGCATTCAGCTGCTACGGAGGGCAGAAAAAAGAGGACGAAGACCAGGATACCCATCCGGTCAGTGCCAATATGCTGGGGGTCAACCAGCTTTATCAAAGTGTTTTTGCTATTGTTTATTGCCAGCGCTTAAGCTCGGTAGCATCCGGGGTCGTGAGCTTATTCGAGACCCTGTTGCAGGAGCAGTTACAGCATCAACAAAGGGTATCGGTTAAAATTCTTAATTCCGGCTGCTTCGCCATTACGGTTAAAGAAGTGGCCTATAAACAGCTGGAAACTCATTTGCAAAGCTTTAGTGCCATGGCGCTTAAGTGTTGCCGTAGCCTATTGCCTGATTTGCGTCGCGATGAGGTTAAAGTCGGCCTTTGTAACTATCGCAGTGGTGCCGATCAGGCGGTGGTCTATCAGCTATGCCAATCGGCATTGGCATTGGCGTGTCAAAGTGAGCATAAGCATTGCTACCGCATTCCCTTTAGTCATAATCACTCCATGCTGCTGGCCGCCAAGTCCTGCTCTTTGGTTGATGCCATTAATAACGAGCAGTTTGTATGTTTCTTCCAGCCTGTATTCGACTTATATAATGAGGAGATTATGCATCACGAAACCCTGCTGCGAATTCGCCATCCACAGCTAGGGCTGATTTCTCCTGAATATTTACTAAGTCACAGCACGCCTGAAAGTGCTGCGCGCAGCGTTGATATTGCCGTACTGAAGCGTCTTGAAACCATGCTTAAGAGCGAGCAGCTGCAGGCCGATATCAGTTTAAATATTCACCCCAGCTCCTGGCTTGATGATGATGTATGGCGGCGGTTAGGGGAGTTTTTAGAAGCCCACCCCAGGGTGTGCCTGGAGTGTCCGGCAGCGATGCTGGCCAAGCAACCCAGGCTGATAGCAAAGCGCTTAAAAAGCACAACAGCGTGCCAGCGCGGTATCATTGTCGACCAGCTAAGCAAGTGGCCCACCGACGCCATAAACACCCTTAATGTACCGATTAAGGCCGTTAAATTAGCCAGTGAATTGATCAGCCATGTGGATACGGACAGGCATATTCAGCGTCGGGTTTTATCTTATGTCGCCAATGCACAGCGCTTGGGGATAGTGGTTTTTGCGGTCGGCATTGAGCGCCATCAACAGGCCGAAGTGCTAAAACAACTGGGTGTGCAAGGAGCGCAAGGCTTTTACTTCACCGGCACCATTAACCAACTCAGTGCCTTTAACTTGCCCCAATAAGGCCGCGATACCTAAGGCCTTCCTTACCCTGTAGGCCACCGGTATGGATGGCAATGATATGGCTGCCGCCGGGAAAATAACCCTGTTCGATCAGTTGCCAGAGGGCATAGATCATTTTGCCGCTGTAGATGGGCTCCAGTGGGACCTTGTGAGTGTGTTCGAACCATTGGCAAAAGCGCCATAGTTCGGGGCTAAAGCGACCATAGCCGCCGTCATGATGGTCACAAAGCAGACGCCATTCGCAGTTGGGCTGTGGCTGAAGCCGTGTGATTTCTAGTTTTAGGTATTCGGCATTTTTCAATACAGCTATGCCCAACACCTGGGTTTGTGTATGCCCGGATAGCAGTCCCGCCAGGGTGCCGCCACTGCCGGTGGCACACGCTAAGAACTGATGTTCCGGCAGGCTGTGGGCCAGTTCTTCGACTCCCCTTAAGGCGGCGGTATTGGTGCCACCTTCGGGAAGGATAAAAGCCTTGGTAAAGCGCTGCTGTAATTGCTCTAGGTACTCCGGGCTATTGCGCTGGCGATACTCGATACGGGTAACCGGATGCAACTGCATACCGCAGGCCTTGGCAAAACGCAGCGTCGGATTATGCTCATCCAGCTGCGGGCCGCGCACTATAGCGCGCGTTGGAATGCGGAATATTTTGCCGGCGGCGGCACTGGCATACAGGTGGTTGGAAAAGGCGCCACCAAAGGTCAGCAGCTCGGATTTACCGGATTGGGCAAAGGCGACCAGGTTGTACTTTAACTTGCGCCATTTGTTGCCATGGATAATGGGATGCAGCAAATCGTCACGTTTAATACTCAAGCGCACACAGTGTTTGGTTAGCAGCGCATCCTGGATTTGCTGCAGGGGAGATTCGGGGATTGTATTTTCGACCAGATTCATGGTTAACCGTGTTTATTTGCTGTGAGTATGTGCACTGATGGCGCTGCGTTATTATCCGTTGCGATTAGGATAAAAGCCAGCTTCAAGCTGGAATCCAGTACTTTTACCCACCGAGTCAGCGACTGTTAAGCGCAGAGGTGGACAATGAGCGCCAGCGGTGGCGAGATGAGGGGTTATACTAGGCTTGCCGCGGGTAAGTTTTTAAATGTACTACTTTATGCGTATGTCGACAGATGTCATCAAAGTTTTGCATTTACGGTGCTCAATGTGCTGTTTTTTAGAGACCAATGCAAGCTTTATGTTGCCGCGACGCAGTTGCATTGGTAAAGTGTCCCAAGCTTTCAGATAATAAGAATTTTCAAAGGTCAACCAGTCCCATGTTCAAGAAACTCCGTGGTCTTTTCTCCAACGATCTATCGATCGATTTGGGGACAGCGAATACCCTGATTTACGTTAAAGAAGAAGGTATCGTCCTTAACGAGCCTTCAGTAGTAGCCATTCGTCAAGAGCGTGCTGGTGGACCTAAAAGTGTGGCTTCGGTAGGGACGGAAGCCAAGCAAATGCTGGGTCGTACCCCAGGCAACATTAAAGCCATTCGCCCTATGAAAGACGGTGTTATTGCCGATTTTTATGTTACCGAAAAAATGCTGCAGCACTTTATTAAGCAAGTGCACAACAACAATTTCTTGCGCCCAAGCCCACGCGTTCTAATTTGTGTGCCTTGTGGTGCCACTCAGGTTGAAAAGCGCGCCATTCGCGAGTCGGCCATGGGTGCTGGTGCTCGTGAGGTGTATCTTATCGAAGAGCCGATGGCGGCAGCCATTGGTGCCGGTCTGCCGGTATCTGAAGCAACGGGTTCCATGGTGGTCGATATCGGTGGTGGTACCACAGAAGTGGCCATTATCTCACTGAACGGTGTGGTGTATTCTTCATCGGTGCGTATCGGTGGTGATAAGTTTGATGAAGCCATTATCAACTACGTACGTCGTAACTTCGGTAGCCTGATCGGTGAAGCCACGGCGGAGCAGATCAAGCACGAGATAGGTTCGGCATTTAAGACCGACGAAGTAAGAGAAATGGAAGTACGTGGCCGTAACTTGGCCGAAGGTGTACCGCGTTCATTTACTCTGAACTCACACGAGATCCTCGAAGCCTTGCAAGAGCCATTGATGGGCATAGTAAGTGCGGTAATGGTGGCACTGGAGCAATCGCCGCCAGAGTTGGCATCGGATATTTCTGCTCACGGCATGGTATTGACCGGCGGTGGCGCACTACTGAAAGACCTGGATCGCTTACTAATGGAAGAAACCGGTATTCCGGTTGTGGTAGCCGACGACCCACTTACTTGTGTTGCGCGTGGGGGCGGTAAGGCCCTGGAAATGATCGACATGCATGGTGGTGACGTATTTAGCTACGACTAATGAATTTATTATTTGGTCGCACTATTTCAATGCAACTGCGATTAACCATCGCAGTTGTGCTTAGTGTTATTCTTATTCTTGGTGATCGCTACACCAGTGGCGGCACAGCAGTACGTACCTCGCTTAATACCCTGGTCAGCCCCTTGTTATACCTGGCCAATCTTCCCTATGAGCTGCTTTCGACCAGCGCTAAAAACCTGACCTCTCGTGAACAACTGCTAAAAGAAAACGAAGCCCTGAAAAACAAGCAATTGTTGCAAAGTGAACAGCTGCAGCAATATGCCTTTTTGGTGCAGGAAAACGAAAAGCTGCGTGCTTTATTAGGCTCAAACCCGAGGCAGCAGCAAGGTAAGCTGGTGGCCCAGGTTTTATCCGTGCACTCGAATCCTTACAGTCACCAGGTGGTGATCAATAAAGGAACTTCGGATGGCCTGCGTGAAGGCTTGGCGGTAATAGATGAGTTGGGTGTGGTCGGCCAGGTGATCCAGGTCGGCGCCAGTACCAGTCGCGTCTTGTTGCTTACAGATACCACTCATGCCACGCCGGTGCGGGTGCTGCGCAACAATGTGCGTACAGTGGTTGAAGGCATGGGTAAGATCTCCAGTGTTAAACTTTCTCATGTGCCTCATAGCTTGGATATTCGTATCGGTGATGTGTTATTAAGCTCTGGGCTTGGCGAGCGTTTTCCCGAAGGTTATCCGGTTGCCGTGGTCACCCATATCAATCGTGATGAGGGTCGCCCCTTTGCGCAAATCTACGCGCAGCCGGTGGCGCAGCTCGATCGTATTCGACTATTGCTGGTGTTAACCGATTCACCCCAGATGCAAGAGGTAAAGATCGATGAGTAAGCAATATGGGCTCATTATCTTAAGCGTCTTTTTCTCCTTGGTAATGGCGCTAATGCCCTTACCGATTTCCATGGAAGCGTTTCGTCCCGACTGGGTGCTTTTGGTCTTAATGTATTGGTCATTAGCCTTGCCGCATCGCGTCAATATAGGCACCGCCTGGCTAACCGGCTTGATCATTGATTTGGCCACCGGCTCTCCGCTTGGAGTGCATTCGCTGACTTATGCGGTGACCATTTACATTACCGCCAGTAATTATCAAAAGCTGCGTAATTTTTCCATTTGGCAGCAAGGCTTATTAGTAGCCGTGTTCCTGGCCTTGCATCATCTGCTGCAGTTCTGGCTCCATCACTTTCTTTTGGATGTCTACTTTTCGCCGCAATACCTGTGGCCGGTGTTAACCGGTGCCATTTGTTGGCCCTGGTTGTTCCTGTTGCTGCGTAAATACCGCCGTCATTTTCGGATCCGTTAATCATGAAGCCAATTTATCTTGCTTCGCAGTCGCCCCGGCGCCGCGAGCTTTTAGCGCAACTGGGCGTTGAATTTGAACAGTTTTCCGTGGATGCGGACGAACGTCCCTTGGCCGGTGAAAGCGCTCTGGCGCTGGTGGAGCGTCTGGCTCGTCTTAAGGCGGAGACCGGCGTTGCCCTGGGCTATCATGACCGTCCTGTGCTTGGCAGTGACACAGTAGTGGTGTGCGACGAACAAATCATGGGTAAGCCCCATGATTTTGATGATTTTGCTGCCATGATGCGGCTGCTCAGTGGCCGCAGCCATGAGGTTTTGACCGCGGTGGCTTTGGCAGATACAGAGCATACAAGCAGTGTGGTGGTCAGCACTCAGGTCACTTTCAAGACCCTGAGCGAGGCGGAAATAGCCGCCTACTGGCACAGCGGTGAACCCTATGACAAGGCCGGAGGCTACGGCATTCAAGGGCGTGCGGGCGCTTTTGTCACCCACCTTAGCGGTAGCTATTTTGCGGTGATGGGGTTACCTTTGTATGAGACACAAAAATTACTAGCTGAATTTTAGCATGAGCTCAGAATTACTTATCAATGTGACTCCCAGTGAGAGTCGCGTCGCCTTAATAGAAAATGGCGTGCTGCAAGAGATCCAGGTTGAGCGCATCGGCAATCTCGGTATCGTCGGTAATATTTATCTCGGTAAGGTGAGTCGCGTATTGCCCGGTATGCAGGCTGCCTTCGTCGATATCGGCCTAGATAAAGCAGCATTTTTACACGCTTCCGACATAGTCAACAGCGCCTCCTTTGAAGACGGCCTCGACGAGCAGCCGGTGAAAAAGGTGCAGGATATTCGCGAGTTGGTACGTCAGGGCCAGCATATTATGGTGCAGGTGGTTAAAGATCCTATCGGCACCAAGGGTGCCCGATTAACCACGGACATCACCATTCCTTCACGTTATCTGGTGTTTATGCCGGACGCCACACACGTGGGCGTCAGCCAACGCATCGAAAGCGATGAGGAGCGCCAGCGTTTAAAAGACATAGTGGCTCAGTATAATGATGAAAACGGTGGCTTTATTGTGCGCACCGCCGCCGAAGGGGCGAGCGAGCACGAGCTTAAGCATGATGCCGAATTCCTTAAAAAGCGGTGGTTGAAAATAGTCGATAAGCGTAAAAAGACGCGTAAAGAAAGCATATTGCACGAAGACTTAAAGCTGGCGTTTCGTACCCTGCGTGATTACGTTGGCGAGGATATGGAGCGCATTCGTGTCGACTCCAAGCTGACTTATCAGGAGCTGGTGAGCTTTACCGAAGAGTTTGTGCCGCACCTTCATAAAGTGCTGGAATACTACCCAGGTGAGCGCCCCATTTTTGATCTTTTTGATGTCGAAAACGAGATTCAAAAGGCACTGCACCGCAAGGTAGAGCTGAAGTCCGGCGGATATCTTATTATCGATCAGACCGAGGCCATGACCACGGTGGATGTGAATACCGGCGCCTTTGTTGGTCATCGCAATCTAGAAGAAACGATCTTCAACACCAATATCGAAGCCACCAGTGCCATTGCGCGTCAGTTGCGACTGCGTAATCTGGGCGGCATCATAATTATCGACTTTATCGATATGATCTCCGATGAGCACAAAAGGCGGGTATTGCACTCTTTAGAGCAGGCGTTGTCTAAGGATAGAGCCAAGGCCAATATCAATGGCTTATCGGCACTGGGGCTGGTGGAAATGACCCGCAAACGCACCCGGGAAAGCCTGGAGCATATTCTCTGCGGTGTGTGTCCATCCTGTGCCGGTCGGGGCTCGTTGAAAACGGTGGAAACCGTCTGTTATGAAATCCTCCGTGAGATTGTGCGCGTCAACCGCGCCTATGATGCCGACAAATTTATGGTGTACGCCTCAGCGGCCGTCAGTGAAGCGCTGATAAACGATGAATATCACAATCTTGCCGAGCTAGAACTCTTTATTGGTAAACAAGTGATTATTCAAACCGAAAACCTGTATAGCCAAGAGCAGTTCGATGTGGTGATGATGTAGTGAACGCCAGGTCGGTTTGCTTTTTTTGCGTCACAAAAATTTGGCAACTCAGCGCCATAATTTTAGTGCTGTTGGCCGTGCTTGTGTCGCTGCTAAAATACAGCTTGCCTTATGCCAACGATTACCGTGTCGAGGTCGAGCAGTTTCTTGGCGAGCAGCTTAACGCCGATATCTCCATAGGTTCGCTTAGTGCCAGTTGGCAGGGCAATGGCCCGGCCCTGGTGGTTAACGAAGTGGGCTTTGCCGATAACGCCCAAGCCCCCATCAGCGTCAGCGTGGCGCAAACCCGCCTCCATATCAATTTGTGGCAATCCCTGCTGCACAGACAGTTACGCTCTAACTATTTTGTGCTTAATGGCTTTAAGGCCAAAATTGACGCTCGGCAACTGTTTGCCAATCAGCAAAGCAATAATAACTCACAGCAGCAAGCGCTGATCGAGAGCCTCTTCCTCGGCGCCTCAGGGCATTTTGCCATAGAGGAGAGCGAGCTTAATATCATCAGCCTGGATAATCGTAATCATAGAATCTTGTTAGAAAATTTGGTGTGGGAAAACCGCATCGACGGGCATTATGCCGAGGGGCAGGTAAGCCTGCCCGGCATTGAACAGAACTCTTTGGAAGCACGGCTTAAGCTATCCGGTGAAACCCTGGCCGGGGTGTATGGGGATCTTTATGTGCAGGCTCAAGGTCTGGATGTTTCCGGCTGGTTAAACGACTATCTGCACCCCGAACTTAAAGAGCTGCAGTCGGATTTAAACATTGAGTCTTGGTTGCATTTTGCCGGTGGGCGCCTGACCGATGTGCAGCTGTTAACCCATCCGAGCAAGTTATCCTGGCGTAATGGCGAGCAGGATGAATACCTTGAATTGCAGCAAGGCATGGTACGAATTCACCCGCAAGCCAAGGGCTGGCGAGTGCGTACATCCGGACTGCAGCTTAGCGACGAGCAGTTCCAATGGTCACCGCTGATTTTCGATGCCTTGTTTAGCGATGAGCAACAGGTCTGGGTGCAGGATTTGGATATCTCCATGGTCTCCACCTTTGCTCGTTTGGCCAAGGGCGAGGCCCTACAAGGCTTGCTTTCCATTCAGCCGCAAGGCTTTATCAATGAAGGTTATTTCCATTGGCAAAACGCCGATAAATGGCGCTTATGGTTTGCCGCCGAGCATCTCGGCTGGTCCGGCATTTATGGTATTCCTGGGGCGCAAGACCTCAGTGCCACAGCGCATATTACCAATGAAAAAGGCCTGCTAAGCGTACAGGGGAGTGATAATCACCTGCTTACCGGCGACACCTTTAGTCAGCCGCTGGCCTATCAACAACTGGTGGCGGAAATTGCCTTTTATAACCATGGCGATTATTGGTCGATTGAAAGCGATAATGTGCGCTTAAACAATGACGACCTGCAACTGGTGAGCGAATTTGCCTTGCACCTAGAGGCTCAGCCTAATCTTGACCTCTATGCTGAGATCAGCGGTGGCAGCGCCGCCAGCGCCGGGGCTTATTTTCCCGTGCCCTATATGCACAAAAATTTGATCGACTACCTCAATGGCGCCATTAAGGGCGGTGACATGCGCTTTGCTCAGGTGCTGATGCAGGGGCCGATTGCCGAGTTTCCCTACACAGAAAATCAGGGCCGCTTTGTTGTTAAGGCCGAGGTCGACAACGCCAAATTCGCCTTCGCCCCCCAGTGGCCAGCCCTTGACGAGATAGGAGTGAGCCTGAACTTTGATAATCAGCGCATGGATATCTACAGCCGGGAAGGGGAGTTATTAAATTTAAGCCTGGACAGCAGCGTGCATGTCTACCTGGAAGACTTGCTCAATGCGGATACCCTGTTTATCGATATTGACGAGCAGGTCGACGCCCCAGAATTACAGCCGTTTTTTGCCGATACGCCATTGGCTAAGCCACTGGCGACCGTATTTGATGTGATTCAGGCAAAGGGCAGTATTGCCGGACAGTTACAGCTGCAAATCGACCTTAAGGACGGTGGTGTGCTGGCAAAGGGCGATGTGGAATTTGCCGGCAACCCTGTGTATCTGGCTCAGCCCGGTTTAAACCTCGAAGACTTACGTGGTCGTTTGAGCTTTGCCAATGATCACATTGAGATTAAAGAGGCCAGTGCCACTTGGCAGGGCATGCCGCTCACCATCAGCCTGTTAGGGGCGCAGGAAGGTGACAGCTATAACACCAATATTGAGCTGAGCCTGGAGGCGGATAGTGCCAAGTTAGAGCAGCACCTAAATGGCTTGCTGGCGCCTCAGTTGCAAGGGAAAACGCCGCTGAATGCTCAGCTTCAACTGAAATTCGGTGCGCAAGGCTTTAATTATGAGGCCCATGTACAAAGCGATCTTATCGGCATCACCAGCAGCCTACCGGCACCCTATAACAAACAGGCACAAGAGGTATTACCCCTTAATGCGCTGATCCAAGGCGATGATATTTCTAACTTAATTATGGCTGAACTCGATGGTCAGCTGTATTTCAATGGCATCTTAGATAATGGCAGTGGGCAGATGAGCAGCGCTCACCTGATAGTCGGTGAGCAAAACCTTGGCCTGAATCAGCAGGGCTTTGATGTCACGGTAAACCTGCCCAAGGCGGATGTGTTGGCCTGGCAACCTGTTATCGACAATATTATCAATGTTTCGAGTCGCCCTGCGAACGGCAACTCGGTAATGCCCAAATTCAATAAGGTAGTTGGGCAGATAGGCCAGGCGCAGTTGGGCCCAGTGCCCTTCAACGAGCTGGAATTTACTCTGACTCCAACGCAAGGAGCCATGGATTTAAAGCTGAACGCCAAGGAATTAAGAGCGCGTGTTGATATCCCTACGGGGGAGCAGCAGCGCGATATTCATATTCAAGCCGATTACTTACGAGCCAATGTGCCTACAGAACAAAAGCCCCAGAACGAGCTGGAAAATGCATTGGCAGAGCAAGCGCTTGTGCTGCCTGAGGAAGACCTTAGCTGGCTAGCCCGTCTACCGGCGGTGCGCTTTGACTGCGACGACTGTCGCCTCAATCAATACCAGCTGGATAAGGTAAGCATGGCTTTTGAAGGGGATGGCCAGCAACTTAATATTAAAAATATCCTAGTCGATAAGGGCGAGCATACCTTACGTGCCGATGGTATCTGGCGAGACGGGCAAACGGCGCTGCAAGGAGAGTTTAACAGTGATGATATCGGCGAGCTGTTCGATGAATTCGATATTACTTCAACGCTCCAGGACTCTAACGCCAGCATGGATTTCGCCTTGCATTGGCGAGCAGCGCCCTATGATTTCGATATCGCCAGTTTGGGTGGCAATATCGAATGGCGTCTAGGGGAAGGACATTTAAGCGAGATCAGCGACGGCGGTGCCCGGGTATTTTCATTGCTGAGCTTGGACTCACTGGTGCGTAAACTGAAACTGGATTTTCGCGATGTTTTCGCCAAGGGCTTTTTCTATAACAGTATGGAAGGCAGCATGCAGCTGGCCAGCGGTATTGCCTACACCAAGGACACAAAAATGGATGGTGTGCCGGCGGATTTAACCATTCAAGGTTATGCGGATCTGAATAACCAGACTCTTAATTATGATTTGTCGGTGGCGCCGCAGGTAACTTCCAGCCTGCCCGTTATCGTGGCCTGGATGGTGAACCCGGTAACGGGCTTGGCGGCCTTGGCGCTGGACAAGGTGATCCACTCGGCGCGGGTGATCTCCGAGATTAAGTTTAAAATCAGTGGCCCCATGAGCGATCCTGAGGTGATTGAGCTTGACCGTAAGAGCCGTGAGGTGACCTTACCTCAGGCGGCGCAAAATGAACCGCCCCAAGAGGGCGATCTGGAGCCGCAACCACAGTGATTATTCATGCCTTGCAAGTGTGTGCTCAAAGCGACCCGGAAGTGAACTTTGCCGCGGTACAGGCCTTGATAGCCAAACTGCCGCCGCAGCGTCCCGCTCTGGTGTGCTTACCTGAGAGTTGGCTGTGCTTTGCCAAACAAAGCGAGCAGGTGCTGGCCGTTGCCGAGCAGCATCAAGCCTGGCGTCAACGTCTGGCACAGCTATGCCGGAAGGAAAATATTTGGCTGGCCGCCGGTACCTTGCCCGTGATGAGCGCCAGCGGTCGCTATTATGCCGCTTCCTTGCTTATCGACAACCAAGGCGTCGAGCGCGCCCAGTACAATAAAATTCACCTTTTCGATGTGACCGTTGCCGACAGCACGGGGAATTATCGCGAGTCCAAGCATACCCAGCCTGGCGAGCAAGTCGTCGTGGCCGACACGCCTTTTGCCCGGCTGGGACTCAGTGTGTGTTATGATATGCGCTTTAGTGAATTATATCGGGCGCAAGTGCAACAAGGCGCCGATGTGCTGCTTGTTCCCAGTGCCTTTACCGTGCCCACCGGGCGTGCCCACTGGCATACCCTGCTGCGGGCCCGCGCCATCGAAAGCCAGGCCTATGTGGTGGCCGCCGGTTTATATGGCCGTAATGGCACCGAGCTAAGCCATGATAATGGCCGCGAAACCTATGGTCACAGTGTGATAGTGTCGCCCTGGGGCGAGATCCTCGCCGAGCTAGATCATGGCCAAGGGTGGATAAGCGCCGCCCTCGACAGCAACGAATTAAATCAATGCCGTGAGCGCATGCCGATGGCCGCTCACCGCCAAGCGAGAAAAGTAATTTTATGAGCCAAGTAGAGCACAATCTCTTAACCCAGAGTCATATTGACCGTGATGATCTCGCCAAAGCCCTGGCCTATATTCACCAGCACAAGGTGGATTATGCCGACCTGTATTTCCAGTCCAGCTATAACGAGTCCTGGGTATTGGAAGATGGCCTGGTAAAAGAAGGCAGCTACAACATTGAGCGTGGTGTTGGCGTGCGCGCCATCAGCGGCGAGAAAACCGGCTTTTCCTATTCCGATGCTATCAATCTTGAGGCCATTAATAATGCCGCCATGGCCGCGCGCAGCATTGCCGATGCCGGTCAGGATGGCAAGGTACAAGTCTTTAGCGAGCAGGATGTAAAGCGCCAGTTTGAGCCCATGCAGCCCATTCAAAGCATGAAGGACGCGGACAAGGTGGCCCTGCTGCATGAAGTGGAAGACTATATCCGTCAATTGGCTCCAGAGGTTGAGCAGGTGGTCAGCTCCATGTCGGCGGTTTATGAAGAGGTTTTGATTGCCGCCAGTGATGGTACCTTTGCTACGGATATTCGCCCACTGGTGCGCTTGAATTGCTCCGTATTGCTGACCAAGGGCGACCGCCGTGAGCGCGGCGGTGCCGGCGGCGGTGGTCGCACAGATTTTCATTACTTTAAAGAGCTGGTCGAAGGTAAGCCACGCTGGATGCACTACGCCGAGGATGCGGTGCGCATGGCGCGAGTAAACCTTGAAGCCATAGATGCTCCGGCGGGCACCATGCCAGTGGTATTGGGCGCAGGTTGGCCGGGCGTGCTACTGCATGAAGCGGTAGGTCATGGCCTGGAAGGTGACTTCAACCGTAAAGGGGCATCGGCCTTTAGCGGTAAGATAGGTCAACAGGTGGCCTCCGAGCTTTGTACCGTTGTTGATGACGGCACCATGGCCGATCGTCGCGGTTCATTAAATATCGATGATGAAGGTACGCCTGCCGGTTATAACGTGCTGATTGAGAACGGTATCCTTAAGGGCTATATGCAGGATAAGCATAACGCCAAGCTGATGGGGGTGGCACCTACCGGCAATGGTCGTCGTGAGTCTTATGCTCACCTGCCTATGCCGCGTATGACCAACACCTATATGTTGGCCGGTGAACATTCACAGGCGGATATTATCTCCTCGGTCGATAAGGGCATTTATGCGCCTAACTTCGGCGGCGGTCAGGTAGACATTACCTCGGGTAAGTTTGTGTTCTCGGCTTCCGAAGCCTATTTGATCGAAAACGGTAAGATCACCACGCCGATTAAGGGCGCGACCCTGATAGGTAACGGCCCGGAGGTAATGAAGCAAATCTCCATGGTCGGCAACGACCTTGAGCTGGATAAGGGCGTGGGCGTGTGTGGTAAGGACGGTCAAAGTGTACCGGTTGGCGTGGGTCAGCCGTCGCTGAAAATTGATCAGCTTACCGTGGGCGGTACCGCCTAAGGTAGGTAAACAAGGAAAAAAGGCAGCCACGGCTGCCTTTTTTGTGTTTTAAGAGGTCGGCTCTAAAGCATCAGATCTTTAAGGATCTGAAATAGCTCTTTGAAGGCCTTGCCCGGTTTTTCCTGCTTAACCTCTTTCGCCGCCTGGCGAATAAGCTGGCGCATACGTTGGCGTTCCAGTTGCGGGTAGGTCTCCAGCAAGGGATTAAGACCGGCGTCGCCCTGGGCGATAAGATCATCACGAGTTTGCTCGATATGATTGATGATCACGTCTTTCTGGTTGTTCTTATTGGTGATTATAGCCATTGCCTGGTGAATGTCTTCGACATTGGTGGTGCTGCGCAGGGTTTTGGCAATATAGTTTAAGTGTCGACGGTAGGCGTCCTTTTTATCCTTTAAACGATCGGCCAGGTCCATCGCCGCTTCCAAGTCGGGACTAAGTGGAAGCTTCTCGCGTTGCTTTTTAGACAGGTTGGCAATCTCTATGCCTAGCTCATGGTATTCCATGGCATCGCGCTTAAGCTCGCTTTTAGATACGTAAATAATCTCTTCTTCGGGTTGCGGTTTTTTGGCCATACTGGTCTCGAATAATGCACTTTGTCGTTATTATACCAATTCGTTTGGGTAAGTGGTCGGAAAATTGCACAGATAAAATCGCGGCAGCACCGCCTGTAAGGCAGAAACAAACAACAAAGCGTAACTGACGCTAAATTAGTGTGAGGCTTTGTGGTAGGCTAGGGTCATTAGATTCAAGAGCGAAACGAATTATGCAAGAAAACGAATCTGCGGCGATTTACCAGCAAATCGACGAAGTAAAAGAGGCCGTCAGTGAAGTCTTAGAGCAGGCCAAAAAGCTCGGCGCCACGGCGGCCGAAGCGGCGATGTCGAGCACCAGCGGCTTGTCGGTGAGCACCCGTTTGGGCGAAGTCGAGACCATCGAATTTAACCAAGATGGTGGCTTAGGTGTGAGTGTTTATGTGGGTAATAAAAAGGGCTCGGCATCAACCGCAGACCTAAGTCCACAAGCCTTGCGTTCCGTGGTGGAAAAGGCCATTGAAATTGCCAAATACACCTCGGAAGACCCTTGCAATGGTTTGGCCGATGCCGAATTGTTAGAAATGAGCCCGCCGGATCTGGACCTTTATCATCCTTGGCAGGTAACGCCGGAACAAGGCATTGAAATTTGTCAGGAAGCGGAGCACGCGGCGCTAAACTTCGACCCGCGCATAGTGAATTCCGATGGCGCCAGTTTTAGCAGCCATCAGGGCCTGCGCGTATATGGTAACAGCCATGGCATGCTGGCTGGTTTCCCGCGTACCCGCCATAGCATAAGCACCATGGTGATAGGTCAGGAAGGGGAGCAAATGCAACGCGACTCGGCCTACACCATAGCTCGTGAACAAAGCGGTTTAAAGGCGGCCAGCGAAGTGGGCCTGGAAGCGGCCAGCGAAACCCTGGCGCGATTAAATAGCCAAAAGCTGGGCACCATGAAGGTACCGGTGATTTTCCGTGCCGATGTGGCTAACTCCTTGTTTGGCCACCTGGTAGGAGCCATTGGTGGTGGCGCCCTGTATCGCAAATCCAGCTTCTTGCTTGATAGCCTAAATACTAAGGTGTTCAGCGATATAGTTAATATTAGTGAGCGCCCGCACTTGCTTAAAGGCTTTGCCTCGTCACCCTTTGATTCAGAAGGGGTAAAAACTCAGGACCGTGAAATTATTCACGGCGGTGAGCTAAAAACCTATCTTCTGGCCAGCTATGCTGCCCGCAAAATGGGTATGACGGCAACTGGTCACGCCGGTGGCATTCATAACTGGCTGGTGGAACAAACGCACCAGGATTTAAAGGCGCTGCTGAAGCAGATGGGTCGTGGTTTATTGGTGACCGAGCTGATGGGTCAGGGCGTTAATACAGTGACAGGTGATTACTCCCGTGGTGCTGCCGGATTCTGGGTTGAAAACGGCGAAATTCAGTATCCGGTGAGTGAAATTACCATAGCCGGTAACCTGAAAGACATGTTTAAGGCCATAGTCGGCATAGGTGGTGACATCGACCCGCGCGGTGGTGTGCTGACAGGCTCAGTGCTTATTGAGCAAATGCAGATAGCCGGCGAGTAACTCAAGCATCTATTCCTCGAATAATTTTAAAGCGCCTGATGGGCGCTTTTTTTCATTTTGCGCTTTACCTTAACTTAAGTTGAGGTTTTAAAGTCTTTCCTAAGTTAAAAAATGAAAAACAAATTAGGAGAGAGCTATGTACTTAGAGCATGTAAATTTAGTGGTCACGGATATCAATGAGTCGCTGCGTTTTTATCGTGCCGCCTTCCCGCACTGGCAGGTACGCAGCAAGGGAGAAGGTACCTGGTCCGGTAAACCGCGCAACTGGCTGCACTTTGGTGATGACTACCACTACATTGCCCTGAGCGATAACGGCGAGGGGGTTAATCGTGATCTGGAAGGGCATCAACCCGGCTTGGCGCATTTCGCCTATGTCACTCAGGATATCGATGGGGTGATAGAGCGCTTGCAGCAGGCGGGCTTTGCTATTGCCAAAGACGGGATGGATAATCCCTATCGTCGTAATGTGTACTTCATGGACCCTGCGGGCTTTGAAGTGGAGTTTGTGCAATACCTGACGGATATTCCCGAGCTGCGTAATAATGAGCTTTGAGAGAATACGAAAAAGCCCAGATAAATCTGGGCCTTGTCTTTGTGATACGGCTCGTTTGGCTAGATAAGGAACCAGGTCGCGGTGCCGAGGAAGGCGAATATACCGACTATATCCGTGACCGTAGTCAATACCACATTACCCGCCAGGGCCGGGTCTATATTCATGCGCTTGAGAATAAGCGGGACCACCGCACCGGCGATACCGGCGGCCAGCAGGTTCATAAACATGGCAAAGGCAATCACCAGACCTATGGTGATATCCCATTTCCACAGGGCAATGGCACTGCCTATGAGTATCGCCCACAACACGCCGTTCAAGGCACCGATGGCCAGCTCCTTGGTCAGTAGGAACTTTTGGTTGGTCTCATTGACATGGCCTAGGGCCATGCCACGAATAACCAGGGTCAGGGTCTGCGAGCCGGCAACGCCACCCATGGACGGCACTATGCCGTTAAGCACGGCTAAGAAGGGTAAAATACCCAGGGTGGTTTCGAAAAAGCTGGCCACAAAGGCCGCCAACATGGCGGTAAGCAGGTTTACACCCAGCCAGATAGAGCGTCGCTTAGTACTTTTCACAACCGGCGCAAAGGTATCTTCTTCATCATCAAGACCGGCCAGGCTTAACATGCTGTGCTCGGCACTTTCACGGATAACGTCAACGATATCATCGATGGTAATACGACCGAGCAGATGGGCTTGATCATCCACTACCGGGGCTGAGATCCAGTTATGACGTTCGAACAGTTGTGCCACTTCCGACTCGTCCATGCTAATGGGAATGACTTCGCATTCCTCGTCCATTACCTCGCGCACTATGGCATCGGGCATATTGGTTAACAAGGCGGTAAGTGGTAGTGAGCCCAAAAAGCAGTTGTCTTTATCGACCACGTAGAGCTCATCCGTGCCCTCGGGTAATTCGCCTTTAAGGCGCAGGTAACGCAACACCACATCGATGGATACGTCCGGGCGTATGGTCACGGTATCCGTGTTCATCAAGGCCCCGGCCGAGCGCTCCTGATAAGACAGCGCCGTGGTTGCCCTGTCTCTATCCTGGCTGTCCATCGCCTCGATTACGTCTTTATAAACGGGCTCAGGCAGGCTTCGCAGTACTTCACCGAGATCATCGTCGTCCATGTCCTCGGTCGCCGCGGCAATGTGCTCCGGCTCCATGCGCGCAATAATGCTAAGACGCACGTCTTCAGACAGCTCTTCGAGCACGTCACCCTGAACGTCGGGGTCGACTAAGGCCCAAAGCTTGGAACGGGTTTTATGCGGCGATGATTCGAGTAAAAGGGCGGTGTCACAGGGCGCTGTTTTTGCTAGAAGCCGACGTACATGAACAAATTGGCCGCTATTGAGTGCTTCAGTGATCTCTTGAAGTGGTTGCAGCGGATTTTCTTGTTCATAGGCTTCAGGCATAGGCTTCCCTTGTCGATAAAAATGGAAGAAACGCACCGATAAGCGAGCACTTACAAGCGCTTAGTAAGTTTACCTTAACTCAGACTAAGATACCAAAGGTAAATGAGGGAGCTATTCTTGTTCGTGAAACTTTTCTGCTATCAACTGCCCAATGGCAGCCAGCGCACCTTCTTCGTCGTTGCCCTCGCACACCACTTTGACTTCCTTGCCTTGGCCGCTTTCGAGCAAGAGTAAGGCGAGGACGCTGTCAGCCTCGGCGCTTTTCTCACCCTGATACAGGGTGATCTTAGCATCAAAGTTCATTGCCAATTGTGCCAGCTGTGAGGCGGCACGGGCGTGCAACCCCAGCTTGTTTTGAATAACAAAGGTGGCTTCCATCAAGTCTAGCCCTCCTGCTCGCGATGGCGGATTTTCACGTTAGGGTGAGAGTCCATAAAGCGCTCGCCCAAAGTTTGCGCCAGATACACAGAGCGGTGCTGGCCACCGGTACAGCCTATGGCTATGGTCAGATAGCTGCGGTTATTACGCTCTAAATGAGGTAACCAGGTTTGCACGAAGGTTTGAATTTGCCAGGTAAATTTTTGCACTATGCTATGGCTGGCAAGGTAGTCTTTGACCGGTTGGTCTAGGCCGGTTAAGGGCTTAAGTTCCGGCTCCCAATGTGGGTTAGGTAAAAAGCGGGCGTCGAACACATAGTCGGCATTTTTTGGGATGCCGTGTTTAAAACCGAAGGATTCAAAGGTGATAAGCAGTTGCTTATCTTTTTTACCCAGTACCTTTTCTCGTATCATCTCGGCCAACTGGTGAACACTTAACTCACTGGTATCAATGATAAAGTTGGCGTGAGTGATCAACACATCCAGTAGTTGTTTTTCTTCGCGGATGGCCAAGTCCAGAGGCAGGTTTTGCATCGACAGCGGGTGCAGGCGTCGGGTTTCTGAAAAGCGTTTGATCAGGGTCTGCTCGTCACTGTCGAGGTAAAACAGCGTCGGTTGTGAAAATTCTGGTAGGTAACCTAGGATATCGCTGAATTCTTGTTCTTCTTTGGGAAGGTTACGAACGTCTATGCTGACGGCAATTTTATCGTAATTGTCGGAAACGCTGCGCACCAGGGCGGGCAATAGGTTGACCGGGATATTATCGACACAATAGTAGCCGAGATCTTCAAGTACATGCAGGGCGACGGATTTACCTGAACCGGAGCGCCCACTGACAATAATCAAATCCATTTATCCACCCCTTGCCGAGCCATATGCTGGCATTAAAGTTAAACACTCGAACTTATCAATCGCACTTCTCAGTCGAACTTTTCAGTCGAACTTACAGTGTGGCGCCTTAGGCAACCATTAACTGGTACAGTTCCTGGTCACTGGTGACCGATCTTAGCTGCTTACAGAATTGTTTATCTTTAAGTTTATCAGCAATTTTCGCCAAGGTCTTGAGATGTTGATCGCATTGATCGCCTGGTACAAGCAGCGCCACAAAAATATCAACGGGGCGATTGTCGATGGCGTCAAAATTGATGGCTTCACGGTTGGTGACGATAATGGCCAGGGTATTCTCTATGCCTTCAAGGCGACCGTGTGGAATGGCAACCCCTTTCCCTATGCCAGTGCTGCCAAGCTTTTCACGAGCCAGAAGGGAATCCAGTATAGCTTGCTCACTGAGGTGGGGGATATGTTGGTGTGCTACCTGAGAGAGGTATTCCAACATTCTTTTTTTGCTATTAAAAAGGACCGCAGCCTTGCTGCAGTCCTTGGAAAAAAGTAAATCTAAGCTCATTTTAATGACGAGACAATTTCTCTTTATGTTTGATTACCTGGCGGTCTAATTTGTCAATTAAGCCATCGATCGCCGCGTACATATCCTGATGCTCTGCGGTGGCAAACAGTTCGCCGCCGTTTACATGAAGTGTTGCTTCTGCTTTTTGTGTGAGTTTCTCGATATCAAGAATAACATGCACATTATTAATGTGGTCAAAGTGACGCTCTAATTTGGCAAATTTACTATTTACATAGTTGCGAAGAGAGTCTGTGATTTCTACATGACGACCGGTAAGATTTAATTGCATAAGCATTTTCCTTCTTGTCTAACGTCTATATCAAGCTTTTACGTTGATTTGACGGTGGTATGGCCAACGATTCACGATATTTTGCAATCGTTCGTCGAGCCACTTTGATTCCTTGCTCTGCTAGTATGTCGGTAATCTTGCTATCGCTTAACGGTTTTACAGGATTTTCCGCGGCTACTAGCTTTTTGATCAATGCTCTAATCGCTGTGGATGAGCATTCACCTCCATTCTCGGTATTCACATGGCTGGAGAAAAAGTACTTTAACTCAAAGATCCCACGTGGCGTGTGCATGTATTTTTGTGTGGTAACACGAGAGATTGTTGACTCGTGCATTTCCACCATTTCTGCAACGTCGTTAAGAACCATTGGCTTCATTGCTTCTTCGCCATGTTCAAAGAATGCCTGTTGTTGCTGAACAATGCAATTAGTTACTTTAAGTAAGGTGTCATTGCGTTGCTCCAGGCTCTTTATAAACCATTTTGCCTCTTGCAAGTGAGAGCGAATAAATTGGCTGTCACTTTGTGATTTGCAGTTGCGACCCAGGGATGCGTAGTGATCGTTGACACGTATCTTCGGCATGCTGTCGGGGTTTAATTCCACCTTCCAGCGACCCTTGACCTTCTTCACCGATACATCCGGGATCACATACTCCGACTCTTCGCGCACTATGGTCGCGGCGGGTTTGGGATTCAGGCTGTGTATCAGTGTCATCACCTCTTTCAACTGGGCTTCTTTAAGCTTAGTCTTTTTCATTAAGGTGCGGTAGTCACGGTTACCAAGCAAATCAATATAATTACAAACTACCTCTTTCGTCTCGTTAAGCCAAGGGGTTTGAGGCGAAAATTGCTTGAGCTGGATCAACAAGCACTCTTGTAGTGAGCGGGCGCCAATACCAATGGGATCAAACATTTGAACTCGCTTAAGCACGGCCTCTATTTCGTCGAGTTCAATCTCTTCTTCCAGCTCATCATGGTTGATGCTTTCGAGCAAGTCTTCGGTGCTAACGGTAAGTAAGCCGTTGTCGTCGATGGCTTCGATAATCGCGGTGGCAATGGCTTCATCTATGGCGCTAAACGGGGTGAGGCGTAATTGCCACATCAGGTAATCGTGCAGGGTTTCTGTGGTTTCGCCTTGGTAAATAGACTCGTCATCGGGCATGGGCCCAGATGCAACCGGGGCGGCACTGATGTACTCGTCCCAGGACACATCCATGGGCAGCTCATCGCTGATCGAGTCATTGTTGAGGGCGTCGCCGCTTTCAACTTCGTCCTGATTGCTTGTGCTGTTATTGCTTTGAATGTCGCTATCGCTGTCGGCCGCCGAATTTTTATCGCGTGGCAGGTCACTATCGCCGTAATGCTCTTCTTCGATTTCGAGCAAGGGGTTGGCATCAAGCGCTTCTTGAATTTCTTGTTGGAGATCCAAAGTACTGAGCTGCAACAGGCGGATAGCCTGCTGCAATTGTGGGGTCATTGTTAATTGCTGGCCTAGACGCAGCTGTAATGATTGCCTCATGTACTCTAACAATCCTTTTGTGATTAAAGTCTAAACTGCTCACCTAAATACACATCGCGTACTGTTTGATCTGCTAATACCTGTTGGGGAGTTCCTGATGCGATTAGCTCGCCATGGGAGACGATATAGGCAGTTTCACATACATCTAATGTTTCGCGCACATTGTGATCGGTAATAAGAACGCCAATACCACGGTTGCGGAGGTGTTCAATGATTTTCTTAATATCTAGCACCGAAATAGGGTCAACACCAGCAAAAGGTTCGTCGAGCAGAATAAATTTCGGGTTAGCGGCGAGGGCGCGGGCAATCTCCACACGACGGCGTTCGCCGCCGGACAGGGCCATGCCTAATGACTCACGAATATGCTGAATATTAAATTCGTCCAGCAGACCTTCGAGCTCGCTTTCACGGCCGCTTTTATCCAGGTCCTTACGGGTTTCCAAAATAGCCATCAGGTTCTGATAGACGGTTAATTTACGGAAAATAGAAGACTCTTGCGGCAAATAACCTATGCCTAAACGGGCGCGTGAATGCATGGGCAGCAGGGTGATATCCTGCTCATCGATGCTGATCACACCCTTGTCGCTTGGTACCAGGACCCACAATCATATAGAAGGTAGTGGTTTTACCGGCGCCGTTGGGGCCAAGCAAGCCGACTATGCTGCCGGCTTTGACTTCCAGGCCCACATCCTTGACCACTTCACGGCCTTTATAGCTTTTTGCCAGCTTTTGCGCCTTCAGCGTGGTCATGGTTGTCCCTTCTCTTTTTGCTCGTCATTTTGCGGTGTGAGCGTGGTTCTTACACGGGTGCTCGAATCTTTATCTTTTTCGGCACTGATCAGCTGCTTGTTTATATCATAGCTGATCGTCTCGGCGACGATCTGTTGATCGGCCATGGCAATTTTGGCGGTGCCGGAAATCTGTAGCATTTGCGTGGCTACATCGTAGCGGATTTCCTTAGCGGAAGCGGTGATTTGCGTACCATCGTCCATGGTTTCACTGTAGATGGCCGGGTTGCCGGTGGCAATAAGCAGCTGCTTGTTATCACCTAACTCAGGGCGACGGTGGGCCTCAAGGCGATCCGCCTTGATTTCTCGTTGACCATGAACAATGTGCACATTTTTATCAAAAATGGTGATGTTTTCTTTGATCAGCGCCTGCTGCTTATCGGCGTCGATCTGTACTTCCGTCACCGTGGCTGGTTGCTCTGCCCAGGCATTTACAGCGCCTAGTCCGAACCCCAAACCTATGATTAATGCTTTGAATTTACTGGTCATAATATACCGTTCGCGTATGTTTTATTAGTTCCACTATCTCTGTATTGATATCCGCTTTCAAGCCCTGACCTGTGATCAGTAGATCCGGCCCCCTGAGCTCAACACTTTGTTCCGATTCCATACGTTGGGCATCAATGTCTATTTGGATAGCTGCTGCTTGGACCTTTTCGATCATTGCCCCTGGTATTAAATTGGTGGCGATGACGTTGGTTTCCAAGATCAAAATATTATTATTGTAGAGCGTCGCCTCATCGGCGGTTACACGCCAACGTTCACCGTCGTTATAGAGGGTAAATACCGGCTTCTTGAAGTGGGTAAAACCCAGCTCGTCGAAGAGCTCCATATGTTCAGCATAGACGGTGTGGCTTAACGCCCCCTGATCGTTATAGCTGCTTTGTCTTAGTCCGGTGGCAATATAATCCGGGATAGAAATGGCATCGCTGCTGCTTTTTACCGTTTTTTCCGATTGCATATAATAGGGCGCCCATAGCCAGGCCATAAGCGCAATAAAAACGATGGATATCAGCACCCGCGCCATATTCATGAGCTGGTGCCCTCGGTGCCCAGGCTGCCGCCCTTGGCCAGTATCAGCAGGTCGGTGAGTTCGCGCACCGCACCAAAGCCACCTGGCAGCATAGTAGTGTAGTGGGCAACGCGCTTTACCAAGGGGTGCGCGTCATTAACGGCCACGGCAAAACCTACTTTTTCCATTACCGGCAAGTCAGGGCCATCATCACCTATATAGGCAACCTGCTCATCACTCAGACTAAGGGTTTGCTTGAGTTCGGCATAGGCATCGAGTTTATGCTCACGGCCCTGATAAATATAAGGGACGCCCAGGCTTTCCATGCGGGTTTGCACTATTTGTGACTGGCGGCCGGTGATCACCGCCACCTGAGTACCGCTATTAAGCAGCGCCTTAATGCCAAAGCCGTCTTTGGTGTTAAAGGCTTTGAGCTCTTCACCCTGATTGCCCAAATAAATACGGCCGTCGGAAAACACGCCGTCGATATCGCAGATAAGCAATTTTACCGCCTGCGCTCTTTGCCAGGCATCTTGCTCTATGGGCTGATACAAATCGGAAAATTGCATTAGAGCACTCCTGCACGCAGTAGGTCTTGCATATTCAGGGCGCCAATCGGGCGACTATCCTGATCGATGACGATCAGACCGTTGATACGCTTTTGTTCCATGATATTAAGTGCCTCGGCGGCCAGCATATTAGCGGTGGCCGTAGTGCAATTTGGTGTCATTACCTCGAGCAGGGCGGTGCTATGGATATCGATGCGTTGCTCTAGCACTCGGCGCAGGTCGCCATCGGTAAAGAGTCCAACCAGTTGTTGCTCATCGTTTATAACAGCCGTCATGCCCAGGCCCTTGCTGGAAATTTCCAACAAGGCTTCTTTAATGCTTTGTGATTGATGCGAACGCGGTACGCTATCGCCGCTGTGCATAACGTCGTTAAGCGTTAGCAATAAACGTTTACCCAGGCTGCCGCCGGGGTGGGATAAAGCAAAGTCATCGGCGGTAAAGCCCTTGGCTTCGAGCAGGGCAACGGCGATGGCATCGCCCATGGCTAAAGTGGCCGTGGTACTGGCGGTGGGAGCCAGGCCCAAGGGGCAGGCTTCCTGAGAAACGCCGATGCAGATATGCAGATCCGCCAGGGTAGCCATGCTTGACTGGGCGTTGCCTGTCATGGCCACCAAGGTTGCGCCAATGCGCTTAATCACAGGGATGATGCTGACAATCTCATGAGTCTCGCCGGAGTTAGAGATCAATAAAACCACATCCTGGGCGGTGATCATGCCTAAATCTCCGTGACTGGCTTCTCCCGGGTGCACAAAAAAGGCCGGGGTGCCTGTACTGGCCAGGGTGGCGGCTATCTTGTTGCCGATATGACCTGACTTGCCCATGCCGACCACGATAATGCGTCCGGCGCAGGCCTTCATTAGCTCACAGGCCTGAATAAACTGCTCGTCCAGATGTTGTAGCTGTTCTTGAAGGGCAAGAACTTCTGTCTCTATCACCCGCTGGGCGGAAGCGATGTAGCTTTGTGTCATATACGCTTACTCTATGCTATCTGACTAAAAATATATCCTTGGTAGGCAAAAAATGCGACCAGCAACATGCCTCCTTCTAACCTGTTGATGCGTCTGGCACCACGAAAGTTCAAACTCATGGCAATTAATACTATGGTCGCGGCTATCATCACCAGGGCGTCGCGGTTGGCTGCAGCCGGGTCAATCACAGCAGGGTTAAGAATGCCAGCAAGAGAAAGCACGGCAAGGATATTGAATAGGTTTGAACCGACGATATTACCCAGGGCCAGGTCGTCTTCGTTTTTTAACACCCCGGCCACACAGGCGGCAAGCTCTGGCAAACTGGTGCCAATGGCGATAATGGTGAGGCCGATTACCAGGTCGCTAAGACCAAAGAATTGAGCGATTTCCACCGCCGAAGAAACGATAAAATGCGAACTGACCGGCAGTAGTATCAGGCCCACAACCAGCCACAGTGAGGCGGTTTTGGTGCTTACGTCTTTAGGGATTTCATCACAGGCTTCGCTGACAAAGGGGTCGTCTTCAGTATTCTTGTGCTGGCGTGAAATAACGATAAGAAAAGCGATAAAGGCGACAAAGCCGGCCAGTAGCAACCAGCCTTCTACACTGGAGAAATAGTTGTCGGTAAACATGTACCAGGCGGCCACAGAGACCACAAAAACCAAGGGCATTTCCCGTTTAAGTGTTACCGAGGACACTGACAGCGGGCGCAACAGGGCGGTGATACCCAGCACCAGCAGAATATTGGTTATATTTGAGCCCACAGCATTACCGACCGCAGTATCGGTTTTATCCGCCAGCGCCGCTGACGCCGACACCATCATTTCCGGGGCGGAAGAGCCCATAGCGACTACGGTTAAACCTATGATTAAAGCGGGTACGCCAAGGTTGCGTGCCAAAGCCGCGGCGCCAAAGACAAAACGGTCAGCACTCCAAACGAGAGCGACAAAACCGGCGACGAGAATGGCAAAAGAAGTGAGCATGAGTGCAAAGCCAATGAGTTAGAAAAAATACTGGCGCAAATAGTATCAAAAGCCGTTGTAATTGTGTAAAAAAACGCACCTAATTTGTCGTCATTACAGCTTTGTTGAATGATCTTACAAATTTTTACAGATTCTTTTTTCCCTCGGCGCAAAAAAACTTTAAAATGTCGGGTCACATGATAGAAGAATAGTGGGAGAGCGACTTGTCGCAACCAATCGTTGAAATCAAGGATGTTACCTTCAAACGCGCGGAGCGTGTTATCTATCAGAATATGAGCCTAACCATTCCCAAGGGGAAGATCACTGCCATTATGGGCCCCAGTGGTATAGGTAAAACCACCTTGCTGCGGCTGATCGGCGGTCAGCTCAAGCCAAATAGTGGCGATATTCTTTTTCAAGGTCAAAGCATTCCCAGCATGAATCGCGCAGCGTTATACAAGGCGCGCACGAAAATGAGCATGCTGTTCCAAAGCGGCGCCTTATTTACCGATATGTCGGTGTACGACAATATCGCCTTTCCGCTGCGTGAACATACCCAGCTAAGCGAAGAATTAATCCGTCTTATCGTCCTGATGAAGCTGCAAGCCGTGGGTTTACGTGGTGCTAAAGACTTAATGCCCGCAGAGCTCTCTGGTGGCATGGCCCGTCGTGCCGCACTAGCGCGCGCCATCGCCCTGGACCCGGAATTCATCATGTACGATGAGCCGTTCGCCGGGCAAGACCCTATTTCCATGGGCGTGCTAGTGAAGTTGATCCGCTCGCTTAACAATGTTCTTGGGCTGTCGTCCTTAATCGTTACTCATGATGTGCCCGAGGTAATGAGCATCGCCGATCACGTGATTATCATCGCTGAAAAAGGGGTGATAGGTTGTGGCAGCCCGGATGAGCTGCGCAAGCATGAGTCGCCTCTGGTGCAGCAATTTTTACAGGGCTTATCCGATGGTCCTGTGCCATTTCATTTTGATGCTCAGCCTTATGAACAGGAGTTAATGTCATAATGTCAGCCTTGCTCGAGTTTTGGCAGCGCCTGGGGCATAAAACCCTGAGCCGCTTCGCCTCTATGGGCCGTGCTACCTATATGTTGTTAGGTGCTTTAATAAGCATGCCTAACTTTCGTAAGGGCACGCCGCTGCTGATCCGCCAGCTTTACATGGTGGGTTTCTTATCTCTGATTATTATTGTGGTATCCGGCTTGTTTATCGGCATGGTATTAGCGTTGCAAGGTCATACCGTGTTGGTGGATTATGGCGCCGAAGACAGTTTGGGGCCCTTGGTGGCACTGAGCTTATTGCGTGAATTAGGCCCTGTGGTTACAGCGCTATTGTTCGCCGGGCGTGCCGGCAGTGCGTTAACTGCAGAAATTGGATTAATGAAGGCCACCGAACAGCTTACCAGTCTGGAAATGATGGCGGTGGACCCTTTGAAACGGGTTATTGCACCGCGCTTTTGGGCGGGCATGATCAGCATGCCAGCGCTGGCACTCATCTTCTCTGCGGTGGCCATTTTAGGGGCGCATTTAGTCGGCGTTGATTGGCTTGGCGTTGACCGCGGTAGTTTCTGGTCAATTATGCAATCGCAGGTGTCGTTCGAGAAAGACATACTCAACGGCATCATTAAAAGCTGTGTATTTGCCTTAGTGGTGACCTGGATAGCCTTGTACAAGGGTTATGACTGCGTCCCCACATCGGAAGGGATCAGCAAAGCGACAACGGAAACCGTTGTCCATTCTTCACTGGCCGTGCTTGGCTTCGATTTTATTTTGACCGCCGTGATGTTTGGCGGCTAAAGGATTAACACCATGAATTCGAGAAAAATTGAAATTTTGGTCGGCTTGTTTGTCTCTCTGGGCATTGCCGCGCTTGTTATGCTGGCGCTCAAGGTAGCCAATGCGGGTTTAAGCGGCAGCAATGGCACTTATTCATTGCAGGCTAAGTTTGAAAATATAGGATCACTAAAATCTCGTGCACCTATCAAGGTGGGCGGGGTGGTTATCGGCCGTGTTGAAACCATTCAGGTGCACCCGAGTGAGTTTGTGCCTGTGGTCTATATGGCCATAGATAACGCCTATGAATGTAAGTTTTCCGATGCCACTTCGGTATCGATTTTGACCTCGGGAATCTTAGGTGAGCAATACTTGGGCCTTAACCCGGTTATTGCCAGCAACCAAGCGCAGCAGGCCTGTTTGGGTAATGCTGTGGCCGAGTCGCAACAAGATGATGAGTTATCAATTGACGCCATCTTTGGCGTGCAGTCAAAAGCGTTAAAGGACGGCGATATGATCACCGATACCAAGTCAGCCTTGGTGTTGGAAGAGCTAATCGGCCAGTTTCTATTCAATCAAGGTAGCGAGTAGGTAGTTATGGATAAGGTTTTCAGTTTCGTAGCAGGATTATTTTTGCTGCTAGCCCCTCAGGCGCAGGCGGTGGAAGTTGATTTAAGCGACCCATATAAAATGGTGCGCCAGGTTGCCGATCAAACCTTTAAGCGTATCGAACATGACCAAAGCAAGATTGCCGCCGATAAAGAGCATCTAAAAGTGATAGTGGAAGAAGAGCTTCTTCCTTATGTCGATTATAAGTATGCCTCTTATCGCGTGCTGGCGAGCTATATTCAAAAGGCGCGTAATATCGAAGACCCTGAGGAGAAAAAGCAGGCCATCGAAAATATTAAGCGCTTTATGGATGTGTTTAAGGATTATCTGGTAGCCACTTATGCCGGGGTATTTACCCAATACACCAACCAAACCGTGGAATTCGACAGTGCGAAAGAGTTCGGTAGCGATACTGTGGTAGTGGTAAAAACCACGATTAAAGATCCGGGTAAGCCAGACATTGATATTGGCTTTAAAGTGCGTAAGGATAATAGCAATCAGTGGCGCGCTTATGACATGATAGCCGAAGGCATTAGTTTGCTTGATGCCAAACAAAGTGAGCTGCATGGTATTTTACGCCAGGAAGGCATTGAACATGTCATTGATTTACTAGAGAAGAAAAGTAAACTGCCAGTTCAGTTTCGTGGTGAAGGTGGCAATGAGTAGCCTGACCTTATCACAACAAAGTGATGACCAATTTACACTTAGCGGTGAATTAACCCGATATAGTGTTGCCGATAAGACCTTGGTACAGCAGCTGCTCGCCAGTGGCAGTACAAAGGTAGCACTGGATTTAAATGACGTTAGTCACGTTGATACCGCTGGGTTGGCCTGGTTATTAGACAGCTTGTCGCAGCTTCATAAGCAAGGTAAAGAGTTGCGATTACAGCATATCCCTGAACAGCTGCAAAAGTTGATGCAACTGGGTCAGGTCGACAAAATTTTTGAGTGAGAGTAATGCAAAGCAGTCAAGTTGAAGCTTTATTGAAAGACGAGCTAGGGCTCGAAGAAGTAATAGTTAAAGTTGAAGGTACCCACTATCAGGTGATCGCCGTGGGTGACTGCTTTGACGGGTTAACCCCGGTCAAAAAACAGCAGTTGGTGTATAAGCCACTGATGGAGCAAATCTCAGATGGCACCATACATGCTGTGACTATTCGTGCCTTTACGCCAGAACAGTGGCAGCGTGAACGCAAATTTATCCTTCCGCAATAACAGGCACAGTAATGGATCATTTTATAATTCAAGGTGGCACCCCGTTAAGCGGTGAGGTGACCATTTCCGGGGCGAAAAATGCCGCCCTGCCCATTCTATTTGCAGCCCTTTTAGCCGATTCTAAAAGCTGCTTTAGCAATGTTCCCAAATTACGCGATATCACTACCACGGAAGCCCTGCTAAAAGAGCTGGGTGCCGAGGTGTATTGGCAAGACGACAAGCTTATCGTCGATGGCGCTACGGTCGACAATATCCTGGCGCCGTATGAATTGGTAAAGCAAATGCGCGCCTCGGTCTTGGCCCTGGGCCCTTTATTGGCCCGCTTTGGTAAGGCCCAGGTTTCTTTGCCTGGCGGTTGTGCCATAGGCGCCCGTCCGGTCGATATTCATATTCAAGGCATGCGCCGCATGGGTGCACAGATTGAAGTGGAAAACGGCTATATTCACGCTCAGGTTGATGGTCGTCTTAAAGGCGCGGAAATCTTTATGGATACAGTGAGTGTAGGCGCTACGGAAAACTTGCTGATGGCAGCAACCCTGGCGGAAGGTAAAACCATACTGGAAAATGCCGCCCGCGAACCTGAAATCAGCGATCTTGCTAAGTACCTGAATAATATGGGTGCCAAGATCAGCGGTGCCGGCAGCAGCCGCATCGAGATTGAAGGGGTTGAGCGTCTAGGTGGTTGCGAGCATTCCATTTTGCCTGACCGTATCGAAACCGGCACCTTCTTGGTTGCTGCGGCCATGGCTAAAGGCGATATCCTGTGTAAGAACACGGATCATCTGAGCCTGGAGCCGGTAATTGAAAAGTTACGCGAAGCCAATGCCCATATTGAGGTCACTGAGAATACCATTTATCTGGATATGCGCGATCGTGAACTTAAAGCGGTCAACATTAAAACCTTACCGCACCCGGGTTTCCCGACCGATATGCAGGCCCAGTTTACCGCCCTAAACGTGGTAGCCAAGGGCAGCGCGACTATTACAGAGACCATCTTTGAAAACCGCTTTATGCACGTACCTGAGCTGCAGCGCATGGGTGCAGACATCCGCCTTGAGGGCAATACCGCCATTTGTGGTGATACCCCTAAATTAAGCGGTGCGCGAGTGATGGCCACGGACTTGCGTGCCTCGGCCAGTTTGATTCTTACCGGTATTATCGCCGAGGGCGAAACTCGTGTGGATCGCATCTATCACGTTGATAGAGGCTATGAGCATATCGAGGATAAGCTGACCGCGTTAGGCGCTAACATCAAGCGCGTAAGCGACTAACTGCGAACATAAAAAAAGCTGCCTGATGGCAGCTTTTTTTATATCAATAGCATTACATGCGAGTTTCCAGCTCGGCCACGGTAACCGTAAGCTTATGTAGTTCGCCATCGCGGTAGAGTTCAACCTCCAGCTCGGTGCCCGGGTTGGTATTGGCAATACGCTCAAGGCTTTGCTGTATATTGCTGACCGAGTGGCCACCCATACGAATAACTATATCGCCTTCTTTTATACCCGCCTGCCAGGCCGGCCCAAGGGGGTCGAGCTTATTAATGCGCATGCCGGCAATGGCCATCTTATTATTGGTGACATCGCGCCCTTGTTTATCTACGGCTGTGACATCCATACCCATATAACCGCGCACCACACGGCCGTAGCGGATCAACTTATCCATCACGTCTTTGGCCAAGGAGTAGGGCACAGCAAAAAAGATCCCTTGAATATCCAGGTTGCTACGGGTTTTAAACTGGGCCGAGGTAATACCCACCAGATCGCCATGGGAATTAACCAGGGCGCCCCCTGAGTTACCGACGTTGATGGCGGCATCCATTTGTAACAGGCTGGAGTGTGAGCTGTCGGTGAGTCGCTGCTTACCCGTGGCACTGATAATGCCCTGGGTAATGGTTTGCCCGAGATTTAAGGGGTTACCTATAGCCAGGACCACATCGCCAACCTGGGGGGAAAAGGTTTCATCAATGGGAATAGTCGGCAGGCTTTGTGCGTTTATCTTTAACAGGGCCAGATCGGTGACGGTATCAAAACCCACCAGTTGCACATCACTAAAGTGGCGGCCATCGCTGAGCATCACCATGATCACATCGGCGCTATTGATAACATGGTAGTTGGTAAGAATATAACCATCTGCGCTCATTACTACGCCGGAGCCAATTTCCGATACCGTGCTTTGTTGCTGCATGTAACGGGGTTGAGTAGAAATGCGTTCGGAATAAACCGTGACCACGGCGGGTGCGGCGCGTTTTACGGCGGTGGCATAGCTCATATGTGAGCCGCTAAAGCCGTCGCTTGCCAACATTGGCAGTAAGGCATCCCGCAGCGAGGGTGTGGCCAGCACCATAATAAAGGCGAGCCCCAAACCGCTCAGCAGCGGCACGAGCACAAATCTGATTTGTTTTAGCACGAAATTAATAATTATTATTAGTTTGTTGAGCTAACAATGATGGCACAGAAGTAACAACAGCGGCAAGGGCGCCGCTGTTGAATTGTTGCAAGTCGAGGTGGTGCTTACTGAATCGGAGCGAAGAAGGTGCTGTTACCGCGGCGCACTACTAGCACTATATTGCCTTTAATATCGGCTATGGTGCTGGACAGCTCTCGCACTGTTTCTACGCGCTGGCGATTCACCTGAGTGATGATATCGCCTTCCTCTAAGCCGATACGGGCGGCAACCGAGCGGGGATCGACGCTATTGACTATCACGCCTTTGATGCCGTTACGCTTACCGGACTCGAGCTCGGCACCGGCCAGTGCCGGGTGCACTTCCGCCGCTTCTTTGGAGATATCACCGGCGGCGGCCAGGGTGACGTCCACTTCGATTTCATCGCCGTCACGATAGAGGCCGATTTCCACTTTCTTACCTTCGCCCAGGGTCGCTATTTTACCCTGTAGCTCCTGGAAGCTGCGTATATCATTGCCATTGACGCTGATGATTACACGCCCGCCTTGATACCGGCCTTTTCAGCGGCCGAGTCTTCGACCACGCGCTCAACCATGGCGCCGCGCTTCACATCAAGATCCAGGGCTTCGGCGTAACCGGCATCCAGCGTGCGTCCGGAGATCCCCAGCGAGCCACGGCGTACCTGGCCAAACTCAATGATCTGATCGACCAAGTTCTTCATCATATTTGAAGGAATGGCAAAGCCGATGCCCACGTTGCCACCTGAGGCGCCGAGGATGGCGGTGTTGATGCCGATCAGCTCGCCCTTAAGGTTCACCAAGGCACCACCTGAGTTACCCTGGTTGATGGCGGCATCGGTTTGAATAAAGTCTTCGTATCCTTCAATATTGAGGCCGCTACGGCCAAGAGCACTGACAATGCCCGAGGTGACCGTGTGACTTAAACCAAAGGGGTTGCCTATGGCCACGGAGAAGTCGCCGACGCGTAGTTTGTCTGAGTCGGCCAGTTTAATTTCGGTCAGGTCTTTGCCTTCGATTTGCAAAAGGGCGATATCCGACTCTTTATCGGCGCCAATCAACTTGGCGGCAAATTCACGGCCGTCTTCTAAGGTCACCAGCATTTCTTCGGCATCGTCGATAACATGGTTGTTGGTAACTATATAACCGTCATCGGCATCTATGATCACGCCTGAGCCTAAGCCGCTAAAAGGGCGCTTTTGCGAGCGAGGCTGAGGGCGACCAAAGAAAAAGTCGAATGGGTCGACACGACCACGGACTTCCTTGGAGCCGGAAACGCGAATACTAACAACGCCAGGTGTTACGCGCTCGAGCATAGGCGCTAGGGTGGGGAGTTGTTGACCATCAACGGCAACGGGTAATTTTGCCTCGGCAAGGCCGGGCTGCATAAAAAATGTGGCCGATAAAATTGCGGCACTGAGAACTGATAACTTCATTTTCATAGTATAGACAAACTCCAAAAGAGAGGGCCGCGAAGCAGCCCGGTACCTATAAAGCTATTTTCTATACTGACTATGGGGATGCTAAATTAGTTCCTCAAGGGTAGAACGACTGCTTATTTATCAAGCAGATTGTCTTTGTTCAACATCCTTCTTCTCGCCTCGAAACAGTCCGGATTCACCGGCGGCATAGTCGGCCGGCTGGCTGTCATGGACTATGTTGCTGGAGTGGCGCTCTGGGCGCTGACTTAATGATGCCTGCAGTTGTTCCGTGGTTTCTTTAGAGAAAAACGGCTGGCTCTCACCCAGGTCCTTTTTGCTCAGCAATAAATGGTCGCTTTGCTGCACATGATGAGCCAACTGCTCATAGTTGTCTTTTAATTTATTGATCAGTCTATTAGTGCTATCCAAGTGGTCAGCGACGTCCTGGCGATATTGTTCCAGCTCGTTTTGTGCTTTTTCAGCTTGTTGCTCTAATTCTTCCTGCTTAAAGCGTTTTTTTGTAAACAAGCCACCAACAAAGAAGCTGCCAATGGCAATAATGATTACAACTCCAATCCAAGTAATAGTGGACATAGATTTCCCCTTCTGAAAACTTTCTTAGCCAAATATACGCTTTGTTATGAGCCGTGTTAAGATAGCGCGAAAATTTACCTCTTTGTACGCCGTTACTATCATGACTCCTTGGCAAAAATACCAACAAGACTTACAGCGTGACGACTTTCTCTATGATGCCGCTCAGGAAAATGCCGTTAGGCACCTGCAAAGGCTATTCGATGATATGGTCGCGCAACCACCCAAGCCGGCCGGTTTATTCGCAAGACTCTTTTCTAAGGATAGCACGAAGACCATTAAAGGGCTTTATTTTTGGGGTGGTGTTGGTCGTGGTAAGACCTACCTGGTAGATACCTTTTATGAGGCTTTGCCAACGGAACGTAAAATGCGTGTGCACTTCCACCGTTTTATGCACCGGGTGCATCATGAATTAAAGCAATTACAAGAGGTTAAGAACCCTCTTTTGGTGGTGGCCGATAAGCTTAAAAGTGAAACGGATATCATCTGTTTTGATGAGTTTTTCGTCCAAGATATCACCGATGCCATGCTTTTGGGGGGCTTAATGGAGGCCTTGTTCGAGCGTGGCATCATCTTGGTGGCAACCTCGAATATAGTGCCAGATGAGTTATATAAGAATGGCCTGCAACGAGCGCGCTTTTTACCCGCCATTGAGTTGGTTAAGGCTAATACCGAGGTGGTGAATGTAGACTCAGGTGTCGATTATCGTTTGCGTACGCTCGAGCAGGCGGAGATCTTCCACAGTCCTCTAGATGAGCAGGCGGATAAAAACCTCTTTGCTTATTTTGAGCAGCTCTCTCCAGAGCCCGGGCGCGCCAATGAAGAGATTGAAATCGAAGGGCGAATGATAGGCACCCGTATGGTCAGCGACTGTATCGTGATGTTTGATTTTGAGCAGCTTTGCGAAAGTGCGCGCTCTCAGGTCGACTATATGGAAATCTCCCGTCTTTATAACACTGTTTTGTTGGCCAATGTTAAGCAGATGGGCCAGCATAATGATGATGCGGCGCGCCGTTTTATCGCTCTGGTCGATGAATTCTATGAACGTAATGTAACCTTGATCATCTCTGCCGAAGCGCCAATAGAGCAGCTTTACAGCAGTGGTCGGTTGAACTTTGAGTTTAAGCGTTGTGTTAGTCGTTTGCAGGAAATGCAGTCGCACGAATACCTAAAACGCCCTCATTTGGCCTGATCTTAGCGGTGCGTTTTGGTGCCGCCGCTTCGACCCCTTAAAGGCGCGCAAAAAAACAGCTAAGCAGTAGTAATTCCCTATTTGCTTTGCTATACTCCCGCGCCTACCACTTGCCGTTCTACCTCGGTTCGTTTAGCCACTACTGAGGGTTAAGTCTTAAACTCGAAGGGGTTGAAGCATATTTAATAGAGCAGCAGAAAAATTTCTGCTTGTGGTTTTATAATTGTAAACATTGGATTTTTATAAATGAAAACGTTTGTTGCTAAGCCAGAATCAGTAAAACGTGACTGGTACGTAGTTGACGCTGAAGGTAAAACTTTAGGTCGTATCGCTACTGAGATCGCTCGTCGCCTACGCGGTAAGCATAAAGCTGAGTACACTCCTCATGTTGACACTGGTGATTACATCATCGTTATCAACGCGGAAAAAGTAACCGTAACTGGTAACAAGACTCAGGACAAGATGTACTACGCGCACACTGGCTTCCCAGGTGGCCTTAAGTCTATCAACTTCGAGAAACTTCAAGCTAAAAAGCCTGAAATGATCATCGAAAAAGCTGTTAAAGGCATGCTTCCACGCGGTCCTCTTGGCCGTGCAATGTACCGTAAACTTAAAGTTTACGCAGGTACCGAGCATAACCACGCTGCACAACAGCCTCAGGTTCTAGACATTTAAGGAGCACTAACTCATGGCAAATCAATACTACGGTACAGGTCGTCGTAAAAGTTCAAGTGCTCGCGTTTTCCTACGCCCAGGCACTGGCAACATCGTAATCAATCAACGTTCTATCGAAGAATATTTCGGTCGTGAAACTGCTCGCATGGTTGTTCGTCAGCCTCTAGAGCTAGTTGAAATGACTGAAAAGTTTGACCTTTACATCACTGTTGAAGGTGGTGGTACTACTGGTCAAGCTGGTGCTATCCGTCACGGTATCACTCGTGCGCTTATGGAGTTCGATGAGTCACTTCGTCCTTCACTTCGTAAAGCTGGCTTTGTTACTCGCGACGCTCGTAAAGTTGAGCGTAAGAAAGTGGGTCTTAAGAAAGCACGTAAGAAAACACAGTTCTCGAAGCGTTAATTTATTACGTATCCAGAATTTCAAAACCCGGCTTTGCCTTTGGCAAACCGGGTTTTTTATTGCCTGTTTTCGACGCGGGGACGGCTTAGGTCTCTTTCGCCGAGAATATTTCATAATTTCCCCGATTTAATGCAAATCAAGCCGATAATTTTGAGAATTTTTTGCTACAATTGCCGGGCAAATAAACTAACGAAGTGATTTTAAACTACTTTGCTTGACTAGACCTTGATCTTTATCAGCGTCGGCGGCGAGTGTTTGCGATAACATAAACAGCACTGCTTGATAATCGAATACGCTTTTTGAACCCAGACTCAGTCGCTGAGAGGGTGCTTATTCGACTGTGAAACAGTGAATAACCTTGTTTTAATCAAGGCTTTTATTTATGATCGCTTCTATTTTGTAACTTCAAAAATTAACCTGCTGTAACTGATGTTCTCAATATAGCAAGTGTTGAGAATCATAGTGGAGATAAGTGGATGAGCAATGCGCCTGTAGACAACAGCCGACGCCGCTTTTTGACCATTGCTACCTCTGTTGTAGGTGGTGTGGGTGCGGTTGGAGCTGCTGTTCCTTTTATTGCGTCTTGGAACCCTAGTGAAAGAGCTAAATCTGCGGGTGCTCCCGTAGAAGTGGATATCTCTAAACTAGAGCCTGGACAATTAATCCGTGTTGAATGGCGAGGCAAACCTGTTTGGGTAATCTCGCGTACGCCGGAAATGCTAGAACAACTTAAAGCACACGAAGATCAACTCCGTGATCCTCAGTCTGATGAACCGCAACAGCCTGGGTTTGCCAAGAACGAATTCCGTTCAATCAAAGAAACTATCTTTGTGGCCGTGGGTATTTGTACTCACCTGGGTTGTTCTCCTAGCTTCCTACAAGGTGGCTTTGGTGAGAAAGTGGAAGGCACAGACGATGGTTTCTTCTGTCCATGTCATGGTTCTAAATTTGATATGGCCGGTCGAGTATTCCAGTCGGTTCCAGCTCCTCTAAACCTAGAGATCCCTCCTTATTACTTCATTGACGACACAACTATTTTAGTTGGTGCTGAGCAAGGCGAAGGGGTAGCATAATGTTTGGTAATATTATCAACTGGATTGATGAACGTATTCCTATGACTCGCGTCTGGAATATGCACATCGCACAATATCCCGCACCGAAAAACTTTAACTTCTGGTACTTCTTTGGCTCACTAGCCATGCTAGTACTAGTAAACCAGATCGTTACTGGTATCTGGCTAACCATGAACTTCGTTCCTTCAGCCGAAGGTGCGTTTGCTTCCGTTGAATACATCATGCGTGACGTAGAATACGGCTGGTTGCTGCGTTATCTCCACTCTACTGGCGCCTCGGCGTTCTTCGTAGTGGTTTATTTGCACATGTTCCGTGGCATGATCTACGGTTCATACCAGAAGCCGCGTGAACTGCTGTGGCTATTCGGTATGTTTATCTTCCTAGCGCTAATGGCTGAAGCCTTCATGGGTTATCTACTACCTTGGGGTCAGATGTCATTCTGGGGTGCTCAGGTAATTATTTCACTATTCGGTGCTATTCCGGTGATTGGTGATGACCTTACCCTGTGGATCCGTGGTGACTACGTAATCTCAGGTGCAACGCTTAACCGTTTCTTCGCCCTACACGTAATCGCACTGCCGCTGGTACTTGTTATCCTAGTGTTCTTGCACATTGTTGCTCTTCACGAAGTGGGTTCAAACAACCCAGATGGTGTTGAAATCAAGCGTAAGAAAGGCACGGTTGCCGAAGAAGACAAGCCAAAATTCAAGTTCCACGAATACTACACAAACAAGAAAGACATCGTTGATGCGATTCCTTTCCACCCTTACTACACAGTAAAAGATATTGTGGGTGTTGTGGGCTTCTTAATTCTATTCTGCTACGTGGTGTTCTTTGCGCCGGCTATGGGTGGTTTCTTCCTAGAAGCGCCAAACTTTGAAGCGGCAAACCCGCTGAAAACGCCTGAGCACATCTTCCCTGTTTGGTACTTCACGCCTTTCTATGCGATTTTGCGTGCGATTCCAGACAAGCTAATGGGTGTAATCGCCATGGGTGCGTCAATTGTAGTGCTAGCGCTGCTACCTTGGATTGACCGTGGTAAAGTTAAATCAATCCGCTACCGTTGTGGTTTCCACAAGCTGAACATTGCTCAGTTCGTTGTAACCTTCGTTATCCTTGGCTGGGTAGGTGCAACTCCACAAACTGACTTCAAAACGATTTTGTCGCAGATTTGTACAGTTACTTACTTTATGTTCTTCGTGCTACTGTTCTTCTACTCTAAGAACGAGAAGACTAAGCCATTGCCAGAGAGGTTGACTAAGTGATGAAAAAACTAGTAATCGGTTTATTCGCATTGCTGCCAACGCTATCAATGGCAGCGGGTCCTTCGATGCCTTTGCAAGAAGCAAACATCGACCTAACGGATCAAGCATCATTACAACGCGGTGCTAAGCTATTTATGAACTACTGCCTTGGTTGTCACCAAATGCAGTACCAGCGTTATGAGCGTACTTTCCGCGATATCGGTATTCCTACCGATATCGGCCAGGAAACGCTTATTTTCGATGGTTCGAAAGTAGGTAGCCACATCACCAATGCGATGGAAAAAGATGATGCTGCAAAATGGTTCGGTGCTGCGCCACCGGATTTAACACTGATTTCACGTGTTAAATCACCTGACTACATCTACACCTACTTAAAGTCGTTCTATAAAGATGAGTCGCGTCCATTTGGCGTAAACAACATTGTGTTCCCTTCTGTAGGTATGCCGCACGTTCTTCAAGAACTACAAGGCCTACCAAATCCTGTATTCGAGGAAGTAGAAGAGCACGGAAAAACAGTTAAGAAAGTGGTAGCGGTTGAAACCGACGGCCAGGGTGAAATGAGTGTTGACGAGTATGATCATGCTGCTCGCGACATTGCTAACTTCCTAGCCTATGTAGGTGAGCCTTCACGTTTAGATTCAGAGTCTTTAGGTATCAAGGTTATTGGTTTCCTATTTATCCTCTTTATCTTTGCTTTCTTACTGAAGAAAGAATACTGGCGTGATGTTCATTAATTAGAATAATCAACCAGTTAACTCAATAGGGGCGTATGCCCCTATTGCCGTTTAAAATCATTGCTGTGAATTTAGTCAGGCTAGGCACTGTGATGACGCAAAAAGTATGTTGTACTTTGTGATTTTTTAATGGAGGTAGGCATGGCCGTTGCTGCCAATAAACGCCCTGTAATGACGCTGTTTTCCGGCGCGAATTGTATGTACAGCCATCAAGTTCGTATTGTCTTGGCTGAGAAAGGCGTGAGCGTGGATATCCATTTGGCGGAGAAAGATAACCTGCCAGAAGCATTACACGAAATTAACCCGTACGGTACGGTTCCTACTTTGATCGATCGTGAGCTAGGTCTTTACCAAGCAAACATCATCATGGAATATTTGGATGAGCGCTTCCCGCACCCTCCATTAATGCCTGTGTACCCGGTAATGCGTGGTCGCAGCCGCTTGATGATGCACCGTATTGACACCGATTGGTATTCGCTTGCTGCGAAGATCCTAGCCGGTGGCAGCGATGCTGAGCAAGCACGCAAAGAGCTGACCGAAGCACTGCTTGCGGTAGCACCTATTTTCAATGAAGCACCATACTTTATGAGCGAAGAGTTCAGCCTAGTTGATTGCTACCTGGCGCCGCTATTATGGCGTTTACCTGAGCTTGGTATCGAGCTTGCGGGTGCTGGCAGCAAAGAGCTGAAAGAGTACATGATTCGCTTGTTTGAGCGTGAATCGTTCCAAGCGTCATTGACTGAAGCAGAACGTGAGATTCGTCTCTAATGACACCTAACAGACCTTATCTGTTACGTGCCTTTTACGACTGGATAGTCGACAACCAGTGCACACCGCACTTGGTTGTCGATGCCGAGTTTGCTCAGGTACAGGTACCGACTCAGTTTGTTCAAGACGGACAAATTGTGTTGAACATCAGCCCGAGCGCTGTAATGCAATTTTCAATGGATAACCGAGCATTGACCTTTAATGCTCGCTTTGGTGGTCAGCCCATGCAGGTTTATGTACCCATGGGAGCTGTATTGGCCATCTATGCCCGAGAAAATGGCGAAGGCACCGTATTTACTCAAGAAGAGTTATACGAAGAGCAGGATCGTTCTGAATCAGTACAATCAACTGCCGAGTCTGAGCCGCAACAACCGCAGGCCGGGTTCGAGGCAATTGACAATCCAAACCCACAAGCAAGCCGTGAGAACAGTCAGGACGACGGCAAAGGCAAAAAAGCTAATCACTTAAAAGTGATTAAGTAGCCTACTCAGATTCGGCTTAAGTAGAAATCCATCGTAAGCAGGGCTAAGTTCTAAAAGTGCGCTGGATTTCTCTAATCGACCCACCGCCCACTGTGATTATTTGCAGTATTATGCTTGAAAACAGGCATAAATTACTGAGATAATCTCCCCCTTGAATTTTGGGGCCAGTCGCGAGGCGGGGTTTTATTTCAAATTTTAGAGTTCGTTTGTACTAAAAGATATGGCTGAGAAACGTAATATATTTCTAGTAGGTCCCATGGGGGCCGGAAAGAGCACAATTGGTCGCCACATTGCAGACCAACTGCACCTTGAGTTTTATGACTCGGATAACGAAATCGAGCGCCGCACCGGTGCCGACATTGCTTGGGTATTTGATATCGAAGGCGAAGATGGTTTCCGTCGTCGTGAAGAAGCGGTGATCACAGATCTAACCGAGCTTCAGGGTATCGTGTTGGCAACAGGTGGTGGCTCAGTAGTCAGTAAAGAAGTACGCAACAAACTGTCTGCTCGCGGTATTGTGGTATACCTTGAGACCCCAATCGAAAAACAGGTTGCTCGCACCCAGCGTGATAAACGACGTCCGCTACTGCAAACAGAAGAAGCGCCGCAACATGTGTTGGAGCGTCTAGCCGAAGAGCGCAACCCGCTGTATCAAGAAATCGCCGACTTTGTTGTGCGTACCGATGAGCAGAGTGCGAAAGTTGTGGCTAACCAAATCATCGAGAAGCTTAACTTCTAAATATCCCAAGGAGAATTGCGCATGCTGGAACTCAATGTTGAACTCGGTGAGCGCAGTTATCCCATCTTTATTGGTAACGAGTTAATACAAGACGGTGCGCGCCTGCAGCAATATGTAGGCGAGCGACGCGCGGTAATCGTTACCAATGAAACCATAGCACCTCTCTACCTGGACACCCTTCTTGCCAGCTTGGCAGATAAGGATCTTCTTGTCTTCGTAATGCCCGACGGTGAGCAATACAAAACATTGGAATGGTTTGAGCGCCTCAATGCCTTTTTGTTAGAGCACAACTGTGGCCGCGATACCATTTTGCTGGCATTGGGTGGCGGGGTTATTGGTGACCTGACCGGTTTTGTTGCTGCCTGTTATCAGCGCGGCGTACCTTTTGTGCAGATCCCTACCACCTTGTTGTCGCAAGTGGATTCATCCGTAGGCGGTAAAACCGCGGTTAATCACCCCTTGGGCAAGAATATGATCGGTGCCTTTTATCAGCCTCAGGCTGTGTTTATCGATACCGCTGCGCTGGCCACCCTACCGGCCAAGGAATTTGCCGCCGGTATGGCCGAGGTGATTAAATACGGCTTGATCTACGACCTTGATTTGTTCGAGTTACTTGAGCGTAATGTTGAAGAGATCAAGGCCTTGGATGCTCAGCTATTGCCAAGGGTGATACAGCGTTGCTGTGCCATTAAGGCGGAGATAGTAGCGGCGGACGAAAAAGAAGCCGGGCTTAGGGCCTTGCTTAATTTAGGTCATACTTTTGGTCATGCTATCGAAGCTGAAATGGGCTACGGCGCCTGGCTTCACGGTGAAGCGGTCGCGGTCGGTATGGTGCTGGCAGCACAACTGGCACACAGCCGAGGCAAGCTAAGTAGTGCCGAGGTTGAGCGTATTATTGCCTTGCTCAAAGCCTATGATCTACCAGTGCAAATCCCAGATGAAATGACTCCTGCGCAGTTTCTTGCCCATATGCGCAAGGACAAAAAAAACAAAGCGGGACGCATTCGCTTTATTCTGCCTAGCCAATTTGGACGTTGTGAATTGGTTGATGATGTCAGCGACGCCGAGCTAGAAACCCTGCTCACACGCTAATACAATCGCTCCTCCTGGCTGTGGCCTATAATGGTCAGCACCAATAAGAAGGTGCAGTGCGCCTTATCATAGTGCCGTTAAAGGCCGGCATGTGCTTACCTGGGCTCAGGCCGTGTCTAAGAATGAACTAACCTCTTAGTTGGCGGCGATACGCATACTAATTGGCGAGGCCCAGCGCTAAGGTAAACAAATAGCGCAGATAAAAGGGGAGATAAACTCGCAACAGTCCCCTGAATTGCGGTAGAATTTGGCGTTGACCCCGGTATTTACATTTACCCTTGTGGTGCACCGGGAGTGAGATAATAATTAAAGATGAGCTAGTAGAATAGATGCAAAAGAAAACCCGTGCTTTCCTGAAATGGGCGGGCGGCAAATACAGTTTGGTCGAAGATATCGCCAAACGTTTAGATCAAGCTCAGGAGCTCACCGGCAGCTCTGCATCTACGCTCGTTGAACCCTTTGTTGGCGCCGGCTCGGTGTTTCTAAATACCAATTTTAAGCATTACGTGCTTAACGATATCAATGCGGATCTAATCAACCTCTATAAAGAATTAGCCCATGCGCCTGATGAGTTTATCAGTGATGCGCGTAAGCTGTTTTGCGAGCTTAATAATGACGCCGATGTCTATTATGGCTTGCGGGCTCGCTTTAACGAAAGTCGCGATGCCTACGAACGCGCCATCCTATTCCTCTATATGAATCGTCATGGTTACAATGGCTTGTGCCGTTATAATCTTAAAGGCATTTTTAATGTGCCTTTTGGAAAATATAAAAAGCCTTATTTCCCCGAAGCGGAAATGTATTTCTTTGCTGAAAAGGCACAGCAAGCCACCTTTACCTGTTTAAGCTATCGCGATGTCTTTGCTTCATTACCGCAAGATGCCGTGGTTTATTGCGATCCTCCCTATGTGCCGCTGAGTAAAACCGCATCCTTTACCAGCTACGCCAAAGGCGGTTTTAACCTGGACGACCAAGCGAACCTGGCCAACTTGGCCGAGCAGGCCGCGGGTGAGCAGCAAACTTCGGTACTGATCTCTAACCACGATACCTTATGGACCAGAAAGATCTATGAGCAGGCGGATATTGATGTGCTCAAGGTAAAGCGCACCATCAGCCCTAAGGGGAATGGTCGCAATAAGGTCAATGAATTGATGGCTATGTATTTATCCGGTCGCCAATACCAGTTGAACCAGGCCAAACACGGCTAGGACAAAAATAACAAACAGGGCAATGGCGAGGGCAATAATGATCTTGGGATTATGATTGCTGAAGTCTTGTTGACGTTTGGCATCGCTTTGTACACCAAAAAAGGCCGCGACCACAGTTTGAATTTGTGACCACATAAGAATTCCTGCCTAGTAGGAGGTATTAGAGAATTGTCGGGCGTTTTCCTTGTTGTCGTTACGGCTAAGCAATTCCAACAAGTCTAAATAATGAAATTGGGCACTGCGACTGTCGCCGGCAAACCAGGCAAACCAGGATTGTTCACCATCAGGATTAGCGCAGTTTTGAGTTTGTTCGCCGTACGCATTGGTATCACAAACGCATTGACTATAGGTTTCAGAGTTAAGAGATGAGCCAGATTGGATAGCAAAAGTGCCAACAATCATAGCAGTAGTTGCAACGCCTGCTAACAACGCATGTTTTTTCAGCACTAACAACATATCCCTCTCCGATCCTTAACTAGTCACTAGAGCTTACGCAAAGTTGTTTAAAAAAACAACTGAACTTTTAAAAATAATTAAACTTTTTACTTTAAAAACAAGGGTGTAATGTTTAATTTATGTTAACGGTTGGGCTTTAACGTTTTGTTTCTAAATAATTCGTCGGGATCGATGAAAAACCTCGCAAAAATAAACATACGCTAACAACTATGCGTATTTTTCGTTAAAGTATAGGCCCCGTTCAAAGGAGCAGTATTATGAAAGACTACCTGATCGCGCCCTCGATCCTTTCCGCCGACTTTGCCCGTCTTGGTGAAGACGTAGAGCGAGTTATTTCCGCCGGCGCCGATGTGGTGCATTTTGATGTGATGGATAATCACTATGTGCCGAACCTGACGTTTGGTCCCATGGTGTGTAAGGCGCTTAGAGATTATGGCATCACGGCACCTATTGATGTGCACCTGATGGTGAAGCCGGTCGACAGCCTGATCCCTGAATTTGCCAAGGCTGGTGCCAGCATTATTACCTTCCACCCCGAGGCCAGCGAGCATGTGGATCGTACCCTGGCTCTGATCAAGGAGCATGGTTGTCAGGCAGGTCTGGTATTTAACCCGGCGACACCGCTGCATATTATTGAGCATGTTATTGATAAGCTGGATGTTATCTTATTAATGTCAGTTAACCCTGGGTTTGGCGGTCAGAGCTTTATTCCTCATACCTTGGAAAAGCTTAAGCAGGTACGTGCCATCATAGATGCCAGTGGTCGTGATATTCGACTTGAGGTCGACGGTGGTGTAAAGGTGGATAATATTGCCGAAGTGGCGGCCGCCGGTGCCGATATGTTTGTAGCCGGTTCGGCTATTTTTAGCCAACCCGACTATCAGGTAGTCATCGAGCAGATGCGCAGCGAACTCGCCAAGGTTGCTCAGTGAAATACCAGGCGCTGATATTTGATCTTGATGGCACCCTGGTCGACAGCGTGCCGGATATGTACATAGCGGTGAACCTGATGCTTACCGATCTGGCTCGACCGGTAATCTCTCACGCCATGGTCAGCCAGTTTGTCGGTAATGGCATAGAGCAGCTAGTGGTGCGTGCGCTCAGTGGTGATATGGAGCCCAATCCGTTGCTAACGGAGCAGGAGATTAGCCGTGCCAACGAGCTGTTCTGCCACCATTATCTTGCGGTGTTGGGCCAGTATTCGCAGCTTTACCCCCATGTTGAAACTGTATTGGCGGCCTTTGCGGCTACGCCCAAGGCTTTGGTCACCAACAAGGCCCGATGTTTTACCGAGGCTTTATTGCAACAGCTGGGTATTGCCAGTCATTTTCAGGTGATTGTGTGTGGCGATGATGGTAAGAAAAAACCTTCGCCCGAGCCCTTGTTAAAGGCTTGCCAGCAGCTTGGTGTCGAACCGGCTCAAGCCTTGATGATCGGCGACTCGAAATCGGATCTGCTGGCGGCACAAGCAGCGGCCATGGATGCCCTGGCTTTGAGCGGCGGTTATCACCAGGGTGAAGACCTGCGCCAGTACAATCCAGAGTACCTCTGTGACCAATTCTTAGATATAATCACCGCCATTAATCGATAAGCAATAAAGGAACATCATGAGTAAACCAGTAGTGTTAAGCGGCATTCAGCCAACAGGTGGTATGACAATCGGCAATTATGTTGGCGCCATTAACCAGTGGCTTAGCTTGCAAGAGCATCATGAAAGTTACTTTATGCTGGTTGACCTGCATGCCATCACCATCCGCCAAGAGCCGGAAGTATTACGCTCGCGTGTGCTTGATGGTGTGGCCCTTTATGCGGCTTGTGGTATCGACCCGGAAAAAGCAGCGTTATTCGTGCAATCTCAGGTGCCTGAGCATGCGCAGCTGGCCTGGGTGTTGAACTGCTACGCGCAAATGGGCGAACTTAACCGCATGACACAGTTCAAGGATAAGTCGGCCAAGCACGCCAACAATGTCAATGTTGGTCTATTTGCCTATCCTGTGTTACAGGCGGCCGATATCCTCCTGTATCAGGCGGATCAGGTGCCGGTAGGTGAAGACCAAAAGCAACACCTGGAGCTGACCCGGGATATCGCCACGCGCTTTAACAACCTTTATGGTGAAGTATTTAAGCTGCCAGAGCCTTATATTCCTGAGTTTGGTGCCCGTGTAATGAGCTTGCAGGATCCATTGAAGAAGATGTCCAAGTCGGATGAAAATCCAAATGGTTACATCATGCTTCTGGACGAGCCGAAGAAGATCGAGAAAAAGCTGAAAAAAGCGGTGACCGACTCTGACGAGCAGGCACGTATTTACTTTGATCGTCAGGAAAAGCCGGGCGTATCAAACTTGTTGACCTTACTGTCGGTAGCAACCAAGCGTTCTATCGATGATCTAGTGCCTGAGTACGAAGACAAGATGTATGGTCACCTGAAGAAGGACACCGCCGATGCCGTGGTAGCCATGATTGAGCCTATTCAACAGCGCTTTAAAGAGATCCGTGCGGATCAGGCGTTGCTGGATCAGATCATGCGCAGCGGCGCCGAGAAAGCCAGAGCGAAGGCAGCGCCGACATTAAAAGCAGTGTACGACGCACTTGGCTTTATTCCGCGTCCTTAAGCGTTAGGGCAGAAATAGACTAATCCAAAGCCAAGCGTGTAAATGCTTGGCTTTTTAGTGGAAGATTCCATGTTATTAATGATCGACAACTACGACTCATTTACCTTTAACTTGGTGCAGTATTTCCAGCGTCTTGACCAGGAAGTCTTGGTTAAGCGCAACGATGAATTGACCCTGGCCGATATTCAAGCGCTTAAACCCGAGCATATAGTGCTGTCGCCCGGACCATGCAGTCCCAATGAGGCGGGTATTTCCCTTGATCTGGTGCGCCGTTTTCAGGGCAGTATTCCTATTCTTGGTGTTTGCCTGGGACATCAAACCATAGCCCAGGCCTTAGGCGCTCAAGTGGTGCGTGCCAGAGAGGTTATGCATGGTAAAACTTCTGTGATACGTACTACACAGCAGGGCGTTTTTGCCGGATTAGACGAGCGCATTGAGGTGTGTCGTTATCATTCCTTGGTGGTGGCCCCGGAAACCTTACCAGCCGAGCTGAAAATTACCGCTTGGACCGAGAATGAGCAGGGGGAGATGGATGAAATCATGGGCTTATTGCATACCGATAAGGCCTTAGAAGGGATTCAGTTTCACCCGGAAGCCATTCTTACCCAGCACGGGTTGGACATGCTAAAGCACTTTATCGAGCGAAATTAACGCACAGAATATAGCAACTCAGCAGGCGCACTTGCTTCAAGTCTAAAGGCGTAGATTATTAGCGCTAATGTGAGTACTAACTTACATCTCTTTATTAAAGAAGACATTGAAGCTTAAGCCTGTGCTTTATTACTTCGCTTAGGTAAGCCGTCATAGTTCAGCGGCGTGGCCAAGATTTTGGTGCAGGCCAATGGCTCTTGCCAGAACCATTGGTTGTAGCAGATGAACGGCGGTTATGCTGTGGCTATCTTGATGTGCAAAATCCTCAACTTACCCCTTGATATGGTATCGATTTAGGTACTTTCACCCAGCAAACTGATGCAAAATAAGCCGTTGCTGAAAATATTTTGTAAATTTTTTACGTATATTCATTCAAATACTGTTCAGTATGTGCTTTGACGGCGGCAACTCATGCCATATGGCTTCTTTATTAATGGCGCTAAAATAGTTATTCACTCAAGGTGAAAATCTACCCTCAATGCCTGTGTTTACGGGGTCTGCATGAAAGCTTTGCATGAGACTTTACGGGTTTTTTCTGAAATAATGATGTTATTCATGTAGTGCTTTGTCCGTCGCCTTAATGGCGGATTTCATAGCCTTGTTAAGAGTGTTGCACTAGCTTTAAGGTCCCCAGACCTGTACTTGGTACCCACTTTTAACGCCAGACTCAATGAGGAAAGAAAATGACAGTTAATCGCGCTTTATTTGATGAAGTAATGGTTCCTAACTACAACCCATCGGATGTGATCCCGGTACGCGGCGAAGGTGCTCGTGTATGGGACCAGCAAGGCCGTGAGTTTATCGACTTTGCCGGTGGTATTGCGGTTAACTGTTTGGGTCATTGTCATCCAGCGCTAGTTACGGCATTAAAAGAGCAGGGCGAGAAACTTTGGCACCTGTCGAATATCTGGACCAATGAGCCGGCACTGCGCCTGGCGAAGAAAATGACCGACGCGACCTTTGCCGAGCAGGTTTATTTTGCCAACTCGGGTGCGGAAGCTAACGAAGCGGCACTAAAGCTTGCTCGTCGCTGGGCCCTAGATAACTTCGGTGCACAAAAATCAAAAATCATTGCCTTTAACCAAGGCTTCCACGGTCGTACCTTCTTTACCGTAACCGTGGGTGGCCAGGCTGCTTATTCAGACGGTTTCGGTCCTAAGCCGGGTGATATTGTGCATTGTGATTACAACGACCTGGAAGCATTCAAGTCATTGATCGATGACAACACGTGTGCGGTTATGATGGAGCCACTGCAAGGTGAAGGCGGCATCATTGCTCCTGAAGCTGATTTCGTTAAGGGCGTACGTGAGCTGTGCGATAAGCACAATGCACTGCTTATTTTCGATGAAGTACAAACAGGTGTTGGCCGTACCGGTGAGCTTTATGCTTATCAGGGTCTGGGTGTAACTCCAGATATCATGAGCTCGGCTAAAGCCTTGGGCGGCGGTTTCCCTATCGGTGCCATGCTGACCACTAAAGAGATTGCCAAGCACCTTAAGCCGGGTACGCACGGTTCAACCTACGGCGGTAACCCGCTTGCGTGTGCGGTAGCCGAAGCGGCTTTCGACACTATCAATGACCCTGCGGTATTGGCAGGCGTAAAAGAAAAAGAAGCGCTATTTAAGCAACTTCTAAATGATATCAATGCTAAGTACGATGTTTTCAGTGATGTGCGTGGTAAAGGCTTGCTTATCGGTGCAGTAGTGAACGATAAGTTCAAGGGTCGTGCCCGTGAATTCCTGGTTGCCAGCATGGAACAAGGTTTGATGTCGCTTGTGGCCGGTGCCGATGTGGTACGTTTTACACCGTCATTGGTGATCAGCGAAGAAGAGATTCGTGAAGGCATGGCACGCTTTGAAAAAGCGGTTGCCAGCCTAGTTTAAGCACTTCACCGCGGCGTTCTGTCTAACTACTAGAACGCCGGTCAATTTGAAGTTTGGCGCTGCATGGCGCGGCGCCAGGCTTGTTATGGTTTAACCTTTAGGGAGTAAGCGGATCTATGATGGTTCTTCGCCCAATCCGACAACAAGATTATCAAGAGCTGCTCGTTATCGCCGAGGAGTCGGGGCATGGTTTTACCTCGCTGCCACTGAATGAAGAGTTGTTGCAGAATAAGATCACCCGTTCTATTGAATCCTTCGCCAAGCCGACAGCAAAAGCCGGTGATGAAGGCTACTTGTTTGTTCTTGAAGATAGCGAAACCGGTGAAATCGCCGGTACCTGTGGCATTGAAGCTGCGGTGGGTTTAGATGATGCATTTTATCACTACCACCTTTCCAAAGTGATCCACTCGTCTCGCACCTTAGGTGTGTACAAGGCGGTTGATATTCTAACCCTGTGTAACGATTACACCGGCGCCACCGAACTTTGTACGCTGTTCCTGAAGGAAAAATATCGGCAAAAATTTAATGGCAAGTTACTGTCTAAATCGCGTTTCTTGTTTATTAACCAGCACCGTGAGCGTTTTGCTGACACAGTGATCGCCGAAATGCGTGGTGTATCCGACGAGCAGGGCAGCAGTCCGTTTTGGCAGTGGCTTGAAGAGCACTTTTTCAGCATGGACTTCCCCACCGCGGATTACCTGACTGGCATAGGCCAGAAGGTGTTTATCGCCGAATTGATGCCGAAATACCCGATTTACGTCAACTTGTTGAGCAAAGAAGCGCAGCAGGTTGTGGGTCAGGTGCATACCAATACGCGTCCCGCCATTGAATTGCTCAAAAGCGAAGGCTTCACCTTTAACGGCTATGTCGATATTTTCGATGCCGGTCCTACGGTGGAAGCCAAGGTCGACAATATCCGCACTGTTATCAACAGTGGCCTGCGCACCGTAGTGATAGGTGAGAGTCAGGGCGACAACGCAGTGATGGTGGCCAATCAGAATATTGAAGATTACCGTGCCCTGGTGGTTGAGGTAGATCTAGATGGTGGCGATGACGCCGAAATTATTTTAACGCAAAGCACCGCCGATGCGCTCAAAGTACAGAGCGGCGACCAGGTGTGCGTGGCAGCATTATAAGGAGTCATATTTATGTCTCATCCAGCACAATTTATTAATGGTCAATGGCTTGCAGGCCAAGGCCATGCAGTTAGCTCGGTAAACCCGGCTAACAACGAACAGCTTTGGCAGGCCAACAGTGCCACCGCCGAGCAAGTAAATGACGCCGTTGTAGCGGCGCGTACTGCTTTTATCCCTTGGTCGGATAAAACCTTTGCCGAGCGTCTGGCTGTAGTTCAGGCCTTCGCCGAGCAGCTTAAGGCGAACAGCGAAGAAATGGCGGTAATTATCGCCCAGGAAACCGGTAAACCTTTATGGGAAACACGCACTGAAGCCGCCGCCATGGTGGGCAAGGTAGCGATTTCTGAAAAAGCGTATCAAGAGCGTACCGGCACGGTAGAAAATGCCATGCCAGTAGGTAAAGCGGTTATTCGTCACCGCGCCCACGGTGTAGTAGCTGTGTTTGGCCCTTATAACTTCCCAGGCCACCTGCCTAACGGTCATATAGTGCCAGCGCTTTTAGCGGGTAATACCGTGGTGTTTAAGCCTTCTGAGCTGACTCCGGCAGTAGCCGAGTTTACTTTGAAACTATGGCAACAAGCGGGTCTGCCTAATGGTGTGCTTAACCTGGTTCAGGGTGAAGTTGAAACCGGTAAGGCTTTGGCCTCACACCCGGGTATCGACGGTCTATTCTTTACCGGTTCATCACGCACGGGTCATATCCTGCATGAGCAGTTTGCCGGTCAGCCGGGTAAAATTCTGGCTTTGGAAATGGGTGGTAACAACCCGCTTATCGTTAAAGATGTTAGCGATATCAAGGCGGCGGTACACGATATTATCCAGTCGGCCTTTATTTCCAGCGGCCAGCGTTGTACTTGTGCGCGTAAGCTGTTCTTGCCTGAAGGCGAGTTGGGTGATGCTATTTTGGCGCAACTGCTAACGGCCACTAAAAACATCAAGGTTGGCGACTATGATGCCGCTGAGCAGCCGTTTATGGGTTCTATGATCTCCGAAGCAGCAGCCAAGGGCATGGTTGCGGCGCAGCAACAGCTTGTTGAGCTAGGTGCTCAGCCGTTGCTGGAGCTTACTCATACCGCAGGCACAGGTTTTGTTACTCCGGGTATTATTGAATGTACCTCGGTACAAAACTTCCCGGATGATGAGCACTTTGGCCCACTGCTTAAGGTATTCCGTTACAGCGACTTTGATCGTGCTATCGAGCAAGCCAATGAAACCGCTTATGGTCTGTCTGCCGGCCTACTGGGTGACAACGAAGCGGACTATGAATACTTCCTGCGTCGTATTCGTGCCGGTATCGTCAACTGGAACCGTCCTATCACAGGTGCATCAAGTGCAGCGCCATTTGGTGGTATTGGTGCCTCGGGTAACCACAGAGCCAGTGCCTACTATGCCGCGGACTATTGCGCATACCCGGTAGCCTCGGTAGAGCTGGAGCAGTTGACTCTGCCGGACACGCTTAGCCCAGGCTTAAGCCTGGACTGATCAGCTCTTGTGGATAAAAAAGCAGCTTAGGCTGCTTTTTGTCTTTAGGTGACTCGGGAGCTGCGCGTTTTTATCGATGAAGTTGCCAGTTTGGTAAAAAAAACTATTCGATAACGCCATGGCATCAGTGGCTCAATAACCGCTCGTCCCGCGCATGAGCGCAATTATCGCAGCGGGGATAAATGCAGGTTTGCATCATCGGCGTGCTGCTTTACAATCGCTGAGATTTTAATTTAAACAACGAGGTTTACATGCAAGCAAACGTAAAGTGGGTTGAGGGCGACACCTTCATCGGTACTTCACATTCTGGCCATAACGTGGTGTTTGATACTGGCAGTGATCCTAAGGCGCCGTCGCCGATGGAAATGGTGTTAATGTCGGCGGGTGCATGTTCATCGGTGGACGTGGTTAGCATTCTAAAAAAGGCGCGCCAGCAGGTAAGTGGTGTGCAGGTGCAGCTAAGCGGTGAGCGTGCCGAGACAACACCTCGCGTGTTTACAAAGATTAATTTGCACTTTATCGTTACCGGTACCGAGGTGAGCGAGAAGCATGTTGAGCGTGCCGTAGCCCTGTCTGCGGATAAATATTGCTCGGTGGCGATTATGCTGGAAAAGTCGGTGCAAATAACCCATAGTTTTGAAGTACAAGAAATCGTTTAAAAAGTACTTTTTAAGGGAGCCAAATTGGGCTAAAATCCGCCCTCTTTTTTGAGTCCCTGAGTGACTTTTGTGACTAGGTTTGAGGTTGGTTTATAGTGAACAAGCCCTTTGATAAAATTAAGCTTCATGGTTTCAATAACTTAACCAAAAGCTTAAGTTTTAGTATTTACGATATTTGCTATGCGAAAACAGAGCAACAACGTAAAGAATACATTGAATATATTGATGAGCAATACAGTGCTGATCGTCTTACGGACATTCTTGGTGAAGTCGTTGACATTATTGGCGCCAATATCCTTAATGTTGCCCGTCAGGATTATGACCCTCAAGGGGCCAGTGTAACTATTCTGATCTCGGAAGAGCCGGTAGACGAACAGAGCTTTGACAGCGAAGAAACGCCGGGGCCATTACCTGAGTCTGTGGTTGCGCACCTGGATAAAAGCCATATTTGTGTGCACACCTACCCAGAGTCGCACCCGCATGATGGTATTTGTACCTTCCGTGCTGATATCGAAGTATCAACCTGTGGTATTATTTCGCCACTTAAAGCGTTGAACTTCTTGATCCACTCGTTGGAATCGGACGTGGTAACTATTGACTACCGTGTGCGTGGTTTTACCCGTGACGTTAACGGTGTTAAGCATTATATCGACCATGCCATTAATTCGATTCAGAATTACATGACTGATGATACCAAAGAGCTGTATCAGATGATGGACGTGAATGTGTACCAGGAGAACCTGTTCCACACCAAGATGATGCTTAAAGAAACGGATTTAAATACTTACCTGTTCGGTGTAACCACCGATGAGCTTGAAGAAAGCGAGCAGGAAGAAATCCGTGAGCGTTTAAACCGCGAGATCCAAGAGATCTTCTACGGTCGCAACCTACCAGAAGCTTAATCCTTTAAGCTTTATTAGCGCCGGCTAGATGGGTAAATCTGCTGGCGCTAAATGTTCTAAAGCCCGCTTTTTCACTAATAATTCTTTGATCAGCGGCGTTAACAACAACTCCATTGCCAAACCCATTTTACCGCCGGGCACCACAAGTGTGTTCATTCGCGACATAAAGCTGCCATCTATCATCTGCAAAAAGTAGGGGAAGTCGACGCTGTCGATGCCACGAAAACGGATCACCACAAAGCTTTCGTCCAGTGAGGGAATGTCCTTGGCACTAAAAGGGTTGGAAGTATCCACAGTAGGCACGCGCTGAAAGTTAATATGAGTGCGCGAGAACTGCGGGGTGATATGGTTTACGTAATCATCCATGCTGCGCAGTATGGAGTCCATCACCGCCTCTCGGGAGTGTCCACGCTCCGAGGTATCGCGGATCAGTTTTTGTATCCACTCAAGGTTGATGATGGGCACCATGCCAATCAGGAGGTCGACATGCTTGGCCACATCATGCTCTTCGTCAACCACACCACCGTGTAAGCCTTCGTAGAACATCAAATCTGTACCGCTTTCTAAATCCTGCCAGGGTGTGAAGGTGCCCGGAAGTTGGTTGTAGGGCACGGCTTCATCAAAGGTATGTAGATAACGACGCACCTTGCCGCTGCCGGTTTCGCCATAGTTGGTAAACAGCTGTTCTAGGGCGGCAAAATCATTGGCTTCACGACCAAAATAACTGATATGACGACCTTGTTGCTCTGCTTCGCGTATTTTCTTATCCATCTCGGGGCGGGTATAGCGGTGGAAGCTATCGCCTTCGATAAACGCGGCGTTGACGTCCAGGCTGCGGAAAATATGCTTAATGGCATTGGTGGTGGTGGTAGTGCCCGCACCTGAAGAACCGGTAATCGCGACAATGGGATGTTTGGCCGACATAAGATTAATCGTTTGTTAACTCAAATACCCTTTATAAAGGGGCTTCCATGTTAAATCAAGGCGCGGTTTGCCCTAAAGGGATTTCACGCTAGTATAGAAGGGCAAATTTAAGAGCAAAAATAAGAACGAAAACAATAATGAAATTAACGACTTTAAAGGTATTAAGCTTGCTGTGTTGCAGCCCGCTGGCCTTGGCCCAGAGCCAAATACTGCTGTTGCAACACGATGAGCAGGGACAACCCGAAGTGCTGGCGGTAAGCGAACGAGGAACTTACAGTAATCAACCTGCGATAAGTAAGGCTGGCGTCTACTACAGTTATGAAATAGGCACTGATAAGCAGGCACAAAAGGAGATCTTCTTTTACGACTTCGCCACCCAAGACCGTCGCAATATCAGTAATACCCCAGCTTACAGCGAATATTCGCCTACTCTGGTGCCAGGTTTAAATGCCTTGTCGGTCGTAGTGCCAGGTTTAAACGCCTTGTCGGCTGTGGTGGTTGAGCCCGATGGGGGGCAAAAGCTTTGGTCTTACCCCCTGGGTGAGTCGGCGCCAAGCACACGCATCCTGGATAACGGCCTCACCATAGGTTATCACGCTTGGGGAGCACGGCAGGACTTGCTGGTGTTTGCTCTTGGTGAGCCGCACAGCGCCAAATACTTTAATCTGGCCGAGCCGGAAAAAATCCATCATGTGGCCGATAATCCAGGTCGTGGCTTTAGCTATAACCCGGCGCTGGGCGTCTTCACCTTTACCCAGCAGCAGGACTTGCAAAACTGGTTTAGCAGCTTTGCCCCAGACACGAAAACCGTGACCCAGCTGTTTCGTTTGCCACAAGGAGTGCAGGACTATACCTGGGTGACGGATAAGACCATAGCCTATGCCTACGGCGGGCGGGTATATCAAAAGCAGTTACAGAGCGCCAAAGCGGCCAGCCTGTGGCATGATTTAAGCGAATACTGTGCAGGAAATATCACCCGACTGAGCTATTTGCCCGAGGGCGATAAGCTGGCTTTTGTCTGTGAGGATAAGGCGCCCTAGTTAGCTGCGGGCGCAGAAGCGCTGCCAATGGCTATGAGCATTAACTATGCGTACCCCGCGGACAATCTTTTGCAGGGTGCGCAGATCGGCAAAATCATCTTCGGGGTAGTCTTTTAGTCCCATCAGATAATAAAAGCCGGGTTTGCAGCCAAGCTGCATGGCGCTGATGCGAATGCTTTGCTCAAAGTTAAGGCGCAAACTGCTGAGCGCGGTTTTATGACCTTGTTGATCCACGGTCGGCAGATGGCATTTTTGCATATACCCGGCGCGCTCGCCTTCACCAGAGAACCAAATACGGGCCTTTTCACTGTAACGCCCTGACTTTGATGGTAAGTCGAATAATAAGCGGCTGTGCTGCTGCGTTTTGATGAAATCGACATATTCACTCAGACCACAGGCAAACAAATGCGGGTGGATGGGGATTTTACGGGCCTTGATCTTGCCATGGGTGTGCAGGTGTAGCACGGGGATGGTGCTGGTGATATCGACATCACCCAGTTCTAAGGAAGCGAGTTCATCGCTAAAACCACCGCTGTAATAGGCCAGCAGCGGCAGCCAAAAATGCCAATGCTTGGGCTGCTCGCGCGCTTGTTTGTCATCACCATAAACATACCCGGAAAACAGGGTATGCAACTCCATACTGGTAAATGGCCGCCGGCCTAAATGGGTCTTCACTAGGTACTAATCGGTTAGCGCGCTCACCAAGGACTTGGCCGACAGCTCGGTGCAGACCTGATTATCCCAGTTGATACCCACCATGACATTATCATCGATTAACTGAGGGGCGAAGTCCTCAAGCACTTCCTCGAGGGGCAATGAGAAAGGGCTAAACCCTTGCCAGTCACCTGTGCATTGCGCCTGAGCCAGCTCTTCGCTGTGCCACATAAGCAATACATCCTGGTTGTCGTCATAGGCGGAGCTGACCGAGGCGATACCGCCGTCATCACTGCCGAGCAACCAGATCTCTTTACTTTGTTGCACTTGGTCGCAGAATAATTCCCACTGCGATTCAATTTCAATGTCGTCATGTGCCATCTTAATTACCCCTGTCTTGGATCGGTTGCTTGTGCGTGTGGTGATGTTTTCTGGGCTTGCCAAAAAGCCATGAGTGCCGGGTAAGGCGTTACATCATGCAGCTCTCTAAATTGTAGCCAATCAAGTAGACAAAACAGGCTGGCGCATACGTAGCTATGCTGTATAGCCGCTACCTGTTGCTCTAGGGCATCAAGGCACAGGGCGATACGCTGTTTTTGCAAGTCGAAAAATAAGTGTTCTTCATTGGTGTCAAAGCCGGAGCGCTGGCTTAACAGCAGCTCTATGGCCGAGTCATTGGCGGCATTGATAACCGTGAGTTGATTGCGCTCATCCCAACTCATGCTGGGCAGTTTAAAGTGCGCACTTAGGTATTCGTACACCACATTGGAGTCGTAAATGACCTGTTCGCCATCGACCAAAAAGGGAATTTTAGCCACTGGACTGTGAGCCAAAAGGAATTTTCTGCCATCGGGCGAAAAAATATCAAGGTGTTGAAAAGAAACCGCTAGATTGTGCTGTTTACACCAGATGCGTAAGCGACGAGCGAAAGGAGACGTGTTGGAGCCATACAGTTGCATTGCCAAACCTGCCGTAAGCGTGAGTCTGTGTTCGAGAGCTCAAACATAACAGGCTTGGCGGTCAATGCAACTGAAATTTAAAGGAATTAATCGCTACGACTGGTAACCTCAAGAAGGTGATAGCCGAACTGGGTTTGCACCGGGCCCTGAACTACATTAAGAGGGGCCGAAAATACCACTTTATCAAATTCTGGCACCATCATACCCGGGCCAAATTCACCGAGGGCACCGCCATCTTGCGAACTTGGACACATGGAATGCAACTTTGCTAATTCTGCAAAATCAGCGCCTTGCTCAATTTGTTCCTTCAGATCAAGACACAGGGCCTCGTTGTCTACCAGTATGTGACGCGCACTTGCCAATGTCATATTTACTCTCCATATCTTCTTTATAATCAATGAGACAAGACTAGCTTGCTAGCCCTGAGTTGGCCACCGTAATTGTGTTAAAGTTTAGTCTTTGTGAGCGAGGGCTTGTTCAATTGCCTTGGTGAGTTCGCTCGACAGCGGCTTGGTACGGCTGTTAAAGCGTTGTACCTGCTGTCTATCCTTGCTCACCAGATATTTGTAAAAGTTCCAATTGGGCGAGCTGGTTTTCTTGTTGAGGTATTGAAATACCGGATGGGCATCTGAGCCACGCACCGACACCGGCGCCATCATGGTAAAGGTCACGCCATAATTGATAAAGCAGACCTTGGCAGTGTCTTTTTCCTCATCTTCTTCTTGGAAAAAATCATCGGAAGGGAAACCCAAAATCACCAGCCCCTGGTCTTTGTATTTTTGATGCAGCTGTTCGAGCTCTTTAAATTGGGGCGTAAAGCCGCAATTACTGGCGGTGTTGACTATCAGCAAGGGCGAGTCTTTAAACTCACACAGGTTGATGCTTTGCTCGGAGCGCAGTTTGCGCACCTGGATATCGGTAAAGTCGCCACATTCCTGGTTGTCACTGGCATAAGCCAGGCTCGTAGCCAATAAGAATAAGCTGGCGAGAAATAATTTAAACATGTTCGTTCTCAAGTTATTGTTAGTTTTAATATATAGGTTAGTATCGGCACATTAGATCACCCAGCTTGTGGCTGAAATATGTTTGTACCTGCACAGATTGAAGACTTACCCAGTATAGTCGCCATTTATAATCAAACCATCCCCAGTCGCATGGTGACCGCCGACACCGAGTTGGTGAGCGTTGAGTCGCGTCGAGAGTGGTTTCTATCCCATAACGATAAACGCCCCATCTATGTTTACAAAGACGGTGATAAGGTGGTGGGCTGGTTGAGCTTTAAATCCTTCTATGGTCGTCCTGCCTACGAGCAAACCGTGGAGATCGCAATTTACCTGTGTGAATCGGTGCGCGGTCGCGGATTAGGCAAACTGAGCCTAGCATTTGCCGAGCAGCAGGCGCATCGTTTGGGGGTGACCAATTTGTTGGCCTTTATATTCAGCCATAACATACCGAGCATGCGTTTGTTTAAACAGGCTGGTTTTAGCCAGTGGGGCGAGTTGCCTAAGGTGGCGATTATGGATGGCCAGAGTTACAACCTGACCATCCTGGGGAAGTGTCTAGTCGACTAATTTCGCAAAAGGCGTGCCCATGCGGGTGACGGCTTCAGGCACTTGAGTGCTGATAAAGTCGGCCTGATTAGCACCCCAAGCCATTACTACGGTGGAGCCCAGTTTAAAGCGGCCCATTTCTTCACCTTTTTTCAGGTGCACGGCGCGGTCGCCTGTGCTCGGGTAATCCCAACTGAACACGTCTTTACCCGCTGGTGGTGTTACCGTGCCGGCCCAAATGGTTTCTATGCTGGCGACTATGGTGGCGCCGACCAAGACCATGGCAAGGGGGCCTATCTCGGTGTCGAATATGGCTACCACACGCTCGTTACGGGCGAACAGGTTAGGCACGTTTTGCGCCGTTAACGGGTTAACCGAGAATAAATCGCCCGGCACGTAAATCATGCGTTTTAGCGTACCATCGACAGGCATATGAATACGGTGATAATCCTTGGGCGCCAGGTAGATGGTAGCAAACTTACCGCCTAAAAACGGCTGGGCATCCTCGGCCTTACCGCCAAGCAGGGCTTCAAGGCTGTAGTAGTGGCCCTTGGCCTGCACTAATTGACCATCAAGAATATCACCGAGTTGGCTAATGGCGCCGTCCACCGGGTGGGCGACAATGTTTGCATCTTCAGCCAAGGGGCGAATACCCGGCTTAAGAGGACGGGTGAAGAACTCATTAAAGGTTTGATAATGCTCGGGAGCTTCATGCAATGCTTCGCTCATATCAATTTTATATTGTTTAATAAACAACTTGATAAGGGCAGTGGTTAGTTTACCCGCTTTGGCAGCAGCCAGTTTACCAACCAAACGGGATACGCCGTGTTTTGGCAATGCATATTGAAAAGCAATTTTTACTTTATCTAAGTTCACTGTTTAATTCTCAAAATATTTTTACGAATGGTAGCTAAATCAAGGAGTAAAAACCATAGCCTAATAAACAGGCAAGGCGTTGGCGGCCGTTTCCTGCCGCCGCGGGTTAGCGCTCGGCTTACACTCTTGGATTACGTGCCCCGGCGCGGCCATCTGCCATGGATTCGATAATCCTGTGGTAGTTCTCAAAACGAAACTCGGCAATATCACCATTTTCCACGGCTTCGCGTAATAAACAGCCAGGATCGTCCAGATGTTTGCAGTCCCTGAACTTACAGCCGCCTAAGAACTGGCGAAACTCTTTAAAACACCAAGCCACACGCTCAGGCTCTAAATGCCATAAACCGAATTCGCGAATTCCCGGTGAGTCAATTAGATTACCGCCGCTGGGCAGGTGATGCAGGCGCGAGACAGTGGTGGTATGTTGCCCTAGGCCGCTGTTAGAGGAGACTTCCTGAGTGAGGATCTCGGCATCGGGCAGCAGGGTATTAACTAGGCTTGATTTACCGACGCCACTTTGCCCCACGAAAATACTGTTTTTATCGACCAGCTCGGCTTTAAGGTGCTCTATGCCTTCACCGCTGTGGCTACTGACCAGATGAATGTCGTAGCCCAGCTCATGATATTCGGCGAGTATTTCCATAAACATATCGCGGTCTTCATCCTCAAGCATGTCGACCTTATTTAACAGTAAGACAGGGGCTATGCCCATGTCTTCGCAGGCAACGATATAACGGTCGATAATTTGCGTGCTGAACTCGGGCACCACGGCCGATACCATAAGGATCTGGTCGATGTTGGCGGCCACCACCTTAACGCCATCATAAAAGTCCGGGCGGGTAAGCTGAGAGCGGCGCTCTTCAACCAGTTCCACCACGCCGGCAATATCGCCGTCGCTGACGTTGGCGCGGCGAAACAGCACCTCATCGCCACAGACTAGGCTGGTTACTGTGCGGCGAATATTACAGCGAAGTACATCGCCGTCGGGCGTTTCTATGTCGGCATGTTGGCCAAAACGACTGACCACAACCCCAGGCTCCTGAGCGCCGAGGTTATCGCTATCGAATTCGCTTGTTTGGGTGTCGGCTGAGCTTTCTTTAGCGCGTTGTAAGCGCTTTTGATGATTGGCTCGAATGCGTCGAGCCTGGCCTTTGGACAGTTTTTGCTTTTTTGCCACGCGGTCTCTGTACTTAGCTGGGCTAAACCTTTTTAAAAAAGCTTTAGGTCTATGAGTTAAGCTAATATGATATATCTTATTGCGTTAAACCGAAAGTAAAGCAGGGTTAGGTTGATATGGCTGTGAATGATAAGAATTTAGTGTGGTTGGATTTGGAAATGACGGGGTTGGACCCAGAGCAGGATAGGATCCTGGAAATTGCCACCATAATCACAGACAGCGAACTCAATATCCTGGCTCAGGGCCCGGTTATAGCAATAAAGCAAAGTGATGAGTTACTTGATGGCATGGACCAGTGGTGCACCAACCAACATGGCAAGTCGGGTTTAACGGCGCGATGCAAGGCCAGTGAGGTAACTGAGCAAGAGGCCATGGCTGATACCCTGGCATTTTTAGAGCAGTGGGTACCCAAAGGAGCTTCGCCCCTGTGTGGCAATTCCATCGGCCAGGACCGCCGTTTTCTTGTGCGTTATATGCCCGAGCTTGATAATTACTTCCATTACCGCAGCATTGATGTCAGTACCATCAAAGAGTTGGCGCGACGCTGGCAACCGGAAGTACTTGATAAGGTAAAAAAGCAGGGATCGCACCTGGCACTGGACGATATCAAGGACTCGATCATGGAATTGCAGGTTTATCGTACAGAAATCTTCAAAATTTAAAAAAATCCCAAAAAAGGGCTTGCAAAGAAGGGGCAATCTTGTAGAATCCTGCCCCGCTTAAGACGAACATGAATGTGTTAATTTTGAGCTATATATGAAGCGGCACTAGCTCAGCTGCTAAAACGTTAGACGCAACCTGTTGCGCTCCTGCGGGAAATTTATGAGCGACCTATGAAGCGGCACTAGCTCAGCTGGTAGAGCGCAACCTTGCCAAGGTTGAGGTCACGAGTTCGAACCTCGTGTGCCGCTCCAAATTTTCACTCGTTTAGCTCAACGTTTGAATCTCACTCAGAGCACTTATGAAGCGGCACTAGCTCAGCTGCTAAATTGCAAAGCCGCAACCTCAGGTTGCGACCAGCGATAAAACAAAGAGCAACCTATGAAGCGGCACTAGCTCAGCTGGTAGAGCGCAACCTTGCCAAGGTTGAGGTCACGAGTTCGAACCTCGTGTGCCGCTCCAAATTTTCACTCGTTTAGCTCAACGTTTGAATCTCACTCAGAGCACTTATGAAGCAGCATATTTTTGCTTCAGACCTATGAAGCGGCACTAGCTCAGCTGGTAGAGCGCAACCTTGCCAAGGTTGAGGTCACGAGTTCGAACCTCGTGTGCCGCTCCAATTTTCCCCATTTAATAAAAATCCCTCTTTTTAACAGCAAAAATTTACCAATGCCTTGTCGTGCGTGGTATTTATAACTTCGAATCCTTAATTGCTCGTCCTAACTAGAGGTCCCGAACTACGCGTCCCGAACTACGCGTCTCGAACTAAGCCTTTTTCAACGGCGCGAACAAGTCGCAGAGTTTTCTTTTGTGTGCTAATCACCTTGACCTCTATGGCTTGTGCTTTTCGTTGTTGCTGCGCTAATGCCCAGTGAATATGCTCGCCGACCAACTCATCGACTTCACTGAGTCGCTCCTCAAGGGCTTGCACTATGGCTTGATCATAAGGGGCGTTACCCAGAGCCACGGCAATATTGCGAAGCCAGCGTTGATGACCGATGCGGCGTATCGGGCTGCCTTCGGTATTCTTTAAAAAGGTCGCTTCGTCCCAAGCAAAGAGGGCAAGCAGACTTTTATCGCGTAATTGCGCTCGGGCATGAAAGTCTTGCTCGGCGGTGATTTGGCCATAGCGATTCCAAGGGCAGATCAGCTGGCAATCATCACAGCCATAAATACGGTTGCCCATGGCCTGACGGTACTGCTCGGGGATAGCGCCTTTAAGCTCTATGGTCAGGTAGGAAATACATTTGCGGGCATCGACCACAAAGGGTTCTACTATGGCGCCGGTAGGGCACATGGTCATGCAGGCCACGCAGTTGCCACAGTCCCCTTGGCTGGCTAAGCGCTCGGTGGGGTCATCCACGGGCAGGGGAATATCGATAAACAATTCACCCAAGAAGAACCAGGAGCCGGCCTGCTTATCGATAATTAAGCTGTGTTTGCCGGTAAAACCAAGCCCGGCCTTGGCGGCCAGCTGGCGCTCTAATACAGGAGCCGAGTCGACAAAGGGGCGAAAGGCAAGACTTTCTACCTGCTCGCTGATGCGCTCTCCTAGTTTCTTAATGCGGTTGCGCATAAGCTTATGGTAATCGCGTCCCAGGGCGTAGCGACTAATATAAGCAAGATTTGGGTCCTTTAAGGTTTTTGCGAAGCCTGCATCGGGGGGCAGATAGTGCATTTTTAGGGAGATCACCCGCTGCGTGCCCGGTACCAGCTCGTCCGGGCGAGAGCGTTTGGTGCCATGCTCGGCCATAAAGTTCATTTCGCCGTGATACCCTAAATCGAGCCAGCGTTGCAGCTGAGCTTCATGCTGGCGCAAATCGATATCGCAGATCGCCGCGTCGGCAAAACCCAGTTCGCTTGCCCATTGCTTAATTTGCTGGGCTAGTTCAGGATAATTGATAGTGTCTTGAGGCAAAAGTAAACAACCATGTATCTTAACTACAGTACTAATTTACCACAGCAGGCTTATAGCCCCCAACAGTTAAGAGAAAACGAGGCGCATGCGGCCAAGCACTGCGGCATTAGCATGACGGAGCTGATGGCAACCGCTGGTGGCGCTGTAGCGGCCTGGGTGCAGGCCCATTATGCCAATAACCAGCGAGTGCTGGTGCTGGTAGGCAGCGGCAATAATGGCGGCGATGGTTTCGTTGTTGCCGAGCAACTAAGACGTGCCGGTTACTCTGTGCAGGTGTGGCCCCTGTTATCCTTAGCTCACTTGGGAAGCGACGCCAAAGAAATGATGCAGCGCTATAAAAATGGCGGTGGTGAGTGCGTGGCAAAGCCCAATTTGCACCAGTTTGAGTTGATCATAGACGGTGTCTTTGGCATTGGTCTGGATCGCCCTCTGAGCCCGGAACTGCAAGACACCTTTACACATCTTAATGAATTGCGTGCGGTGCGTATTGCCATCGATGTTCCCAGCGGCGTAAATGCCACAAGCGGTGAGGTTTACCCCGGCGCTTTTGCCGCGCACCATACCCTGACCTTTATCGGCTTAAAACAGGGGATGCTCACCGGACGAGCCAAGGCGCAATGTGGCTTACTCTGGTTTGCGCCTTTGGGCGTGGATCAGGCCTTTGCTCATATCTGTATGCCGAAGGCGCGTCGCCTAATTCATGATGAGATGATGAGAAAACGCCCGCAGCGCCAGCCCTGTGCCCATAAAAATAATGCCGGTCATGTGCTGGTGATAGGTGGTGGCCCAGGCATGGCCGGAGCCGCGCGTTTGGCCAGTGAGGCAGCGCTTCGTTGCGGTGCCGGCCTGGTCAGCGTGGCGACCCACCCGGAAAATGTCATGGCGGTATTGCAGGGGCGTTTTGAGTTGATGGTGCATGGGGTTGAGACGCCGGAGCAATTGATGCCGCTGCTCGACAAGGCTTCGGTGCTGGTGGTAGGGCCCGGACTGGGGCAGTGCCAATGGGCTCAAACCTTATTGCAGCAGGTGCTAAAGCAGGGCAAGGACAAAGTTAAGGTGCTTGATGCCGATGCCCTTAACCTGCTGGCTCAAAACCCTCAGGAACTAGAAAAAGCCGTGTTGACGCCGCACCCAAAAGAGGCGGCCAGGCTGTTGAATACCTCGGTGGCTGAAGTTGAAGCCAACCGCTTTGCGGCGCTAACCGAGTTGGTAAAGCATTATCGGGCAACCGCGCTGTTAAAAGGGCCGGGTACCTTGATTGCTTGTGAGCAAAGACTGTGGATCAACAGCAGTGGCAGCGAGGTACTAGCGAGTGCTGGGATGGGTGATGTATTATCTGGTATTATAGCTGCTTTATTAGCCCAGGGCCTGAGTGCCCAGGATGCGACATGCCTTGGTGCCTACTTGCATGGGTTTGCTGCCGAGCAAGCGGCGGCACAAGGCGGCAAGGGGCTATTAGCCAGCGATTTATTCCCAGTTTTAAGAGCATTAGTAGGATAAGCAATAGATGAGTCATGAATTTCACCAGTATTTAGCCGATGAAGCGGCCACCGTGGCCTTTGGCAACACTCTCGCCAAATTTGTGGCGGGCGGTGTGGTGATTTATCTTTATGGCGATCTGGGGGCGGGTAAAACCACCTTGAGTCGCGGTCTAGTGCAAGGGCTGGGCCATAAAGGCAAGGTTAAGAGTCCCACCTATACCTTGGTGGAACCTTACGAACTGCCCGAGGTCAATATATATCATTTTGATTTATATCGATTAGCTGATCCCGAAGAACTGGAGTTTATGGGGATCAGGGATTATTTTGATAATAGTGCCGTATGTATTCTAGAGTGGCCAAGTAAGGGTGCCGGGATGATCCCTCGCGCCGATTTAAAAATCACCTTAGAGTATAACGGCGAAGCGCGTGAGATCAGCATTCTTGCCGACACCGAGCGAGGCGCTGACATAGTAACGAAGTTAAAAGGCAATGCTTAAAACAATTATAACCGCGAGCAAGATTACCTTAAGTTGCATACTAGTGCTGTGGGCTGCGGCCGCATCGGCACAGAATAAAATTGAAGGGGTGCGGGTTTGGCCGTCGCCGGATAGTACCCCATCGTATTCGATATGGCCGAAAAGCCGGATTACAGCTTTTTTATGCTCAGTAATCCGCGGCGCCTGGTGGTGGATATTAATAACACCGCCCGACACAGCGACTTTCCGAACATAGAAAAAAAGCATCAACTCGTTGATGTGATCCGCGCCAGCAAGCCAAAAAAAGCCGGCTCTACCCGAGTGGTGTTTGAATTACTTAAACCGACAAAGCCCGTGCTCTTTGCTCTGGCACCAACTGGTCCCTATAAAGACCGCTTGGTGATCGACCTGTACGATAAAAGCGCCAACCAAAGCGCCGAGAAAACACCTAAGAATCGCGTGCTTGAAACCAATCGTGACATAGTGATTGCCATAGATGCCGGTCATGGCGGTGAAGATCCGGGCTCTATAGGCCCAAGCGGTACCTATGAAAAAGACATTACTCTGAAAATTGCCAAGCGCCTGGAGCGTTTGATTAATGCCGAGCGTGGCATGAAGGCACATTTGGTGCGCAGTGGCGATTACTTTATCAAGGTCAACTCACGTAGCGCCAAGGCCCGTGAAAGCAAGGCCGACTTCCTGGTTTCTATTCACGCGGATGCTTTCACCAGCCCGCAGCCAAGAGGGGCTTCGGTGTGGGTGTTGTCGCTGCGCCGGGCTAACTCGGAAATCGGTAAATGGATTGAGGACAGGGAAAAACATTCAGAGCTTCTTGGTGGTGCTGCGGATGTGATTCGTGATACCGCCAGTGAAAAATACCTGGCGCAGACGCTGCTTGATATGTCCATGGATCATTCCATGAAAACCGGCTTTAAGATTGCCGAAGAGGCGGTTAAAGAGCTGAGCAAGGTCGCGAAAATGCATAAACGCTATCCGCAGGCGGCGAGCTTGGGGGTATTGAAATCACCGGATATTCCATCCATCCTGGTTGAAACCGGCTTTATTTCCAACCCACAGGAAGAGCGTTTATTGCTTTCGGCGGGGCATCAGGAAAAGCTGGCACAGGCTGTGTTTAAATCGATCCGCGGCTATTATCAGCAAAATCCGCCGGATGATTCCCTGTTCGCCACCATTAAGGCGCAGAATCCAACCCGCCACAAGATCTCCCGTGGTGAGTCGTTAAGCGTGGTTGCCAGCCGTTATGGTGTATCGGTGAGCGACCTGAAGCGGGCTAACAAACTCAAATCAGATCGGGTCTATATCGGCCAGGTACTGACCATTCCCAGCACCTAAGTGAGCTTATGAGTATAGAGATATTACCGGCGCGTTTGGCTAACCAAATCGCCGCCGGTGAGGTTGTTGAGCGTCCTGCATCCGTGGTTAAAGAGCTGGTTGAAAACAGCCTGGATGCCGGTGCCACCCGCATTCGCGTCGACATTGAGCGCGGCGGCCATAAGCTTATTCGTATTAGTGATAATGGCAGCGGTATTGCCAAAGACGAGCTCACCCTGGCGCTATCGCGTCATGCCACCAGTAAGCTGAAAAGTCTCGATGATCTGGAAAATATTTGCTCTTTGGGCTTTCGTGGTGAAGCCCTGGCGTCGATTAGCTCGGTCTCTCGACTGACGCTTAAATCCAAGCCCGCAGCGCAAGCAGAAGCCTGGCAGGCCTTTGCCGAGGGGCGGGATATGGCGGTGCAGGTACAGCCGACGGCGCATCCGGACGGCACCAGTATCGAAGTAAAAGATCTGTTTTTTAATACCCCGGCGCGGCGCAAATTTTTACGTACCGAAAAGACTGAGTTTAGCCATATCGATGAACTGCTTAAGCGTATAGCCCTCAGCCGCCTCGATATCGCTCTGACCTTAACACACAATGGCAAGGTGGTACGCCAGTATCGCCCTGTGTCCGAAGAGCAGGCGGTGAAGCGTATTGCGCAGGTCGCCGGCAAGGGCTTTGCCGAGCAGGGCATGCACCTGCAAAGTGGCGAACAGGGCCTGTATTTGCACGGCTGGATCATGCCTCAGGAAACCCAAACCGAGCCGCAATACACCTATGTAAATGGCCGCATGATGCGCGATAAGCTGATCTTGCATGCAATTCGCCAGGCCTTTGAAGAGCATGTGGGCGCCACCCATGTGCCGGCCTTTGTGCTGTATTTGGAAATCGACCCTCGCCAGGTGGATGTGAATGTGCATCCGGCTAAACACGAGGTGCGTTTTCATCAGGCGCGCCTGGTGCATGACTTTATTTTGCAGGCGGTGCAGCAGTTAATCACTACCGAGCAAAGCCTGTTTGGCCACCAGGAAGCGCAGCTGCCAACACAAGCCGCGACGCCGAGTGAGTATGGTGATTATCCGAAATCCCATTTACAGCCGCAGCTTATGCAGCCGCAATCTGAATCTCAAACTTGGGGAAGCGCTTCATCAGTTTCAGCTAGGGCGTCATCGGGTGGCGGCAATGCGAGTGCGGGCTATGGTGCTAAAGCACCCGGCTCAGCGCCCAAAGCGGCACAAATTGAACAGGTTAATCGCTTTTATCAGGGCATTAGCGAGGTGCAGGCGCATAGCTTTACTCAGGCCGCGCAGCAGGTTGCGCCAGTAGCAGGAGCGACAGCTTTAGGGCAAAACGTCGACATTCTCCCTTTAAATCAGGGGCGCTGCGCCCTAAGCCAGGAAGGCGAGCTTTACCTGGGCCATTGGCGCAGTGTGTTATTACCAGCTTGGCAGCAAGGGCTTGAAGCAGATGCACAGTTGCCGGGAAGGGCACTGTTACTGCCGGTGCGGGTGGCTATCAATAGCGAAGAGTTTACCCGGCTGGAGGCAAGCCAGTCCTGGCTGGCGGTGCTGGGCTTTGATCTGGAGCTGGTAAAACAGCATGTGATGGTCAAACGTTTACCCAGCTGTTTGTACAGTGTGGACGCCAAACAGGTGATCGAATGTGTATTGGCGGCGCCGCTCAGTGAAAAAGATGGCGAACAGCCCTGGCTGCAATGGCTGGCAAGTCAGGTGCCGGAGACTTACTTTGACGGTCAGGACTTTCTTAACTGGCGCTTGCGGCTGCAAAAATGCCCCGAGATTATGCAGCACTTACAGCAAAAAGCCGTTAAAATAGACGTATCCCAGTACCTCAACCAAATAAGCGTCTAAAGTTCCGTGAGTACACTGCCAGTTATATTTTTAATGGGGCCAACGGCCTCGGGTAAAACCGATCTAGCCATTGAGCTCTGCAAGCACTTCGATACCGAAGTGATCAGTGTCGACTCGGCCCTGGTATATAAGGGCATGGACATAGGTACGGCCAAACCTAATGCCGAAGAGCTGGCAAAAGCGCCGCATCGATTAATCGATATTATCGACCCGGCGGAAAGTTACTCCATGGCGGATTTTCGCAGCGATGCTCTGGCGCATATCAAGGAGCTGCACGCTCAGGGCAAGGTGCCCCTGTTGGTGGGTGGTACCATGATGTATTTCAAAGGCTTGCTTGAGGGCTTGTCGCCTTTGCCCGAGGCGGATGAAGCGGTGCGGGCCGAGTTGGAAAAAGAAGCCAAGGAGCAAGGCTGGCCAGCCTTGCATCAGCAGCTGCAGGAGATCGATCCTCAGGCCGCGGCGAAAATCAATGCCAATGATTCGCAGCGTATTAACCGTGCCCTAGAGGTGTACCGCATTAGCGGCAAGACCATGACGGAGTTACAGCAAAACAAGGCGCAAGCTCTTGATTTTCCTGTTTATCAGTTTGCCATTGCGCCAAGCGATCGCAAGGTGCTGCACCAGCGTATTGAGAAAAGATTCAAAATAATGCTGGAGCAGGGGTTTGAAAATGAAGTTTTGTCCTTATATAACAGGGATGATTTGCATCCAGATTTGCCATCGATACGTTGTGTCTGCTATAGACAAATGTGGGATTACATCGCCGGTGAAATTGACTATGATGAGATGGTTTTTCGCGGCATTGCGGCAACCCGTCAGTTAGCAAAACGTCAGCTGACCTGGTTACGCGGTTGGTCGGACCTCACCTGGCTTGAAAGTGGGGATAGTGAAAACTTGCAACGTATAGTAAGTTCGCTAAGCTAGTATTATTGGAACGATTTTTGTTTTAAGTATGTTCCAGATATAGTTACATAATAACATCTATAAACTAAGGAAAATAACAATGGCAAAAGGCCAATCGTTACAAGACCCATTTTTGAATGCGTTACGTCGTGAACGTGTTCCTGTTTCTATCTTTTTAGTTAACGGCATTAAACTGCAAGGTAAAAATTCAGTCATTTGACCAATTTGTGATCTTGCTTGAAAACACAGTAAACCAAATGGTGTATAAGCACGCGATTTCGACCGTAGTGCCGGCCCGTTCAGTTAATTTCCACGGTGCGCAAGGAACAGACGCGCCAGAGTCAGAAGAAGGGAATTTTAATCAGTAGGAGCAGTGTGCTTGTTTGACCGTTATGAAGCCGGCGAACAGGCAGTCTTAGTACACATAGAGTTTCCCCATGAAGGTGATAGAGAAGACCTTCAAGAGTTGGAAATGCTGGTGTCTTCTGCAGGTGTTAGTAGTCTGATGGTTGTGCAAGGCAGCCGTCAGGCACCACATCCCAAGCTATTCGTCGGCACGGGTAAAGCAGAAGAAATCGCTGAGATTGTCCAATCCCACAACGCAGATGTCATTATATTCAATCACGAATTAAGCCCATCACAAGAGCGCAACCTAGAGCGAGTGTGCAAATGCCGCGTGCTCGATAGAACCGCGTTGATTTTAGATATTTTCGCCCAAAGGGCGCGTACCCATGAAGGTAAACTCCAGGTTGAACTGGCGCAGCTACGCCATATTTCCACCCGTTTGATCCGCGGTTGGACACACTTGGAGAGACAAAAAGGTGGTATAGGTTTACGGGGTCCTGGTGAGACCCAGCTTGAGACCGACCGCCGTTTATTGCGTGCACGTATTAAAAACATTCTTAAACGTCTTGATAAAGTAGCGAAACAACGTGAACAAGGGCGTCGTGCGCGAAATCGAAATGAAATTCCCGGTGTTTCTCTGGTGGGCTATACCAACGCCGGAAAGTCGACCCTGTTTAATCGCCTGACCGAGTCGGATGTGTATGCAGCGGATCAGCTGTTTGCGACCCTGGACCCCACTTTGCGTAAGCTTGAAGTGCCGGATATTGGCAGTGTGATCCTCGCCGATACCGTGGGCTTTATTCGCCATTTGCCCCATGACCTGGTGGCGGCCTTTAAAGCCACACTGACCGAGACCCGTGAAGCGGACCTTCAGTTACATGTGATCGATGCGGCAGATCCTCGCCGTAAAGAAAACATCGAGCAGGTACAGGAAGTGCTGGAGGAGATTGAGGCCAACGAGATCCCGCAATTGCTGGTGTACAACAAAATTGACCAACTCGAAGATGTTGAGCCGCGTATTGACAGAGACGACGAAGGCAAGCCACGTCGAGTGTGGTTGTCGGCGCAGCAGGGTCAAGGGGTTGAACTGCTAAAGCAGGCGATCAGCGAATTGCTGGCTAAGCAAATGCTCAACACCTTGTTGTGTGTGCCGCCGAGTCAGGGGCGTTTACGTGGTGCTCTGTACAACCTCAACAGCATCAACAAGGAAGACCATGACGAAGATGGCAACTGGTTGCTGCAGGTGAATGTACCCATGAGCGAGTGGAATAAGTTGAAAAAGGAAATCGGTGAACAAATCGATAGCTACCTTACTTAGCATGGGAAAATACGCTAAAGTAGCACCATTAAAGATTTTCTTTGTTTACAGCTGGGCGTTTAACGCCTCGTTGTGACAACGCAGGTAGTGCTGAGCTAGCATTACCCCGAATAACGAATATTGATAACTATGGAGTAGAGCTATGGCCTGGAACGAGCCGGGTAACAATGGCAACGGCAAAGACCCTTGGGACAATAAAGGCGGTCGCGACCAAGGCCCACCTGATTTAGACGAGGTACTGAAAAAGTATTCCGATAAATTTGGCGGTCTGTTTGGCGGCAACAAGGGCGGAAATAAAGGCGGTGGTGTCGGTGGCGCCGGCATCTTTATCGTGGTGATCATCGCGCTGATCATTTGGGCCTTGAGCGGTTTTTACACCGTAAAAGAAGCGGAACGTGGTGTGGTCTTACAGTTTGGTAAGTTTGCCCGTATCGCCGAGCCAGGTCTGCGTTGGAAAGCCACCTTTATCGAAAACGTTATTCCCGTGGATATCGAAGCGGTACGTTCACTGTCGGCGTCTGGCTTTATGCTGACCGAAGACGAGAACGTGGTTAGCGTTGAGTTTGAAGTTCAGTATCGTGTGCTTGACCCTTATCTTTACAAGTACAGTGTTACCGATGCGGATCACAGTCTTCAGCAAGCCCTGGATAGCGCCCTGCGTTATGTGGTTGGTCATGCGAAGATGGACCAGGTACTGACCACTGGCCGTGAGGTGGTACGTCAGCAGACTTGGGAAGAGTTGAACGGTATTATCGAGCCTTATAAATTGGGTCTGGTTGTTACCGACGTGAACTTTAAAGACTCTCGCCCGCCTTCGGAAGTAAAAGACGCCTTCGATGACGCCATTGCCGCGCAAGAAGATGAAGAGCGCTTTATCCGTGAAGCGGAAGCCTATGCCCGTGAAATCGAGCCTCGTGCCCGTGGTCGCGTTACGCGTATGACCCAGGAAGCGGAAGCCTACCGTGAGCGTGTAACTTTGGAAGCTCAGGGTGAGGTGGCGCGTTTTGAAAAGCTGCTACCTGAGTATCAAAGTGCTAAGCAGGTAACACGCCAGCGTTTGTATATTGATGCCATGGAGCAGGTGCTTGGCAGCAGCTCTAAAGTCTTGGTTGACGTGAAAGGCGGCAACAACATGATGTATCTGCCTTTGGATAAAATCATGGAGCAGCATTCGTCAGGTAAAAAAGTAACTTTACCAAATGCCAATACCATCCAGGATTTACGTAACAAGCTAGGCACCAATTCATCGCAAAACAGCCAGGTGAATTCAGGTAATGACCGTTTCGCTAAAGACCGCTTTAATGGAGGACGATAAAAGTGAGAAATTTTAGTTTAATCCTCATTATTGCTGCTGTGGTATTTTCTTTTTCTGCGGTATTTGTGGTGCCGGAAGGACAAAGAGCCATTGTTTTGCTATTCAGCAAGGTGCAAAAAGACGACAGCGATAACGCCGTGGTGTATGAGCCGGGTCTGCACTTTAAGGTGCCCTTTGTGGCTCAGGTGCGCAAACTGGATGCCCGTATTCAAACCTTGGATGGTGCACCGGATCGCTTTGTAACCAGCGAGAAAAAAGATTTGATCGTTGATTCTTACGTGAAGTGGCGTGTTCAAGACTTTAGTGATTATTACCTGCGTACTCGCGGTGATAAGAACTATGCGGAAACCCTGCTTAAGCAAAAGGTAAACAATGGCCTGCGTACCAACTTTGGTGCTCGTACTATTCGTGAAATCGTTTCTGGTGAGCGTAGCGAGTTGATGGCGGATGCCTTAATTCAGGCCTCGGAAAGTGCCCGCGAGTTGGGTATTGAAGTGCTGGACGTGCGCGTGAAGCAAATCAACCTGCCAGACGAAGTGAGCAGCTCAATCTACCAGCGTATGCGCGCCGAGCGTACCGCGGTAGCGAAAGAACACCGCTCACAGGGTCAGGAAAAAGCCGAAGAGCTGCGCGCCGAAGTGGATCGTCGCGTGACGGTTATGCTGGCGGATGCCGAGCGTAATGCCCGCTCTGTGCGCGGTGAAGGTGATGCCCAGGCGGCAAAAATTTATGCCGATGCCTACAACAAGGATCCTGAATTCTTCGGTTTCCTGCGTAGTCTTGATGCGTATAAAAACACCTTTAAGAATAAACAAGATGTGATGGTGATAGAGCCCAACAGCGAATTCTTCAAATACATGAAGAACGCCTCGGCGCAGTAATCGCTCCATTTTTAAAAGCCCTGAGATTTAGTCTCGGGGCTTTTTTTTGCCATTATTTTAACTGGGGGAGGCTAAATGAGCTGGCAATTATTTTTAAGTGCCGTAGCATTAATGCTGATATTTGAAGGCCTGGGGCCGGCGCTATTTCCAAAACAGTGGCGCGCTTATTTACTGCAGATAGTGCAGACCGATGAGCGGACTCTGAAGGTGGTCGGCATAATTTTAATACTCATTGGCGCGGTGTTATTTCACTTTGTGCAACCAGGTTAATCCCTTGCTAGCCCTATGAGTAAAAAGTAAAAAAACTATTAGCGGAAAAAATAGCCAAAACGGGGTGATCTCTGGCCCTCTTTTCTGGTAAAATCTGCGCCTAATTTTTTCTAAGTGAATTTGCAATGGGTAAAAACGTCGTTGTATTAGGCACCCAGTGGGGTGACGAAGGGAAAGGGAAGGTTGTTGACCTTCTTACAGATAAAGCATCTTTAGTAGTACGCTACCAAGGTGGTCACAATGCTGGTCACACGCTAGTGATCAATGGTGAGAAAACCGTACTGCACTTGATCCCATCGGGTGTACTGCGTGACAACGTTAAATGTATCATTGGTAACGGTGTTGTACTTGCTCCAGACGCCTTAATGAGAGAAATCGGCATGCTTGAAGAGCGTGGCGTGCCTGTGCGTGAGCGTCTTCTAATTTCTGAAGCTTGTCCGCTGATCTTGCCTTATCACGTAGCACTTGATGTTGCGCGTGAAAAAGCACGTGGCGATAAAGCCATTGGTACTACTGGTCGTGGTATCGGTCCTGCCTACGAGGACAAGGTAGCACGTCGTGGTCTGCGTGTTGGTGATTTGTTCAACCCAGAGCAATTCGCGAACAAACTACGCGAGATCCTTGAGTACCACAACTTCACTTTAGAAAATTACTACAAGGTTGAGCCGGTCGACTTCCAGAAGACATTCGATGACGCTATGGCTGTGGCTGAGATCCTTAAAGCTATGGTTGTTGACGTTACCGAGCTGCTTGACCAAGCGCGCGCAAACGGTGAAAACATCCTGTTTGAAGGTGCTCAAGGTACACTTCTTGACATCGACCACGGTACATATCCGTATGTAACTTCTTCAAACACCACAGCTGGTGGTGTGGCGACAGGTGCTGGTTTTGGTCCATTAAATCTGGACTACGTACTAGGTATCGTAAAAGCCTACACTACTCGTGTTGGTTCAGGCCCATTCCCTACAGAGCTTTACGACGGCCTTGATAAGCAAGACCCAGTTGGTAAGCACCTAGGTGAGAAGGGTCACGAGTTCGGCGCGACCACAGGTCGTCTGCGTCGTACTGGTTGGTTTGATGCCGTGGCTATGCGTCGTGCAGTGCAGATCAACAGCATCTCAGGCTTCTGTATGACCAAGCTTGACGTACTTGACGGTATCGAAACCATCAAGATCTGTACTGGCTACCAGCTTGAAGATGGCACAGTTACCAACGTAACTCCGCTTGCCGCTGAAGGCTACGAGAAGGTAACGCCTGTATACGAAGAAATGCCGGGCTGGAGCGAAAACACTTTCGGTGTGACTCGTGTTGAAGACCTGCCTAAAGCAGCAATCGACTACATCAAGCGTATCGAAGAAATCACAGGCGTACCTGTTGATATTATCTCTACCGGTCCAGACCGTGTTGAGACCATGATAGTACGCAACCCATTCGGTGAGTAATTACCAAATGCGTTAGAAAAAAGCTGCTTCGGCAGCTTTTTTTGTGCCCAAATTTTGAAATTTTGTTACTGCTTTTGCCTTTAAATGGCGCTAAGCGAAAAATGTCACAGCAGCGTTGGCGTTTTTACGTACCGCTTGTTGCTTGCTTAGCTCTCACCTGGGCAAGGTTGCACCTTGCACACGGCATTCTTGTTGCGGGAAAGAGCCTCAATTTGATTTAAAAGCCCAATCGACCCAAAACTTTAACAGTAATTCCCTGTTGCCTTTTTCTTATATGGGTTAAAATAACAGCATAAATCATAGTATAAGTTAATGAATGACCAAGCAGGATCCATACCTCGATAGAGAACAGCAAAAATACGACAATCCCGTCCCCAGCCGAGAGTTTATTCTCGACCACATAAAGAAACGCTCTAAACCTGCCACCTTTAGCCAACTTTGCGGCGAACTCGAAGTTTATGAAAGTGATCGTCAAATCGCTTTTAAGCGTCGTTTGCGTGCCATGGAGCGTGAAGGTCAGGTGCATTTTAATAAGCACAAATGTTACGTCATCCCCGAGGATAGCGCCCTGGTGAAAGGCAAGGTCATCGGCCACCGTGACGGCTTTGGCTTCTTGCAGGTTGAGGGTGAACCTAAAGACTGGTTTATTCCCCGTCATCAGATGAATCTGGTGCTCCATGGTGATGTGGTGCTGGCCAAGGCTGGCTCACGAGGCCAGGGTGGTAAGGTGGAAGCGCGCATTGTTCGGGTGCTGGAAAACGAGCGTGCGCCTATTATTGGTCGTTATTTTGTTGAGCACGGTATGGCCGTGGTGGTGCCGGAAGATCCGCGCCTGACGCAAGACATTATAGTTCTGCCCGGTGCAGAAAAGGGTGCGCGTCATAATCAAATGGTGCAAATTGAGATCACCCAAAACCCGACCCGCCATATGAATGCGGTAGGCAAGGTGACCGAAGTGCTGGGCGATCACCTGGCGCCGGGCATGGAAATCGAAGTGGCACTGCGCAACTACGAAATTCCCCATCAATGGCCGGAGGCCGTTGAACAGCAGGTTGCGCCTCTGGGCGAGTTTGTTGAAGAAAAAGATAAGCAAGGGCGAGTAGATTTACGTCATCTGCCGCTGGTGACCATAGACGGTGAAGACGCCCGAGATTTCGATGACGCCGTGTATTGTGAGCGCAATAAATCCGGTGGCTGGCGCCTGTGGGTGGCCATCGCCGATGTTTCTCACTATGTGAAAAAGGGCTCACCGCTGGATATGGAAGCCATCAACCGTGGTAACTCAGTGTACTTCCCCGAGCAGGTGATCCCTATGCTGCCGAAAGTGCTTTCCAACGGCCTGTGTTCCTTGAACCCTAAGGTGGACCGCCTGTGTATGGTGGCGGAAATGACGGTTTCCGATGCGGGTAAGTTGTCGGGTTATCGTTTCTACGAAGCGGTGATGAACTCCCATGCCCGTCTAACCTACACCAAGGTGCATGGTATTTTAGAAGGCGACGAGCGCCTGTGCGAAGAGTACGAGCCGTTAGTGGGTTATCTAAAAGACCTGCAGCAAATGTATATGGCATTAAAAGCGGCGCGTCAGCAGCGCGGTGCCATTGAGTTTGATACTCTGGAAACCCGCTTTGTCTTTAATGCTCATCGCAAAATAGACTCGATTGTGCCCGTTGTGCGTAACGATGCTCATATGCTGATTGAAGAGTGTATGATCATGGCCAACGTCGCCGCCGCGCGCTTGTTGGAAAAACATGAAGCCAGCGCCCTGTATCGGGTGCATGATGAGCCGGACAGCGAAAAGCTGGGACATTTCCGTGAGTTCTTAGGTGAGCTGGGTGTGGAGCATCCCTTTGGTGATGCCCCCGAGCCCGGTGAGATCACCGCCGCCATCAATAAGCTGGCGGAGCGTCCGGAAATTGAGCTGATCCAAACCATGTTGCTGCGCGCCATGAAGCAAGCCGTGTATCAGGCCGACAACATTGGCCACTTTGGTTTGGCTCTGCCGGCATATGCGCATTTTACCTCGCCCATACGTCGTTACCCGGATTTGGTGGTGCACCGTGCCATTAAGGCCATTTTAAAATCTCAGGGTCAGCAAACCAGCGGCGAGCATGCATACAGCGCCGATGAAGCGGATAAACTGGGCGAGCAATGCTCCATGACCGAACGCCGCGCCGATGATGCCACCCGTGAAGTGGCGGATTGGCTAAAATGTGAATATATGCAAGACCATGTGGGCATGCAGTTTGGCGGGGTGATCTCCTCGGTGACCAACTTCGGCATTTTTGTACGCCTGGATGACCTGCAGATTGACGGCTTGGTGCATATTGCCAGTTTAGGTGATGAATACTTCCATTATGATGGTGCCAAGCACTGTTTAGTGGGCGAGCACACCAACAAGGTGTATCGCATGGGTGATAAGGTGCGCGTGCAGGTGGCCTCGGTGTCCCTTGAAGAGCGCCGCATTAACCTGGTGCTGGCCAGCGATGCTGAAGACAGATATAGTCGCCGCCGCGCTAAACCTTCGGTGCGCGAGCAGCTAAAATCAGGGGAGATCCCTGATAAAGGTAGAAAGCCTAGATCTGGCGCCAAGTCCGGAGCTAAGTCAGGTTCTAAATCTGGCTCAAGGTCGGGCGCTAAACCCGCAGGCAAGGACAAGCCTAAAAAGGCTGGTGAAAAAGACAAAAAGGGGGCCGTGGCGAAAAAAGCCAAGGCCAAGAAGGCAAAGAAAAAGCAGCGTGCAGGTAAAAATGCCCGCACCAGAGCAAAATAGTAGAGAGTGTTTGTGAGCAACGAACTAATTTTTGGCTTTCACAGCGTTGAAGCCATCTTAAGCAAAGAGCCTGAGCGCTTTTTAGAGATTTACGCACTCAAGGGCCGCGAAGACAAGCGTCTTAATGACGTTATTAATCAGGCTCGCAAGTTTGGTATTTCAATCCAGTTTATGCAGCGCAAGGCCCTGGACGATAAGGCCAAGGGCGAACAGCACCAGGGCATTATCGCCAATGTGCGCGCCGGTAAGCAGTACAGCGAAAAAGACTTGGACGATATTATCAAGCGCGAGCAAACCCCCTTCTTGTTGGTGCTTGATGGCATTACCGATCCGCACAATCTCGGTGCCTGTTTACGTAGCGCCGATGCCGCCGGTGTCCATGCCGTTGTGGTGCCTAAGGATAAGTCGGCCAGGTTAAATGCCACGGCCCGTAAGGTAGCCTGTGGAGCAGCGGAAACCGTGCCCTTAGTGCAGGTGACCAACCTGGCGCGTACCCTGCGTGAAATCAAGGACGCGGGCGTGTGGGTAGTGGGCACAGCCGGTGAAACCGACACCACCTTGTTCGAAGCCAATCTGACCGGCCCGATCGCCATAGTGATGGGCGCCGAGGGCGATGGCATGCGCCGCTTGACCCGCGAGCACTGCGATGTGTTGGTGAAAATCCCCATGGTGGGCACTGTATCCAGCCTCAATGTATCCGTGGCTACGGGCATCAGTTTATTCGAAGTGCTAAGACAGCGCGCTTAACTTATCGAAATAGCGTGAAGCCCGCATTATCGCGGGCTTTTTTATTGCGTAAGGCGGATAAATTAAGTTGCTTAATTTGCCAGCAATGCGTAGAATACGCGCTCATTTCGACCTTTTAACTTTAATTCCTTGCCTTAAACCGAGTGGTCGAAACGGTGGAAGGCTATATTAACCGTAAGGAATACCCATGCGTCATTACGAAATCGTATTCATGGTTCATCCAGATCAAAGTGAACAAGTAGCTGGTATGATCGAGCGTTATACTGGTTCTATCACTGAAGCTGGCGGTAAAATTCACCGTCTAGAAGACTGGGGTCGTCGTCAACTGGCTTACCCAATCGAAAAGCTTCACAAAGCACACTATGTTCTAATGAACGTTGAAGCACCAACTGAAGTAATCAACGAGCTTGAAACTTCTTTCCGCTACAACGATGCAGTGCTTCGTAACCTAGTTATGCGCACTAAAGATGCAGTAACTGAAGCTTCTCCTCTTGCTAAAGAAGAGAAAAAAGAAGCTGCTGCTGAAGCTTAATCGTTCTGCGTGGTTGTAATGGCTGAACTGTCTAGCGAGCAAGCGCTCAACCTAGTCGAACTTGGTGGCGTTATTTGTAAGGCCCCAAAATTCAGTCAAAGCCCGGCCGGTGTGCCACACTGTATTTTCGTGCTTGAGCATCGTTCAATACAGGTTGAAGCGCAACTTAACCGACAAAGTTATGTTCGCATTCAAGTGGTCGCAAGTGGCAATGAGCATCAACCAGCAACACAGTATTTGCAAGTTGAGCAACAGGTACGAGTTAGGGGATTTTTAAATCGCCATCAGGGCCGAAACGGCCTCAGTCAACTGGTACTGCACGCTCAGCAAATTGAAAGAATTAATTGAGGAAAATACTCATGGCACGTTACTTCAGACGTCGTAAGTTCTGCCGCTTCAAAGCGGAAGGCGTACAACAAATCGATTATAAAGATCTAGCTACTCTTAAAAACTACGTTACAGAAAGTGGCAAAATCGTACCTAGCCGTATCACAGGTACTAGCGCTAAGTATCAGCGTCAGCTAGCAACCGCTATCAAGCGTGCTCGCTACCTAGCCCTTCTTCCATACACTGACTTACACAAGTAAGCAGCGGATTAACTGTTTTTAAAAGGTGTAGAGACATGCAAGTTATTCTACTAGACAAGATCGCAAACCTAGGTAGCCTAGGTGACCAGGTTTCAGTTAAATCTGGTTTCGCACGTAACTTCCTTTTCCCTAAAGGTAAGGCAGTTCCTGCAACTAAAGTTAACATCGAAACTTTCGAAGCACGTCGCGCTGAGCTTGAAGCGAAAATCGCTGAAGAGCTAGCTGCTTCACAAGCACGCGCTGAGAAGCTTGAAGCACTTGCAGAAGTGACTCTTGTTTCTAAAGCAGGTGACGAAGGTAAACTATTTGGTTCAATCGGTACTCGTGACATCGCTGACGCGATCTCTGCAACTGGTATCGCTGTAGCTAAATCAGAAGTTCGCCTACCTACCGGTACTATCCGTGAAACAGGTGAGTTCGACGTAGCAATCCAGGTTCACTCAGAAGTTACTGCAACTATCAAAGTGATCGTTATTGCTGAAGCTTAATCGTCGATTAGCTTTATGTGAAAAACCGCGCCAAGGCGCGGTTTTTTTATGTCAGTTGTAGGTCGGTGCTTTGCGCCGACAAAGGTGCCTTTGGGTCGATCTTGTCGCGTTGGGTGAGCGCGTTAAGAAAATAGTCCGGTGGACTATTTTTAGCAAGCGAACGCCTTGAGCCAGAGAGAGGCCGGGGACGGCAACTTGAGATACAAATCACCTTAGGTGCAAGTGATTCATCCATGAAGCTGGGCTCCTGTCGGCATCCATGCCTCCACCTCCGTGAGCTGCGAAGCAAGGCTTCGGTCACCCGTCGCCCTCGCTCTCAATGACACACTCCACAACAAAACCTGATTTCTACAGCGCGAATTCAAACGGGAGATCGATACCTGTTAGTTTTGAGATTTCCTATAGGCCTCTAAGTGCCAAACTCGGAAGTAGAGCAATCATCAACTCCGCCCAATTGAGCAGAGTGTTCCTGAGCGATCAATCCCGCTATGCAGACTCGCGAAGCCATACAAGGGCATTATTTAGATTGATTGTTTCGCTCAGATTAGAACCTGAACAGTACACCGGCAGAAAACAGATCAACGTCTTCGTCAATATCATACCACTCCCACTCAGCGACAATACTGAATTGGTCATTGAACATGTATTCAGCGCCGAGGCCATACAAAAGATCGCTGCCATCGTCATCAATTCCGGAAGCAGCTCCGCCTCCTTCGAGATCCCAAGTGATCATGCCAAACTTGCCGAACAGGCCAAAATGCTCATTGAGTGGTAGCTTGCCCTTCGCAGCGAGTGACCACCCGTCTACTGCGGCGCTGACTTTCGAACCGTCTATGGAACCATCGATCTCACCAAAATCCACCCAAGCGGCCTCAAACGCGAGGTTCGAATAGAACTCCCAACCACCGAAGATCTTCCTGCCGGTGTCCTCATCGTCGCAACTGGTGATACCGCTGCACGCATCGATGGTAGCTTGCCCGATGCTCGCCCCCGCGTAGAAGTTATTCTGTGCGACGGCATTACCCGTTATGCCCAACATCAACAAAATTGCGCCATTAAGTTTCGATTTTTTCATTACTTTCTCCGAGTCGAGTATAGATAGCGTAAATGTTACTCCAAAGTATATTTGTACTTACTAGGACAGTTATAACACGCCCATTCCTTTGTAAAATTGGTTTCCTGTATATGCGTGTCTCACTGATGTTTCCATACTTTTGTGATTAATTTCATGTGGGTAGTGTTAATAATGTAGTCGAAGCGTCACGATCTGGAAAGTTTTGGAGCGAGCAGGCAAGGTTGCTCTCTTAAGAATTTGCATCAAGAGCGACCATCCTAGCCACAAAGGTAATGTATTAAAAGACAATGGGAAAAAGTGATGGGGCCAGAGTTATTGATGTTGGAAAGCCGTTATGGACGGTAATTACCGTTTAAATAGATAATATGAGATGCTTCGAGCGTCTTCTCCTCGCTCAGTGCAGACACTAAGCTGATGTTGATGGCTAAGCATTTCAAACTAACACTCTATCCCCATGGCTTGGGGGTGTTGAGATGACGATGAAACAGAGGTGTTCACCGTGTTTATTTTTGAGTTGGTGCGGTGTTTGGGCGGGGACGTGTATGCCTTGTTGAGGGTGTAATTCATACTCTTTACCGTCTACTTCGATGGTGGCGATGCCGCTGAGGACAAAGAAGAACTGTTCGGCATGTTCATGATAGTGAGAAACTTCTTCGCAACCTGGTGGCACGCATTCTTGGATAACGCTGAGGTTGGCTGATTTTACTAAATGCCAACCATCGCAGTTATCGCCCCAGGTGTAGTGCTCTGTATTTTCGGTATTAACGGGTTTCATGCTATTCCTGAGTTAAGTGTCTATGGCCAGCAGTCGCAGGGGAGGTAGGGTAGGTCGCAGTTTTTTCCTCTACCCGCGCAGCTGGCGACATCGCAGGCCGCGGATGGGTCGCAGCAGTCATAGCCGTTGTCTTTCTTTTTGCGTTTATTCTTATCTTTTTGGGCGTTTAGTTGTAGCGTGACATAGGCACTTTTGCACGCATGCATTCGTGTTCTGATTTTTTGGTATCCATGCCAGACACCATCTTTTTTGACGATGTCTAACACTGCGGTAGAACAGGACGTTCCTTTGTGCAGGCAGGCATGCGCACAGCGAAACCCTTTGTAGGGAGAAATAAAGCGCTGATAGAAGCGTATAAAAATTACCGCGAGGAAGTTCATCGTTATTTCCTAATACTTGACTCGCTACCACAGGTAAAGTTCGTGAAGCAGGATATACCCGAAGTAGCTAAGAAAACCCCAAACGATGGCAAACAAAACCTCACACCATATCTTTGTGTTTGTATCCAACTTGATACGCCGAAACTGTCTAGTGCCAATATAGCCGTATAGAAATGATGCGTTGGTGATGTTGCTCATCAAGCCAGATGGAGAGTCCCAACACTTTATTTCGTTTGGGTATTTGCATTTAAGTTTGCTGATAACAACAAGATTAACCAACAACATCAAAAATAGTAGCGAAAAGAAAATTTCCAAATGCTCAATCCTTGCTTAAAGCCGTTCGTGATTATGACTTTTAGACCACATCCCATGTTGGCTAGATTAACTTGTTAGCACAGAAAGTCCAATTTATGTACTTCCTCATAGTGAGATCTTTATCAACATAAACAACGCGATAATTGAACTCGGTGTATCAGCTAAATCCCCTTACATTGCATCCGAAACGCGATACGAGAAGAGTAATCGCCCTTTGGACTAAGGGCGAAAACATGCTCAGGAAATGGCTGAAAGCGGAAACAAGGGAGTGAATAATTTCACTCCCGCCGCTTGAAGGCGACGAGTTCTACGAGGAGGGGGACTGTCCTATGCATGTTGGTTACGTTCACTTCTCGTAGCGCGTTGAGGAGATAATGCAATGTCGGGGCGCCTCGGGGTTCTTAGGGGCGACGAATGACCGACGATTGATAATCGTCGCAGCATGAGGAGGTGGAGGTAGGGATGCCGACAGGAACCCAGCTTCAGGGACGAATTATTAGCACCGCACTGAACCAATCACTTCCTCTAAGTCGACGTCGGCGACCCTACAAAAACTCAATTCAAAGTACCATCGTCACTACGATCACCCAACTTTTCAGCCCCACGCCAAAGGCACCTTTGTGACCCTTTGAAAAATAAATTAAAAAATTTTTTAAAACCATTTAAACCCTTTGTACTTTTGGGTGCGTCTAATAGAGTAACAAAGCAAATAAACAACAACAGGATGACGCGGATGTTGGTTAATGCCGAACAGGCATTCTCACAAACACAAACGGCGCAGCAGGAACTACAAAGCATAGAGAAAGCCCAGCAGGGTGACCAAGATGCCTTTTATATCCTGTACCAAACGCATGTAAAACGAGTGTATGCGCTCTGTCTGCGCTTGGTGGCCGACCCGGCGCAGGCGGAAGATGTGACTCAGGAAGTGTTTGTGCAATTGTGGCAAAAAATACATAGCTTCGATGGTCAGTCGCAATTCAGCACCTGGTTGCATCGCGTGGCCAGCAATATCGCTATCAGTTATCTGCGCAAGCAAAAGAACTGGATTCAGCGGGTGGTGAGCAGTGAAGATGCCGGCATGGAGCACGAGCAAGCCGCGCAATGTCAGGAGCTTAATGGTCTCGACAAACTAATAGTGCGTTTGCCCGAGCGCGCCCGGCAAGTATTTGTCCTGCACGCCGTGGAAGGCTATCGCCACGAAGAAATAGCACAGATGATGAATATGGCGGTGGGATCGTCAAAATCCCAGTATCACCGCGCCAGAGGGTTGTTACAGGAGTGGTATGAAAATGAGTAAACCAGACTTCGACCAGTTTTTAGATGAGCAACTGCAATCGCAACAAAAAGAAGTGAGCCCGAGCCGCGACCTTTGGCCCGGTATTGAGCATGCGATTAACTTGCAGCAAAGCGCTAACCAAAACAAGGCAAAGCGCAATTGGCTGATGCCGGCATTCGGCAGTGCCGCCGCAGCGATTCTGGTGGCCGTGGTGGGCTTGAACATGCCAATGCAGCAAGACGCTCAACAACCCCAGTTTGCGCTTATAAGCGATGTATTTGAGCAACAAAAGCAGAGCCTGCTGGTGCAGTATCAGTCGCAACCGGCGTTAACCGATAACTGGCAACAGCAACTTGAAGAGTTGGAGCAGGCGGAAAAGGCAATCAAAACCGCGCTGGAAGACGACCCAAATAATCGCGCCCTACTTGGCATGTTAGCGCAAGTATACCAACAACAACTTGATTTAATTAATAAAGTGCACCAGCCCAAGCAGGGCACTGTATTACAGCATATTTAGGAGAAGAAGATGAAAGCACTAGCGTATACCCTGGCATTGGTTCCATGTTTGGCCTTGGCGGGCGAGAAAATCGACGAGCAGATCAACGTACCTGCGGATGGTCGTATCTTTATCGACAATCAGCGCGGCGACATCATTATCAAGGGCTGGGATAAGGCAAGCCTGCAGATCAAGGGCGAACTGGACGACAGAGCCGAAGGCTACACCCTGGAAACACGCGGTCAACGCACCGACTTTATTGTCAAAATGCCTAAGAGCTCCAATTGGGGTTGGGGCAATAAGGATGATGAGGGTGAAGGTTCCAAGCTTACCATTTATATGCCGATGCAAAGCGCCCTAAGCCTGGAAGGCGTGAATGTGGATGTAGATGTAAGCGATCTCAGTGGCGACAGCCGTATTGAAACCGTTAACGGCGATATCGATGCTAAAAAATTACAAGGCAAACTGACCTTTGAAACCGTTAACGGCGATATTGATGGCACCGACCTGCAAGGTGATATTCGCTACCAAACCGTCAATGGCGATATTAACGATGTTAATTCTGCCGGCCAGCTGCGCATGACCCTGGTAAACGGCGATGTCACCAGCAAAACCAGTTCAGAAGATATTCGTTTTGAGAACGTCAATGGTGATCTGACTTTGCACGCACAAACCCTGGGCAGCTTGAAGCTGAACACGGTTAACGGCGAGCTGGAAGTGTATGTGCAAGAGCTTAAAGCGAATGCGCAGATTCGTGCCGAAAGCGTCAGTGGTGACTTTGACTTGTACCTGCCAACGAGTGTATCGGCACGCTTTGACTTAGACGCTCATGCCGGTGGCGATATCCGCAACGAGCTGAGCAAAGACAAGGCGGTCAAAGCCAAGTACGGCCCGGGCGAGAGCCTAAGTTTCACCCTGGGTCAGGGCGAGGCCGAAGTGGAGGTGACCACCATCAGTGGTAACACCAACTTACGTAAAAACGACTAATTAACGCGACTAGCAAAAAACAACTCCCAACTTAGCGGGCACTTAGCCCGCTTCTTTTTTAAAAATACGACGCAATTGTTGCACTGCCATACTAAGCCGATAGAATAAGGCAATTCGCTCCCCTTTTGAGTAACTATGGCAAAGATAGATAAACAGGTTGATAGCCTAAAAGTACCCCCGCATTCCATTGAAGCCGAGCAATCCGTGCTTGGTGGCCTAATGCTTGATAATGAAGCCTTTGACCGTGTGGCTGAGATAGTGGTATCTCAGGATTTCTATACCCGCACGCACAGGTTTATTTTCGAGGCCATGGAACGTTTGGTGGAAGCTGGGCAGCCCATAGATCTCATCACCATTTCGGAATCGCTGGAGAAAAATAACCAGCTGGAAGGCATAGGTGGCTTTGCTTATTTAGGGGAAATTGCCAAAAATACGCCAAGTGCGGCGAATATCTCTGCCTATGCGCATATCGTACGTGAACGTGCCGTAGTGCGTGAAATGATCGGTGTGGCTAATGAAATTGCCGAAGCCGGTTTTAACCCCGAAGGGCGCGGCAGTCATGAGTTACTCGATCTGGCCGAGAGTAAAGTATTTAAAATCGCTGAACAGCGCACCAAGAGCACCGAAGGTCCGCAAAATATCCATACTATTTTGGAAAAGACCGTCGATAAAATCGAAGAGTTGTATCAGTCGCCCCAAGACGGTGTAACCGGTGTCAGCACGGGTTATTCGGATCTCGATAAAATGACCGCAGGTTTACAGCCTTCGGATTTGATCATAGTCGCCGCTCGTCCGTCCATGGGTAAAACCACCTTCGCCATGAACCTGGCCGAACATGCTGCCATGACCCGAGATAAGCCCGTAGTTATCTTCTCACTGGAGATGCCCTCGGAGCAGATCATGATGCGTATGTTGGCGTCATTAGGACGTATCAACCAAACCAAGGTACGTACCGGTCAGCTGGATGATGATGATTGGGCGCGTTTATCTTCCACCATGGGACTACTGATCGAAAAGGGCAAGATGTATGTCGATGACGCCTCGGGGCTAACGCCTACCGATGTGCGTTCACGAGCCCGTCGTATCGCCCGTGATCACGGCGGCATCAGTATGATCATGGTCGACTACCTGCAGCTGATGCGGGTGCCAAGTTTGTCTGATAACCGAACCCTGGAAATCGCCGAAATTTCTCGCTCACTTAAGGCCCTGGCCAAAGAGCTTGAGTGCCCCGTGGTAGCCCTGTCGCAGCTTAACCGTACGCTGGAGCAGCGTGCCGATAAGCGCCCGGTAAACTCGGACTTGCGTGAATCGGGCTCAATCGAGCAGGATGCCGACTTGATCATGTTTATCTACCGTGATGAGGTTTACAACGAAGACAGTAACGACAAGGGCACTGCGGAAATCATCATAGGTAAGCAGCGTAACGGCCCTATCGGTAAGGTCAGGTTAACTTTCCAGGGGCAATACTCACGCTTTGATAATTATGCCGGACCGGCAATGGAAGATGAGTACTAATAATTATGGCCCTGGCTACGGCAACTATTGATTTTTCTGCACTGCGAGCCAATCTCGCCCGGGTAAAAGAGCTGGCGCCCAACAGTCAGGTGATGGCGGTACTTAAGGCCAACGCCTATGGCCATGGTCTGGTGCCCATAGCCCAGCAACTGGCGGGGGCGGATGCCTTCGCCGTGGCCCGCATTGAAGAAGCCTTGGCGCTGCGCACCGGCGGTATTACCAAGCCAATTGTCTTGCTTGAAGGCTTTTTTAAGGCCAGCGATATCGACATCATGCTGGCCAACAATTTCCAAACCATAGTCCATGACGAGTACCAGTTAGCAGCGCTGGAGCAGGCGCAGCTCAATGGTCAAATCAAGGTGTGGCTTAAGGTCGACACCGGCATGCACCGCCTCGGCGTTGAGCCGGAGCAGTTTGAGCAGTTTTATCAGCGTCTTAAACGCTGTGCCAATGTGCATGAGCAGCTGCATTTGATGACTCATTTTGCCTGCGCCGACGAGCTTGAAAACAGCTATAACCAAACCCAGCTGGCCACCTTTACTACCTTGGTCAGCGATAAGCCAGCACCCTTATGCCTGGCTAATTCCGCCGCCATTATCAATTACCCGCAAAGCCATGGTCACTGGGTGCGCCCCGGCTTGATGCTTTATGGGGTATCGCCGGTGCAGGGTAAAACCTCCTCTGAGCTGGGTTTACAGCCGGTGATGAGCCTGACCAGCGAAGTGATTGCGGTGCGTCGGGTGAAAAAGGGCGAACCCGTAGGCTATGGCGGTCACTGGCAGGCCAGTGCCGATACCCAGTTGGCTGTGGTGGCTATAGGTTATGGTGACGGCTATCCGCGCCATGCCGAAAACGGCACCCCAGTGCTGATTAATGGTCGTCGCTATCCGCTGGTGGGCAGGGTGTCCATGGACATGATCAGCGTAGATATAGGCGCCGATAACCAGAGCGTGGCGGTGGGTGATGACGCCATCATGTGGGGCGCCGAGCTCGGCATCGAAGAAATTGCCACCTGCGCCAGCACTATCCCCTATGAATTGCTGTGCAATATCACTCCACGGGTTACCTACCAGTATCTAAACTAGGCGGTGAGAAGCCGCCTTTGTTGTTATTTTCCCGCCCTGCGCAATGAAAAATAAGCTATCAATTTGATTTATAAGTGAAAAGCTAATTATCCCAGTGGGGTTGTGGCCGACTTGTAAAGCAGTTGTTTCTTTTTTCTAAAAAAAAGCCCAAAATGTCAGTTACAACAATTCTTATAGGGACAGGTGCTGGGAGCGGATATGGCTTACCTTATCGAACTAGATACGGACAATGTGATCTACCTGCATGCCCACCATAGTTTTGGTCGCTTTCAATATAGCGTCGACACCCTAGTTGTTGAGCCCAGCGTGTCGAAAATTCACTGTATTATCGAGTGGCAGGGGAGTCATTGGCAGATCCGCGATCTAAGTCGTAATGGCACCTGGTTGAACTCGAAGCGCTTGGAAAAAGATCGCCCAGAGATACTTCATTGCAATGATCTGCTTACCTTTCCCGGCAATAGCTGCAGCGGTTATCGGGTTGCCAATCTCGATAAGCCCGAAGATATGCTGATTATTCTCAACTCATTGCAACGGCCCACCGAGCAACATATCCCCCTGAGCAGCTATAACCTGATCCCAGATGAGCAGCCGGAAATTGCCGTATTTATTCAGCGTGAGAGCGGCTTTTGGTGTTTTGAACGCCTCGACGGACCGCTGCTTGAGCACACCATTATCATAGAGCATGACAGGGTGAGCGACAGTCGCCATACCTATCAATTGCACTTAAGCCATAGCGAGGCGGCAACCGCCATGCGTGATGTGGCCAGCGTGAAACTGGCGGATCTTAACTTTATTTTCAACCTTACTTTAGATGAAGAGTCGGCGGAGCTGGTGATTAAAGGCCCTAATGAAGAGGTCGACCTGGGTGAGCGTTGCCATCATTATCTTACTCTGAACTTGGCGCGCTATAGGGCGCAGGACGCGGCCAAGGGCGTGCATGAGCTAAGCCAGGGATGGGTTGATACCGAAGTGATCGCCAAAGACTTAGGCATAGATTCCCGCTATCTTAATATTCAAATTCATCGCGCCCGCAAACAATTTAGCGATGCCCTGGCTCATGTGGAAGGGGCGGATCATGTTATTGAACGTAAGCTGCGCAAGGTGCGCTTTAACGCCAGTAACTTCGAGATTTATAAGGGTCACCAACTCGAGGGCGCAATCAACAGCGCTTCTAACTAGTAGGGCTAGCGGTAATGCAGAAGTTAGCACACTACGAGATTAAACATCTGATCTACCAGGGTGCCATGGGGACCGTCTTTGAAGCGTTCGATACCAAGTTGGAGCGCACGGTTGCCTTAAAGGTGTTGGCGCAGGCGGATCTTAGCGCCGCCGACAGTGCTGAAGCCCTGAGTGAAGCGCGCTTTCTCGCTCGATTAAATCACCCCAATATTATTCAAGTATTTGATTGTGCAGAAGATCAGGATACGCATTTTCTGGTAATGGAATTTTGCCGTGGCAAAAATCTGCTGCAGTACCAAAAACAGCATTTACTCAGCCTGGAACAAAAGCTCTCCCTGTTGATCGATATCGCCAAAGGGCTGGAGCATGCTCATCGCAACGGCATCATCCATAGGGATTTAAAGCCCAGCAATATTTTGATCAGTGAATCGGGGGCGGTAAAAGTTGCCGATTTTGGTATTGCCGAATTTATTGGTGCAAATGCCAAGGCCGGTGCGAGCGCCGGTACTCAAGGCTATATGGCGCCGGAGCAAATCCTTGGTCAGCCTCTTAGCAATAACAGCGACTGGTTTTCCTTTTGTGTGCTTGCCATCGAGTTACTGACGGGACAGCACCCCTATGGCGGCCAAGGCCAAGGTAGTGAAAAAGATATGGCGCGGGCCATATGCGATGGTCAGTTTATTGATCTGAATGCGTTTTCTGCCTACTTGCCGCAGCCGCTTATCCATATACTCAGTCAGGGCTTGGCGGTAGAGCCGGGTAAGCGTGTTAACATACGCCGTGGTGCGTTGAGCACTCAGCTTGAGCAAATATTGCAGTTGCAGGTACAGCAGGCCATTATGGCGCAGCAGACCGAGCCGCTAGAGGCCCCAGCCCAGGGCAAGCAAAATGAGATGGCTTCATCTGAGGCTGCCTCCGAAGCTTCAGAGCCGGCTAAAACGAGCTCAAAACCTACTCGGCGAGCCTGGTATTATGGCCTTACCTTTGGCTTTATCGCTGTCTTGCTGGTGAGCCTCTATCTGTTTCGCGATTACTTTATCAAGGCGCCTGTGGTGGCTATTTTACCCACTCAGGTAGAGATAGCAGCGCCCGAGTTGGCCTACTACCAGGGCACGCTAAGCGGTTCTATTCAAAGTGCATTGTGGCAACAATTGGCATCGCAAAATGAGCATCTGGTTAGTCGTACGGAACTGCAGATGCTGGCCAAGGGAGTTGAGCCGGAGCGCTTACAAGACCCCAAAACCTATTTTCAGATGCTGGCCGATTACACCGGAGCCAGCGTTTTTATCACCAGCTCGGCTTCTTGCCAACAGCGCTATTGCAGCATTGAAATCAGCCGCTTAGAGGCGCCAGACTGGCAGCTGGTGGCCACCAAGCAATGGCAGTCGGATTTGGTCGACACCCGCAATGTGCATGAGTCGGCGCGCTTTTATGGCGCCAGTCTGTTTGCTCATGAGACAAGCTTTAATATCCAGGATGAGCAGGCGCTTCAGGAGCAAATCTTCAATTATTACAACCGTTATTATAATGATGACGAGATCAGTGAGCCCTTGTTCAACGAGGTTATGGCTTTGTTGAGTACACAATCGCATTTTGATGTGGGCTATACGCTGGCGCGGGAATTGGCGCTGCAGCTGAAGGAGATCACCGGCAAGGATGAATATCTAGAGCAGGTGCAAGGCTTGTTGGCTCAGGCGCCGCGACAATATCAGCGTCGGCCCAGTTATTTTAGCAGCCGTATCTTACTGTCCTTGGCCCAGGGAAAGGTTGAAGATGCGTCTCATGACCTGGCGCAATTACGCCGGCTAGGTGGGGGGGAGGCGGAATATTTAAACCTGCAAGCTTCCTGGTATTTGGCTCAAGGAGAGCGAGAAAAGGGACGTGATGCCTTGGAGCGTTCCCTGATGATGCGACCCAATCTAAATGTGCAAATAAAGCTGGCGTCCTTGCTCTATAGCATGGGCGACATCGACTCGGCGCTGTCCTTGCTCGATGATGTGCTCAATAAGCTGCCACTGGACAAGGATGCCTTACAGTTAATGGCGGTGCTGGCGCTCACCCAGGGGGACTTTGCGACAGTGATCCGCCATTATGAGGCGCTCATTAAGGAGTCTTTAGATCCCAAAGATGTTGCCAACACCAGCATCTTGGCTAATCTTGCTTTGGCCTATTTGTATGTGCAGCAATATCAGCAGGCGCAAATCATAGCCGGGCAAGCCCATAGCCTGGCGCCAAATAATTCGGGGATCCTGTTAAACTATGCGGATGCGTTGACCCTGGCGGGGCAATTGGCTTTGGGACGTGAGTATTATCAGCGAGTGATAGATGTGAATAATGGTCAGCAGTCCGCTTACTCCTGGTCAGACAGGGCCCAGGCCTATGCCCATCTGGGAGATTATCAAAGGGCAACCACCGCCATTAATACCAGTTTGGAGCTCGGGCAGGAGCTGGCGGATATCCATTATGCCGCAGCCATTGTCTATGCTGCTACCGGCGATAATCATTCGGCGCTGTATTACGTGCAAAAGGCGATGCAGGCTGGGTATGGCGCCAACTGGTTTGTTCTACCTTGGTTCAAGCCGTTATGTGCCTATCCGCAATTTACCCAGCGATTACACCAGTCACAACGGCTTTGTGATGACGCCCCGGTTACTGCTCTTTAGGGCGATCGACTATAATGCGCGGGTCCTGAGACATATAAAAACGGCCGCTGCTCAATTGCTTGGCGGTATAACGAAAGCCAATGGTTAGCGGTTGTGCCGAAGGTGAGGGCGTGACCTCAATCACCTTATCAAGTGGGCTGTTATCACTGCCTGCATAGCGAATCGTGGGTTCTACCTGGCGCAGCACTATGGTGAGCTGTTTCTTATCTTCGCTCAACTGCGAGTCGACATTGTAGTTACAATTGCTGTCACTCTTAACATATTCCACCCCATTGCCGAAAAATTCCCAATCTGGGTCTTCAATATGCACTATAAATCTGGCTTCCTGGCGCTTTTCAATACTGGGATCGTCGGCATTATTGGTGAAGGTGACGTTGAAGTCGTCGTTATTGGCGCCGCCTAAACGCTCACCACTGTCGCTCAGTTGGGTTACCCAGCGTTGTGAGCTGCTGGGGGTGAGCATAAAGCTTTGTTGTGCTGTGTAGTCATTGGGCAGGCAGGGAACGATCAAATTTGTATGATTTGGAGTGAGCATTGTTGTTCCTTATTGATTCAGAGTCTATTAACTATAGCCATAGTTTGAATAAAAAAGGAAAATTGTAATCTATTGTAAGAAAAGAACTTTTGGTGTTTTTATTAGGGGTACAGTTGACCCTGAAAGGTCGCCAAAATGCGTCGCTTGCCACCCATATCTCTGTGCTCACCCAGATAAATGCCCTGCCAGGTGCCTAGCACCAGATGCCCGTCGCGAATAGGCAAGGTCAGCTCGCAGCCCAAGGTGCTGGCCTTGATATGGGCCGGCATATCGTCATCCCCTTCATAGGTGTGGCGATAGAAGGGCTGGCGCTCGGGGGCGGCCCAGTTGAAGTGGGCTTCCATATCCTGACGCACCGTGGGATCGGCGTTTTCATTAATGGTTAAACTGGCGGAGGTGTGCAGCAGTAACAGGTGTACTAAGCCGACCTGATATTGGCCGATTTGTGGCAAAAGTCGCTCCAGTTCATCATCGATAAGATGAAAACCACGCGTTTTGGCGCTTAGGGTGACTTGATGTTGTTGCCAGCTCATAAGGTATCACGGCTCATTTTGACGTACTGCTGTGGCGCTTAAGATTGGCAGTTCTTGCAAATGCCATGGGCCTCTATGGTTTGGGCGCTGACACTAAAGCCATGCTCAAGGGCAAGAGCGCTTAGCTCATGGGAAAGCACGCTGGAGTGCAGCTCGGCCACATGACCGCACTGATCACAGATCAGCAATTGCACCGGGTGGATGGACTCAAAATGATGGCACAGCATAAAGGCATTGGTGCTTTCGATTTTATGAATAAAGCCTTGCTCCGCCAGAAAATCGAGGGCGCGATAAATGGTGGCCGGTTTGGCGCTGCTTTCGGTAACCTTAAGCTGCTCAAGTAAGTCGTAGGCACCTACACCGCTTTCGGTGCTCGCCAGTAAGCGAAAAACCTTTTCTCTAATGGGTGTGAAGCGCGCACCCTTGCTATCACACATTCTTTTCGCTTTATTGACCAGCGCATCAACGTTCATAGGTTACCTTTTTGATCTTCTCGCACCCCTAATAGCATACTATGGTCGCGAAAAATTACTATCTCTGAATTGTCGCCAACGGTATAATTTTGTTTTCATAACTGGGAGTTAGCGTGAACGAGTTAATCGCCACATTTATCTTCTTTTTTGCGGTTATCGACCCGGTTGGCACCATTCCGGTGTTTATCGCCGTCACCCGAGGCGAAGATGCCGCCTTTAAACGCAAGGTAGCCTATAAGGCCGTCGCCGTTTCAGCCCTGGTGTTATTATTCTTTGTGGTGGTTGGCGAGCTGCTGTTAAACGCTATTCGTATTCCCTTAGCCGCGTTTCAAATTGCCGGCGGTATCGTTCTGTTGTTATTTGCTTTGACCATGATCTTCGGTGAGGGGAAGCCTGAGTCCGAGATCAAGAGCATGCGTGACTCCACCGAAACTGCGATTTTCCCCTTGGCCATTCCTTCCATTGCCAGCCCCGGGGCCATGCTGGGCGCGGTACTGATGACCCGTAATGCCGAGTTTACCTGGGTCGAGCAGGCGATCACTTCTGCTGTGATGCTGGGCGTGCTGGTTTTGGTGCTCGTGCTCTTGCTGCTTGCCCGTTATGTGCATAACTTTATCGGTGACAGTGGCGCCAGTATTATTTCCCGGGTTATGGGTTTGATCTTAAGCTCGGTGGCGGTGGCCAATATCCTCGGCGGCATTAAAGATTATTTTGCTCTCTAGCAAGAGGATTGCTGGATGGCGTGAAATTTACGCGTTAGTTGCGTATAATTCGCGCCCTTACTGCACACTAGTACTGCACGACCGCAGGCGTTTTTTAGGTAATCAGCCATGACAGATACTATCACTCATACTCCGACTCCCACTTGGCAGCAAGACACTTTCCGCCGTTTTAGCGTTGCCCCTATGCTGGATTGGACCGACCGTCATTGCCGTACCTTTCATCGCCTGATGAGCAAAGAGGCGGTGCTTTACACTGAGATGATCACTACCGGTGCCATTATTCATGGCAAGGGCGATTACCTGCATTTTAACCAGCATGAGCAACCTGTGGCCTTGCAGCTTGGTGGTTCAAACCCCGAGGAGTTGGCCCATTGCGCTAAGCTGGCGGCAGAGCGCGGTTATGCGGAAATTAACTTAAACGTGGGTTGTCCTTCCGATAGGGTGCAAAATGGTCGCTTTGGCGCCTGTTTGATGGCCCAGCCGGAGCTGGTGGCCGAGGGCATTGCGGCGATGAAGGCGGTGACCGATATCCCGGTTACGGTAAAAACCCGTATTGGTATCGATGAGCAAGACAGCTATGAGTTCCTTTTGGCGTTGATCGATGCCAACCATAAAATCGGCTGTGATGATTTTATTATCCATGCCCGTAAGGCCTGGTTGCAGGGCTTGAGCCCGAAGGAAAACCGTGAAATCCCGCCGCTTGATTATCCTCGTGTGTACCAGTTGAAAAAAGACTATCCGCATCTGCATATCAGCATTAACGGCGGCATCAAAACCCTTGCCGAGTGTCAGCATCATTTAGAGCATGTTGATGGTGTGATGATAGGCCGTGAAGCATACAGCAATCCTTATTTGCTGGCGCAGGTGGATGCCGAGCTTTATGGCCTGCCGGGCTGCACCTTGACCCGCCATCAGGTGGCCGAGCAAATGTTGGATTATATTGACGATGAAATGCGCCAGGGCGCCCGCTTTTGGCATGTCGCGCGTCATATGCTGGGGCTTTTCCAAGGGATGCCGGGAGCGCGCGGTTATCGTCGCCACCTTTCCGAGAACGGCCATAAAAGTGAAGCCACGGCGCAAACCCTGGTACAGGCATTGGGCTTTGTCAGCTAGAAGTAGGCAAATACACTACAAATTAGTCTGTCCGGCTAATTAAAATTAGCCGAATGGATTTTATAATCCTTTCAATTCAACATCTTATGTTTTGGCATATAACTTGAGAGCCATGCAGTAGTTCCACTAATTAGGAGTACAGCATGGCTAAATCAAGCAGCACTTATTATCGCGATGCCCTGAATAAGAAAATCTCCGGCGTATGTGCCGGTTTTGCGAAACATCACCATCTGCCAATCTGGCTGGTTCGTTTGGCGGTGATCATCGTCTTTCTCAATGCCCCCATTATCATGGCGGCGCTTTACCTAGTTTGCCACCTGCTCTTTGAGGAGCAGATCCTGGTTTAATCCCACCCCAGTGGGGGTTAGGTCGCTGATTTTACTAAAGACACTCAGTTGTCATTAAGTTATATTAGGGTACCTTCAAGGGATAAATTCAAGGAAGCATTATGTTGCGTATTTTCAATCGGGCCTTGCTTGCGGCAACGGCCCTCTGTGCTTGTACCTTTAGCTACGCCCAGGATGGGCTAATGATCAGCGAGGCTAAGGTTCGCCAGTTTTTGCCGGCGGCCAGCAGCTCGGTGGGCTATTTTACCTTGGAAAATAATTCCGAGCGTGAGCGCACCCTTAAAGCCGTTGAACTAGAGTCGCTGGGGCGCGTGGAAATTCATACCCATGAACACAGCGATGGCATGATGAAAATGCGCAAGTTGGACAGCCTCACTATCGGCGCAAATAGCCGCATAGTGTTGCAACCGGGTGGGCTACACTTAATGTTATTTTCGCCACAGCAGGCCCTTAGCGTCGATCAGACTCTGAAAATGACATTGATCTTCGCCGATGGCGAACGTGTAAATGGCCAGGCGCGTGTTTTCAGCTTGATAGAGAAAGAGCAAAAGCGCGACAGCGGCAGTGAGCACCAGCACCACCACAACTAGGAGTTGATATGTCACAGCATAAAGGAAAGATCGCAGCGGCCATCGCCGCTGTATTATTGTTATTTTATTTAATTGCCGTGTATTGGAGCATAGAGCCAGACCGCTTTGATGTGCTCGAAAATGCCAAGCAGCAGGCCAGTGAACGTAACGAGCAACTGGTGACAGGATATGTGACCACCTCGGCGCTGATCACTGTGACTCAAACCTTACTCGATAAACCAGGTGGCTACCTCAGCAATGACATGATGCCGCCGAGCGTTATGATGGACAATATGCCGGCCTGGGAATACGGCGCATTGGAAATGGCCCGTGATATGGCCCTATCCATGCGTAAAGACTTTAGCCGTTCGCAATCTCAGTCAACCGAGCATCCTTCGCTGAAAAAAGCTCAGCCGCAATTTAACATCAGCAATACCGCCTGGATGTGGCCAAGTGCCGAGGGTGAGTATCAAAAAGGCATAGAGCTGCTGATTGAATACCGCTCGCAAATTGCCGACAGCGGTGATCGCCAAAGTCAGTTTTACGCCCGTGCCGATAACCTGCGCGCCTGGGTTAAAGAAGCAGAAAAGCGCCTAGGTAGCTTAAGTCAGCGCCTCAGTGCCAGTGTCGGTCAGGAGCGCTTAAACACGGATTTAGCCGGCGATCGCGAAGCCCATCAGGCCACCTATGCGCCTCATGAGCAAATGGTGCGTACTTCCTGGTGGAAAATTGACGACACCTTTTACGAAGCCCGTGGCGCCACCTGGGCGTTACTGCATTTTCTAAATGCCATTGAGTATGACTTTGCCGATGTATTAGAGAAGAAAAATGCCAGGGTGAGTGTGCAGCAGATCATCCGCGAGCTTGAAGCTACGCAGGAGCCGGTATGGAGTCCAATGGTCTTAAACGGCAGTGGTTTTGGTTTTGTGGCCAATCACTCTTTGGTGATGGCTAATTATATTTCGCGTGCCAATGCGGCACTGATTGAACTAAGCGAGTTACTCGCACAAGGATAATAGGGGATAAAATGAAAAAGTACGTTCTAGCGGCAGCGGTATCGTTAGCAAGCATGGCGCCAGTAGCCCAGGCCGATACGTTACTGGGTTTATACGTAGGTGCCGAAGGCTGGCAGGCAGAGCCAGAAGGCAGCTTTGGTAGTAAAGGCAATGCCCAGCAGGATTTCGCGTTTGAAGATGAAACCTTAACCAGCTACTACGTAGCCCTAGAGCACCCAGTACCGCTTATCCCTAACGTAAAATTACGTTACACGGAAATGGACGTAACCGGCGACACCACCCTAGTTGACGGTTTTGAGTTCCAGGACGTTAACTTTGGCGCCGGCACGAACCTGTATACCGAAACCGATCTTACTCATATCGACTATGTGTTGTACTACGAAATTTTCGATAACGATACCCTGTCGATCGACTTGGGTCTAAGTGCTAAGCAGTTCGATGGTGATTTTTACATCATTGATACCATGAGTGGTGAAAACGCCAGCACAGGGGCCATGGTGCGTACCGACTTCTCTGGCTTTGTACCACTAGCCTATGGCCGTGCTCAGATTGGCCTGCCGTTCACAGGTCTTAGCGTGTTTGCTGAAGGCAGTATGTTCGCTCTTGATGACAGCTCGGTACATGACTACCAGGTTGGTGTTGAGTGGGAAGTGATCGATAACTTAGCGGTTGATGTGGCTATTCGCGGCGGTTACCGCAGCATGCTGATCGAGCTTGATGATATTGACGATATCAATACGGATATCGATGTATCTGGACCGTTCGCAGGTTTGCAGGTGCACTTCTAAGCGCAGATCTGCGCAGCAAAAAAGCGCCTTTTGGCGCTTTTTTTGTGTCTTTCCAAAAGCAGGCTAGGGGTCGCTGGGCTGCTCACTATCCTTATCGTGCTCTGGCTGGGGCAGCTCGGATAGGGTTCTTAAGTTATTCAGACTGTGGGTGATGGTATTTTGCAGTTGATGCTCGGCAAGCCAAGCCAGATAAGGACCAAGTACCGGGATGGTGATTTCTCCCCGCTGTTGCCAGGTTACCCTACTGCCTGGGCATAGCCTTGGATGCTGATAGTGCCACGGGAAAGGTATTCGTCATTTACCAGCACCTGAAATTCTAATTGCTCTGCACTGCTGTGGGTAATGCTCAGTTCACCACGGGAGCTGTCACCTAGCCAGTTGATATGCGCACCCACGCCCTGAGTTCTGCCATGTACCTGCAGCCGGGCGCGATCTTCGATTTGTTGCACCGCCAGCCATTTTGGCCAGTTGTTTAAATCCTGTAACCAGGGGGTAATTTGCGCCGATGAACTTGTGATATCGACACTGCGCTGCACCTGATAGCTGGGGGTCAGGACCAGACCAAAAAAGACGATAACAAGTAGGATAAGCACCAGGACTTTGAGCGATTTTTCTAAGGCTGTCAGCACGCTATATGGCCTCTTACCGTAAGTTACGGATAATTATAAAGGATTAGAATATCCTGTTCGTGGCAAATTTACCATGCTGTTGTTTTTGTAATGGGAACAAAAGCGGCGTTTTCTAGGGATAAAGGGGCAAGGGAAGAGCTGAAAAAATAAAGGAGAATGCGGCGCCAAGACGCCGCAATAAAAAGCCTTATGGCAGGTGTACGGCCTTAAAGCTAGCCAAGGCATCGCCTTGCTCATTTTTCAAGGTTAAGGTGTCGCCATTAATGCGGTATGAGAAGGTATCGGCTAGCACCTTGCTGAATGCTTGCTCTTGATCCATTTGCTCCATACACATTTTTCTGGTGCTGGCTAACGACTTAAAGCGTAAGCCAAAGTGCTGAGCTGTCACGTATTGACCCATAACCTGGTTACAACCCAAGAAGCCGCTGACACGACCGTCCTGGTGCAGGGTGATTTGTGGTTCACGCTGTTGAACAACTACTTGCTCAGTGCCGATTTTCATCGCTTTCCAGTAGGTATTAACCAGGTTTTCATTCGGCTTGGCAACGCGCTCCATCATCACCTTAATCGGGCTTTGTGTCTGCGTGGTACCGAAGGGGTCGTTATTTTGCGTGGTGATATAACGCAGCTCACCATTATGGGTTATTTTGGCGCTGACGCTGTAACGCATACGCTCTTTTACCGCATCGGCGGCATAGGTCAAGGCTAGATCATAAGGCGGCGCACCATCTAAAGTAACGGTTTCGCTGGCAATGACTTCGGCGGCCACATCCATTTTTGAGACATCGGAAAGGGTAACGGTTAACTGCGAGCCAGGCGGTAGCATGCTGCGGTCTTTGTAAAGAACCTGCACCTGCATGGTTTTCATTTGTTGCTCGGCGGCGGTTTGTGCGCCTTGCTCCGGGGTATTGCTACAGGCACCCAATAATACGCTGGTAAGGGCTAGGGCCGAAAAAGTAATCTTTTTGCTCATATTATTAACTCCTTTAATACTGCCAGTATTTTAAGTAAATATGTATTAATTACACCTTAATACATGGACTTATACTGCGACCCTCGCGGTTAAACGGCGGTCGCTATTTCTTTACAAATTTAGTCAGAATAACGATTCGCTGACCTTCCACGCGCCCTTCGATATGCTCAGGGTTCGAGGTCAGGCCGATATTGCGTACCGCTGTGCCACGTTTGGCAACCAGGCTGCTGCCTTTTACATCTAGATCTTTGATCAGGGTGACGGTATCACCGGCGGCCAGACGCACACCGTTGGAATCAAGATGCACCACATCTTCGTCTTCAGCAATGGCGGCTTCGGCCCACTGTTGGGTTTGCTCATCTAGGTATAGCATATCCAGCATATCGCCGGCCCAGCTGTGCTCGGCACTTAATTTATTCAGTAGGCGCCACGCCACAACTTGTACCGCAGGTACCTGGCTCCACATGCTGTCGTTAAGGCAGTGCCAATGGGTGTCGCTTAACTGATCTTGGTTTTGTAATTGCTCGGCACAAAAACCACATACCAGGATGGATTTGTCGGAATGGGCTTCACCTTCCGGTGGTACGGCGTACACGCTTAGGTGGTCGCTGCTGGCACATAATTCACATTGGTTGTTGCTACGATCGCGTAACGTTTGTTCTATGCTCATAAAAATCAGTACTTAATAGAGTAGAGTAAAGCCCAATTATAACCAATATACCCATACAAAAGGTATTGTTTTAGGAACTGTTGCCTTTACAGTAAACCTTTAGGGGAGGCAGTCCCTAATTAATTCGTGTACATAAATGTACAAAAATGCTTTTTTGCACCACAGAAAGAGTCATAATAACAAGCTCTTGCGATCTGGCTTGGCCATGGCAAGTGCATTTTTGGCTCTGTTGGAGGAATGCCGTGCGTCGTTTTTTTATTAGTCTACTGCTTATTTTTTCTCTGGTGTTGCTGGCCTTTGCCGTTACCGAGCCGGCACTGACTATAGAAGCAAAAATTGCCAAGTCTGAATTGGCAAGCAGTGCCGTTGAAGCCATTACCGAGGAGGGGGACAGCCAAAGCCGGTATATGCTCCAGACCTTGTCGCAAATGCTCGGTCTGGATCGACTCGAAGGGCATATTGAAGCCTATGGCAAGACGCGCAGCATCTGGGGGACTGTGATGGAGTTGTACCAGCATGACAATGTTTTGGTGGCCGTGCTGGTAGCTATGTTTTCCGTGGTGGTGCCCCTGTTTAAATCCACATTGCAATTTGTTGTTTTGCTGCTTGGACCTGGGCCGAGAGGTGGGAGCCGACTTGGACGAGTGCAGGGGCGTTTGCAAAGGGTCACTGCTATGCTGAGTAAATGGAGTATGGCTGATGTGTTTGTGCTGGCGCTGATCATCACCTATCTGGGTGGTAATGCCGATGGCCACTTTGGTCAATTAGTCATAATGCAGGCGCAGTTACACCAGGGCTTTTGGCTGTTTCTCGGCTATTGCCTGGTGTCCATAATCACCAGTATTGTGTTACATCGACAGTGCCAACTATGGAATAGGGCCTAGAACACCTGAAGTTTTAGGCCCAGTTTCTGCCATTGCCTTTGTTCCGCTTCCAGATCGGCGGCGAACAAGGTGTGCTCCTTAAGCCACTTTCCCTTAAATTCCACGTTCAATGAATGGCCATCCACAGTGATGGCAAACTGAGGTTTACTCTGCGCCTGGCGCTTGCGGTTAAGCAAGACAGCCAAACGAAACAGGACGATCAGCCGATAGAGTGTGGCCTGCGGCAAATGAATAAAGTCGGGCATTTCTCTGAGCTTGATTTTCTTGCGCGAGAAACGGGTTAAGGTCGCCAGCAGTTGTTGCTGCTCCTGAGTAAAGCCGGGCAACTGGCTGTGGGCAATAATATAAGCGCTGTGCTTATGCAGTGCGGAGGAATTGATGCTCAAGCCCACCTCATGCAGTTGTGCGGCCCAGTTAAGAACGGCCAAATCCTCTTCGCTTAATTGCCACGGCTTGGCAACATGAGGAAAAAGCCATTGCAGGGAAGCGCATACATTGGCGGCGTGCTCGGTATCTATCACATAACGGGCACTTAAGTTGGTGATGGTGGTAACGCGGATATCCTTGTCCGTGAGTTTGTCATGAAGCTCATGCAGCAGGCCTTCACGCAGCGAGTAATCGCAATAACTGAGCTTTTCTATATTCAGCGAGCGCATTACCGCAATCATAATGGCTAAACCTCCGCAAAAGGTGCCACGGCGCTCGGGCACCAGCTCGCTATAGGGCAGATTATCGAAGTGGCCAGCGGCGCAGCTGCTGTTCATTAGCTGTAATAAATCGTCCAGGGTCAGCTCCTGGTTCAGATCACCCTGATGGCAAACGGCGGTCAACACCTTGGCGGTGCCCGAGGTGGCCAGCACATGCTGCCAACCTAGTTGACCATAACTGGTGGTGATTGACTCCAGCTCCTGCTCGGCGCGTAAAATGGCGCGCTGAAAACGCTTTTTGGTGATCCGGCCATCGCCGAAAAACTGCTGCGAATAACTGACACAGCCCATATTTCGACTGCTGAGCGCCAAATGCTGATGATGCTCGCCGATCACCAGCTCGGTGCTGCCACCGCCTATATCTATCACTAAACGGCGGCCTTCATGATGCATATGATGAGCCACGCCCTGGTAAATAAGTCGCGCTTCTTCCTGACCGGAAATTACCTCGATATGAAAGGGGAAAATCGCTCGCGCTCTTTGCATAAAGCGTTTAACGTTACGGGCCCGGCGCAGAGTATAGGTGGCGACCACCTTAACGTTGGCGGCGGGAAAGTCCGCCAGGGTAAGGGCAAATTGCTTGAGTACAGCAACCGCCCTGTCTATGGCTTCATCGCTGAGGCAGTAGCGGTGATCCAGCCCCGCGGCCAGATAGACCCGTTGTTTTTCCTTATGCAGTACCTCGAAGCGGCCATCGACTTCACGTGCTAGCAGCAGGTGAAAACTGTTCGATCCTAAGTCAACTGCGGCGTAGGTAGTGGGCTCATTGGTTTGCACGGCTGCTTTCCCATTTCTTCAGGTAATCATGTATGGCTATCTGCGAGCGGATTTTCTTTTTATTACCGCGACGCACATAGTGATTTTGTTGTTGTGCGTCAATAATACGAGCTTTGCTGCGGTCGCGCCATTGCAGTTCAAGAATATCTATGATCACCTGCTGCAGGGCCGGGCTGTAGATGGGGACCCCGACTTCGACGCGATGATCCAGGTTACGGGTCATCCAGTCGGCGGAGGAAATATAGACCTTACTTTGTTCATATTTACCGAACACCATGACTCGCGGGTGCTCTAAAAAGCGATCCACTATGCTGATAACCTTGATATTCTCGCTTAATCCCTTAATGCCTGGCACCAGGGAGCACATACCGCGAATAATCAGGCGTATCTTCACCCCTTGCTGCGAAGCCAGATACAGCTTGTCGATCAGTTCCTTATCTACCAGGTTGTTGATCTTGATAAGAATGCTGCCGTTACGCTTAAGCTGGCACTGCTCTTCAATCAAACTGTTGATACGCTCGCGGGCATTGACCGGCGACACCATAAGGTGTTCAAAGTTAAATGGCTTGTAGCTGTGCTCGATAAACTTAAAGACGTTGTCGCATTCCTCACAAATGGCAGGATCTTTGGTGAACAGGCTAAAGTCGGTATAGATTTTCGCTGTTTTCTCGTGGAAGTTACCCGTGCCTATATGGGCATAGGAAACGATTTGCCCCTGCTCTTTACGGTGGATCACGCAAAGTTTGGAATGCACCTTCAAAGAAGGGATACCGAAGATAACCTTGATGCCAGCCTCGTCCAGGGATTTGGCCCATTCAATATTGTTCTGCTCATCAAACCTGGCCTTGAGCTCCACCATGACGGTCACCTTTTTACCATTTTTGGCGGCATTGACCAGGGCGCCAATTAAGCGCGACTGGCTGGCAACACGATAAATATTGACCTTGATATGCACCACATCCGGGTCGAAGGAGGCCTGGCGCACATAGTTTAAAAAGTGATTAAAGGTGTGATAGGGGTAATAGAGCAAGATGTCTTCATGGCTGATGGCATCGAACACGCTGCTAAAGCGCTCAAAGGCATGAGAGCGCAGGCTCGGCAGCGGGCTGTTTTCTAAATAGCGACGACCTACATTGGGAAAGGCCAAAAAATCGCGGAAATTACGGTATCGGCCACCTGGGATCAGGGCATCAAAGCGGTTGATACCTAAGCGTTTACGCAGCACCTTGTGCATTTCGCTGGGCATAGTATGGTCGTATACCAGACGCACCGGCTCGGAGCGCAGGCGCTGTTTTAAGCCCTTGGACATCTTGTCCAATACGCCTTCTTCGATTTCATCATCGAGATTGTATTCGGCATCTCGGGTCAGTTTAATGGCGTAGCCACGAATGGAGTCGAAGGCGAAAAAGTTGCCGAATACGTCTTTAAGAAAATAAAGAATAATATCATCGAGCAGCACTATGGTCTTTTGGCGCCGGGTTCTTTCTGCCGGCAGCACCACAAAGCGCGGCAGGCGATTGGTCGGCACCTCCAGCAGGGCGTAGTGATTTTTGTCATCCTGCATTTCCACGAACAAATAGGTCATGGTGTCGTTGATATGGCCCGAGTAATTCTTGTTTTCGTCCACCAAAATAGGTGACAGGTGTTCAAGTACCTCGGCCTTAAAGAAACCACCCAGCCATTGCTGATGAAAGGGGCTGAGCTGCTCTGGGCGTTTTACATGGATATTGTGTTCGGTCAGGGTCTTAAGAATATCATCATAGGCGACATTGAAATCATGACCTAGGGTTAAGACCTTGTCCTGAATTTGCTGCATTAAGGCCTCATCTTCGTCAAAATTGGCGTCTGGCAGCTTGTTAAGAAGAATTCGGCGCTTTACATCGGCAACCCGCACCTGGAAAAATTCATCGAGATTATTGGAGAAAATACCTAAAAAGCGAATACGCTCGATAATGGGGTTAGTTGTATCTCTCGCTTCTTGCAATACCCGCTCGTTAAACGATAACCAACTCAGCTCTTTGGGATAATAGCTGGTGACGTGCAGGTCGACTTGTTCCATGTTCATAACACACTCAGAATAAAGGGCTGGCTAAGTGCGCTAATTTATTGCAGAAACATGACCGAAATATGACAGAGGCCGTAGCCTTGCCTATTTCGGTCGTAAGTTTTTGCCGCTAATCTTCGATATCGACGATCACATCCGAGGTAATGGATTCTAGCGCTTCAATAACCACGTCTCGACTCATTCCCGCAGGTAAGGACACGGTCGCCATGGCGCTGAAAATAGGCACGCCCCAGTTAGGTGCGCTTTGTCGCTTTGATGTCAGATGGGTGATATTGGCCCCCTTATGACGGATCACGGTTGCCAGCTCTTGTACTATACCCGGGCGATCATTGCCGGTGATCACCAGGTTAATTAACTCGGCAGTTGCGGCGTTGGTGAGGTCGCCGGATTCGACGCGAATTTCCAAATGCGCAATGCTATTGAGGGAATCTTGTAACTCGCGCAGGTGCTCTTCGGCCACTTCGACCTGAACGATACCGGCAAACTTACCGGCAAGATGGGAAAGGTTACTGGCTAACCAGTTACCATGGTGACTAAGAATAACGGAAGCAAGGTCTTCTAAGAGGCCGGGGCGGTCTTGGCCGATTACGGTTAATACTAACTGCTGCATAGGTTACTGTCTCTTTATTATTGTGAGTGAAAAGCCCGTTTAAGGGAGCATATATAAACCCCAGAGAATTCGTTAAGGCAATGTTAATTATAAGGTTTTAAATAGGTTTGAATATTTATTCAAATCTTTCATCAGCAAGTATTGACCCCTTTTTTAAGTTTGTCCAATTGTTGCAGTGAGGATTTTAACTCCCGGGTCTGCTCGGCTAAGAAGATTAAAATTCAGCTTTTCGTAGCAGTTTTAGAGCCATGTAACAAAACTGTCATTTTGATGAAATATAATCCGCACATCGTCAAGATCTAAGGGTAAGTTGATGACTTCCAATCCGCAAAACCTGTCATTTAGCACGGATAGAAGCCGTCTGTTTAAAGACAAAATAGCTCAGTTTAGTATTACCTCAGGTGGGGTAATGGTACTCGTGGCGCTGTTGCTGATATTTTTCTATCTCCTCTATGTAGTACAGCCAATTTTTGAATCGGCTGAAGTTCAAGAGCGCGCACATTTCACCGTAGACCAGCAAGAAGTAGTAGGTCTAGGCCTTGAAGAGCAAACCGAGGTCGCTTACTTGCTTAAGCGCAGTGGTGCCGTTGATTTCTATAATATCCAGGGGACTGATTTCGGTAAGCAGATCACCGAACTGACGGCAGAGTTGCCGGCGGCAGTGTCCAGCTTTGCAACCAGCGCGCCGCACCAGGGCTTGTACGCCTATGGTTTGGATAGCGGTGAAGTGGTTATCGTAAAGCCCAGCTTTCAGGTTACCTTCCCTAACAACCAGCGTAAGATGACGCCTGTCCTTAATTACCCCTTAGGCAGTGAGCCGTTAACGGTTGACCAGCAGGGCGCCGCCATAAAGCGCTTCGCCTTTGCTCAAACTGAAGGCAAGCTTGTTGTGGTTGCTTTGACCGCCGATAAGCGCGTGGTATTTAGCGCCTATGTGGGTGAAGAAAACTTTATGACTGGCGAAACCGAATGGGTTGCGGAGCAAACCGAGCTGGATATCGACGGTCGTATTGATGAGCTGTTGATCTCTCCCGATGGCAGTCGCGTTTTTGTGCGCTCGGCCAACCAGATTTATATCTTCGACAGCCGTTATGCCGATGATGTGCAACTGACACAGATTTTGGCGGCGAATGAAGAAAACGCCAATATTGTTTCTGCGCAACTACTTGCCGGCGCCAACTCGCTAATGTTGGCCAATGACAATGGTGAAGTGTCGCAGTGGTTTGAGGTGAATACAGATGAGGGGAAGGAATTTAAGAAAATTCGTGCCTTTGAAACCTCAAAGCAAAAAGCCATTAATATTTACTCTGAATTCTACCGTCGCACCTTCTTTACTACCGGTGCCAACGGTGAGCTAGGCCTGTATTACACCACCAGTGAAGCCAAGCTATGGCAGGGCAAGGTGGCCGAAGGAGCCATTAAGAACTTTGCCGTTGCTCCGCGTGCTAATGCTGCGTTAATTCTTGCCGACAACAAGGTGAGCGTGCTGGAAATTGAAAACGAGCACCCAGAAGTAACCTGGTCTGGTTTATGGCAAGAAGTTTGGTATGAAGGCTACCCTGAGCCGGATTACATCTGGCAGTCAACGTCGGCCAGTGATGACTTTGAATCTAAATTCTCTTTGGTGCCTATTTCATTCGGTACCTTAAAAGCGGCCATGTACGCCATGCTGTTTGCCGTGCCTATCGCTCTGTCTGCGGCCATTTACACCGCCTACTTTATGTCGAGCGAGCTCCGTAAGGTGGTTAAGCCAACGGTTGAAATTATGGAAGCCTTACCAACGGTTATCTTAGGTTTCTTGGCCGGTCTCTGGTTGGCGCCGTTAATTGAGGAAAACCTCCCGGCCATTGTCGCTCTCTTGGTACTGTTGCCTATAGGTATCTTAGCTACTGCTTTGGCATGGACTAAGCTGCCGGAGCATATTCGTCACCGTATTCCAGAGGGCGCACACTCGATTATTCTTATTCCTGTGGTGTTGTTTATCGGCTGGTTGTCATTTGCCATGAGCGGTAACCTCGAAGCCTGGTTCTTTGGTGGCAACGTGCGTCAGTACATCACCAACGAGTTAGGCATGACCTTCGACCAACGTAACTCTTTGGTTGTGGGTATCGCCATGGGCTTTGCGGTTATTCCGACTATTTTCTCGATTGCCGAAGATGCGGTATTCAGCGTGCCTAAGCACCTGTCGAACGGCTCTCTGGCGCTGGGCGCCACCCAATGGCAAACCCTGGTGCGCGTAGTATTACTTACCGCCAGCCCGGGTATCTTCTCGGCTATTATGATGGGCCTAGGTCGCGCCGTGGGTGAAACTATGATCGTACTGATGGCGACAGGTAACACGCCAATTATGGATTGGAGCATTTTCCAAGGTATGCGTACTCTGGCGGCCAACATAGCGGTAGAAATGCCGGAGTCAGAAGTAGGTAGTTCGCACTACCGTATTCTTTTCCTTGCCGCCTTTGTGCTGTTTATTTTCACCTTTGTCTTTAACACGCTTGCTGAGTTTGTTCGTCAGCGCCTGCGTGAAAAGTACAGCTCACTGTAATTAGAGGAGAAACGACATGATAAGACAGTGGTTTAAGTCTGGTTCTCCTTGGATTTGGATGACCGGTGGTGCGGTAAGCATCAGTTTGATTTCGGTAATCGGCCTGCTGGCCTTGATCGCATGGCGTGGTCTGGGCTTCTTCTGGGCCTCACCGGTACACGAGTTTCATATTCAGGGCTCGGTAGAGCAGCACACGGTAATAGGTGAAATCTATGACCACGAAGTTGTGCCGGCCAGCCGCGTACGCCAAGCGGGCGTAGACTTGGGTGACTTCCAGGGGGAAGAACTAACCCGTTACCTGATCAAAACCGGTAACCGTGAATATGTGGAGTTGGATTTCCGTTGGATTTTGGAAACCGACATCCAAAGCCAATCGACGCCCCATAACCTGGCCGTGTTCGAACGTTCTAAAAACGGTAACTTCTATGGTTATATCGAACAGGTGATCGAAAACGGTCAGCCGGTTCAAGGCGACCTGGAAGAAAAACTGGAAGAGCTGGTAGAGCGTGCGGTAGACCTGAATGAACAGGCACTGGACCTGCAAAATGGCGACATTGGCCATATTAACTACGAGCTTGAGCGCCTGCGTTTAAAAGAGCGTGGCTATGAGCTTGATAACGAGTTGACTCACGAGCGTGCCGCTGAGCTTGAAGCCCAACGTAAGGCCTTGCGTGAACAGTATAAAGAGCTGGAAAAAACACTTTTCCAACTGCGTGATGACGCCAAGCGCGATCAGGTTGTAGTAAAAGACATGCGCGGTGAGCTGGTAACCCTGCCACTGTATCAGGTGCTGGATTTCTGGTTGCCGAACGACATGGGCTTCTTCGCCAAGGTGGGTCATTACTTCGGCCAGTTGGGCAAGTTTATTTCTGACGACCCTCGCGAAGCGAACACTGAGGGCGGGGTATTCCCAGCCATCTTCGGTACCGTATTTATGGTTATGCTAATGGCAGTGATTGTGACTCCATTTGGTGTGGTTGCAGCCATTTACCTGCACGAATATGCGGCGAAGAATGCGGTAACCAAGATGATCCGTATCGCGGTAATCAACCTGGCCGGTGTACCTTCGATTGTATACGGTGTATTCGGTCTTGGTTTCTTCGTTTACATGCTCGGTGGCAGCATCGACCAATTGTTCTACCCGGAAGCGTCGCCAAGCCCGGTATTTGGTACTCCTGGTGTGATCTGGTCGGCATTGACACTGGCTATTTTGACTCTGCCTGTGGTTATCGTATCAACCGAAGAAGGTTTATCACGTATTCCAAGTCAGGTGCGTCAGGGCTCATTGGCTCTGGGTGCCACCAAGGCTGAAACCCTGTGGCGCATCGTGGTGCCTATGGCCAGCCCGGCCATTATGACGGGTCTGATCCTAGCGGTGGCCCGTGCGGCCGGTGAGGTTGCACCTCTGATGCTGGTGGGTGTAGTGAAAATGGCACCAACTCTGCCACTGGATGGTAACTTCCCTTATGTGCACTTAGATCGTAAATTTATGCACTTGGGTTTCCATATTTATGATGTAGGCTTCCAAAGCCCGAACGTAGAAGCTGCGCGCCCACTGGTCTATGCAACTGCATTCCTGCTGGTCACAGTGATTATTGCTCTGAACATCACGGCAATTGGTATTCGTAACCATTTGCGTGAGAAGTTCCGCGCGCTAGACAACTAATGTAAAGAATTGAGATAGGTAAAAACGTTATGATTACAGTTGCAACCGAAGTAAACGCAGCAAACACGCACAAGTTGGATCTAACCAATCTGACCCCAGAGCAAACAGCGTTACAGATTAAAAACCTCGATCTTTACTACGGCGAGAAGCAAGCACTGGCAAATGTCAGCATGGATATCCCCAAAGGTCAGGTAACCGCATTTATCGGTCCATCTGGCTGTGGTAAGTCGACGCTATTGCGTTGTATTAACCGCATGAATGATCTGGTTGATACCTGTCGTATCGAAGGTCAAATCCTGCTGCACGGCGAAAATATTTACGACAAGCGTGTCGATGTTGCGGCCCTGCGCCGTAACGTCGGCATGGTGTTCCAGCGTCCTAACCCCTTCCCTAAGTCGATTTATGAGAACGTGGTTTATGGCCTGCGCCTACAGGGCATTAAAGACAAGCGTAAGCTTGATGAAGTGGTGGAAAAATCCCTGCGCGGTGCGGCCTTGTGGGATGAAGTTAAAGACCGACTGCACGACAGTGCCTTTGGTCTGTCAGGTGGTCAGCAGCAGCGTCTGGTGATTGCCCGTTCAATCGCGATTGAACCTGAAGTTTTGCTTCTGGATGAGCCGACCTCGGCACTTGACCCAATTTCAACCTTGGTTATCGAAGAGCTGATCAGCGATCTAAAAGATAAATACACTGTGGTAATAGTTACACACAACATGCAACAGGCAGCCCGTGTGTCAGACCAAACCGCATTTATGTATATGGGTGAGCTAATTGAGTATGCAGATACCAATACCTTGTTCACCACGCCAAGTAAAAAGAAAACCGAAGACTATATCACTGGTCGTTACGGTTAAGCTGTGATGGGCGTAGCAATGCTTGCTATCATTATTAGGTAAGAATTAAGAAGGCCATTATGGAACACAATATTAATAAGCATATCTCCGGTAAATTTAACGAAGAGCTGGAAAATGTGCGCAATCATGTACTAAGCATGGGTGGTTTGGTTGAGCAGCAACTAAACAGTGCCTTAGACGCCGTAGCCAAAGGCGACGGCGAACTGGCGAAGAAGGTAAAAGAAAACGATTACCGTGTTAACGCCATGGAAGTGAACATAGATGAAGAGTGCACGCGCATCATCGCCAAGCGTCAGCCGGCGGCGAGCGATTTACGCCTGGTTGTTGCCATCGCCAAAACCATTGCCGATCTAGAGCGTATCGGCGATGAAGCCGAGCGTATCGCCAAAGTAGCCTTGGATTCTTTCACCAAGGATCAGCAGGGCTTGCTGGCGAACATGGAAAACATGGGTCGCCTGGTGTCAAAAATGCTGCACGATGTGCTTGATGCTTTTGCCCGTATGGATGCACAAAAAGCGTTTGAAGTGCACAAGGCCGATGAAAAGGTCGACCGTGAATACGAAGCCCTGACGCGTCAGATCATGACCTACATGATGGAAGATCCGCGTTCAATTCCGCGTGTAATGGAGCTGATCTGGTCGGTACGTTCACTGGAGCGCATTGGTGATCGTTGTCAGAATATTTCTGAGTACGTAATCTACTTTGTTAAGGGTAAAGATATTCGCCACGTATCACAGGATATGATTGCGAAGACCATCTAACCGGTAGCAAGATGTAAGGGCAAAAGGACTTTTGCCCTTTTTTATGTTCATATTTTTCGCCGTCTTGGAGTTGGCAAAACATTGATGAATTGAGCATGAAAATTCATGCGTTCGGGTGATTAATAAGGTAAAATCACGCCCGAAGCATAAAGATGCAAATCGAAAATAAATTGACACTGGTAGCGATTATAGGAGCCATCCTAAGACGTTTCCGTGACTTATTTATGACGATTTTATTGCAAACTAAGATTCAAAGGGTCAATTATGCCTAGTAATGCGTTTTTAGGGGTTTTTGCAAAATCACCTATTAAACCAATCGAAGATCATATAAAAAAGGTGCACAAAGCCAGCGCCATGCTTATTCCATTTTTTGAACATGTGTTTAAAAAAGAGTGGCATGAAGCGGAAGAGTTACGCCTTAAAATTCGCTCACTTGAACGTGAAGCGGACGAGTTAAAACGTGAAATCCGTCTTAACTTGCCTCGTGGTTTGTTCCTTCCAGTTGAGCGTACCGACCTACTTGAGCTGATCACTCATCAGGATAAGATTGCTAATAAGGCAAAAGATATTGCCGGTCGTGTTGTTGGTCGTGAGATGACAATCCCAGAGACCATTCAAAAAGACTTTTTGCAATATTTATCCCGCTGCGTGGATGCAACTAAACAAGCATCAAAGGCAATTAACGAGCTAGACGAGTTATTGGAAACCGGTTTTCGCGGTCGCGAAGTTGTGCTGGTGGAAAAAATGCTGGTTGAGCTTGATGCCATTGAGCAAGACACGGACGACATGCAAATCAGATTGCGTCATGAATTACGTCGCATCGAAGACACGATGAACCCAGTTGATGTGATGTTCTTATACAAGATCATCGAATGGGTGGGTGATTTAGCAGATATCGCTGAACGAGTTGGTGCTCGTTTAGAAGTGCTGTTAGCCCGTTAACATTGCCCGGATTTAACTCAGTGAAAGGTACAGAGTTAAATCACACAAAGTTAAAAAAATAAGGTTTTTCTGATGGATATTATTTCGTCCTACGGTACCCTGTTAGTGCTTGTTGCCGCAGCGGTAGGTTTCTTCATGGCTTATGGTATCGGTGCAAACGATGTAGCCAACGCCATGGGTACTTCTGTGGGCTCTAAAGCCCTAACGATCAAACAAGCAATCGTCATTGCGATGATTTTCGAATTTGCCGGTGCCTACTTGGCTGGCGGTGAAGTAACATCAACGATCCGTAAAGGTATTATTGATGCCGCCCCATTTGCTGATATCCCTGAACTTATGGTTCTGGGTATGATTGCCGCGCTCTTTGCCGCGGGTAGCTGGTTATTAATTGCCTCTTTCCTGGGCTGGCCTGTTTCAACAACTCACTCAATCATTGGCGCCATCATAGGTTTTGCCCTGGTTGCCGTGGGTAGTGAAGCGATTCAGTGGACTAAGGTTGCAGGCATAGTCGGTAGCTGGATTGTCACCCCGGCGATCTCTGGTTTTATCGCTTATCTTATCTTTATGAGCGCGCAAAAGCTGATTTTCGATACCGAAAAGCCGCTTGAGAATGCCAAGCGTTTCGTGCCTATGTATATGGGTCTTGCCGGTTTCGTAATGTCTCTTGTGACTATCAAAAAAGGCTTAAAGCACATAGGCATTAACTTGGGTGCAGTGGAAGGTTATATGCTTTCTATCGGTATCGCCGTTGTTATTGCCATTATCGGTAAAATCGTTATTCAACGTATGAAGATGGACCCTAAAGCCGACAAGAAAATGCAGTTCAACAACGTTGAAAAAGTGTTTGCGGTATTAATGGTTCTGACCGCCTGTTGTATGGCCTTTGCCCACGGCTCAAACGATGTAGCTAACGCCATCGGTCCACTTGCTGCGGTAGTAAATATTGTTGAAAACAATGGTGAAATCGCTAAGAAAGCGGCGCTGGCCTGGTGGATTCTGCCTCTTGGTGGTATTGGTATTGTTGTTGGTCTTGCGCTACTAGGTAAGAAAGTAATTAAAACTATCGGTGAAGGTATCACTCACCTAACGCCTAGCCGTGGTTTTGCTGCCGAGCTTGCCGCTGCTTCTACCGTTGTTATCGCCTCAGGTACAGGTCTGCCTATCTCTACCACGCAAACCCTGGTTGGTGCGGTATTGGGTGTAGGTATGGCCCGAGGTATTGCCGCGCTGAATATGGGCGTAATAAGAAATATCGTTGTTTCTTGGGTAATTACGTTGCCTGTTGGTGCCGCACTTGCTATTGTAATCTTCTACGTATTACGAACAGCATTTGGCGTATAAAGCGTAGGCGCTGAGCGCCTGCCACGACTAAACAGTCTTTTAGCTTGAAAAGATCTCAACGCCCCAGGTGTTGGGGTCTTTTTATTTATGGGCATAAATATGACGAACCTACCCAGTATTAAGCAGCTTCAGTATCTCTTAGCCGTACACCAGCATCAGCATTTCGGCCGCGCCGCCAGCGCCTGTTATATAGGTCAGTCGACCTTAAGTAGCGCCATTCAGAACCTTGAGGAAAACCTTGGGGTGCAGCTCATCGAGCGGGAAAATCGCAGCCTGATGTTTACCGCCATCGGCGAGGAGGTGGTGGAAAAGGCGAAGAAGATCATCGACGACACCATGAGTGTTAAAGAGCTTACTCGCAGTCACTTGCATCCACTTAGTGGCTCGCTCACTATTGGCATTATTCCTACTATTGCCAGTTTTGTGGCTGCGCCGCTGCATTGCTATTGTAAGGCCACCTTTAAAGAGCTGGATCTGGTGCTGGTAGAAGACACCAGTGATAAGTTGCTCGATAAACTCGAGCATGGCCATATAGATATTGCCCTGCTGGCCTTACCTTATGAAACCAGCCGTTTTCATACCCAGATCCTCGCTAAAGATAAGTTTTATCTGGTGCATCATAAGGATTACCAGATTGACTCTGAGGTCGATTACAACCTGCTACCGGAGCACAGTGTCTTCTTGCTTGAGCGAGAGCACTGTATGACGGGGCATGCCCTGAGTGCCTGTAACCTAGAGCGAGCTAGCTGTATTAACCCTTTTGAGGCCAGTAACCTACATACCCTGCTTTCCATGGTGGAGTACAAGCTGGGCGTTACCTTCTTACCGCAAATGGCGCTCAATGCCGGGATTTTAGACTCCAAGCCCTTGCTGGCGGTGAGCTCGGACTCGGATGCCCATCGTGATGTCGGCTTAGTTTGGCGTAAAACCACGGGGCGTATCGGCGACTTCCGTTTGTTCAGTGAAAAGGTCGGCGAATTCCTTCGCACCTGCTGCACGGTTGGCAGTGAATAAATGTCTTGTTGAAAGCGGCTTAGGCCGCTTTTTTTATAAATAAATTTAATTTTTCCAAACTTTTTCCCACTGCCTTGCAACTAACCTAATAACACAATCAATTGATTGCTTAATTACGTGATTTTTAACTCAGAACAACGGCTAATAACAAAAGCACAAAGCGGCAGCAATAAAGCCTGGCTGACCCTGGTGAAACGCCATGAGAAAAGGCTGTATAACCAGTGTCTAAGGTTGCTTCAGCACCCGGACGATGCCCTGGATGTGATGCAGGAAACCTTTATCAGTGCCTATCAAGGTTTGGGTCAATTTAATGGCCAAAGTCAGTTGTATACCTGGTTGTTTCGTATCGCCTATAACAAGTCGGCGGAGCATTTTCGCCGCCACCGCCAGCATCAGAGCCTGGATGAGGTGGCAGAGCCAAGCAGTAATGTCTTGCATATGGAGCGCCCCTTAATGCAGGCGCAACAAAATCAGCGGCTGCTAGCCGAGCTTGCCAGGTTACCCTTTGAGCAAAGGGTGGTGGTGGAGATGAAATTCTTCCAACACTGCACCTTTGAAGAAATTGCGCAGCAGCTGGAGGTATCGGCCAATACGGTTAAAACACGTTTGTATGCGGCTTTGGGTCGATTAAAACCGCAATTGGAGGTTCATGATGGCCAAACAAAATAATCTTGAAGCGCTTTTTGACAGAGCCTTAGATGGCGAGCAGTTGAGTGCGGATGAAATGGCGGCGTTGAGCGGCGATCCTGTGTTTGGCCCCATGCTTAAACAGGCCGAATATTGGCAAGGGGCTACTGAGCAGTTTGCTGCCCAGGATGTTCCTCAAAGCTGGCAAGCTGAGCGGTTATTTCCATTAACGCCGACCTCAAGCCAGTATTTTCCCTGGGTAGCTGCAAGCATTATGAGTTTTGCCATGCTCTTTGGCGGTTACCAGGTGTATGGCACTAATCAGCAGCTGGTGGCGCAAATTCAACAGCAAGAGCAAACCTTAGCCGAGCAAAAACAGCAGATGCAGCAATTGAGCGAGGCCCTGGTGGCACAGTCGCAGTGGCAAAAGGAAGCCTTAGCGGATATAGCCACACAAACTGTGGATATCGCCCGCAGTGAGCGCCAGGATGCGATGGCGACTCTGGTCGATTACATCAATACCCAGCGCGCCCAGGATAATGCTTATTTGCGCATGCAGCTCAATGATATTGCTGAACAAATTGAACAACAGCCGCCTTATAGCACGGCTTACAACACAGAGAGTCAATGATGAAAAAGTACTTTATAGCAAGCGCTGTGGCGCTAGGTGTGGCTTCCTTTACTAATGTTGCGCAGGCCGGTGAGTTTGACCAGGTGCAGCGCCAAATTGGCATAGTGGAAAATATTCTGAGCACGGCGTTAAAGCAGGATCTAGAGCGTCAATCGGTGCAGGTTTCCAGTACCTATTTGGCCGACCAGGGGGTGCTGTATCGAATTCGTCTGGATAATCATTTTGTCTTTGTAACCGAATTTGATGATATGCCCTTGCCGCCGCTGCCGCCTGAGGCCGTGATCACCGCAGATTCGGTGACCATGAATGATGGCCATATGGAATTTGTAAATGGTGAGGTCGTAGGTACAGAGTCCAAGGAAATCATTATTGAGTTGGAAGATATTCGTGAGCAATCGGAGCAAATGCGTGCCAGCGCTGAGCAGCAGAGGGAATTGCGGCATCGTCTTCGCGAGCTTAACCGCGAGCAAAGGGAAGTGAGAATCCAATCCAAGCTTCAGGATGACAATAAGGACCTCACCGAGCAATTGCAGAAAATAGAGCGTGAAATCGTCAAGTTGCGCGAGGAAAAAGATACGCTTGATGCCAAAAACAAGATGCTGGTCAAAGAAGTAAAGGTGAAACGTTTAAAGCAAAAGGAAAAGCAACAACAAGAGCAGCAGGAGCAATTGCAAAAAGCACTCACCAGTGTAGCCCGCAGTCTCTGTGATTATGGTGTCGGGATGCGTGATATCAGCGACGAACAATTTGTAAATGTGCAGTTTAGCCAGGCCCGTAACCAGCATATGGCGGTGTTTAAAAAATCGGATATCAACCGTTGCGTAAGTGGCAAGCTGGATCATAAAAAGCTGCTTAGTAAAGCAAAACAATACGCTTTGTAGACCAGCCTTTGCCGCCATGGATGGCGGTAGTAGAGCAAAGCAGGAGCAATTGTCGATAATCCCGGCAATAGAGCATCACTCTCCCTTTGTCGTTGTAGGTCGGGCTTTTAGCCCGACAAATATGCGGATTCGTTGAAATGTCGGCGCGAAGCACCGACCTAAGGAGTTGTTTTTGAGCCAAACTGATGTTTTTCCAACGCCGGTAGAAACAGCAGGTACACCCAGATCACTAAGTTGAAGTAGGGCACCAGACCCAAGGCCAGAAAGAGCTTAACCGGATAGCCTTTACGTTTGGCATGCATATAACATTGCCCAGCTATAAAGAGGTTGACGCACAAAAGTAGAGTAACTAAAAAAAACATGCCGATTTCCTTTATTTGTAGTCTTCCACACCCCTGAACACAGGCGGTGACGCGGAGTTCCTGAACCAGTAACCTGGTTTGCCACATTCCATTGTTGGGCCATTATTAGTTTTTTTGTTGTGCCACCTTAGTTGGCACGGGTAGCGCATTTACACCAATTGGTATTGGCCGTCTTGCTTGTATCTTTGGCAAATGCACAGATAAGCTCAGACAGACCATGAACTATTCAGTATAGCCAAGCAGTTGCAGAGCAAAAGTAACGCTAGTTAAAAAACAATCAACTTGTGGTTAGTTTGATGTTTTTGCAGCAAATATTTTTTGATTTTCTTCGGGGTATGAAGCGGTCACCCTTTTATGGCAGAACTCTAGCCTGTGGCGAATCCAAAGCTCGGGCTGGTTAGTGTGCTTGATTTCGGATTGGGGAATCACTAGACTTGGCGCGATTTTCAGCACCCTGGAGAGCCCGACATGCGTGTGGCCGATTTTAGTTTTGATTTACCCGAAGAGTTAATTGCCCGTTTTCCACAAAAGGAGCGCAGCCAAAGCCGCTTGCTTAAGGTGGATGGTAACAGCGGTGCGACCTCTCATCATATTTTCAAAGACATTATCGACTTTATCGAGCCTGGCGATCTTTTGGTGTTTAACAATACCAAGGTGATCCCGGCGCGCATGCACGGCAATAAGGCTTCCGGCGGTAAGGTGGAAGTGCTGGTTGAGCGCGTATTGGATGATAAGCGGGTTTTAGCTCATGTGCGCTCGAGCAAGTCACCTAAGCCTGGCACCATGCTGCTGCTTGAAGGCAAAGCAGAAATGGAAATGCTTGGCCGTCAGGGTGAGTTATTCGAACTGGAATTAAAAGGCGAGGGTTCGGTGCTGGAGACCCTGGAACAAATTGGTCATATGCCTTTGCCGCCTTATATCGACCGTCCGGATAACGACGAAGATAAACAGCGTTATCAGACCGTTTACGGTGAAAAACCCGGTGCCGTGGCGGCGCCAACCGCTGGCTTGCACTTTGATGAAGCCCTGATGCAGCAGCTAAAAGACAAGAATGTTGAGATGGCCTTTGTCACCCTGCATGTGGGAGCCGGCACCTTTCAGCCGGTGCGCGTAGAGAGCGTTACCGATCACCATATGCACTCGGAATACATTGAAGTGCCAGAAGAGGTGGTGGCCGCAGTGCAGGCCGCTAAAGCGCGTGGCGGTCGAGTTATCGCCGTGGGTACAACCTCGGTGCGTTCTTTGGAGTCGGCGGCGAAAATCGGTGGCGGCGAGCTTAAAAGCTACTTTGGCGACACGGATATCTTTATCTTCCCCGGCTACCATTTCAATGTGGTCGATGCCATGATCACCAACTTTCACTTGCCAGAGTCCACCCTGATCATGCTGGTCAGCGCCTTCTCGGGGCAAACGCATATTATGGATGCCTACCACGAGGCCATCAAAGAGCGTTATCGCTTTTTCAGTTATGGCGATGCCATGTTCTTAACCAAGCAAACAAGTTAGCTCTAGGTCTTTCATTCCTTGCAGGTCGGGCTTTTAGCCCGACAAGTATGCAAAACTGTCACCTTGTCGGCCTAAAGGCCGACCTACAAACATACACCCCTTGCTGCCTGTAGGTCGGGCTTTCAGCCCGACAAATATGCACAACTGCCACCATGTCGGCCTAAAGGCCAACCTACAAAACGCGAAGCTGCGAGCATAACCTAACCCACCCCCCTTTTATTTTTTCGATTTGCCCCAATTCATAGTATTGCCGTGCCAAAAAAGGTAGAATCGGACGGTTAAATTGCGCCTAAGTTCGCAACAGTTAAGTAGAGTTGGACTGTTTTTCCGACCGATTGAGGTTCATATGAAATTTGAATTAGATACAACCGATGGCAAAGCCCGTCGTGGTCGCTTGATTTTTGACCGTGGTGTAGTGGAAACTCCGGCATTTATGCCCGTGGGTACTTACGGCACGGTAAAAGGCATGACTCCTGAAGAGCTAAAAGGCACGGGAGCGCATATTTGTCTGGGTAATACTTTCCACCTGATGTTGCGCCCGGGCACTGAGATCATCAAACAGCACGGTGATCTGCACGACTTTATGGGCTGGGATAAGCCTATCCTGACCGATTCAGGCGGCTTCCAGGTATTTAGCCTGGGTGCTATGCGTAAAATCTCCGAAGAGGGTGTGTTGTTTAGCTCACCGGTGAACGGCGAGAAAATCATGCTAAGCCCGGAAAAGGCGATGCAAGTGCAGCGCGATCTAGGTTCAGATATTGTGATGATCTTCGATGAATGTACGCCGTATCCTGCAACCGAAAAGCAGGCTAAAGATTCTATGGAGCTGTCGCTGCGCTGGGCAAAACGTTCTAAAGAAGGTCATGGCGACAACCCGTCGGCCTTATTCGGTATTATCCAGGGCGGCATGTATCCAGAGCTGCGTGCGCAATCGCAAGCAGGGTTGGAAGAAATTGGTTTCGACGGTTATGCCCTAGGTGGTTTGTCCGTAGGTGAACCAAAAGAAGACATGATCAACATCCTGGATCACTGTGCCTACAAGATGCCGGAGCAAAAGCCACGTTACCTTATGGGGGTGGGTAAACCGGAAGATATCGTCGAGGCGGTGCGCCGTGGTATCGATATGTTTGACTGTGTTATGCCGACGCGAAATGCCCGTAATGGTCACCTGTTTATTACCGATGGCGTGGTGAAAATCCGCAACGCCGTGCATAAAAAAGATACAGCACCACTTGATAGCGAATGTGATTGCCATACCTGTACTAACTTCTCACGCGCGTATCTGCATCATTTGGATAAGTGTAATGAGATCTTAGGTGCGCGCCTTAACACTATCCATAATTTGCGTTATTACCAACGCCTTATGGAAGGGTTGCGTGAAGCCATTGCCGCAGGAGAGCTTGACGCATTCGTGGCGGACTTTTATGCTCGCCGTAATCTGCCGGTTCCTGAACTTGCTGAAACAGAATAACTGCTGGCCCGCCTTGTGCGGGCTTGCGTATAAATTAAGACATTAAAATTAATAGTTACATACTGAAGGGGAACACCTGATGAGTTTATTTATTGCTAACGCTCATGCCAGCACAGCTGGTGCCGCACCTGCTGGTGGCGGTTATGAAATGCTAATCATGCTGGCCATTTTCGGCTTGGTATTTTATTTCCTGATCTACCGTCCACAGGCTAAGCGTGTAAAAGAGCATAAGAGCCTGATGAGCGCCCTAGCCAAGGGTGATGAAGTCCTTACTCAAGGCGGCCTAGTGGGCAAAATCACTAAGGTAACCGAAGACAAAGACTTCGTAACCATCGCCTTAAACGACCAAGCTGAAGTGACTGTACAGAAAGCCTCAATTTCTGCAGTGCTACCTAAAGGCACCATGAAGTCACTATAAAAAGGAAAGATACGTGTTAAATAAGTATCCTTTATGGAAGTATTTACTCGTGCTTTTAGTGCTTGCGGTAGGGGTGCTATATGCCACCCCTAACATCTATGGTCGCGACCCTGCCATTCAGGTAACGGGCGCCAAAGGTGCCGACGCAGACCTAAGCGCACTAGATACGGTAAATACCATCCTTAGCGAAAATAAAATTGAATCCAAATCGAGCAAGCTCGAAGACGGGCAGATCCTGGTTCGCTTTAAGAACGTAGAAGAACAACTAAAAGCTCAGGACATCTTGCGCGACAACTTAAGTGAAGACTACATCTCAGCCATTAATATGGCGCCGGCACAGCCCGAGTGGTTGAAGTCGATTGGTGGTAATCCAATGAAGCTGGGTCTTGACTTAAGTGGTGGTGTGCATTTCACCATGGAAGTTGACATGGTGACCGCTATGGACAATGCACTGAACCAGATGGAACAGGACTTCCGCTCGGATTTACGTGAAGAAAAGTTACGTTATCGTACCATACGCCGAGTTGCTGGCAGCGACTCGGTGCAGGTAGTTATGCGCAGCGAAGAAGATAAAGGCGCGGCGGAGAAATTCCTGCAAGGCCGTTATCAGGGCTATATGTTTAGCGACGATAGCAACAACGACAGCGGTTTTGTGGTAACCATGAGCGAGCTGCGCATCAAAGAGTTGCGCGATTACGCCATCAAGCAAAACGAAACCATTATTCGTAACCGTATTAACCAAATCGGTGTGGCCGAGCCAAACGTACAGCGCCAAGGTGCTGAGCGTATTATCGTCCAGCTTCCGGGCGTACAAGACACGGCGCGAGCCAAAGAAATCCTGGGTGCTACGGCTACCCTTGAGTTCCGCGAAGTGGATCAAGATGCCGATCCAGGCCTTGCCATGCAGGGTCGTGTGCCGCCGGGCACAGAGATCATCATGGATCGTACGGGTCGTCCCGTGGTGCTTAAAAAGCGCGTGATCTTAGAAGGTAGCCATATTACCGGTGCACAATCGAGCCTGGATGAATACCAGCGTCCGCAGGTAAACATCTCGCTTGACTCCAAAGGCGGCGCCAAGATGGATGCCTTTACTAAACGCGCTATTGGCAAACCTATGGCCACGGTATTTATTGAGTACAAGCCATCCGGTGAAGTGGATGCCAATGGTAAAGCCCTGCCGCCGATCAAGGTGGAAGAGGTTATCAACGTGGCTACCATCCAGGCGCGTTTAAACCGCAGCTTCCGTATTACCGGTCTTGATAGCCCGGCTGAAGCTCATAACCTAAGCTTGCTGCTTCGCGCTGGTGCCCTGGTTGCACCGATTCAAATCGTTGAAGAGCGTACCGTGGGTCCAAGCCTGGGTCAGGAAAACATCGAAGCGGGTATGACAGCGGTTGTGCTTGGTTTTGCCTTTGTGCTTGCCTTTATGTTGCTGTACTACAAGGGTTTCGGCATGGTTGCCAACCTGGCGCTTGCTGCCAACCTGATTATGATTGTCGGTGTTATGTCGATGATCCCTGGCGCCGCTCTAACCTTACCTGGTATTGCCGGTATCGTACTGACAGTAGGTATGGCGGTTGATGCCAACGTACTTATTTTTGAGCGTATCCGTGAAGAGCTGGCCGATGGCCGCAGCCCACAGCAGGCGATTCACTTCGGTTACGACAGCGCCTTTAGCACCATATTTGATGCCAACATCACCACCCTGATTGCCGCGGTTATTCTGTTTGCAGTGGGTACAGGCCCGATTGCCGGCTTCGCGGTAACTCTAGCCATTGGTATTTTGACATCAATGTTTACAGCCATTGTCGGTACCCGTGCGGTGATCAACCTGATCGTTGGCGGCAAACGCATTGAAAAGCTGTCGATATAGGAGCAACTAAGCATGCAATTATTAAAAGTAAAAGGCACCTTGCCATTTATGAAAGCACGCAAATTGGCAATGGGTTTCTCCATCTTGCTGATCTTTGCTTCTGTCGCGTCGTTTTTCGTTAAAGGCCTTAACTTTGGTTTGGATTTCACCGGCGGTACCGCCGTTGAGGTAGGTTTTTCACAACCGGCCGATCTAAGCAATGTGCGTAAAGTACTTGCCGAAAATGGCTTTGCTGAAGCGTCGGTACAGCTATTTGGCTCCAGTAAAGACGTCTTGGTGCGCTTGCCACCTCAGGGTGAAGGCGTAAAGGCCGAGGTGATTGGTAACCAGGTGATGACGGCAATGAAACAAGCGGATGCCGATGCGCAAATGCGTCGTATCGAGTTTGTTGGCCCAAGTGTGGGGGAAGACCTTAAAGAGCAGGGCGGTTTGGCCATGTTAACGGCGCTTATCTGTATCTTGCTTTATGTGGCGATGCGCTTTGAGTGGCGCTTCGCACTGGGTGCGGTATTCGCGCTTTTCCACGATGTGGTGTTAACCATGGGCTTGTTCTCATTACTCGGTCTTGAGTTTGACTTAACCATCTTAGCGGCCATCTTGGCGGTAATAGGTTACTCACTCAACGATACCATAGTTGTATCCGACCGTATTCGTGAGAACTTCCGTAAAGTGCGTACCGATGACACCTTAGAGATCATCGATATTTCATTGACGCAAACTCTGAACCGTACCTTGGTAACCTCAATCACCACCATCTTGGTATTGATTGCCTTGTTCGTATGGGGTGGACAGACCATTCACGGTTTTGCTACGGCATTGCTATTTGGTGTGTTCATCGGTACTTACTCTTCAGTGTACGTTGCCAGTTCGGTAGCCGTGGCGCTAGGTGTGAGTAAAGAGGATTTGATCCCGGTAGAGGTGGAAAAAGAAGGTGCGGACTTAGACGCCATGCCTTAATCGCCTTTCTTGCATTTGTAGTGCGATATAGAGAAAATGCCGCTTTTCAGCGGCATTTTTTTCGCCTGTCGGTCGGCCTATCAGAGCGACAATAGAGCACTAACCCACACTTAAATAAAAAAGGAGAAAAATAAACCTTTTCATATACTTGTCATATTCAAGTGCTACCCTGCGCCACCGTTTGTGCTTTTAGTGTAGTAGGCCGGTGAATACGGACTTGATAGCAGAATTAACCTTGATATTGCGGCAGCGGTCGATCACAACCCTATTTCAGCCTATTTTCGATGTTACGCAGCAGCAAATAATTGGCTATGAGGCCTTGAGCCGAGGCCCTGAAGGCAGTCCCTTGCACGCTCCGGCCGTGTTGTTTCAATGTGCGCAACAGGCGCGTCGGCTCTCCGAATTAGAATTATTATGCCGCGAAACGGCCATTGCCACCTTTGCCAAGCTGGGACTGACAGGTAAGCTGTTTTTAAATGTCAGCCCTAATACTTTGCTTGATCCCGCCCACCCAAAGGGGCAAACGCTACACTTGTTGCGTAAATATGGCCTGGGACCTGAGCAGGTGGTTATTGAGCTCACCGAGCAGGATAAGGTTGAGGATGCTAGGCTATTACGAATAGCGGTGGAACATTATCGCGAGCTTGGTTTTCAAATCGCCATTGATGATTTGGGGGCTGGTTACTCCGGATTAAAGCAATGGTCTGAAATCCGCCCCGAGCTAGTCAAAATAGACAGGTATTTTATCGACCATTGTGATTTTAGTCCCGTCAAACGGGAGTTCTTAAAATCCATTATCGACTTGGCTAAGGCCACCAATACTCGATTGATCGCCGAAGGAATAGAGCGCTTTGAGGAATTTCAACTGCTGACCAGGCTGGGCATAGACAATGTTCAGGGCTACTTGCTGGCCTGCCCAAGCGCACAACCCGAGTGTCACTATCGGCATCATCATATGCCTGAGTCGACATGGAGAGCGGGCCCAGCTCGCCGTGAGCAGGGTTTAAATATAGGTTACTTAGCGCAGGCCAAACAGGCGTTGTGCCAGCAGACCAGCTGCAGTGAGGCGCAAAAAGTATTTGCCGAGGACAATAATGCTTCGTGTGTGGTGGTGTTAGACAGCGAGCGTCGCCCCGTGGGTCTGCTTTATAAAGAGCGGCTTAGTGAGCTGTTTTCGACTCCAGGTGAGCATGCATTTTATGATAGACAAGCTATCAGCGCGGTAATGGAACGCTCGCTTCTTGTGGTTGATGAAAATGATACCTTGGATAGCGTTAGTCATCAGATCACCGATGGCGACCTTGATATTCGTCGTCATATCATTGTCACTCGCGCCCAGCAATACCTGGGAGTGGTGCCACTGCGAATTATCCTCAAGCATATAACCGAGGAAAAGGTGCGTCATGCCCAACATGCCAATCCGCTGACCATGTTGCCCGGGAATATTGCCATCAATGAAGCCATTGAGCAGCGTCTGCATACAGGCAGCTCCTTTACCCTGGCTTATTTTGACCTCAACCATTTTAAGCCCTTTAACGACCTCTATGGTTATGACAATGGCGATGGGGTGATCAAGCTGGTGGCCGAGCTTATTCGTCGCCATACTCAGACAGTTCCCTGTTTTGTTGGTCATATAGGTGGCGATGACTTTATGGTTGTCTTCGACGACCTTCAGGCGCAGGCTATTTGTGCTGCGGTTATCGCTGATTTTGATCGCCTGATCGAGGGCTATTTCAGCACCGAGCATATCAAGGCCAAAGGCTATTGGAGTTGCGACAGGCAGGGAAGGCGTCAGTTTATCCCTTTACTGTCTTTAGCCGTTGGTTTGGTCTCCCCTGATATCAATTGCTGCCATAACGGCCATCAGGTTGCGGCTCTGGCTGCCGATGCGATAAAAGAAGCCAAGTGCCAACTGGGCAGTTATGTATTTTGTTGCCAGCGTCGCAAGCCCGCGGCGCCCTTGTATCGTTTGCATCAGCAAGATGTGAGCGTCCACCGTCATAGTTTGAGAAATTAAAGTGCTCACCTGTCCCTAGTACATAAATTTAGCTGTTTGCTTATGAGCCGCCGTTTGATAATCTGTGCCGCAGTTGAGTCGAGGGTTGTTATGAAGCTGCGCTTTTTAGGGTTTACAGTTGGGTTAATAATGGCATCCATGGATGTGAGTGCACAGGTGTCAGACGAGCACAGCGCGGCACGTGGGCACTGTGATGTAGAGCTGACCCATGGCCTGATCATCACTCAGGACACCATTCGCATTGTTGATAATAACCAAACCCGGGTGCAGATTAACCAGGGCAATCAGCTGCTGGTGCGAGGTCAGTGGATTGAACTCGATGCCAAGGAAACGGAAATTCTTGAGCAATACAATCAAATGATCCGCGATACAGTTCCCGAATTGGTGGAGTTGGCTACCGATGGGGTCAATATCAGCCTGAGCGCCATTGAGAATGTGGTCACAGGCCTTTCCGATAAAGAGCCCGAAGTGCTTAAGGCGCAACTCCTGTATGTGGAGCAGGCGCTGCGCAATAAATTCAAACGAGGCGATGATTTCTTTTATATCGCTCCTCAGTCTCTCTCCAAGCTTGATGACTTCTTTGCTGAGGAAGTATCGAAAAAGATTCATACCGCAATTCAGGGCTCGCTGGGAGCCATGTTGATAGCACTCGGAGATGCCCTCGAATCCCGTGAGGGGAATATTGAGGAACGCATCAGTGATGTGGGCACCCGGATGGAAATTATTACCGCAGAAATCGACAAATCCCTGCAAAAGAAAGCCGAGCAGCTAGCACTGAAATCGGAAGAGTACTGCAACTGCTTGAATATGCTTGATAACACAGAGTCCAAGCTGCAAAAGCTGGTTCCCGAATTAGCCGACTTTGATCTGGTAAAAATTAAATCTGAAATGTAGGTCGGGGTTTGCCGCCATACTTGTAGGTCAGGCTTTAGCCTGACAAGAGAGCAATGCAGGGGCACATTGCCGAAAGCCCGACAATGGAACACCGCTCTTTATTATCGCCTGTAGGTCGGGCTTTCAGCTCGACAATAGAGCATCAATCTTCCTTTGTCGGCGCAGAGCACCGACCTACACTAATCTTTAAAAAAGCTATCTTCGCTTTTTGCCAGCATGGCCTCAATTTCTTCGATAAAGGCACTGGCATCTGCGCTTTGCGGCTCATTGCTCAGGGGCGTGGAAATACTATTTGATTCCGATGACCATTCGCCTAAATCAATAAGTTGGCAGCGTTTGCTGCAAAATGGTCGGTAAGGGCTTTGGGGGCCCCACTCAACGCCTTGCTCACAGGTAGGGCAGTTTACTTTCGCAGGCATCTACACTCGCTCCGCATATTCTTAGATGCGGGCAAGTGTATCTAAGCAGGACGCTAATTGAAAGTTATATACCCTCAGCTCGGGCTACATCAGGGTAACCCGGTTGATTTCGGTGAGAGAGGTAATGCCAGCCGCCGCTTTGCGCAGGCCCGCGCCTCTTAGGGTGGTGAAGCCATCTTGTTTGGCTATGGCGGCGATCTCTATAGAGGTGGCGCCATTCATAATTGCCTGAGAGATCTTCGGACTAATCGGTAACATTTCATAAAGGCCGATACGACCCTTATAACCTTCGGTGCATTCATCGCAGCCAACGGCCCTATACAGGGTCAAGTTAGAGGCTTCCGCTTCGCTGTAGCCTTGCTTTAGTAGCTCGTCCACAGGTAACTGCTCAGGTACTTTGCAGTGCTTGCAAAGTTTTCTGGCCAGGCGCTGTGCTATTACCAAGGTCACCGAGCTGGCGACGTTATAGGCAGGCACGCCCATGTTCATCAGTCGGGTAATGGTTTCCGGCGCTGAATTGGTATGCAGGGTAGAAAGTACCAAGTGGCCTGTTTGTGACGCCTTAATGGCGATTTCCGCGGTTTCCAGGTCACGTATCTCACCTACCATGACCACATCCGGGTCCTGACGCAGGAAGGCGCGCAGGGCGTTGGCAAAGGTCAGGTCGGCTTTGGGGTTAATCTGTACCTGGTTAATACCCTTAACGTTGATTTCCACCGGATCTTCGGCGGTGGAAATATTGCGCTCGGCGGTATTTAAAATACTGAGGCCGGTATACAAGGACACGGTTTTACCCGAGCCGGTAGGGCCGGTGACCAGTATCATGCCCTGAGGTTGGGCTAATGCGTCTAAATAGAGAAGCTTCTGCTCTGGCTCATAGCCCAACACATCAATGCCGAGCAGGGTAGTGGAGCCATCGAGAATACGCATAACGATTTTCTCCCCCCACAATGTCGGCAAGGTGCTGACACGGAAGTCGATTTTCCTATGCTGTGACAGGCTCATTTTAATACGCCCGTCCTGAGGCTTACGCTTTTCGGAAATATCCAGCTTGGCCATCACCTTAATACGGGCGGCGAGGCGGTTTGCTAAATTAAACGGCGGGTGGGCCATTTCATGCAAAACGCCATCGATACGAAAGCGAATACGGTATTCACCATCATAGGGCTCAAAATGTAGATCGGATGCCTCGCGATGAATGGCATCGCGGAGGATTTTATTGATATAGACAATAATGGGGGCATCGTCGTCACTGGTTTCATGATCATCGGCCACATGGCCTTCATCATGTTGAATTTGGCCCAGATCCTTAACGTCCTGCTCGGAGATTTTTAAGGCATGGGTGGCATCGAAAAGGCATTCAATAAGCTTATCTATATGCTGATAATCGCAAAGCACCACATCACATTGCAAACCGGTACTGAACTCGTAGTTTTCAAGTGCGCCGTAATCCGTGGGGTCGGACACCGCCAACATAAGTCTGTTGCCTTTTTTCGCCAGCGGCAGCACGTGGTGACGGCGGATCAAGCGCTCTTTTAGCAGGTTTGTATCTATGCTTTGTTCATCAAACTGACTGAGATCAAAATAGGGGACACGAAAGAGTTCGACACACTGACTTAATAGCTCGTTTTGACTCATATTGCTGCAGCGCACAATCAGTTCGGCGGCGCTGCGACAACGGTCCTGCTCAAGTCTTACCTTGTCATTATCAAGGCGACCCAAGGTTATAAACTTTCGGATCAGAGGAGAGTTGATGTTCATAAAATACCGATATAACGCAAGCTAGATGTAATTATAATAAGCTTAAACAAACTAAGTTATTACAGGTTATATGGTTATTGTTGCTTATCTGCACAAGAATGCAACTTAACTCGCTTTAAATAACTGTAATGGTAGCGCTGCACCTTGCTCTTAAGTGCAGCTAATGTGCCGGAATTACTAATAATATCATCGGCTGTTTTCACTTTATTGCCACGGCTCATTTGTGCGGCAACTATAGCTCGTGCCGCGTCCAATGACAGTTTATCACGTTCGCAGGTGCGCGTTAATTGTAGCTCTAATTGCACATCAATCAATAATGTGCGCTGACAGTGTGTTTCCAGTCCGTTTTCAAACAGCAGCGGCGCTTCTAAAATCACATAGGGGCTTTGCGCTCTTGCCAATTGGTTGAGCATCTCGGTGCGGATAAGCGGATGAAGGAGGTTATTAAGCCAGAGCTTCTCGCTATTATCGCTAAATACGATTTTTCTTAGCTTAGCTCTGTTGAGGGCGCCATTGGTATCGAGTATGCTTTCCCCGTGGCGCTTAACTATGGCATTTAAGGCCGGGCTGCCCGGCTCTACAACCTGGCGGGCAACCAAGTCGGCATCGACAACTTCGATGCCGAGCTCGGCAAAAAATTTGCTGGCGCTGGACTTACCGCTGCCAATGCCACCGGTTAAACCCAAGACCCAGGGATGCGCCTTAACCAAGGATTAAACTCATATAGCTTGCCTGCAACTGCTCGCCCCAAAGCATGGCTATCCAGCCGGCGATGGCAATATAAGGGCCAAAGGGAATAGGGGCTGCTTTATCCCGTCCTTGAATTGTTAGCAGGATAATGCCGAGCACAGCCCCAACCACACTGGAAAGCAGGATAATCATGGGCAGGGCCTGCCAACCAAGCAAGGCGCCAAATACTGCCATTAGCTTAAAGTCGCCATAACCCATGCCTTCCTTGCCGGTTACCAGTTTGAATAACCAGTAAACGCTCCAAAGACTTAAATACCCTGCCGCAGCACCTATAATTGCCTCGCCTGGGGGAATTGTGATGCCCACAACACTGACAATAAGAGCTAACCAGAGTAATGGCAAGGTAATTTGATCCGGCAGCAGCATATGGTCGATATCGATAAAGGTCAGCGCCACTAAACACCAGGTTACGGCAATGTATAAGAGTGCCAGTTCGCTGGCACCCAGTTGCCAGGCAACCACTGTACCTAACAGTGCTGTAATTAGTTCAATGGCGGGATAACGCACCGAAATCGGGTTTTTACAATTGGCACATTTACCGCCGAGCAACAGCCAACTCAGGACGGGAATATTCTGCCAGGGCTTTATCTTGCTCTTACATTTGGGACAGGTAGAACTGGGAGTGAGCAGGTTAAAGGTGCATTGGGGCTCCTGTGTATCGCTCTTCGCTAGTTCATCCGCCAGTAAAAGTCGACATTCACTCTGCCACTGGGTTTGCATCATTTTCGGCAGGCGATAGATGACCACATTTAAAAAACTGCCAATGGCCAGGGACACGAAAAAAGCCGTGGTATAAAAAAACCACGGCTGTGCTTGCATTAAGCTTTGTACTTCTGAAAACATATATTTTCTGTTAACCTACAACATTACCTAGCTGGAAGATAGGTAGATACATTGCAACAATTAAGCCACCCACAAGTATACCAAGCACAACCATAATCATGGGCTCAAGCAGGCTGGAAAGTCCGTCCACCGCATCATCTACTTCCTGCTCATAGATAGTTGCTACCTTGGCAAGCATATCGTCTAATGCACCTGATTCTTCACCTATGGCCACCATTTGAATCACCATGTCGGGGAAAATGTTAGAGTTACGCATAGCCCAGTTCATTGGGTTACCCGAACTCACCTCTGCTTTGATCTCTAGAATGGCATCGCGATAGACCGCATTACCCGAAGCGCCAGCGGCGGAGTCTAGCGCGTCGACTAGTGGCACACCGGCGGCAAAGGTGGTCGATAGGGTGCGGGCATAACGAGCCACCGCCGCCTTATTTAAAATCATACCGATAACGGGGATTTTTAAAATGGCTTTATCTACCTTATCGCTAAAATTCTTATTGTGCATTCGCGCTTGAGAAAAAGCATATCCGCCAACCCCTAACGCTAATAATATTATCCACCAATAGGCCTGCATAAACTCGGAAATACCTATGACCATAAGCGTAAAGGCCGGCAATTCGGCACCGAAGCCATCAAAAATACTCTTAAACTGAGGGACAACAAATACGAGCAATATAGATGTAACTATAATAGCAACGAGTATAACTGCTACTGGGTAAAAAAGTGCCTTTTTAATCTTAGACTTAAGCGCCTCTGCCTTTTCTTTATAAAGAGCAATTCGGTCGAAAATTCTATCCAGGGCACCGGATTGTTCACCTGAAGCAACCAGGTCACAATAAAGGTCATCAAAGTATTTGGGGTGCTTACGCAATGCCAAACTCAGTGGGTGGCCGGCCTTAACCTCTTCCCCTATGTTATTAAGCAAGCTTTTAACGCTATGGTTTTCCGAACCATCGGCAATCATGTCAATGGCTTGCACTAGGGAGACGCCGGCCAAAAGCATTGTCGCTAATTGGCGTGTAAGCACGGCGATATCTTTTGGTGTGATCCGCTTTTGGCCACTCCCGAACAGCGATTTGGGTTTACGCTTAACCTTGGATGGGGTGATCCCTTGCTTGCGCAGCTGCGCTTTAACCAGAGCTATACTTGTGCTGCTAAGCTCCCCTCAAGCTTTTTACCCCGGGAGCTAACCCCCACCCATTGGAAGGTGTCTTGCTGACTTTTTAATTGTTTTGCCATTCTTTTATCCACAATCCTGTTGAACTAGACTAATAGTAACACGATGATTACGTTTCGCTTACTTTTAGTGTAGAGCATAAAGGTTTCAGTTTGTTACCTAGGCATTGGTAACGCGATTTACTTCTACCAAACTGGTTACCCCTTGGGCGACCTTTTTTAAGCCGGATGCGCGCAGGTTATTTACTCCTTCGCTGGCTGCAACTTCGGCGATTTCTAGGGAGTTGCCACCGCGCATAATAATTTCAGCTATTTTCGGGGTAATGGGCATAACCTCATAAATACCTACCCGGCCTTTATAGCCCTCGGTGCATTCATCACAGCCTTTTGCCTTGAAAATAGTAAGTTCAGCTAATTGCTCATAGTTAAAGCCCTGCTTTAGAAGCTCTTCCTGGGGTAATTGTTCCGGTTCTTTACAGTGATTACAAAGGCGTCGCGCTAGGCGCTGGGCGATTATCAGGCTCACCGAGCTAGCTATATTGTATGAGGGCACACCCATATTCATTAATCGGGTCAGAGTTTCCGGCGCCGAGTTGGTATGCAGGGTTGAAAGCACCAGGTGGCCCGTTTGTGCTGCTTTAATGGCGATTTCCGCTGTTTCTAAGTCTCGGATCTCACCCACCATGACCACATCCGGGTCTTGACGCAAGAAGGCGCGCAGGGCATTGGCAAAGGTCATATCTGCACGCATATTAATTTGCACTTGGTTAATGCCTTCCAGGTTGATTTCTACCGGGTCTTCGGCGGTGGAAATATTACGTTCTGCGGTATTGAGTATATTTAAGCCGGTATATAGGGATACGGTTTTACCCGAGCCGGTAGGGCCGGTCACTAAAATCATGCCCTGGGGTTGGGCTAGCGCATCGAGATACAGTTTTTTCTGCTCCGGCTCGTAACCCAGTACATCGATACCCAACATGGCGCTAGAGCTGTCGAGAATACGCATTACGATTTTTTCGCCCCATAGGGTGGGTAGGGTACTGACCCGGAAGTCGATGCTTTTTTTCGCGTTTATTTTTAGCTTAATACGGCCATCCTGAGGCTTACGTTTTTCCGCCAAGTCCATATGAGACATAACCTTAATACGGGCGGCAATACGGCTTTCCAGGTTTACCGGTGGCGATGCGATTTCATGGAGCACGCCATCGACGCGAAAGCGAATACGGTAGCGCTTCTCATAAGGCTCAAAATGTAAGTCCGAAGCACCGCGCTTAATGGCATCCATCAATATCTTATTGATATAAACGATAATGGGGGCGTCGTCTTCTTTGCTGTTGACATCCGTGGTCAGGCTTTTCTTATTGTTACTCTCATCGGATTCAACGCCCTCCAGCTCTTGCATATCCCCATCGCTAAGGCCTAATCCAGAAGTGCTGTCAAAAAGAGTATCAATGGCTTTATCTAGAAGATCATAACGAGCGACTACGGCTTCAGTTTGCATACCGGTATTAAATTCATAGTCTTCAAAGGCGTTAAAATCTGTGGGATCGGCGGTAGCTAAATAGAGGGTTTTCCCCTTAACTGCGATAGGGAGCAGTTTGTGTTTTTTTATGAGTTTTTCATTTAAATATTCTGGTTCAGGAAACGAAGAAGGATCAAATTGTGAGATGTCAATTTGACATACATGGAACATCTGGCTTGCCCTAGCTTGAAGTTGCTCTGGCTTCATATTAGCTATTTTGCAAATTACTTCAGCTAAACTAGAGCCTTGATCACGTTCAAAAGTAGAAAGTGAGGACAAGTCGAAAGCACCTAAATTTGCTAGACGTCTTACTAAGGGGGAATTGGTGTTCATAGCATTATTATTGTCTAATAAGTTTATTTACGTAATGGTATTTATTGGGTGTTACCAGGCTCATTAAAGAGATAGGTGCTACTCATTTTTCTCACATATTTGAAAAATACCTTGAAGGGGTAACCTAGCTGTGAGAGAAAATTGTTAGGTGTATCGTTAAAAGCACCTGTCTTGCTGCATTGATGTTCGGGGCTGTAAAACGTTTTAAAAAGTCTGTCATAGAAAGAAAATACTGAAGCAAAGTTCACGTTAATTGCATTTTTATCTAGAGCATGATGCCAACGATGCATCACAGGTGACACAAAAATCAAACCTAACTTTCCATATGTCCAAGGCAAATTAGCATGTATCAATAATCCGTAAAAGTACCTGAATGTGAAATTTGCAAATATAGCCCAAAAGGGCAGGCCAATAAGAGTAAGTAATAAAGAGTCTATGGCATATGTTGTTAGCCTGTTGAAAGGATGAATTCTCTCTAAAGAAAACCAAGTCATACAGGTATCTGAATGGTGAATAAGATGGAATGGCCAAAACACCTTTGAGTGCTCAAGCCGGTGTCGCCAGTAACCGATAAAATCCCCAAAGACTAAGGCCGCAATTAGTATTAAAATATCAGGCAATTGAGCCCATAATTCAGTTAGCAAAGTTGAACCTTTTAAGCTTGGATCACTAAATATTAATGGGCTTAAGTAGGTAGCAACAGGGAGCATGATAAAAACATTGATTACAAAGAAGCAAAAATTGACAAAAGTATTTTGCATTAAAAGAGCAGGTTTTTTTGGTGAAAAAGACTTATTGATAAGTCTGTGTAGTAGGGCAAAAAAGATGAAAAGAAGAAACAGTTGGGGAATTTGTCTAAGTAAGTGCTCTAAAGAATAATTCAATAACACAAGATACAACCAAATGTTGGGAGGGAGTTACACCCCTAGCTCTTCTTAAGAAGGGCTAGGGGAATATTTTAAATTATGGATTAAAGCGCTGGCGCTGGTGGAGCTGCTGCTGGGCCGCAGTTTTTAGGCTCGTAAGTGGCTTTCCAACCAGTAGCTGAACCAGCTGCTGACGTGCATGACCACATGCCACCAGTAGAACGAGTTAGGGTAATAGTTGCACCATTCACAGCTGCTGAACCGCCTTTAACTGTACATAAAAGTACGTTGGCAGTATCGATGTTTAGTGTGCAGTAGGTGCCACCATCTGCTGTTTGACCGATAAAACCAATATCAGTTTCAGTAAGTGATACGGTTTTGCCTTCATTCATCATCACTTCATATTGAGTTTTAACAGAGGTTACTTCAGCGTGAGCCGAGCCAACTTGAGATTTTGCAGTGTAATCTTGATACGCTGGCAACGCGATGGCTGCAAGAATACCGATGATCGCAACTACGATCATTAATTCGATAAGGGTGAAACCCTGTTGTTTGTTGTGAGTCATTTTTTCCATTTTCCTCTCCTAAAGGATTTTTTGGGCAAAGTTAAGGTAACCAGAGCTACTGCTTTAATCTAGTTTAGCGCCGGTTGGTTTTCAATGTTAATAGCTTTAAATAATTTTAAAAGTCATTAACACAAAAAATGTCGGCACCGCTAATGTTCGGTTAAATTGTAGCCTAATTTTAAGGAGCTACGAACTTAACCCGCATTTTTTAAAAGTGTACGCTGCCGATGTTACAGTTTCATTGATTTATAACAAAGTATTACTTTATTTTATAAACCTCATTCTTTGAAACTAGATGCTATCACGCAGATTTTATTTTGGGTAGCCCTTTTTATAACATTGTGTAACATTTGTATCGGCGTCAAATTGCTTGGTTCTATTTTAGAAACGCATTGATAAATCAATAGCTTTGATATGCTTGGTGAGGGCGCCGCTGGATACAAAGTCAACGCCGACGTTAGCATATTGTTGCAAAGTTTCGAAGGTGATATTCCCGGACACTTCCAGCTTGGCACGGCCAGATGTGCGCTCTACCGCAGTGCGTACATCTTCTAAAGAGAAGTTGTCGAGCATAATGATATCGCTGCCCGCCGCCAGCGCTTCTTCCAATTCGCTGAGGTTTTCAACTTCCACTTCCACCGCTTTATCTGGGTGGTTTTTACGTGCTTGAGCTATTGCAGCACTGATACCGCCACAGGCGCTGATATGGTTTTCTTTAATTAGAAAGGCATCGAACAGACCGATACGGTGATTGCGCCCGCCACCACATTTTACCGCGTACTTCTGCAATGCGCGCAAGCCTGGGATGGTTTTACGGGTATCGAGGATTTCGGTGTTAGAACCGGCCAGTACTTGAGCATAGCTGTGCGCCGCAGTGGCGGTGGCACTAAGGGTTTGCACAAAGTTTAGAGCGGTGCGCTCGGCGGTCAGTATGGCTCTGGCATTGCCTTTGGCGGTGAATAGAAGCTGATCCGGACTCATTTGTTCACCGTCGGCGATATAAAAGGTCAGCTCTACACTTGGGTCAACCTGTTGAAATACTTCGATTACCAGGTCTTTACCACAGAATACACCAGCTTCACGGGTGATCACCTTGGCATCGGCCTGTTGCTCGGCGGGGATCAGTTGCGCGGTGATATCGCCCTCAAGGGCGCTTTGTCCGTCTAAATCTTCCGCAAGTGCTTGCGCCACCAGGCGGGTGATAAGTTCTGGAGTTGGGGTCATAAATTATTACCTATGGGAAGAGTTAAACGGCACCGGCGAAATCGAGCTGGCGCCAGGATTCAAACACAAACACCGCGACCGCGTTGGACAGATTCATGCTGCGGCTATTGGCCTGCATGGGGATGCGCACGCGCTGCTGCTCTGGTAGAGCGGCAATAATGTCATCCGGTAAGCCTCGGGTTTCAGGGCCAAAGAGCAGGGCATCGCCGGCCTGATAGTTCACCTCGTGGTGATACTTCTTGCCCTTGGTGGTGCAGGCAAAGATCCGCTTTGGTTGCTGTGAGTCGATATAGCTTTGCAAATCAGCATGGCGCTGCACCTGAGAAAATTCATGGTAATCCAAACCGGCGCGTTTAATACGTTTGTCATCCCATTCAAAGCCCAAGGGCTCGATTAAATGCAGGCGATACCCGGTATTGGCGCAGAGGCGAATAATATTGCCGGTATTGGGTGGAATTTCCGGTTGAAATAAGATGATGTCTAGCATGGTGTTTATCGACAATCTAAGGTGCTAAGCCAAAATTGGCGCAAGTATATCAAACTTGGTATTAAGAACGCATCTTTTGTAGGCCAGCCTTTGCCGCATAGGTTGTAGGTCGGGCTTTTAGCCCGACAAAAATGCCCACATGTTGAATTGTCGTTGTAGGTCAGGCTTTGCCGCAAGGGTTGTAGGTCGGCCTTTCAGGCCGACAATGGAGCACCACTTTCCCTTTATCGGTGCAAAATACCTAACTTAGGAATCTAAACTATAATCAAATTTTAGCCTTCCAAGGATCTGGACATGAGCTTAAATGATTTACGAAAAGGACGTTTTAGTCAGGCTAATGGTGAATACTTCATCACTTTTACTTGTTACCAACGCATTCCATTTTTTCAACGCTTTGAACTGGCAACATTATTCTGCTGGCATTTGCACCAACATGAGCTTGTTTGTCGCTGCACTTGGCTGACTTGGGTGCTGATGCCAGATCATTTCCATGGTTTATTACGTTTAAGGAAGGATAATCTGCACGAGGCGGTGGGACGTTTAAAGGGAGCCACCGCGGCCGACATCAACACGCTTTTAGCGCGTAAAGGTAAGGTGTGGCAACCCGGCTACTTTGAACGTCAATTAAGGGCCGAAGATGACAGGTTGCAAATTGCTCGCTATATTGCCGCAAACCCGCTACGTAAACATCTGGCTTCCAACCTTGGACAATACCCGTTTTGGAATTCCCGCTATTTGTAATCTAGGTCGGTGCTCTGCGCCGACAAAGAAAGAATGATGCTCTATTGTCGGGGTGAACCCCGACCTACAACGACAAAGGGAGATTGGTGCTCCATTATCGGCCTTTCGGCAATGTGCTCCTGCATTGCTCTACTACCGCCATCCCTGGCGGCAAACCCCGACCTACAAGGGCGAAGCCAAAATTAGCCTAAGCATGGCAAACTTGGTTACAATAACGCCCATATAAGTAAATGAATCATAGCGAGTATAATTAGTGGCCAACGCAGCACCAAAACCAAAGACAGGGAAGGGGTATGATTTTTGGGTGCGCTTTGCCAGCGTCAGCACTCTGATTATGGTTAGCGTAATGATTTTCGCTAAGGCCTGGGCCTGGTTGGCATCGGGGTCGGCGGCTATGTTGGGCTCCCTTACCGACTCCTTACTGGATATCAGTGCCACCCTGATGAACTTCTTTGTCCTTAGTTATGCACTAAAGCCCGCCGATGATGACCATAGATTTGGTCATGGTAAGGCAGAAGCCCTGGCTGGCCTTGGCCAATCTGCTTTTATTGCCGGCAGTGGCTGTTTGCTCGCTTTTCATGCCATAGAGCGCATGTTTAATCCGGTCGCCATCACGCATTCTTTGCTTGGTGTCTGGGTGAGTGTGTTTGCAATCTTCTGTACCCTGGTTGTGGTGTTTGTGCAATATCAGGCGCTAAAGCGCACCGAATCTGTGGCTCTTAAGGCAGACTCTTTGCATTACAAGGGTGACTTGTTCCTTAACCTAGCTGTGATGTTGGCATTGTTATTGGCATATTACGGGATAAGTGGCGCCGACCCTTATTTCGCCATTTTGGTTGCCGCCTATTTATTGTATAACGCCTGGCAAATTGCCACTGAAAGTGCGGGGCATCTTATGGATAAGGAGCTGCCCGATGAAGAAAAAGCTCATATAGTGGCGGTCGCCTGCGCTCATGAGGCTGTGCACGGGGTGCATGCCCTACGTACCCGCCAAGGCGGTAAGGTGCGTTTTGTCGAGTTTCACTTAGAGTTGGATGACCATATTCCCTTAGTACAAGCCCATCGCATCGCCGATGAGGTTGAGCTTATGGTAAAGGACGCCTTTAGCCTGCAAAAACATCCCGAGTTCGGCGGGGAGGTGGATGTGTTAATACACCAAGATCCTGTCTCTGCGACGCGCAAGCACCTTTAGCTTTGCTTAAATGTCGGCGCGAAGCACCGACCTACGACAAAAGCCTAACTTATTCTTCCACCAATTGTATGGCGCGGTAAAAGCCGCTGCTGTCGCTTAATAAGGTGACCAGCTCGGGCAGCACTTGCTCCATGGTCTGCATCAGGGTGTAAGGCGGGTTGATGGCTATCATGCCGGAGGCGGTCATGCCATGGGTGTCGGTGTCGGCACTGGTGGCCAGTTCGAACAGCTGAATATTCTTAATGCCGCTTTGGGTAAGGCGTTGTTCGATACGGTCGATGCGCTCGCGATCCACCACAGGGTACCAAAGCAAATAGGTGCCGCTGCTAAAGCGCTTATGAGCTTTAATAAGGCTGTCGACGGCTTTGTCATAATCGCTTTTAATTTCGTAAGGCGGGTCCATCAGTACGCAGGCGCGACGAGATAAAGGCGGCACCAAGCCGAGTAAACCGCTAAAGCCGTTTTCACCTTTTACTCGCAATGAGCGCTTGCCGGCCATGTTTTTCTCAAGCAAGGCCAAATCCTGCGGGTGCAACTCAAAAAACCAACCCTTGTCTTGCTTGCGCAGGTAATGCTCGGCCACCTTAGGCGAGCCGGGGTAATGGGCTAACGCCGCGCCATTATTCATGCTCTTAATTAAAGCTACATATTCGCTTAATGCCTCAACATCACCCTGGTAATCCCAAAGCTTGGCAATACCATCGGCATACTCCTTGGTCTTTTGCATATCGGCGTTGTCGAGGGCAAAAAAGCCCGCACCCGAATGGGTATCGATATAATCAAAAGGCTTGTCTTTTTTCACCATGTGCTTAAGCGACTGAGCCAATACCAGGTGTTTGACGACATCCGCCGGGTTGCCGGCGTGGAAGGAGTGACGATAACTGAGCATAAATAATCCAGACCAAAAAGTTGCGCCGCCATTTTACTCTTTATTGTCAGCGATAAACAGCCGACGATGGCCAATAGCATGCCCAAGACTTGTTTGTATAAAAAGCGCGCTGATAAGTTAAACGCTTGCTGAACCTTGGTCGGTTGAAAATGAACCCGCTGTTAATACTGGAAAAATTTACAGGAATTCGCTTGTAACCCCTAGCATCCCTAGGCAGATTGCTTTACATTTGCACACTCTAATCAACAGTTTAAAGAGCGCATTTATGAATCAAGAAACCCTTTCCCAACTCGAACAACTGGTCGATAAACTAATTGCCCGCAATGCAGAGCTAGGCCAAGAAGTATCGGCGCTGCGTGAAAGCAATGCCAAGTTACAAGACGAAAACGAAACCTTGCAACTTGAAGTGCTTGAAAGCGAAGAAAAGCAAAAAGAAACCAGCACCACATTGAGCTCATTACTTGAGAAGCTGCAAGCGGCGAGCTAATGAGTGACAAAGGGCACAGCGTTAAGGTAAACCTGCTTGGTAAAGAGCATCAGTTTGCTTGTCCCAAGGGGCAAGAGCAGGCACTGCTCGCTGCGGCCGAAAACTTAAATGCTAATGTAGAGCAAATGCGTACGCGCTCGGCAATTCGCAATGATGACAAGGCCTTGCTGTTAGCAGCGCTGACCTTGTCTCATGAGCTGCTAGAGGCCAAGGCGCAGTTGCATCAATTGTCGGCACAGCAACATGCTTTGTGTGACAAGCTAGAAGCTGCTTTGCAGCAAGAAGATTAAGGCGCCCTTGAGCGCCTTTTTTATGGAGAGTCGTTTATGCGTCAATACGTCAGCGCCCTTATGTTATCTGTGGTCGCGACCGGTACCCAGGCCCAGCAAAATTGGCAAACGCTCAGTGACCATGTTGAATTTATTGAGCAGCCCGCTAAGTTGCGCTTTTATGATTCCAACCAGACGCTGATCCAAGGAGAGCAGTGTGCGCTGCTGGTGGACGCCCCAGGGGAGTTTACGCAAACGGAAGCGTTTATTGGTGAGCTGAAAAAGCAACTGCGCGTGCCCCTGTGTTATGTGCTCGCTTCCCATGCCCATGATGATCACCTGCTTGGGTTAGCCTTGGTACAAAAGCATTTTCCCGATGCGCAGCTTATAGTGCATCACTCCCTTGGCGAGAATTTTCACCTCGCCCATGAGCAGTTAAACGAGCGTTTGGATGGCTTTGTTAAAAGTATCGCTTTGAGTCAGCAGCGTATGGAAAAGCTGCCGGAGCAGGAGCAACAAGTTTGGCGGGAAAAAATAGCCCGGGCCCAGGCGCGGTTTAAGCAGTGGCAATCGCTGCGCTTTTCAACGCCCGATAAGGTGATATCCCAGGCCACCGAGCTTGATTTGGGCAAGTTAAATGTCGAGCTATTGCCTTTTGCTGCGCACACCCAAGGTGATATTGCCGTTCTGGTAAAGGCCGACAAGCTGCTGATTGGCGCCGATATGGTTGATACTTTGCCGTACCCGGGTGAGGCCAACTATCAGGCCTGGCTGATGGCCTTGGATGAGTTATCACACTTGCCCGTGACTCAGGTGCTGCCGGGTCATGGCGGTGTCCTTGCAACGCCTGACCTAACAAAGCCCAAGGCCTGGCTTGAGGCCATAGTGGCTCATGTTAAGGCCAACCAAAGCACCGATGTTGCCACCTTGGTTGAAACCTTTCCCAAGCGGTATCAGCCTCAGGATGATGAGCTGGCACAACGAGCTTATGCCATGTTTTTGGAAGCCGGCATTAAACGCGCGAAACAGCTGTAGGCCGGCCTTCAGGCCGACAATAGGACGCGATTCTTACCATGTCGTTGTAGGTCGGCCTTCAGGTCGACAAAAATGCAAAATTGCTTAGATGTCGGCGCAGAGCACCGACCTACAAATGTGCACGATTCTTACCATGTCGTTGTAGGTCGGCCTTCAGGCCGACAAAAATGCAAAATTGTTTAGATGTCGGCGTGAAGCACCGACCTACAATGTTTTGTCGTTCTTATTCCTCGTAAAAGGGAATGCCTTCTTGCATCCACTGTGGTGCGGCTTTGCCTTTAAGGTGGTGGTCAAAGTACTGCATCATGCGAATCGAGAAGTCGACCTGATTCGGGAATTGCTTGAGGTGATGAGGTTCGCCTTCGTATTCCAATAAGATCACATCCTTACCGGCACGGCGCAGCGCCAGGTAATATTGAATGCCTTCTTGCCAAGGCACGGCACCGTCTTCATTGCCAAACATCACCATAATAGGGGTGTTCACCTTGTCGGCGAAAAACACTGGTGAGTTTTCAATGTAGAGCTCAGGAGCCTCATACAAGGGCTTACCGATACGGCTTTGACCCGTTTCGTACTGGAACTGGCGAGCCAGACCCGATTTCAAACGTATGCCGCTGTAGGCCGAGGTCATGTTCGATACCGGGGCGCCAGATACCACGGCCTTAAACATATCCGTTTGCGTAACCATAAAGGCACTTTGATAACCCGCCCATGAGTGGCCCTGCAAGCCGATGGCATCAGGGTCGGCAACGCCCATATCAATGAGCTTTTGCGCCGCGTTGATCATGGTTTTAGTCGACGAGGGTCCCGGGTGACCTACTTCAAAGCGAATATCCGGCAAGAAGATGGCATAACCGTTAGAGGTAAACATGGGGAAGTTGGGTCTGTGATTCAGCTCCATCTTCGGGAAATCGTAGCGACGCTGACTCATATAGCGATAGAAGTAGATGACTACCGGTACTTTTTTGCCCTCGACATAGTCGGCCGGCTTGATCAGTACACCCTGAAGATCTTCACCATCATAGCCTTTATAGCTGACTAGCTCGGGTTTTTTGCCCCATTTAAACTGATCGATTTGCGGGTTTAGGTCAGTGACCTGCTTGGCATTGGCCATGTCTTTATCGGCTTGCCAAAAATCCGGAAATTGCGAGTAGCTTTGTTGGGTAAACAAATACTTCTCCGCGTGTTTGGCTTTTTTCACCAGATCAAACCGAGCGTCGCCGTCGAGCAAGGTTACTAAAGACTTATCCGCCAGCTTGAGCTGGGCCACTCCCGCTTGCTTGTCTTTTAAATCAAATACGCGCAGCAGCAGAGTTTCATCCGGATTAAACCCGAGCTTGTCACTGTCGAGGTTAATTACGCGATATTGTTTGTTGTTGGCCTTGCCCTGGGTCAGTGCCTGGGCTTCCCCGCTGCGGGTATCAAACGCCCAAATATCATGCTTGGAGTTAATTAACACCTTGGAGCCGTCTCGGTACCAGCCGGCGACACCATAATCGCTGACAGGAGACGGGTAGTCGTGTTGATCATCGGCAAAGATGGCATTAATGGCCTTGCTTAGGGGGCGGACCTTGTTGCTGCCTAAGTCTTTTAATTGCCAAACGCCCTTATCAAAGAAGACCGCATGCTTGCCCGTGGGCGACAGGCTGGGGCGATGGGGATGCTCGGCCACAATCAGTTGCTTGTTACCCGTTAGTACATCGATCGCATAGTAGTCGCTATAGAAGCCCTTGTAGGTGATTTGTGCCAGGTAATCCTGATTGTTGTAACCAAGCAGGTGATCGGCCTTTTTATTCAGGTTGAGCTCGGGAACCTGGGCATCCGCGAGCTGCACCACCTTATTGCCATCAAGGTGATATACCGCCTGATAATGACGGTGCTTATTCTCTTCACCCCATTGTTGCTCTTCGCGAGGTTTGATCTCAGCGTCTTGATGGTGCCATAGATTAAGCTTGGCCTGGGCCATAATGGTGTCGTAATCATGTAGTGACTCGGCGTCTTGATACTTTAGCTCTTTGGGCTTGGCGGCAAGGGTAGGACGGGCGGTGAAATACAAGCGCTCGCCGTCTTCTGACCAGCTTAGCGTGCCCTTTTTACCTGCCTGCCATTGGCTATCCAGGTCCTGTAATTTGTTTTGCTCAACATGCCAAAGCATGGTGCGGTAGTCGCGGCGACGCTGGTCATCATTCACATAGTTGCCGACATTAAAGGCCACTAGGTTTTGCATTGGATGCCAGTCGATGGTGCTTAAGGTCACACCCGGCTCATCGATAAGTACATGGCGTTGGCCGCTGTTTAAGTCCAGGTAACTGATCTCGTTTTCGCTGCCGTCTTTACTTTGCGTATTGAACAGCAAGCCAGCGCCAGTGTGGCTAAAGGCGAATTTGAGCACTGCGTCCTGGCTGCTGCTGACACCCGAGTTCAAGTCCACGACAACCAGCTCTAAGACCTTGTCTTTTTTATCGGCCTTAATGGCGTCTTCGGTTTTGCCTGAGCTTTCTGCACCGTTTGCTGGTGCATCAGTTTCTTCGCCTTTATCGTTCGCTTTGTTTTCTTCTTGCTCATGGCGATAGGCAAGCCAGCGACCATCGTCGGAGATTTGATAGTCTTTCACCGCAGCAAACTCTTGTTGCTCACCGCTTTGGGTATTGACCAATACGAGTGTGTTTTTTAGTTTTTTCTTGGCTTTTTTATCGGCGGTTTCTTTCTCTAACAGGGAAGGAACTTGCAAAAATGCCGCCCACTGGCTGTTTTTATTGATGCTGGCCTGGGTACCGCGCTCAACGCTGGCAAGCAAGGTGTTGCTCTCAAGGTCATACACCAGACCCTGGGCGTCACCGCGATAGGGGGCGGCACTAAAGGCCAGTACCTTGCCTTGCTCACCCAGCACGGTGGCTTTGGGGTATTTAAAGTCAAAGACATCGCTAAACTCGAGTGCCTCTTGGGCATGGACTTGGGTGCCAAGGTTCGCAATCAGCGCCGCGCTAAGTACCGTCAGTGCAGGTTTCATAACAATTCATTCCTGTATCGTTTTTTTGCCCATTGTAAGCGCTTAAATTTGCAGCGCGACTAAATTCGATAAGCCGTCCGTTATTGCCGTTGAATCGCACCTTAGCGGTTTTTCTTCGGTCTAACCCCGCGTATACTGGTGTTTTCACTTTCTAGATTGAAGACTATGAGTATTTGGGTTGATGCCGATGCCTGCCCGGTGGCCATTCGCGAGATAATCTGCCGCGCCGCTATGCGCACCAAAACCAAGACGGTATTTGTTGCTAATCAGTATATTCGCCTACCGGCTTCGGAATATTTACGCATGCAGCAGGTGATGCCGGGCTTTGATGTGGCCGATAACGAAATTGTGAAGCAGGTGCAAAGCGGTGAGTTGGTGATCACCAGTGATATTCCCCTCGCTTCGGAAGTGATCGATAAGGGCGCACTGGCACTGAATACCCGCGGCGAGCTCTATACCAAGGAAAACATCAAGTCACGCCTGAATATGCGCGACTTTATGGATACCCTGCGCAGCAGCGGCATTCAAACCGGTGGCCAGGCGCCGCTGAGCGCCCAGGATAAACAACAATTTGCCAATCATCTCGACCGCTGGCTTGCGCAGCAGTGAGTTTCTAGGCTAGACTGCGCCACGAACACTTGTCGGAGTGCCCTAACTTACCATTAGGTATCAAGGGGCTGAGATCGCAATTGCGGGATCCGTTAACCTGATCAGGCTCATACCTGCGTAGGGAACAAGCTTGCCTCGGCACGCTTGTGCTAACTTGGCACAAGTTCGGCCCAGCCTAAGCGGCGCGTACGCGCACGGACCAAAGGCACAGACCAGCAAGGTCTTTGCACCTCCAGACAAGACACACTCAACCAATTAATGAGAAGCGTCATGTCAGAATCGAACAAACCTAGCCGTCGTCAAAACCGCGAAGCGGCGTCGCACTATATTCATAACCTTACCGGTCAACCCTTTCCTAATTCGCAAAAAGTCTATGTTGAAGGTACCTTGCCCGGCGTGCGCGTGGGCATGCGGGAAATAGCCTTAAGCGACAGCTTTGTCGGTGGCACCGAAGATAGCCCCATCTATGAAAAAAATGCCCCTATTCGCGTCTACGACACCTCGGGCCCATACACGGATCCCGACTTTGAGCTCAATGTACGCAAGGGTCTACCTAAGTTTCGTCAGGCCTGGATAGAAGGGCGTGACGACACCGAGTTGCTAGAGAGCAAAAGTTCACAGTTTGCCCAGCAACGTATGGCCGATGAAGGCCTGGATCATATTCGCTTTGAGCACTTGCCCCAGATCCGCCGTGCCAAAGCGGGTCAAAACGTGACGCAAATGCATTATGCGCGTCAGGGCATAATTACCCCTGAAATGGAATACATCGCCATTCGCGAAAACATGGGTCGTGCCGAGGTACGTGAGCAGTTACTTAAGGATCAGCACCCGGGCCAGTCTTTTGGTGCCAGCATCCCTGATTTTATTACGCCTGAGTTTGTTCGCGACGAGGTTGCCCGTGGCCGCGCGGTGATCCCTAACAATATAAACCACCCAGAATCCGAGCCGATGATCATCGGCCGTAACTTCCTGGTCAAGGTCAACGCCAATATAGGTAACTCCTCGGTGACTTCGTCCATCGAGGAAGAGGTAGAAAAAACCGTATGGTCGACGCGCTGGGGCGCCGACACCATAATGGATCTATCAACCGGCCGTTATATTCACGAAACCCGTGAATGGGTGATTCGTAACTCACCGGTACCTGTGGGCACAGTGCCCATTTATCAGGCGCTGGAGAAGGTCAACGGCGTGGCCGAGGACCTGACCTGGGAAATCTTTCGCGATACCCTAATTGAGCAAGCGGAGCAGGGGGTGGATTACTTCACTATTCATGCCGGTGTGCTGCTGCGTTATGTGCCCATGACCGCCAAGCGGGTAACCGGCATCGTCTCGCGCGGTGGCTCTATTATGGCTAAATGGTGTCTGGCGCATCATAAGGAAAACTTCCTCTACACCCACTTCGAAGAGATCTGTGAAATCCTCAAGCAGTACGATATTTGCTTCTCCCTGGGCGATGGTCTGCGTCCAGGCTCGATCGCTGATGCCAATGACGAAGCTCAATTTAGCGAGTTGCGCACTCTGGGCGAGCTGACAAAAATTGCCTGGAAGCACGATGTGCAGGTGTTTATTGAGGGCCCGGGTCATGTACCCATGCATATGATCAAGGCCAATATGGACGAGCAGCTGGAACATTGTGGCGAGGCGCCATTCTATACTTTGGGGCCGCTGACCACGGATATCGCCCCAGGTTATGACCATTTCACCTCGGGTATCGGTGCGGCGCAAATCGCCTGGTACGGCTGTGCCATGCTTTGCTACGTGACGCCAAAAGAGCATCTGGGCCTGCCCAATAAGGAAGACGTAAAAGAAGGTTTGATCACTTACAAGATAGCCGCCCACGCGGCGGACTTGGCCAAGGGGCATCCTGGCGCCCAAGAACGCGATAACGCCTTGTCTAAGGCGCGCTTTGAGTTCCGCTGGTTGGATCAATTCAACCTGGGCCTAGACCCGGATCGTGCCCGTGAATATCACGATGAAACCCTGCCGCAGGAATCCGGCAAGGTGGCGCACTTTTGCTCCATGTGCGGACCAAAATTCTGCTCCATGAAGATCACCCAGGAAGTGCGTGACTATGCCAAGGACTTAGAAGCCAAGGGCATAGACCCGAATAATTTGGGCGAGGAGATCAGCATTCGCATGGTCGATGTGGAGTCTGAAATGAAGGCTAAGTCGGCGGAGTTTAAGGCCGCCGGCAGCGAGCTGTATCACAAGGCCTACTAATGGGTAAAAAAATAGCCATAGTGGGCTTTGGCTTGTGCGGTCGGGTGGCCGCACTCTTGCTGGCCAAGCATTACCGGCTCGAAGTCTTCGACAGTGGCGACGCCGAAGGAAGCGGCAGTGCCGGTCCGGTGGCCGCTGCCATGCTGGCGCCCTTGGCAGAGTCGGTGCTGTGCGAGCAGGATTTGGCCGAGCTGGGGCTGGAGTCTCTGGCGATATGGCCGCAATTGCTGGCGCTGCTCGACACTCAGGTGCATTTTCAGCGGCAAGGCACTGTGGTTGTCGCCCACCCGCAGGATCAAGGGGCCATGGCGCATTTTCAAAAGCAGCTTAAGCCCTTGGCTGGTTATGCGCCGGAGCAGTTAAGCGCGGCGCGCCTGCGTCAATTAGAGCCGGAGCTGGCCGGGCGTTTTGGCGGCGGGCTTTACCTGCCCAGTGAGGGACAGCTGGATAACCTCGGATTTTTCCACCATAGCTATGCGCGCTTAAAAAATGCCGGGGTGCGATTTCACTTTCACACCCAGGTACAGCCTCAGGAGTTGGCCCAGCAGGACTATCTGGCGGTGCTTGATTGTCGCGGTATGGGCGCCAAGGGCGAGCTGCCCTTGCGTGGTGTGCGCGGCGAGGTGGCTCGGGTAGTGGCTCCCGAGGTTTTCCTGCAGCGCCCGGTGCGCCTGATGCATCCGCGCTACCCCATTTATATTGCTCCGAAACCGGGCAATCGCTATGTCATAGGTGCCACGGAAATCGAGTCTCAGGATCAGCGCCCAGTCACGGTGCGCAGTGGTTTGGAGCTATTGAGTGCCGCCTTTAGCGTACACAGTGGTTTTGCCGAGGCCCATATTGAGGCCTTGCAGGTGGGCTTACGCCCGGCATTGATGGATAACCGCCCCAGCGTCAGTCGTCAGGGTAGGGTGATCAGTATCAATGGCCTGTACCGTCATGGTTATATGCTGGCTCCCGCCGTGGTGCGCTCGGCCCTGACCGAGTTTAATACCGCATTTTAAGGTAATGAATTATGCAGATTTTTATTAATGACAGCGCCTTTGAGGTGCCAGAGCAGGCCAGCGCAGAGCAGGTCCTGGCTAGCTTTGGTGCCACGCCTCCCTTTGCCTTGGCCGTCAACGGCCAATTTGTGGCTCAGGGGCAATATCCGCAGCTGGTGCTGCAAGACGGCGACCGGCTCGACATCCTCGCGCCAATACAAGGGGGTTAGATGAGGGATACACTTAGTATTTACGGTCAGGAATTTAACAGTCGCCTGCTGATCGGTTCGGCGCTTTATCCATCGCCCAAGTGTATGCAGGAGGCGATCCTCGCCAGTGAGAGCGAAATCGTCACCGTATCCCTTAGACGACAAAATTCTCAGGCCGCAGGCGATGATTTTTGGCAGCTTATTAAAGACACTGGCTTGACCGTGCTGCCCAATACCGCCGGCTGTCACAGTGTGCAGGAGGTTATGACCCTGGCGCAGATGTGCCGTGAGGTCTTCGCCACCGATTGGATCAAGCTTGAACTTATAGGCGATGACTATAACCTGCAGCCGGATCCTGTGGCCTTGCTTGAGGCCGCCGAGCAATTGCTGGCCCATGGCTTTAAGGTCTTACCCTATTGCACCGACGACCTGGTGATTTGCCAGCGCCTGGCCGCTTTGGGTTGTGAGGTGATCATGCCCTGGGCGGCGCCCATAGGCACAGGCAAGGGCATTCTTAACCCTTATGCGTTGCAAAGTATTCGCGAGCGCCTGCCCCATGTCACCTTGATTGTCGATGCCGGGCTGGGTGTGCCGTCCCATGCCTGTCAGGCCATGGAGCTGGGTGCCGATGCGGTGCTGTTAAACTCAGCCATCGCCGGTGCCAATGCTCCGGTCTTGATGGCTAAGGCCTTTGCCAATGCCACCTTGGCCGGTCGACAAAGCTATTTGGCCGGACCTATGGCGGTAAAATCCACCGCCGTGCCTTCAACACCGACCCTGGGTATGCCAGTATGGCACCAGTTTAACGAGTGAGAGCAGTATGAGCGAAATAGTTTGGACAATTGCCGGCTCGGATAGTGGTGGCGGCGCCGGTATTCAAGCGGATTTACAGGCCATGCGCAGCTTTGGCGTACATGGTTGCAGCGTAATCACGGCGCTGACGGCGCAAAATAGCCTTGCCGTTGAGGCATTGAATCCGGTGGATTTGACGGTTATCGAATCCCAGTTGCAGGCCCTGGCCCATGACCTGAGACCCCAAGCGATAAAAATAGGCATGCTTGCCAATGTCCAGCAAATTCAGTTGGTTGCCGAGCACTTACAGTATTATCGCGACAACTGGGAAACACCGCCTCAGGTTGTTTACGACCCGGTGGCCATTGCCAGCAGCGGCGATAGCCTGATAGAGGAAGACGCGCAAAGCGAGATTGCCGACGCCATTAAAACGCATTTGTTGCCGCTGGTGGATGTGATCACCCCCAATGTGTACGAAACGCAATTGCTTACCGGGGTGTACCTGATAGGTCCGGATGCCCTGCGTGACGCCGCCAAGCGCCTGCAGCAGTGGGGCGCCAAAGCTGTGATTATTAAAGGTGGCCACTGGGATTATCCGCAAGGTTACTGCGTTGATTTTTGCCGCCATGGCGAGCAGGAATACTGGCTGGGAAATGAGAGCGTGGCTACGCCTCATACCCATGGCACCGGCTGTACTCTGTCCTCGGTGCTGGCATCCTGTCTGGCCAAGGGCTACCCCCTAAAAGATGCCTTTATTCTTGGCAAGGCCTATATCAATGCCGGGTTAAAGGAAGCAAAACGTTATGGCGAGGGTGTGGGCCCGGTTGCGCACACCCAGTTCCCGGAAAATTTGGCCGACTTTCCCCAGGTAATTGAACCGGGCACCTGGCTGGGCGATGCCCTGGATTTTGATTGTGTCAGCGATTTTAATTATGCCGCCGGCTTTGCCCCTTGTCCCGAGCGTCTTGGTCTGTATGCCGTGGTTGATTCCCTGGATTGGTTAGCGCTGTGTTTGCAAAACGGCATGAAAACAGTGCAGCTACGCATTAAAGACGCCGAGGCCAGCAATTTGGAGCAGGATATTCTCCGCGCCATTGAGTTAGGAAAAACCCATAAGGCTCAGGTGTTTATTAATGACCACTGGCAGCTGGCGCTGAAGCACGGTGCCTATGGGGTACACCTGGGCCAGGAAGACCTACACACCGCCAACCTTAAGGCCATTCAGGATGCCGGCATGCGGTTGGGCTTATCCACCCATGGGTTTTATGAAATGCTGCTGGCGCACAATTATCGTCCCAGCTATATGGCCTTTGGCGCCATCTATCCGACGACTACTAAGGACATGAGCGGACAAATCCAAGGCCTGGAAAAGCTGCGCCATTTTGTGCCCTTGATGCAGCCGCATTATCCCTGCGTGGCCATTGGTGGTATTGATCTGATGCGCATGGACGAGGTGGTGGAAACCGGAGTGGGCGGCATTGCCGTGGTGCGCGCCATTACCGAAGCGGCCGACCCGCAAGCGGCCATTGCCGAGTTACAGCAAGCGATCGCCGGAGAGCGTGAGTGAGCACAAAAGAGTTAAGTGCCAAGGAGCAAATCCGCTACTCTCGGCAATTAATGCTGGATGGTTTTGGTATTGATGCCCAGTTGCGTCTGAAAAACGCCACCGTGCTGGTGGTCGGCTGTGGCGGTTTGGGCAGCCCGGCGCTGATGTATCTGGCCAGCAGCGGTGTGGGGCGGCTGCGATTGATGGATGATGATCTGGTGGAACTCAGTAATCTGCAGCGTCAGGTGCTGTTTAAGGTTAACCACCTGGGGCAGCCCAAGGCTAAGGCCGCGGCCAAGGTACTGGCGAGTCTAAACAATGAGATTGCCATCGAGGCGCTGGTTAAGCGCGCCGATGCCGACAATCTCGCCGAGCATATTCGTGACTGCGATCTGGTGCTGGACTGCAGCGATAATTTTGCCACCCGTTATGCGCTTAACCGCGCTTGTTACGCCCTTGATAAGCCATTGGTGAGTGCAGCGGCGACGGGCTTTAGCGCCCATCTGGCCTATTTTGATCTTCGCTCTTCGTCATCGCCTTGCTATGAATGCGTGTTTCCCGAGCGTCTTGATAACCCCAGCGCTAATTGCGCTACCCAAGGAGTGATAGCGCCCTTGCTTGGCATTATTGGCGCACAGCAGGCCTTGTTGGCCATTCAGGCTATCTTGGGCTCCGGTGAGGCGGGGACGCTGCACAGTTATAATGCCCAGACTTTGGGGCAAAAAACCTTTAAACTGGTTAAAAATCCGGATTGCGCTTGTTGTGGGAAATAAAAAAGCCAAGCGAGGTGCTTGGCTTTTTATGTTAGTAGGTCGCTTTAGCCTGCGAATGCGTCTTGCAGTGGCGGTACAACCTGCTTTTTACGGCTCAGTACGCCATCAAGCCATACCTTCGAGTCTGCAATCTCAGCGCCATAGGCTTTGGCTACTATGCCTTCATCATCAGAGGCGATCAGCATTTGCGAACCTTCCTTCATGATGTCGGTTAACAGTAGTAATACGCTGTGGCGGTTGCCTTCTTCTTTCAGCTTGGCGATATCTGCTTCCAAGTCGGCCTTGATATCGTCAAATACAGACAGGTCGATCACTTCCAGTTGGCCGATGCCAACCAGGTTACCGTTCATGTTGAAGTCTTTGAAGTCACGCATAACCAGGTCGCGTGCCGGCGTGCCTTCAACGGCAGATTTTACCTTGAACATTTCCATGCCCAGCTCTTTCGGGTCGTCGATGCCAGCGATTTCTGCCAGGGCTTCAACGCATTTGATATCGGCCGTAGTACAGGTTGGTGATTTGAAAATGACGGTGTCGCTCAGGATGGCGCACATCATCAAGCCAGCGATGCCCTGAGGGATTTCCACATTGTAGAAGTCATACATCATTTTGATAATGGTGTTTGAACAACCTACCGGGCGGATCCAGCACTCAAGCGGAGTTGAGGTAGTCAGATCGCCAAGTTTATGGTGGTCGACTACGCCTACTACGCGGGCCTGATCGATATCATCGGGAGCCTGAGTTTTTTCGGTGTGGTCAACGATATACACATCTTCACCGGCATAGCTCATTTTAAGCTCTGGGGCTTCGAAGCCGAAACGGTCAAGGATAAATTGCGTTTCTGGTGATAACTCGCCTAAACGGGTTGGGATCGCTTCTTCACCGATCTGGTTTTTAAGGTATGCCAGTGCAATTGCACCGCAGATAGAATCAGAATCAGGGATCTTGTGTCCCACTACATACATGGCCATTGTGACTCTCCAAAATACTTTGCCCCTATTGTAACAATAATTAACCGCTCTGGGGTAGCGGCAAATGGGCTGATTGAGGGCGACTTTTTGGTTACACTGGGCTCATTATTTTTGCTGGATGCACCATAAGCTTGGCAGTTAGGTCCAAGCGCAACAGCTATTTTTACCATTAGAAGGATAAGTTTGTATGCCTGAACTTCCAGAGGTCGAGGTTAGCCGTTTAGGCATAGCTCCCCATGTTGAAGGGCGCACCATCACTAAAGTGAGTATTCACCAAAACCAATTGCGTTGGCCTGTAAGTGAGCAAGTCTATGAACTAGGTGGAAAAATCATTGAGTCCGTGAGCAGGCGGGCCAAGTACCTGTTGCTGCATACCGACGAAGGAGCGGTGATCCTGCACTTAGGCATGTCCGGTCATTTACGTGTGGTGCCTATTAATGAGCCGCTTAAAAAGCATGACCATGTGGTATTTGATTTCGACAACGGCTTGAGTTTGAGATTGAACGACTCCCGTCGTTTCGGCGCCTGTTTGTGGCAGGAGCTCGACAGCCTGCATTCGGTGTTTAGTAAACTTGGTCCCGAGCCGCTGACCGATGATTTCGATGCCAACTGGTTATTTGCCAAGTCGCGTAATAAGAAGCAGCCTATTAAGCAGTTTCTGATGGATAATCACGTGGTGGTCGGGGTGGGCAATATCTATGCTAACGAATCCCTGTTTAAGGCCGGCATTAACCCCAAGCGTGAAGCCGGCAAGGTAAGCCTGGCGCGCTATCAGAAGCTCACGCCGATCATCAAGGAAACCTTGGCCGCGGCCATTGAGCAAGGTGGCACAACCCTGAAGGATTTTGCCCAAAGTGATGGCAAACCGGGTTACTTCGCTCAGCAATTACTGGTGTATGGCCGTAAGGGCCTGCCCTGTGTCGAGTGTCAAAGTGAGTTGACGGAAATTCGTCTGGGTGGGCGCAGCACCGTGTATTGCAAGCGCTGCCAGCGCTAGTGGGTGAATGTGTAGGTCGGGGTTTGCCGCCATGGATGGCGGTAGTAGAGCAATGCAGGAGCACATTGCCGAAAGGCCGACAATAGAGCATGATTTTTACCATGTCGTTGTAGGTCGGCCTTCAGGCCGACAAATCTGCACCTTTGCTTAAATGTCGGCGCAGAGCACCGACCTACAAAAATGCAAAATTGCCTTATAGCTCAAAGGGCGCGACGCCAATACCTTTGATTTTATAGCCGGTTTTGGCGATATCACCGCTCCAGCTTTCAGCACTCATCCCCCCGGTCACGACTATGGCGTCATACAGGCTTTCGATAGGCACGCCATCGGCTATGGTGACATGTACAATTTGATTTGGCGGCGGCGGTGGCACATGAATACAGGCGCCGAAATAGGGTACCAGCAGAAACTCGGTGATCACCTCGCTGTCGCCCTCAAGGGGTACCACAAAGCCTGGCAAACTTACTGTTTTACCATTGTATTTTTGCACCACGGGAGCGTCTAAATTCGGTTGCACCCAGTTTTGGTCGGCGCCTTCGTGACTGGCGGCGGAATTACGGGTATCGACGGTCACATGCCCCTCGGGCACTAAATCTTCCCAAAAAATTTCCACCGGTTCATTGGCGAAAGAGGCCACGCTCACACAGGTTAATAGTACGGCTAGAAAACGATTAAATAGACTCATAATAATCCTAGGTCTTAACACTCATCCCATCATGCAGGGAATAAAAATAGGCACGGACTGCGGGGATTAAGCCGACAATCCAGGCTGCCGCCATAATAACGGCGATCAGCATAAGTTCATAGCTTGAGATACCTTGAAGATCGATATTGATACCGGCCTGAGCCTGTAATTGTGGCTGTGCCAGCGTCAGCAAAAGATAACACAGGGCGACCCCGAAGCTGGTGCCCAGCAGGCTGATCAATAGGGACTCCATGCTCATCAAGGAGAATATATGCCAGGGTTTAGCGCCCACCGAGCGCAAAATAGCTAGCTCACGGCGTCGTTGCGACAGGTTGGCCAGCAAGGTGGTGAGCATGCCCAGCAGGCTGACCAGCAGCACCACGATAGAGAATAATAGCAACAGCTTTTCGACCATGGCCAACATGCCCCATAACTCTCGCAAGGTGACCCCGGGCATAATGGCCATCAGGGGTTCGCCTTTGTAGTTATTAATATTGCGGCGGACCTGCAGGGTATAGAGGGGGCTGTCAAAACCCAGTAAAAAGGCGCTGATCTGTTTGGGCTCACCGATTAAGTCGGCAGCATGGGGCTCGTTATGGTTATGTTGTTCTTCATCTTCATGATGCGCCTGTGCACCGTGTAATTGCGCGATGGCAATCAAAGGGACATGCAGGGTTTTGTCCACCGGGGTGCCGGTGGCGGCGAGAATGCCTACCACAACCAGTGGTTTGTCATCATGGTGATGAAAACTGGTTTTACCCATGCCATGGGCGACGACAATATTATCACCCAAGCCATAGCCCAAGCGTTTGGCCACTTCGGCGCCAAGCACCACTTCGTTGTCCTCTGCAAAGGGAGCGCCGCTGCTAAAGCTAAGGTGCTGCTTTTTGCCATATTGAAAGTGGCTAAAGTAATCGCCGGTGGTACCAAGCACCGCATAGCCCTTGTGGGTATCGCCCAAAGACAGTGGCAGCGCCCATTTAATGCCCTTTTTGCGGCTGATATCCTTATAGCTTTGCCAGCTCACGCCATTATTCATATGGCCGATGTGAAATACCGAGGCGAGCAGTAATTGAATATCGCCGGTACGGGCACCGACGATCAAATCCGTGCCCGACACTGTGGCGGCAAAGCTTTCCTTGGCCTGCATACGCACTCTTTCTATGGTGAGCAGCAGCATTACGCTAATGGCTATGGTCAGCAGGCTTAACAGCACGCTGGCGCGGCGATTGAGCAGGCTTTTACTGGCTAATTTAAGCAAGATCATCGGCTGCTCCTTGCAAGTCATCCAAGTGCACCACCTTGGAGAACAATGGTGCCAGGCTTTGCTCGTGGCTAACAAACACCACGGTGGCACCGGTTTTATCCGTTTGCGCAAACAGTAACTCGATAAAGGCCTGGCGATTGGCTTCATCCAACGCCGAGGTGGGCTCATCGGCAATGATGATTTCCGGGTCGCCGATCACCGCGCGGGCAGCGGCCACCCTTTGTTGCTGACCTATGCTCAGGGTATTGACTGGCTGTTGATGAAACTGCGGTGCTAATCCCAGCTGGGTAAGCAAGGAGTGGGCGACCTCGTTAAGTGACGCTTGATGAGCCAGAGCCCGTTGCTTGCGTAATTTGGAAAAGGCGCAGGCCAGGGTCACGTTTTCAATTGGGCTTAAATAGGGGAGTAAATTAAAACTTTGGAAGATGTAGCCCAGGTGGTCGGCGCGAAATTGATCGCGCTGGGCGCTACTCAAGGTCTCGATGGCGGTACCGTTAAGCCTGATGCTGCCGCGCTGCGGTGTTTGAATCCCGGCCAGCAAGGACAACAGGGTGGATTTACCGCTGCCGCTGGGGCCGTGTAAAAACAGATGTTCTCCCTTGGCAATATGCAGAGCGTCTATGCTCAAGGTGGGTTGGCCGGTATGACCCTGCCAGGAAAACCACAACTTATCTATGTCTATCATTGGCGCCGTTATATCTTCTTGTTCGCTGCGCTTAGCTTATCACGAGCGTCTGAGCAAAACAGGGGGTTGCGATTAAGCGCCGTTACCAGCGCCAATAGGATAACTTCTTACGCATTTTAAACTGGCGTAGCAGATTAAGTGGTTTGCGTTTGAGCTCCTTGCCGTCTGAGTCGATCAGGTCGTTGGTGGCCGCCAGCACTCTGACACTGGATTGCCCATCCTGATAGGGGTGCAGTTGTTGGCAAAAGGCCTCGATATTGGCCATAAGCTCGGGTGGCTGATTAAGCGCTTCGGCAATGGCATCATCCACCTGATCCGCTTCGGTGATATTAAGCAAATGTGGCCCCGGAGCCTGGTTATTAAAGGTCACCACTGGGCGGCGCAATAATAAAAACATCAATAAAATCGAAGATGTGTCACAGAGCATGACGTCAGCAGCTTGCAGCAATGGAATAACGTTGTCGGTCTCAACAAAGGTGAGATTCTCATCCTGCATCGCCTTGTATTGGTCGACTATCTCTGTCGCCATCTTGGGATGGAATTGCACCAAAATACGGTATTTGCCACTGTCTCTCAGCTGTTTGACTTGTTTAATTAACACTGGCGCAAGAGACAGGCGTTTGGAAAATGTGGAGCAGATTAACAGCGTTGGGCGTGTATCCGTAGCCGAGACATATGGGTTGTCAGAGATGGTTGAAAATAATGAATCAAGCATTGTCCAACCTGTTTCCCTGACACGGAAAAACCCCATCTCTTTAGCTTGCTCGGTAAATGGGCCTGTGGTGTTGGGACCCTGAGTACAATAGAGGTCAAAGCAACCGCGAATAGTGAAATGATCATTTTTACCACGGCTGTTAAGTTTGCCAGCATCAAATCCATGGAATACAGCCACTTTTTTACCGGGGAAAAAAGTGGGCAAAATATTCGCAGGTGCAAACGTGGCGTGTGGATCCCAGGCTTTTATTTCGTCAATGCTATGGAGACGCTGTTCATCCTCGGCTAAAAAGTCAGGGTTTACTTCGGAGCCTTCTAAAAACCACTTCACTTCTCCGCCATGAGCAAGAATTTGTTTTTGCAATGGGCGCAAAATTGCATAGGAGTAATTTTGCGATATATACATTAAATAACGTTTACCCTGAGTGCTGCTTGCTAAATCCACTAGAAGGCCCTTAATCGATTAAGATGTTCTTTAGTTTACAGCAAGATGAAGAGCGAATGACAGATGCAGGCGCTAGTTTTAGGCGTGATTAGAAAAGATAGGACAAAAGTCCGCTTATGGCGGCGTTTTTCTTTATCTTCGTGTCCAGCTAGCTTATCATAGCGCGCCTAAAGCCTTGGTTGCCGTGAGCGCTGCCAAGGCCAAGCATTCGCCTCTCAAGCCCTTGTTGGAGTAGCCATGAGCAATTATAAAGTCTTAGACATTAATGACGATTTACCTATTCGTACCAAAGGACCCGTGCACAGCGGCAAGGTTCGTTCGGTATACTGGTTAACCGAGCAAGACAGCGCGCGCCTAATTGCCGAAAAAGGCTATGCCGTACCAGAGGGCACCGAGCTGGCGCTTATGGTGATTTCTGACCGCATCTCTGCATTCGACTGCATCTGGCAGGGTGAAGAAGGTCTAAACGGCGTACCAGGCAAAGGCATTGCCCTTAATGCGGTGGCGTCACACTGGTTTAAGCAGTTCGATGCCGCGGGTTTGGCGGGCAACCACATTGTTGATATTCCGCACCCTTATGTATGGATCGTGCGCAAGGCCAAAACCGTTAGGGTAGAAGCCATTGCTCGTCAATATATTACCGGCAGCATGTGGCGCGATTATGCCAAGGGCATTCGCAGCTTCTGTGGTATCGACTTACCCGAAGGTTTAGAAGCCAATCAGAAGTTGGAAGAAGTGCTTATCACGCCTTCAACCAAGGGCATTATAGAGGGCCTAGATGATGTGCCGGCGGTGGACGATGTAAATATCACCCGCAAGAATATCACCGACCACCTGGACGCCTTTAATTTCAGCAGCGAAGCCGATGTGGCCAAGTACGAGCACCTGCTGACGCAAGGTTTTGAATTGATCAGCGCCGAGCTGGCCAAGCTGGATCAGATCTTTGTTGATACCAAGTTTGAGTTTGGTTATGTGGAAGACATGAACGGCAATGAACAGCTTATCTATATCGATGAGGTGGGCACGCCGGACTCTTCACGTATCTGGGATGGCCCGGCCTACCGTGATGGTAAGATCATTGAAAACTCGAAAGAAGGTTTCCGCCAGTTACTGATCAATAATGTGCCGGACAGCGATGTATTGTTGAATAAAGACCGTATGGATGAGCGTGAAGCCCTGGCTAAAGCGTACAAGTTGCCGGTAGAGGTGATGATGCAGGTATCGCAAACCTATGTGGGGATAGCCAGCAAGATTGTCGGTAAGCAACTGGAAATTCCAGCGGATCCACGTAGTGAAATTATTGCCATTCTCGATAACGAATATCAGTTAATCGACTAATTTAACTTCCCCTTTTTGAAAATACCGCTCACCTAGGTGCAGCGGTATTTTTTTATGTGCCTCCCCCTTTCACTGCTTTGCCTGGGCCGAGAGACGATTCAAACTGGTCACAGTGGCATTTTTAAGCAGGTGAAAACTAATTCTTAATCCTTATATTTGCGCGCAAATCTAAAAATTAAGAATTAACTTTAGTATGATGCACAACATTGTTAAAACAGTGTGAATAAGAAATGAAAGTTTTCTTTGATGTATTGCACTTATACTATCTTCCCCAATATTTACCCCTATATAAGCAATTGCTGCAGCAAGGGGCGGCGGTGTGCTTCGTATTTTACAATGAGCAGGATAAGGCGCTAAAAGAGGCGGCTGATGCAGCCATAAAAACACACAAGCTACCTGTGCATTGGCTCGAGAGTGAGGATGAATCCCTCGACTTTTATCGTCAATGTGATGGCGAGTGGATTATTTTTGGCAAAGCCTTTGCCCAAATGCAGGTGTTAAACCAAAGCAAAAAAACCGTATTAATGCAGCATGGTATTGGCCCTAAGGCCTGTTATTACCATGCTTCAAATAATGCGGCTAGCGTACGCTTCGTTGAAGGTGAGCACCGTTTAGCACGTCTTGAGAGCCTGTATCCAAATGATAAGTTTGTCGATACCGGATACGCTAAGCTAGACCCTTTGTTGCAAAGCCAGGCTTTTACATCGCAGCACAGCCTGGAAGATCTGGGTTTAGACCCAAATAAGCCAACCTTACTCTATGCGCCGACATTTTATCCCAGCTCCATAGAAATGATGGAAAAAAATTGGGTGGATGAATATGCCCACTGCAACATTATTATTAAGCCGCATTTCTTTTCACTAACGAGAAATAAATACCAAAAACAACAACAATTGCTCAATAAGTGGGCGCAGCGCAAGCACGTCTACCTGGCGGCTGTCAGTGAGTTTAATCTGGTGCCATTTATGGCTTTGGCCGATGTGATGATATCCGATGCATCGTCGGCAATTTTTGAGTTTTTTGCCCTTAAAAAGCCGGTCATCTGGTGCAATTTTTATAAATTAAGGTGGTCATATCGCGGCCCCTTTGCCTATAGATTTAAGGCAAGATTAGACTCGGATATCGACTACTTTGAGGCCTTAACCTTCAAAGTCGATAAAGCCAAGCAATTGCCTGGAGCGATCGAGCAAGCGCTGTCGCAACCACAGGCAAAACATAATCAAGACAACATAAAAACAATAACAAAGCTCGCAGGGAAGCTGGATGGGCTAAGTTCTCAGCGAATAGTAAGCTTCTTATATGACAATTAAAGTAATTACCTTTGGTACATTTGATGTGTTCCATGTCGGCCATGTAAACCTGTTACAAAGGGCCGCAAAACTCGGTGACGAGTTAATCGTTGGTGTCTCCTCCGATCCTTTGAATAGACAGAAAAAAGGGCGTGCGCCTGTGTATTCGCAACAGGACCGTCTGCGTATCATTGCCGCCATGTCGGATGTGACCCGAGTGTTTGTGGAAGACTGTCTCACTCTTAAGCGCAGATATATCAAAGAGCATGGTGCCGACATCCTGGTTATGGGTGATGATTGGCGCGGAAAGTTTGATGAATTTAATGATATCTGTGAGGTAATTTACTTGCCGCGCACTCCGAGTATTTCGACCACAGAAATTATCGAAGTGGTGCGACAGCCAGAGTTCTGCTAACGTCCATGTTATTGTTGCAATAAGTATCCAATGACAAGGTGGTGTATGAGCCAGCAAATCACCGTGGCGCAGCTGAATGCACAGCTGCACAACCCCAAGCTAAAAATCTTTGATGCCGGCATGGTACTCCCGGGTAAGTCGGGCGAATATGCGCCGGCGGCGGTCATTAAAGGGGCGCAGCGTTTTGATATTAAAAACGCTCTGGCCGATAACGCCAGCCCCTGGCCTCATACTTTATGCAGCGCCGATCAATTTGAGCAACAGATGCAAGAAGCTGGAGTGAGTCAGGACTCGGAAGTGGTGGTCTATGACGACCAGGGCTTATTTAGCGCCGCCCGAGCCTGGTGGATGTTTAAGGCCTTTGGTTTCGATAACGTTAAGGTGCTGCGTGGCGGTCTACCAGCATGGCGCACCGCCGAGTTGCCGGTGCAACAGGGCTGGCATAGCGCCGAGGAGCGAGGTAATTTTAAAGCCTCCCCACGGGCTGACTTTTTTATTAACACCGAGCAGGTGCTCGCGGCTATCGACGATACCTCGACCTTGTTGCTTGATGCCCGACCGGCGCAGCGTTTCAGTGGTGAGATGGCCGAACCCAGAGAAGGCATGCGCGCCGGACATATTCCCAATGCCAAGAGCTTGCCATATGCCGAGTTAATCATAGATGGCGAGCTACGCCCAAAGGAACAGTTGCAGCAAGCATTGGCGCAACTGCTTGAACAGGATATTCAGCGCTTGCAGTTTAGCTGTGGCTCGGGCATCACCGCCTGTATTTTAGCGCTGGCCGCGTATGAGTGTGGCCATACTAACTTACAGGTTTATGATGGCTCTTGGAGCGAGTGGGGCGCCCGCCATGAACTGCCGCTGGAAAAATAAGGGGCTATTCAGGATTTAAGTTAAATAAAAAAGGGCAGTATCAACTGCCCTTTTTTTAACTTTATTTGTGGTAGCTTAAGCAGGCTTCCACTTCTTCTTTTGAGCCCAAAATTACAGCCACACGTTGGTGAATTTGCTCTGGCTCTATATCCATAATGCGCTCATAACCGGTTGAGGCCAGGCCGCCGGCTTGCTCGATAAGCATGGCCATAGGATTGGCTTCATAAAGTAGGCGCAATTTGTACGGCTTTTCCGGGTTTTTGGTGTCTTCCGGATAGGTGAATAAACCACCGCGGCTAAGTACACGGTGAACATCGCCTACCATGGCGGCAATCCAGCGCATATTGAAGTTGCGACCACGAGGTCCGGTTTCACCGGCTAATAGGTCGGTAATATAGTTTTGCATCGCCGGCTGCCAGTGGCGCTGGTTCGATGTATTAATGGCGAATTCTTTGGTTTGCTCCGGCACCTTGGCAAAGTCCTGAGTCAACAAGAAGGTACCTTGGGTTTTATCCAAGGTGAAAATACGTGTGCCCTGGCCCGTGGTAAGCGCCAGCATGGTCGATGGGCCGTAGAGCACATAACCCGCGGCTACCTGCTGGTCACCCTTTTGCAAAAAGATATTAGGATCAGCCGGATCTGCATCCTTTGGCGCGCGCATAACAGAGAAAATGGTGCCAACCAATGAATTGATATCAATGTTTGATGAGCCATCAAGAGGGTCAAATGCGACTATGTATTCTGCGTCTGGGTTACCCGCAACCGTGCCCGGCTCTTCTTCCGAGGCGATGGCCTTAACATAACCGGACTCTAAAAGGATGTCTTTCAACAGCTGGTTGGAAAGTACATCCAGTTTCTTTTGCGTTTCGCCCTGGATGTTTTCATCCAGTGTGGAACCTAGCACGCCAGATAGGGCGCCTTGGCCAACACGGAAAGAGATTTCTTTACAGGCCGCTAAAATAGTACGGATAAGTGAAATAAGGTCATGTGAGCAACCATCTTCAAGCAAGACTGGGGGGAGTCGTCGCATCTTAATTGTTCCTAAGTTTTATGGGGTCTACACGACATTTTAAAGTGAGAGGATGTCGTCTAGATTACGCTGTCTATTTATCGCTTTGTGGTTGTAGACTCAAGGCAGAGAGATATACTCAAGGCTTATAAATTCCACAGCCAACCTACGATACCAATAACAACAAAAGTGAGAATTATGCCAAGTACGCAGATAATACGAATAGCACTGTTTCTTTTGTTCTTGCCTATGATAACCCAAGCGCAGGCAGCAATTAAGTCTATCAGCCAATTTACTCAAAATATGAGCAAATATCCTGGCTATTTCACCTTTTATTATGCCAATGATGAGGGCAAGCTTTATCTTGAGGTGGATAAGCTGAAGGCGCCGTTTCTATTGCAGCAAAGCCTGCCCTATGGTTTGGGCTCCAATGATATAGGCTTAGACCGTGGCCAGTTGGGTAATACCTATTTGGCGCAGTTCGAGCGTATGGGCAACAAGGTGATGTTGCGTGCCTTGAACACGAATTACCGTGCCTCAAGCAGTAACAGTGCAGAGCAGCAAAGCGTGAATGAGGCCTTTGCCTCCAGTATTCTATATGGCTTTGAAGTGCAGGCCAGCACGGATTCCCGAGTGCTGCTGGACTACACCCCTTATCTGCTCAGTGATGTGCACGGCGTTAGTCGCACCCTGGCGGCGCGTAAGCAAGGTAACTTTAGTGTCGACACCAGCCGCAGTGCGGTGTTTATGCCGCGCAGCAAGTCATTTGTGAAAAATACCGAACTGGAAGCTGTGCTCACCTTTACCGGCACTAAGCCTGGTGAGTATGTGAAACAGGTGAGCGCTGATCCTTACGCCATCAGCGTGAATATGCATCACTCATTCGTTGCCTTGCCGGACGATAAATACCAGCCACGAGCCTTCCACCCGCAATCCGGGTATTGGAGTATAGAGCACAAGGATTATTCGGCGCCCTTGGGCGAGAGCATGCTGGTGCGCTATATCCCGCGCCATCGCCTGGCCAAAAAACACCCCAATCAGGCCGTCAGCGAGCCGGTGAAACCCATTATTTACTACCTTGATCCGGGCGTGCCGGAGCCGGTGCGCAGCGCCTTGCTCGATGGTGGCAAATGGTGGAATGCCGCGTTTGAAAAAGCCGGTTATAAAAATGCCTTCCAGGTCAAAATGCTGCCCGAGCATGCCGACCCCATGGACGTACGCTTTAACGTTATTCAATGGGTGCATCGCGCCACTCGAGGCTGGTCGTACGGCAGCTCAGTGATAGATCCGCGCACCGGTGAAATTATTAAAGGTCATGTCACACTAGGTTCGCTGCGTGTGCGTCAGGATATCCTGATTGCCGAAGCCCTGGCCGCTCCTTATAAAAAGGGTGATGAAGTCACCGCCGAGTTGCAGGCCATGGCGCTGGACAGAATTCGTCAGCTCAGTGCCCATGAAATTGGCCACACCCTGGGAATAGCCCATAACTTTGCCGCTTCGCCCAAAGCGCGTGCTTCGGTGATGGACTACCCGCATCCCTTGGTCAGCCTGGACGAGCAGGGCGTGCTGGATATATCAAAAGCCTATGCCAAGGGCATGGGCGTGTGGGATGAACAGGTGATTAAATATGGTTATGGCGACTTTAGCCGCCAAAACGAGGCTCAAGCCTTGGCCAAGATCCTTGCCGAGAACAAAGCCCTTGGCCTCGAGTTTATCTCCGACAGAGACGCCCGTGCACAGGGCGGCGCCCATCCCAATGGTCATTTGTGGGATAACGGCGATAATCCAAGTAAAGAGCTGGAACGCGTGATGGCGGTACGGGCCAAAGCCCTGTCCCGTTTTGGCGTTGATAATATTAAAGCCGGCACCTCCTTATCTCAACTTGAAGAAGTGCTGGTGCCCTTGTATCTATTCCACCGTTATCAGGTGGAAGCCGCGGTCAAGCTGATCGCCGGTGTGGATTACAGCTACGAGGTGCGTGGTAAAGAGCAGGTGCAGGGCGCGCAAGTGGTCGATGCCGGGGTGCAACGTCAGGCTTTGGCCTCGCTGCTGCTTACTTTGGATGCCAAAGAGCTGGTGGTGCCGGAGTCAATTCTGGCCTTGATCCCGCCTAAAGCCTATGGCGAATACAACACCCGCGAAAGCATAGTGGGCCGTACCGGTCTGACTCTGGATGCCATGGCTCTGCCTGAAGTGGCGGCAAACCATAGCTTGAGCCTGCTGTTACACCCAGAGCGCGTTAATCGTCTGGCGCAGCAAGGTGCCCGCTCTGAACAGGCCTATAATCTGGATACCTTGCTTGATACCCTGTGAAGCGGGTATTCGACAATAACCATGGCAATGCCATGGAGGCAAAAGTGCAGCACCGTATTCAATGGTTGACGGCACAGCACTTTGCCAATCTGGTTGCCAGCGATAAGGTGGCACCTGAGGTGCAGGCCCAGTTCAAGTTTTACCTGCAGCGTGTGGCTGATGACTACAGACAAAACAAGCTGCTAGGTAGCGTTAGCTCAGGGGAGAGCGCCTTTAAACAACATCTGGCCGATGCCATTAATCATTTCCTTGAAACCGGTCAGTGGCAACAAGGCTTTAAGCCATTACCCTTACCACCAGGCTCGCCTATTTAGGGAGACCCTAGGTAGATTGGCAAGGCTAAATTTGGCATCATATAAGGCCGCGCAATTCTTAGCGATTGCGCGGCTTTTATTATTAGGAAGTCATTATGCACATACATATTCTCGGCATCTGCGGTACCTTTATGGGCGGTATTGCGGCGATTGCCAAGGCCTTAGGCCATCATGTGACCGGCTCGGATCAAAACGTTTACCCGCCGATGAGCACTCAGCTTGAAGAGTTAGGCATTGAATTGGTGCAGGGCTATGATCCCGCTCAGCTAGAGCCAGCCCCCGACGTAGTGGTCATTGGTAATGCCATGAGTCGCGGCAATCCCTGTGTTGAATATGTATTGGAAAAAGGCCTGCGTTATACCTCGGGTCCTGAATGGCTAAAAGAGCATATCCTGCGTGATAGCTGGGTGTTAGCGGTCGCCGGTACCCATGGTAAAACCACCACTGCCAGTATGCTGGCCTGGGTGCTGGAATACGCCGGACTCAAGCCGGGCTTTTTAATTGGCGGTGTAGTGCAGAATTTCGGTATCTCGGCGCGCGTGGGTGAAACCCCGTTTTTCGTTATCGAGGCCGATGAATATGACACGGCATTTTTCGACAAGCGCAGTAAGTTTGTCCATTACCTGCCAAGAACGCTGATCCTGAATAACCTGGAATTTGACCATGCGGATATTTTTGCCGACCTAAGCGCCATTCAAACCCAGTTTCACCACCTACTGCGAACTCTGCCAGGCTCGGGCAAGGCGATTTACCCCAGCGATGATCAGGCGCTGGTCGAGGTGATCAACAAGGGCTTTTGGAGTGAGCAAGAAGTCTTAGGCGCCGCGCAATGGGATTATCAATTATTGAAGGCCGATGGCAGTGAATTCACCGTATTGTTTGCCGGTGAGCCGCAAGGCGTGGTGCGTTGGCAGGCCATTGGCGAGCATAATGTTAAGAACGCCCTGATGACCATAGCCGCCGCACGCCATGTGGGTATTCCTGTGGCAAGCAGCATAGCCGCGCTGGCGGAATTTATCTCGCCTAAGCGCCGTATGGAGCACAAGGGTGAGGTGGCGGGTGTCAACGTCTATGACGACTTTGCCCATCATCCCACGGCCATTGCTACCACCTTGGCGGGTCTGCGTGCCAAGGTCGGCGATGAGCGCATTATTGCGGTGCTAGAGCCGCGCTCAAACACCATGAAGATGGGTGTGCATCAGGACACCCTGCTGGACTCCCTGGCAGGCGCCGATGAAGTATTTTTATTCGAGCCCCCCGAGCTTGGCTGGTCGCTGCAAGAGCGCGCCGAGCAGGCCGGTGCCCGTTGTTTAGCGGATATTGATGCCTTGGTGGCAGAGATAGTGGCCGCGGCCGAAACTGGGAGTCATATACTGGTTATGAGTAACGGTGGCTTTGGCGGCATTCACCAAAAGCTGCTCCATGCCTTAGCACAAAAGGAAACATCATGAGCACATTTAAAGAGCCCATTACCCTGGCCTTTAGCGGCGCCTCCGGAGCCCCTTACGGTTTGCGTTTATTACAGGTGTTGATAGAGCAAGGCCACCAGGTATTTGTGTTGATCTCCAGCGCCTCCCGGGTGGTGTTTGATACCGAATCCGGCATTAAGCTGTCCGGCCATGAGGATAAGGCAACGGAGCAACTCAGTGCCTTGGTCAATGCTGCCGATGGCCAACTTAAGGTCTTTGGTAAGGATAACTGGTTCAGCCCGGTAGCATCAGGCTCAGCCGCGCCGAAAAAAATGGTGGTGTGTCCCTGCAGTGCCGGTACCGTGTCGGCCATTGCCCTAGGCGCCTCGGACAACCTGATGGAGCGTGCCGCCGATGTGGTGATCAAAGAGCGTGGCCAACTGATCTTGGTACCCAGAGAAACCCCTTTTAGTGAAATTCACCTGGAAAATATGCTGAAACTGGCGCGCATGGGCGTCACCATAATGCCGGCGGCTCCGGGCTTTTATCATCAACCTGAGTCGATAGCCGATCTGGTCGACTTTATGGTAGCCCGTATTCTCGATCATCTGGGCATAGAGCAGAGACTTACCTCGCGTTGGGGTTATGGAGAACAAAAATAAATGACCATTGCATTAAATATTCAAGGGTTAAAAAAGACCTATAAAAACGGCGTTGAAGCCGTCAAAGGCATAGATTTACAAGTACAGCAGGGAGATTTCTTTGCCCTGTTAGGCCCCAATGGCGCTGGCAAGTCCACCACCATAGGGGTGATCTCATCGCTGGTGAACAAAACTGCGGGCAAGGTTGAAGTTTTCGGCCATGATATAGATACCGACCTGGAAGCGGCTAAATCCGAGTTGGGTTTAGTGCCGCAAGAATTTAACTTTAGCCAGTTTGAAACCCTGCAGCAGATTTTAGTTAACCAGGCCGGTTATTATGGCGTGCCTCGCGCGGAGGCCCATAAGCGTGCCGACAAGTACCTGGCACAGCTTGGTTTGTTAGATAAAAAAGACAAAGCCGCTCGTACGCTTTCTGGTGGTATGAAACGCCGCCTGATGATCGCCCGCGCCCTGATGCATGAGCCCAAGCTGTTGATCCTTGATGAGCCAACCGCGGGTGTAGATATCGAATTACGCCGCTCCATGTGGGATTTCTTACGTGAAATCAACAAGCAAGGGGTGACCATTATTCTTACCACCCACTATTTGGAAGAAGCCGAGTTGCTCTGTAAAAACATCGCTATTATCGACCATGGCATCATAGTTGAGCACACCACCATCAAGGCGCTGCTGGCTAAGCTGGATAAAGAAACCTTTGTGCTTGATTTAAAACAGCCGGTGCAGCCGATAAGCCTGGAGGGCTACCAATTTGCCCTGACCGACGACCACACCCTGGAGGTGGAAGTCGCCAAGTCACAGGGCCTTAATGGCGTATTTAGCGCCTTAAGTGAGCAGGGCAATACTGTGCTAAGCATGCGTAACAAGGCCAACCGTTTAGAAGAGTTGTTCGTCGGCTTGTTAAATCAAGGGCGAGGGGAGTGATCATGTTGAAGTATGGCGTTGCGCTAAAAAGTATTTGGATCAAAGAATGTATTCGCTTTTTGCGAATTTGGGTGCAAACCCTGGTACCCCCGGCGATCACCATGACCCTGTATTTCGTGATTTTCGGTAGCCTGATCGGCTCGCGCATCGGCGAAATGGGTGGCTTTAGCTATATGGAATTTATCGTCCCGGGTCTGATCATGATGTCGGTGATCACTAACTCCTACTCCAATGTGGCTTCAAGTTTCTATTCCACCAAGTTTCAAAAGAGTATAGAAGAGTTGCTGGTGGCGCCGGTGCCCAATTACATTATTGTGCTGGGTTATATGGGCGGTGGCATGGCCCGTGGCATGCTGGTGGGCTTAATCGTGACCCTGGTATCACTGTTTTTTGTGGATATTCAAATTCATAATATCTTTGTGATTGTCGCCACGGTGATTTTAACTTCGGCGGTGTTTGCCCTCGGCGGTTTAATTAATGCCGTGTATGCCAACAGCTTCGACGATATCAGCATTATCCCTACCTTTGTGCTAACGCCACTGACTTACCTGGGCGGCGTGTTTTATTCCATCACGCTACTGCCTGAGTTTTGGCAAGGGGTATCGCAAATTAACCCCATCATCTACATGGTTAATGCTTTCCGCTTTGGCTTTTTGGGTGTGTCCGATGTAAATATCTGGTTCTCATTCGCCGTCTTGCTGGCGTTTATTACTGTGTTATTTACCTTAGCATTAACATTAATTCGTAAGGGTGTGGGGTTACGTCACTGATGAGCGAAGCAAATTCAAGAGCCATAGTCTCTAACCAGCCAAGCCTGCATGAAAAACTTGATGAAGTGGTGAACAAGCACCTGAGTGCGGAGTTTAAAAAGCCCATTGCCGCGCATACCCAAGCGGCCTTTGATGAGGTTAATGCCAGGGTGCAGGCTTTTAATGGCCCTATTATTCTTGATTCCTGTTGTGGCGTCGGGGAGAGTACAGCTAACTTGGCTAAGCTGCACCCAGACGCGCTAGTGATAGGCATAGATAAGTCGGCGCACCGTTTAGATAAGCATGATGTGCAGTATCGCCAGGATGAAGATGCCCAGTATATGCTGGTGCAGGCGGATCTGAACGACTTTTGGCGCTTGGCCGTGCAGGCCAACTGGCAGCCAACGCACCATTATTTACTCTATCCCAACCCTTGGCCCAAAGCCAAGCACTTGCAGCGACGCTGGCATGGTGCCGCGGTATTCCCAAGCATAGTGCAGCTTGGCGGCAAGCTTGAACTGCGCAGCAACTGGGATATTTATGTGCGTGAGTTTGCCCGTGCTCTGCAACTGGCGGGACACCCAACTCAGGTCAGTGAGTATGCCAGTGACACAGCCATTACCCCGTTCGAGCGTAAGTATTGGGCCAGTGGCCAGCAAAGCTATCGCTTAGTGGTTGATCTGTAAGCGTATCTGGTTGGGCACAAGGACGGACTCCGAACTTGTGCCCATCACTGAAACTTATGTTGAGAATGTCGTAAAAATTCATGCAACATTCTTAAAATTGACCAAAGCTGCAAGACTTTTTTAGGTGATTGCTATAAAGTGAGCGCAAGTAAATCGACCGCTTGAAGCGATCCGTCATCGCCTTATATCGGTATAGTGAACCGGTATCCAAGCCAACCCAATTAGGTATGTCATGAGTGATAAGCGTTTTGCCGTAGCATCAGAGCACAGCTTGATGCGCGTCTTTACGGTGCCAGAGGCACCGGACTCAACGCTCAGCAAAATAGAAGCCGAGATCTCCAGTAACCTGGCCGGTTTCCTGAATGAGAACATCGCTGCGGTGGAAAAACCGCTGCATGAAATTGAGCGCGATTTTGAATCGGCGCAGATCCCAGAAGAGCCTATGTTTGTCAGCGCTCACGCGCAGGACATCATGGATAAGCTGGTGGCGCACTCGGTACACACCGCAGCTCCAAGCTTTATCGGCCATATGACCTCGGCCCTGCCTCACTTTGTGTTGCCACTGTCTAAGCTGATGGTGGGTTTAAACCAAAACCTGGTAAAAATTGAGACCTCTAAGGCCTTTACGCCTTTGGAGCGCCAGGTTATCGGCATGCTCCATCATATGGCTTATGACCGTAAGCAGGGTTTTTATGATAAATGGATGCACAGTGCCAAGACATCCTTAGGCGCTTTTTGCTCCGGCGGTACAGTGGCTAATATTACGGCGCTGTGGATCGCCCGTAACCGCTTACTCAAACCCGAAGGTGATTTTAAAGGCATAGGCGCTCAAGGCCTTATTGCGGCCATGTTCCACTATGGCTACAAGGGCCTGGCGGTACTGGTGTCGGAGCGCGGTCACTATTCACTGGGTAAGTCGGCAGACTTACTTGGCATAGGTCGCGACCACTTTATATCCATTCCTACCGATAAAGACAATAAGGTGGATGTGGAGGCCATGCGCAAAGAAGCGCAGGCGCTGCAGGCGCAAGGTATTAAGGTGATGGCCATTGTCGGTGTAGCCGGGACTACGGAAACCGGTAATATCGACCCTCTTAATGAAATGGCGGATTTGGCGGCGGAAATCGACTGCCATTTCCATGTCGATGCAGCCTGGGGGGGGGCGACCCTGTTGTCGCAAAATGCCCGTCATTTGTTGGCCGGTATCGAGCGTGCCGACTCCATCACCATAGATGCCCATAAACAAATGTATGTGCCCATGGGCGCGGGTATCGTGCTGTTTAAAGATCCCACGGCCACCGATGCCATTGAGCACCACGCCGAATATATTCTGCGTAAGGGCTCAAAAGACTTAGGCAGCCATACCCTGGAAGGCAGCCGTCCGGGCATGGCCATGCTGGTGCATGCCTGCTTGCGTATTATTGGCCGTAAAGGCTATGAAATGCTGATCGACAAGAGCTTGGACAAGGCCCGTTACTTTGCCGACTTGATCAAGGCGGAGCCGGACTTTGAACTGATCTCCGAGCCTGAGCTGTGTTTGCTGACCTATCGCTATGTGCCCGAGGCCATCAAGGCGCGCTTAAAAACCGCCGATGAGCAAACCAAGCTGGATATTTACGCTGCCCTTAACCGCTTTACCGCCAGTATGCAGAAGCGCCAGCGTGAAGCCGGACGTTCATTCGTGTCGCGAACCCGATTAACGCCGCCAGAATATGGCTATCAGCCGACCGTAGTGTTCCGTGTGGTCTTGGCTAACCCTCTTACTTCAAAGGAAATATTGCAAAATATCCTGGCTGAGCAGCGGGAGCTGGCCTTGTCCGATCCCATGTATAAGAAATACCTAGCGAAATACTTAACCTGAGGTTTGGGTAAGGGATGAGCTAACTTATTGTTTTTTAAAGTTCACTATAATACCAATTCTGTTAAGTATGTGATCAGATATAGCGCTGGATAAATGATGTGATAACAAGGCGGAATTTTTCCTATGTAGTATTCTACATATAAAAATTCCAACACCGTTAGCACGATATTTAGCCCGCTAGAATGATTAGCTATTTAAGTGAATTGGTATAAATATACCCCCTTGTCTAGCCAGAGAGTTTTAGGGATAACCAGGCGAATTTACGCACTAATAGCTGGCTATTGGTAGTGAATTCAACGCCGTTAGCGCCAAAACAGGCTGCTAGAAAGGCATTAGCTATCCGAAGCTCAGGTTACTTATAATTGCTCGCAGAAGTTGAGCAAATCGCGCAGCAGGGCTTTTCGTATGGAGTCCTGCTCGCATAAAAGTTCATGCCGAGCGCCAGAGTAGGTTTTTAACGCGGCCTGCTGCTGGGCATGGACAAAGTCCTGATAGGGCGAGGTATCCACCACGCTATCTTGTTGCGCTGCGGCAATAAACAAGGGCACAGGGCACAGACTCTTCCTTAGTTTTGCTATCGCCTTAAAGGCCGCATTCAACCATTTATAGGTCACGCCACCTAGCTGTAATTCCGGGCTTTGCTGATACAAGGCACGAAAACGCCGGTAACGCTCCTCACTATGGGTTAATTCATTTTCGCTAAAGGGCACCGCCGCATAGGGGCCGTGTCCGGGCACATAACCTTCGCCCTTAGTAAAGGTGCAGACCGAGCTGGCCCACAACTTGGCGAGCCAGGGCGCCGTGGATCCCGTGTTTATCTGCAACATGGGGGCACTTAAAAAGAGTCCGGCAAACTGTTCAGGATGAGTGCATGCATAATCCAGAGCGATGGCGCCGCCCATGGAGTGACCGAGCAAGATCTTTTTGCCCGGCCATTGGGGATTGACGACCTGGGTAATAAACTCATGCAGATCCGATTTATAGTCCTCGAAATCGCCGACATAGCCCTTATGGGTATCGGTAAGATGGCGGTAGGAGCGCCCCTGGCCCTGATGATCGACTATAAACACGGCGATATTGTTACGCGCCAGCTCCCACAGCAATTCCTGATATTTTTGCGCCGCTTCGATGCGCCCCGAGCTGATCACCAAGGCGTAATCGGCGCGATAGGGCAGATGATAGGCGTAAAACAACTTACCATGCTTAGTATCCAAAAAGCCTGAGGTCATATCCTGATGCCAAAAATGGGTAATGGCATCATGGTTTTTATGGAGCAGGGCTTCGCTGGAATAAAACATTCAGTATTAAGTCGTAGGTAGCTTGATGGTGGCTACTAAACCACCTTGAGGATGATTTTGCAATACCAGCTCCCCCTGATGGGCGGCGATGGCCTTGGCGGCAATGGCCAAACCTAGCCCGGTGCCGCCGCTGTGGCGGGTGCGGGCTGTGTCGACACGATAGAAGGGCTCGGTAATATGAGCCAGTTCTTGCTCGGCAACGCCCGGGCCGTCGTCGCGAATGCTCAGTTGCCATTGTTGCTGCTCATGCTTGAGCGCCACGTCGATATGGCTAGTGGCATATTTGATGGCGTTGCGCAGCAGGTTTTCGCAGGCGCTTGCCAAGAGCATGGCATCGACATTCAGCAGCGGTTGCTCTGGCAATTGGGGTAAGCTGATGGTTTTGTTGTGTGATTTGGCCTCAAATTCGGCATCGGTAAACACAGGGGCAAACAGTTGCGCCGGAGAAATGGCTTGGGTTTGCAGGCTTTGCTGGCGGTTCTCCAGACGTGATAGCGTCAGTATGCGCTCTATCATCAGGTCCAAGAGTTGCGCTTCTTTTTCTATACGTTGCAGCTGTGCCAAGGTGTCTTTATCGGCCTTGTCCTGAGCTATGGCACAGGCCAGTGATAAGCGCGTGAGCGGTGAGCGCAGCTCGTGAGAGATATCACCAAGCAAGGTCCTTTGGGTATTGACCAGGGTTTCCAGACGCTGCGCCATGGCGTTGAATTCACGGGCGAGAATGCCTATTTCATCGTTTCGCTGTGCGGCTTGAGTCACACGGCTGTCGAGTTGACCCTCGGCAATGGCCCGGGCACTAGAGCGCAGGGAATTAAGCGGGCCTATCAGGGTGCGGGTAAAGAGAAAACTCAACAATAAGGAGGCTCCTACGGCAACCGCTACCTTTAGCCAATGGGGCAGGAGTTTGAGGCGCACAAACCAGGGTAGGGTGCGACCTGGGCGCAGCTCATACAGTTGGTACTGGCCATCTGGCAAATTGATCAACAAGGGCCCGAGGGCGTGGAAATGCTCATTAAAAATCATCTGTGGCATCATATCCTGGCGAAAATTCAGCAGGCCTAAATCCACCTCATCAGCGGTGTTAAAGTTACTGTAGGCCAGGTCTTTTTCCGGTGAATACAGATATAGCTTACGTTTTTTCATGCGTCCTTGGTTGATCACTGCCTCTGCCGTGTGCTGATGCTTTTTAGCCGAGCGCTCCAGAGCATGACCCAAACGCTTAAAGTAATGGGCATCGCTGCCCTGCAAGGGTTCATAGCTGAGATCGCTGAAGCTAACTGAGCTCAGTGCCGCCATGAGTATTATGGTGGCCGCGAAGGTGAGCCAGAACCACAGGAAAATTTTTACATAGAGCTTGTTAAGAGGCTTGAACACTTAGGCGTCTCCGATCAGTACGTAGCCGGCACCGCGAACGGTGCGAATGCGCTCGTTTTCTATGTGTTCAGCTATTTTTTTGCGCAGGTTGCTGACATGCATATCTATGGAGCGATCGTAGGGCGCCAAACGCCGGCCTAACACCTGCTCGCTGATCTGCTCCTTGCTGATCACTGCGCCGGGCTCTTGTAACAATAGATGTAAGATTGCAAATTCGGTACCTGTCAGGGTCAGGGCTTGCCCTTGCGCGCTGGCGCTGCGACTTTGCATGCAGATATTCAGGTTGGCAAATTCCAACTCTTGGCGCGGCTGGCTGTTGTTTATATGTTCTATGCGCCGGGTGATCGCCTTGATCCTTGCTATCAGTTCGCGATGATTAAAGGGTTTGGGAATATAGTCGTCGGCACCAAGCTCAAGGCCGAAGATGCGATCAAAATCATCGCCCTTGGCGGTTAGCATGATCACTGGTACCAAGGAAGTGGCGCGCAGTTGCTTAAGTACCTCAAAGCCGTCGAGCTTAGGCAGCATTACATCAAGCAGGATCAGGTCATGTCTGTTTTCCATGGCCACTGCCAGACCTTGCTCACCATCGTGGGCACATTCCACTTCAAAGCCTTGGGAGTGTATATATTCACTGAGCATGGAGGCCAGTTCAATGTCGTCGTCTATTAATAAAACCTTCATCGCCTATCTCAAAAACACGGGAGCTAGCTTCATCTTAACTGATAGCAAGTTTCCAGTGCGACACCTTTACACAACCTTTACGTGCTCCTGACACTGCTTTGCGTTGCGCTTGCTAGAGTAAATAACACACCCAGTTCACAACCAAGGACAACTTAGGAGTCCGTTATGAAATTAAATAAATTACTTACAGCCGCCGTTATTTCTATCGGCTTAGCATCAAGCGTCGCCATGGCAGGCCAGGGCGGTCATCATAAGCAGGGTGAGCGCGGCATGCTAAGCGAGCACATGATTGAGCAATTACAGCTTAGCGAGCAACAGCAAACGCAAATCAAAGCCATTATGGATGCCAATAAACAACTTAAGCCACAACGAGGCTCGCGTCACGAGGGCTACAAGGCTTTGCAAGCGCTAACTAATACCAGCGAAAGTTTTGATGAGCAGGCGGCCCGAGAAATCATTCAGGCCCAGCAAAGTAAACAGATGGAGCGCAAGATTGCTCATCTGAAAAGCAAGCATCAGGTATGGAATCTTCTTACCGAAGAGCAGCAACAAAAGTTTGCACAAATGAAGGAAAAGCGTAAAAAACGTCATGCCGAGAAACGGGATGCCAATAAATAAGCTGGTTTGATTTGAGCTACGCAGTAATAAAAGGGGGAAATTTCTCCCTTTTTCTTTGTGTGTTTATAAGGAGATGAACGCAGCTGGGAATACAGTGTGAGCATCAGTTAAACACCAGGGATAAATTTTATTGCAGATAAAAAAGACGCGACCATATAGGTCGCGCTGACGGAATTTTCCAGCATCCTGCCGGCATTGAAGCAAGTTCAATTCCCTGTAATCACTGGGTGATTAAGCTGCAACATGGCTGCTGCAGTGTCGTCCCTGTCCCCTTTTTCCTGTGACAACCTGTCGTACGGTTTAGTGCATCGCATGTAGTTAGCATTTTGAATAACTAAGCCGCTTTGGTTCTCTCCCCCACATCCTGTGTTGCCCGCTCCCTGCTGGCGTTCCTTAGGCGAACCAATGCCCGTATCCTCTCGCACATCCTGTGCCTGAGCATCCTGCTCTTTTTCCTTGTCCTAGATTACAGTCCTTCGTGTTCTGCATCCTGCAGCTGTCCTTCCTGGCAGTCCCTGCTAAGTTTTCCTAACTTTGCCGCTTGTACGCCCTCACAAGCAATGAAGATAGTATAAGGGAATGTTTCTTCCCTGGTCAGCCAGGTAAACTCATAATAAAAGCTGTAAAACCCGCGTAATAAACTATGTTTTCCTTAATAAATAATGAGTTACGAAATATTTTGTTTAAATTGTTAGCACTGATTGCGGCAATCGCCATGTGACTTGTAAGATATATCTCACAAGGTGGGGGGCCAACTGGGAAATTATTGGGGTTACCAGCGGTTTAGCACTGTACTTTTTCGTCTTAAACAGTATGATGCTTTTGAGAATTATTTTTATTTAACTAGGAGCTCTTGGTGAAGAAAGCACTTGGATTTGCATTGGCATCGGTTGTTTCAGTTTTGTCTGCAGCGCCAGCATTAGCCTCAGAAACCGTTAATATTTACTCATTTCGCCAGCCCTTCTTAATTGAACCGATTTTAGAGAAATTCACCGAGCAAACCGGTATCGAAACCAAGGTGGTGTTTGCCAAAAAAGGTCTAATCGAGCGTTTAAAGCGTGAAGGCAAGCATACGCAGGCTGATTTGGTGCTAACCTCAAACTTCAGTGCGCTAATGCAGCTTGAAGACATGGCACTGACGCAAACCATCAGCAGCGAGCAGATCGATGCCAATATTCCCGCCGGCTTTCGTGACCCTGAAGGGCAGTGGGTGGCTCTGACCAAGCGCGTGCGTAATGTTTATTCGTCAAAAGACAGAGTCGGCAAGCTTGATAGCCTGAGTTACGAAGACCTGGCCACGGATGCGTATGCCAACAAGGTTTGTATGCGCCCGGGCAAGCACCCTTATAACCTGGGTTTGGTGGCATCCATGATAGCTCACCATGGTGAAGCCGAGACGAAAAAGTGGCTCGAAGGCCTAAAAGCCAACCTGGCGCGTAAGCCGCAAGGAAATGACCGCGCTCAAGTGAGAGCGGTGAAAGAAGGCCTGTGTGATGTGGCCATAGGTAACAGCTATTACTTCGGCAAAATGATGCAGGATGAGCAGCAAAAGGCCTGGGCGGATGCCGTGTATATCAACTTCCCTAACCAGCAAGACCGTGGCGCTCATGTGAACGTCTCTGGTGTGGTACTGACCAAGCACTCGAAAAACAAGGAAAATGCCTTGAAACTGATCGAGTTTATGACCGACAATACGGCGCAAAATATGTATGCCTCCGTCAATATGGAATATCCGGTGAAGCCGGGTGTGCCCTTGTCTGAGCTGGTTGCGTCCTGGGGTGAGTTTAAAGAAGATACGCTGCCGCTGGGGGAAATTAGCAAGCACCGTAGCGCCGCGTTACGACTCCTTGACGAGGTTAAATTCGACCTTTAACTGATTAGTTTCAATGCAGTTTAAATTTTCGCTGTCCTGGTGGCAGCTGATTGCGTGGACGACAGGCTTAGGCCTGTCGTTGCCGTTAGGCTTCCTGATTTTTGAATCCTTGCAAAGTGATCCTCTGGTGTTTGCGCATTTGTGGGAAACCGTGCTGTGGGATTATATCGGCAACACCATCTTGTTGATCCTTGGCGTGGCCTTGTTGAGCTGCGTGATAGCGCTGCCGCTGGGATGGTTGGTGGCCTATTGTGATTTCCCCGGTAAAAAGCTTTTTTCCTGGGCCTTGATGTTGCCTCTGGCCATGCCCTCCTACCTGATTGCCTACGTGTATACAGATTTGTTCGACTATGCGGGGCCGGTGCAAATTGCGCTGCGCGATGCCTTTGGTTGGCAATCTCCCGACGACTATTGGTTTTTCGATATCCGTACCTTAGGCGGTGCCATAGTTATGCTGGCTCTGGTGTTATATCCCTATTTGTTTTTAATTTTTAAAACGGCGCTTAAGGAGCAGTCACATAAGCTGGTGCAGGCCGCGGAGATCATGGGAAATACGCCGGTGCAAAGCTTTTTTAAGATCAGTCTGCCTTTGAGCCAGGGCGCCATTGCCGCGGCGGTAGCGCTGATCAGCATGGAAGCCATGGCCGACTTTGCCACCGTAAGTTATTTTGCCGTCAGCACCTTAACAACCGCCGTTTATGATACTTGGTTTGGTTACTACTCCTTGACCGCGGCGGCGAAAATTTCCGGCATCATGCTGCTAATTCTGTTTGTGGCGATTTTTATCGAGCGCTATTCCCGTCGTAATCAGGCTGTGTTTGAGCGACAAACCCAGCTCAGTGATGAGTCTCTCTATCCGCTCACCGGTGGCAAGGCATTTGCCGCCAGCGCTTTTGCCAGCCTAGTATTATTGGTCGCCTTTGTGGTGCCGGTCTGGGTGCTCGGGGGTTATGCCATCGATTACTTCGAGCAGGCCTGGAACAGCGAGTTTTTCCTTTATGCCTGGCAAAGCCTGAAGATTTCCGCTCTGGTGAGCGTCCTGGCTATTACCCTGAGTATCTTGGTGGTTTACTTTCAGCGCTTAACGCCTTCGCCTGCCAGCCTTTGGCCTGGGCGTCTTGCCAGCACAGGCTATGCCTTACCGGGTACGGTACTGGCCATCGCAGTGTTGTTGCCGCTGACGACTCTGGAAGAGAGCATCAATCTGTGGCTTGAGCCCTACGATAAGGCTCCTGGGCTGTTCTTAAGCGGCACCCTGTTTGCAATTGTGTTTGCCTATGTGGTGCGCTTTTACGCCATTGCCCACGGCAGCATAGAATCGAGTTTTAGCCGTATTAGCCCGAGTTTGGATATGGCCAGCCAGTCCATGGGGCGCAATGCGAGGCAAACCCTGACCAGTGTACATATTCCTATTCTGAAGCGGGGCATTTTAACCGCAGGATTATTGGTCTTTATCGAATGTATGAAAGAGCTACCAGCGGCCTTGCTGCTGCGGCCTTTTAACTTCGAAACCCTGGCCACCCATGTGTTCCAATATGTCAGCGACGAACAGCTTGAGCTGGCCTCGGTGGCGGCCTTGTTTATCGTCCTTGTGGGTCTTATTCCGCTTTATTTTATTAACCGCTCTATGGAGCAAAAACACTGATGACGGCACAGCTTCATTTAGACAATATCAGCTTTAACTATGGCGAGCGTGCCGTGGTGGATAACCTGAGCCTGCATTTGGGCGATAACGAAATTCTTTGCCTGTTAGGAGCCAGTGGCTGCGGCAAAACCACCACTCTTAAGGCCATCGCCGGTTTGCTGCGCCCGCATCAAGGGGTTATCCGTCTCGGCGAGACCATTTTATGCGACGATAATCGCTTTGTGGCGCCTCAGCATCGTAATATGGGCATGATGTTTCAGGACTATGCCCTATTTCCACACTTAAATGTGGCCCAGAATATCGCCTTTGGTTTAAAGGCCATGACCCGGGCCAACAAGGTGCAGCGGGTTAAGGAAATGCTGGCGCTGGTCCATCTCGAAGACTGTGCCAACCGCTACCCGCATCAGTTATCCGGTGGCCAGCAGCAGCGAGTCGCCATCGCCCGAGCCTTAGCCTATAAGCCTAGCCTCTTGTTGTTGGATGAGCCTTTTTCCAATATTGACCATCAGGTGCGCTTTCAGCTGATCGCCGATATTCGTCGCATTATTAAAGACCAGCAGGTGTCGGCGATTTTCGTGACTCACTCCAAGGAAGAGGCCTTTGCCTTTGCCGATACCCTAGCTGTGATGCACCAAGGGCAAATTGCTCAACAGGGCACACCGCAGCAGCTTTTTCATCACCCGCGCTCGAAAGTGGTGGCCGAGTTTCTTGGCTCAGGTTTATATCTGGATGCGCAAAAACAGGATGACTATCACTTTGAAACCCAGTTTGGCGTGGTTCAATCGCACCAAGCGGTGGCGGGCAATGAGCTTACCGGGCAGTTATACGTGCGCCCGCACGACTTGCAACTGATACGCGATGACAAGGGGCCTGTAACCGTTGTGTCTAAGCGTTTTGTCGGCACCGAGTATGTGTATCGGGTGCAGGTGTTAGGGCAAGAGATTGAAATACCAGTAAAACAACCTGAACAAGAGTTTTTGCCGGGACAAAGGCTATCTATTACAATTAGTTCACATGCGGTGAATTTTTTCACCGCCTAAAACAGCCCCAGCCCGCAGCGCAGGCGGGCACAATCCAAGAATAAAAACATAGGAAATTAGATGGCCAAAGCGCAATCCGGCGTGTGCGCGCAAGCTAACTTACATGGCTTGCATCTGTTTTTTAATGTCCTTGATGGTCAGGATGAAGCACTCAAGGGCAAACTTGCTCAGCTCCTCGATGTGCAGACGGAGTTTGACGAGCGCTTCTCTGAGGCCATGGTGGCCAGCTTTGTTGCCATCGGCGCTCAGTATTGGCCGCTATTACACCCCCAACGTACACCATCAACACTCACGAGTTTTCCTCGTATCAGTCATAGCGATCATAGCGTCGGTGTGCAGCCATTCGATTTATTTGTGCAAATACGCTCGGACCGTGAAGACGTAAATCACCTTTTTGGTCAGCGGGTTTTACAATTATTGGCAGGGAAGGTGGAGCTGGTCGAGGAAATCAGCTGTTTCCGCTTTCTCGATGGTCGCGATTTTAACGGCTTTGTTTATGCTCCGGATACCCCTTTCGGGCGCCAGAAAATGCTTACCGCTTTAGTCAGTGACGAAGAGTATTTTGCGCATGGCAGCTATATCCATGTGCAGCGCTTTACCCATAACCTCACGTCCTGGCAGGCACTAAGTCAGGAAGATCAGGAGCTGGTAATGGGACGCACGCGTCTTGACAGTGAGCTGTTGATGCCGCTTAACGCCAACAGTCATGCGGTGTGCACCGAGTTAAAAGATGAAAAGGGCCAGCCGTTGTTATTACATCAGGGTATGCCCTTTGCGAGTATGAATAAACAAGGTCTGCTGTCGGTGACCTGCGCCGCCAGTGGTAATGCCTTTGCGCAAATGCTTAATAGCCAGCTGGGTAATTATCTGCATTATGATGCCTGGCTCGACTTTACCCAGGCGGATATGGGCGCGGCTTTCTTTGCACCCTCGGTGGAATTACTGAAAAGTTTATAAGTAATTGAACAAAGAAAAAGAGGCGAGCGCCTCTTTTTTTATACGTTATCGAATAGTTTGCGTACCCGATCTAAGGTGACATCGATTTCAGACACCTTGGCGGGAGCAATAAAGATGGTATCGTCACCGGCTATGGTGCCCAGTACGCCATCGGCCTTGCCCAAGGAGTCGAGCAGGCGGGCAATCAATTGCGCCGCACCCGGGCTGGTGTTGATGATGATCATCATTTCATTGTGAACTATATCGATCACCAATTGGCGCAGTGGGGACTTAGCGGTTGGTACGGCGAGTTCGGCCGGCAAACAGTACACCATTTCCTGTTTGGCATTACGGGTTCGCACCGCGCCGAATTTACTAAGCATGCGCGAAACCTTGCTTTGACTGATGTTGTCAAAACCTTGTTCTTTAAGGGCGTCGACAATCTCACCTTGTGAACCAAAGTTTTCTTCTTTAAGAATTGCCTTAAAGGCTTTTACCAAAGCTTCCTGTTTTTCTTGCGCTTGCATAATGTCATTCTTCTTTGCAAATTGTTGTCAATATTCTACCTAAGAAGTCAGTGTATTTCATCTTAGTAGGGTCTGTTGACCTTTGCTGTTTGTTTCTTCAGCAGTTTCTAGTGTATTTATACAAGGCGGCACATGTGTGGTGTAGTTATTCTACATGAACATGTAACAACACAGTAGAAATGCGCTACAAGCGCTGCCCTACGGGTTCATCTAAACGCATCCTGCTCTGTGTTACTCGCTATGTACATAGAATGACTATGCACCATAACGAGCGTCGTGACCAGAATGCGTTTAGATTGAACATAAAGTAAACCTCAAAGATAAACAGACCCTAGAATCTTTACAGTTAAGTTTACGACTATGGTCGAGATTATCCTCAAAATAACGCGGATTAATTTGTCTTTATCGCCTATTTTCATTATCTTTAGGCCATCTTTAGGTCTGATGACCCTAATCTCACATAACCTAGTCTCGTTATTTACGGAGAATTAAAATGAAAGTTGCCGTTTTAGGTGCTGCCGGTGGTATCGGTCAAGCGCTATCTTTACTACTAAAAAATAGCCTTCCTGCTGGTTCTGAACTGTCTCTATACGACGTAGCGCCTGTTGTTCCTGGTGTTGCCGTAGACCTATCACACATCCCAACTGCAGTAGCAGTAAAAGGTTTCGGTAAAGACGACCTTGATGCAGCACTAAGCGGTTGTGACGTTGTTTTGATCCCAGCGGGTATGCCACGTAAGCCGGGCATGGATCGTGCTGACTTATTCAACGTAAACGCGAGCATCATCCAGACTCTTGCTGAAGGCATAGTTAAAAACTGTCCTAAAGCCATGGTGGGTGTTATCACTAACCCGGTAAACGGCACTGTGCCAATCGTTGCTGAAGTATTCAAAAAAGCGGGTACTTATGACCCAGCTCGCGTATTCGGTGTAACAACGCTTGATGTTATCCGTGCCGAGACTTTCGTAGCTGAGCTTAAAGGTCTAGACGTAAGCCAGGTTAAAGTTCCTGTGATCGGTGGTCACTCGGGCACTACGATTCTTCCTCTTCTTTCACAAGTGGAAGGCGCTACTTTCTCTGACGAGGAAATCGCAGCACTGACTACACGCATTCAAAACGCGGGTACTGAAGTTGTTGAAGCTAAAGCCGGTGGCGGTAGCGCAACACTTTCAATGGGTGCAGCGGCAGCACGTTTCTGCCTATCACTAGTGAAAGGCCTACAGGGTGAAGACGTGATCGAATACGCTTACGTTGAAGGTAATGGTGAAGACGCACAATTCTTCGCACAGCCAGTACGTCTTGGTAAGAACGGTGTTGAAGAGCTTCTTTCTTACGGCGAGCTAAGCGCGTTTGAGCAAAAAGCAAAAGACGACATGCTTGCAACTCTGAACAAAGACATCCAAGAAGGTGTCGACTTCATGAATAAATAAGCTAACGCCTTTGGGCAGTTAGTCGCATCCCTTGAGTATTACTCGCGGATGCATAAGCCTCTACAGATTGCTGTAGGGGCTTTTTTTATGCCTTTTTACATACAATTAACTGGTTTGACCATTTGTTACCGAGCGAAAATTACTTTCACTTTTGTCCATATCTTACATACTGAAGTGAATAAAAATGGCGGTGTATAGCGGCAATTTTGACAGCCTGAGGGGAATCTGATACCTTATCCGCACTTTTTGGTATGACCAATTTACCCGAAGCTAAAGATAACCATGTCATTAAAAGTCAAAGCAGCGAAACTTTCGGATGTGATCCTAGCGCAACTTGAGAACATGATTCTCGAGGGCTCGTTAGCACCGGGTGAAAAATTACCGCCGGAGCGTGAGCTTGCCAAACAGTTTGAAGTCTCTCGTCCGTCGCTGCGCGAAGCAATTCAAAAACTCGAAGCCAAAGGCTTAGTCACTCGTCGTCAAGGCGGTGGCACCTTTGTGAAAAACCAGTTGGAGGAAGGGTTAAGCGATCCGCTTTTCGAGCTGATCAGCAAGCACCCGGAATCACAATTTGATTTACTTGAGTTTCGTCATGCCCTTGAAGGAATTGCGGCGTACTATGCAGCCTTGCGTGGTACCCAAACTGATTTTGACAAGGTTAAAGAAAGCTTTGAAAAAATCGCTCAGGTAAGCGATGACCTGGCGGCGAAGGCCAAAGCCATCAATGCCTTTCATTTTTGCATCGCCGAAGCGTCACACAATGTAGTTTTGCTGCATTTGGTGCGCGGTATGCAGGCCTTGCTGGAGCAAAATGTCCTGCAAAACCTGCAGGTACTGATGAAGAAAACCGAGGTGTCACAGCAACTTGCTGAGCACCGTCAAGTGTTGATGGGAGCCGTTATTGAAGGGCACCCAGAGCAGGCACGTTTAGCCAGTAATGCCCACTTAGCCTTTATCGAAGAGGCATTATTGGAAGCAACCAAGGAGCACTCACGTATCGAGCGCTCATTGCGACGTACCCGCACACAATAAAATTCGCTTTAAGCCCCTGTGGAGCCTTGCTCGCACGGGGGCTTTTTAGCATTTTAAATTCGTATTTTAAACATAAGGAAAACTCCATATGTCTGAAGTCAATAAAGTTGACGTAGACGCATTAGAAACCCAAGAGTGGTTACAAGCCCTTGAGTCTGTAGTGCGTGAAGAGGGTGTTGAGCGAGCGCAATTCATTCTTGAGCAAGTGCTAGAGCAAGCGCGTTTAGACGGTGTTGATATGCCAACCGGCACCACCACTAACTACGTTAATACCATCCCAGCAGATCAAGAACCTGCTTACCCGGGTGATGTAAATATCGAGCGCCGTATCCGCTCTATCATCCGTTGGAATGCGATCATGATTGTTCTGCGCGCGTCTAAGAAGGATCTTGACTTAGGTGGACACATGGCGTCTTTCCAGTCGTCAGCAGCCTTCTACGAAGTATGCTTTAACCACTTCTTCCGTGCTCCAAACGAGCAAGACGGCGGTGACCTGGTTTATTACCAAGGCCACATTTCACCGGGTATTTATGCCCGCGCCTTTGTTGAAGGTCGCTTGACTGCAGATCAGCTTGATAACTTCCGTCAGGAAGTGGATGGCAAGGGTCTTCCTTCATACCCGCACCCGAAATTAATGCCTGAGTTCTGGCAGTTCCCAACCGTATCCATGGGTCTGGGTCCAATTGCGTCAATCTATCAAGCGCGTTTCCTTAAGTACCTTGACGGTCGTGGTCTTAAAGACACGTCTAACCAGCGCGTTTATGCCTTCCTGGGTGACGGTGAGATGGATGAGCCGGAATCACGTGGTGCGATTTCATTCGCCGCTCGTGAAGGTCTGGATAACCTATGTTACCTAATTAACTGTAACCTGCAGCGTCTAGACGGCCCTGTAATGGGTAACGGCAAGATCATTCAAGAGCTTGAAGGTCTATTCAGAGGTGCAGGCTGGAACGTAATCAAGGTTGTGTGGGGCAGTGGCTGGGATAAGCTACTGGCTAAGGACACAACAGGTAAGCTACTACAGCTTATGAACGAAACGCTTGATGGTGACTACCAAACCTATAAAGCGAAGGATGGCGCCTACGTACGTGAGCACTTCTTCGGTCGTTACCCAGAAACTGCAGCCCTTGTTGCCGATATGACTGACGAAGAGATCTTCGCGCTTAAGCGTGGTGGTCATGAGCCTTCGAAACTATTCGCAGCGTTCAAATCAGCACAAGAAACCAAAGGCCGTCCAACTGTAATCCTTGCGAAAACCGTTAAAGGTTACGGCATGGGTGATGCTGCTGAAGGTAAGAACATCGCGCACCAAGTTAAGAAAATGGACATGACCCACGTAGCGCACCTACGTAGCCGTCTTGGTCTGGATGACTTGGTATCTGAAGATGATTTAGCAAACCTTCCGTACCTGACTCTGGAAGAAGGTTCGAAAGAGTACGAATACCTGCACGCCCGTCGTAATGCCCTACATGGTTACACACCGCAGCGTCTTCCTAACTTCAGCGAAGAGCTGGCATTACCTCAGTTAGACGCATTCAAGCCACTGCTTGAAGAGCAAAAGCGTGAAGTTTCAACGACTATGTCTTTCGTACGTACCTTAAACGTACTTCTTAAAGACAAAGGCATTGGTAAAAACATAGTGCCTATTATTGCCGATGAAGCCCGTACTTTCGGTATGGAAGGTCTGTTCCGTCAAATCGGTATTTATAACCCGCGCGGCCAGAACTACAGTCCAGAAGACCGTGACATCGTTTCTTACTATAAAGAAGATCAGGGTGGTCAGGTATTGCAAGAAGGTATCAACGAGCTAGGTGCAATGTCTTCATGGGTTGCTGCAGCAACATCATACAGCACCAACGATCTACCTATGATCCCATTCTATATCTACTACTCAATGTTTGGTTTCCAACGTGTAGGTGACATGGCGTGGATGGCCGGTGACCAACAAGCACGTGGCTTCCTTCTAGGAGCAACGGCTGGTCGTACAACCCTTAACGGTGAAGGTCTGCAGCACGAAGATGGTCACAGCCATATTCTTGCAAACACAGTGCCTAACTGTATTTCTTACGACCCAACATTCGGCTACGAAGTTGCTGTAATTATCGAAGACGGTATCCGTCGCATGTACGGTGAGAACCAAGAAAACGTCTTCTACTACCTGACTCTGATGAACGAGAACTATCATCAGCCGGCAATGCCAGAAGGCGCCGAAGAAGGTATTCGTAAGGGTATCTACAAGCTAGAAAGTTACGCTGGCAGCAAAGGCCAGGTACAGCTTCTAAGCTCAGGTACTATCATGAATGAAGTACGCAAAGCAGCGCAGATCCTTAGCGATGACTACGGCATTGCCTCTGACGTATTCTCGGTAACCTCATTCAATGAGATCACCCGTGATGCGCAAGACGCAGACCGTTACAACATGCTACACCCAGAAGCAGAGGCAAAAGTGCCTTATGTAACTTCTGTACTAGGTGATGCACCTGCGATTGCTGCGACCGACTATATGAAGAACTATGCAGAGCAAATTCGTGCCTTTATCCCAGCTGAGTCTTACCGCGTACTAGGTACCGACGGTTACGGTCGTTCGGATAGCCGTGAAAACCTACGTCGTCACTTCGAAGTGAACGCAGGTTACGTGGTAGTTGCCGCACTGACTGAGCTGGCTAAACGTGGTGATGTTGAGAAGTCTGTAATTGCCGAAGCAATTAAGAAATTCAACATCGACGCAGACAAGATTAACCCGCTGTACGCTTAAGAGGTTAGCAATGACTATTGAAATTAAAGTTCCAGATATCGGCGGTGATGAGGTTGAAGTTACTGAGATTCTTGTTGCCGTTGGCGACAAGGTTGAAGTTGAGCAATCGCTTATTACCGTAGAAGGCGACAAGGCCTCTATGGAAGTACCTGCAAGCGAAGCGGGTGTGGTTAAAGAGATTAAAATCGCTGAAGGCGACACGGTTTCAACCGGCACCTTGATCATGATTTTCGAAGGTGAGTCGGCGGTAGCCGAAGCTGCGCCTGCGCAAGAAAGTGCACCTGCCGCCCCAGCGGCGAGCGCGGCTGCCAGCGCGGCTGCAAGAGAAAGCGTTGACATCAAGGTACCTGATATCGGTGACGATGAAGTTGAAGTTACTGAAATCATGGTCAGCGTCGGCGACACGGTAGAAGAAGAGCAATCAATCCTAAGCGTTGAAGGCGACAAGGCTTCTATGGAAGTACCCGCACCACAAGCCGGTGTGGTTAAAGAAATTAAAGTCAACGTAGGCGATAAGGTGAAAACTGGCTCGCTGGTGTTTGTCTTTGAAACTGCCGGCTCAGCACCTGCTGCAGCGCCAGCCGCTCCAGCTGAGGCACCAGCACAAACTGGTGGCGTTGAAATCAAAGAAGTGGTTGTGCCAGATATCGGCGGTGACGAAGTTGAAGTGACCGAAGTTATGGTCAGCGCTGGTGACAGCGTCTCAGAAGAGCAATCAATTCTGAGCGTTGAAGGCGACAAGGCCTCTATGGAAGTGCCAGCTCCTTTCGCCGGTATCGTCAAAGAAGTAAAAGTGAATGTGGGCGACAAGGTGAGCACTGGCTCTCTTATCTTCACTTTCGAAGTGCAAGGCTCAGCGCCAGCAGCTGCAAGTGCGGCTGCAAGTGCGGCTGCACCTGCTGCTACAGCAACGCCTGCCGCTGCAACAACTGCCGCTCCTGCTCAAAAAGCAGGTGGTCCGGCGCCGGCGAAGCGTGAAGACTTCGTTGAGAACAGTGACTATGCGCACGCATCGCCTGTGGTTCGCCGTTTAGCCCGTGAGTTTGGTATCAACCTTGCCAAAGTAAAAGGGACTGGCCGTAAGAGCCGCGTTGTTAAAGAAGACGTGCAGAACTATGTGAAAGAGTTAGTGAAGCAGGTTGAGTCTGGCAATGCCGGTAAAGGTGGTAATGGTGCGGGTGTAGATCTGATCCCATGGCCAAAAGTGGACTTCAGCAAGTTCGGCGATGTGGAAGAGAAGAAACTTTCGCGTATCCAGAAACTATCTGGTGCCAACCTGCACCGTAACTGGGTTCATATCCCTCACGTAACTCAATACGATGAAGCGGATATCACCAGCCTGGAAGCTTTCCGTAAGGAGCAAAATGCCCTTGCCGAGAAGAAAAAGCTAGGCGTGAAGATCACTCCACTTGTGTTCGTAATGAAGGCAGCGGCGAAAGCGTTGGAAGAGTTCCCAACCTTTAACTCATCGCTATCGGAAGACGGTGAAAGCCTGATCCTGAAGAAATACGTGCACATAGGTATCGCTGTGGATACACCAAACGGTTTGGTTGTACCGGTAGTGCGTGATGTAAACAAAAAAGGCATCATTGAACTATCTCGCGAGCTAATGGAAATTTCTGCCAAAGCGCGCGATGGCAAGCTGACCTCTGCAGATATGCAGGGCGGCTGTTTCACCATCTCTAGCCTAGGAGGCATCGGCGGTACGGCATTTACGCCAATCGTGAATGCGCCGGAAGTGGCGATCTTGGGTGTGTCTAAGTCTGACTTCAAACCTAAGTGGAATGGTAAAGAGTTTGAGCCGCGCCTCATGGTGCCGCTAAGCTGTTCATACGACCACCGTGTAATTGACGGTGCCTTGGCAGCACGCTTTACTGTGACCCTGGCAAATTACCTAAGCGATATTCGCAACCTGGTAATGTAAGCTAAATAGATAGAACTTTAATCCCAGTAAACGGTTTTTACTGGGATTTTTTTACTTTGCAATGATACAATCTTTGCACAATTTTTGTGAGTAATGGCGGGTAAATGAAATTATTCGTTATTGCTTCCCGTTCGGACAAAATAAGGTAATAGCATGAGCAACGAAATCAAAACTCAAGTCGTTGTACTAGGCGGTGGTCCTGGTGGTTATTCTGCAGCTTTCCGTGCCGCAGACTTAGGTTTAGAAGTCACTCTAGTTGAGTCACGCAGCACCCTTGGTGGCGTGTGCTTGAACGTAGGTTGTATTCCATCTAAAGCACTACTTCACGTTGCTAAAGTTATTGATGACGCAAGCGAAATGGCGTCTCACGGTGTTTCTTTCGGCAAGCCTGAAATCGACCTGGACAAGATCCGTGGTTGGAAAGAGTCTGTAATCGGCCAGCTAACTGGCGGCCTAGACGGCATGGCGAAAATGCGTAAAGTGAAGGTAGTTAACGGCTACGGTAAATTCACTGGCAGCAACACCCTTGACGTTGATGGCACTACTATCACTTTCGACAATGCTATTATCGCTGCGGGCTCTCAGCCTGTTAACCTACCTTTCATCCCTGAAGATGATCGCGTAATCGATTCAACCGGTGCCCTTGAGCTTAAAGACGTTCCTGAGAAACTACTTGTACTAGGTGGTGGTATCATTGGTCTTGAGATGGGTACTGTTTACCGTGCACTAGGTTCACAAATCGACGTTGTTGAATTTGCTGATCAACTAGTTCCTGCGGCTGATAAAGACGTTATCAAGATCTACACGCGCTATGTAAAAGATAAGTTCAACGTAATGCTTTCTACTAAGGTAGTTGCTGTTGAAGCGAAAGACGATGGTCTTTACGTATCATTCGAAGGTAAGAATGCACCTGCTGAGCCAGTACGTTACGACAAAGTACTAGTTGCAGTTGGTCGTACACCTAACGGTAAACTTATCGACGCTGAGAAAGCGGGTGTTAACGTAGACGAGCGCGGCTTCATCAACACCGACAAGCAAATGAAGACCAATGTTGGTCACATCTATGCAATCGGTGACGTTGTAGGTCAGCCTATGCTTGCGCACAAAGCGGTTCACGAAGGTCACGTTGCTGCCGAGGTTATCTCTGGTCAGAAGCACTTCTTCGATCCTAAGTGTATTCCTTCAATCGCTTACACAGATCCAGAAATCGCTTGGGTAGGTGTAACCGAGAAAGAAGCGAAAGAGCAAGGCCTTAACATTGAAACTGCGGTATTCCCGTGGGCAGCATCTGGTCGTGCTATCGCTTCTGCACGTACCGAAGGTCAAACTAAGCTTATCTTCGATAAGGACAATGGCCGTATCATCGGTGGTGCCATGGTTGGTATCAACGCCGGCGAAATGCTGGGTGAAATCGGCCTAGCGGTTGAGATGGGGGCAGACGGTGAAGACCTGGCGCTAACTATCCATGCTCACCCGACTCTTAACGAGTCTATCGGTCTAGCTGCAGAAATCTTTGAAGGTTCAATCACTGACCTACCAAACAAAAAAGCAGTTAAGAAGAAGTAAGCGCTTTTTCTAAGCTCTTTTGCTAAGTAATAAAAAAACCCGGCCTAAGCCGGGTTTTTTGTTTTTATGCTTCGCTATGATTGCGAATTAAACTGCTAGTTCACATGCTCGGCCCTGGCCAACTGCCTTTTTGGCAGAGATAAACCAGTTGCTGGCATGCTTGAACAAAATCACGGCCGTTACGCTCTGCAAGCATGGCATTCGTGAGTTGTTCACGCGAGAGTTTTGGCGTTACTTCTTGCAGCGCTTCAAAGGTGTCTAACACCCTTTCCGCTAGCCCTTTTCGGTACTGCTCGATGTGAGCGAGCCATACCGGCATATATTCGTGTCGTACCTTGGCGCCATCTAGTGCACCAATTGGTTGATGCCCCTGACCTTCTATTAAGGTGCAGCTCAGTGCCATAAAGCTATTTATTTTATCCATCTGCTCACCGTACCTGTGTAATACCAATTCACTTAAATAGCTAATCATTCTAGCGGGCTAAATGCTATCTCTGATCACATACCCAACAGAATTGGTATCAGCTCTCAAACTAGAGATTACAAAATATAGCCGTATTTTTGACAGCCTGACATTACATCTGATTACAAAGTGAACAGTTTGTGTTTTTTAACCTGGGTCAGAGCAGGGCTCAAAGCCGCAGTTATTTGGCTATGGTTTTGATATTTTTCGGCTTTCGCTTAATAAAATAGCGCGGGATAAGGCTAAAAGAAAATGTGTATTTTTTTCGTAACTATTTTTGTCAGTGGCACTTAACGTGCCGCCATTTCATAGTAGACCACGTCCCAGTCGCCCATGGGATCCTGATGGGTATAGCTGCGAATATACTCCATGCCCAGTTTTTTCATAATGGCTATTGAGCCTAGGTTATCTTGCTCGGCAATGGCGCAAAAGTGGCTTATATCACCTTGTTTACGCAATGCCTGTACCACGGCCGCCGCGGCTTCACTAGCATAGCCCTTGCCCCAGCTGATCTGTTTAAAGCGCCAGCCGAGTTCTAGGTTAAGCCACTGGGGCTGCTCGCTAAAAAATTGGTAGGGGCGTACCAAAACCCAGCCCAAAAAGCGCTGCTCGGTTTTTTCTGTGACCTGCCAAAGACCCCAGCCTTTTTCCGGGTTCAGGTATTTGGCCAGGCGCGGCAGGGCGATCTCATCTATGTCTTTGCGGGTGCTGGGTTTGCCACCATTAATGTATTTCATCACCGCCGGATCCTGGTCGAGCTCGAAGAACAGGTCGCCATCGTCAAGCGTCATAAGACGGTAGCTGAGGCGTTCGCTGTCAGGGATAGTGATCATGTTATTTACTCCGTGTTTGCTCTACAATACGCGCCCGAATCAAACCAAGGCAACTCCAAGGCGGAACCAGGTGACCAATTCTGTATTAAAACTGCGGACCCAACAAATAGCAATGGCAAAGCGCGAGTTTAAAGCCCGTGGCAGCAAGCTCAGCCGTTGTGAGTCTTGCCTCTTGGCCGAGCCTTTATGTATTTGTGCCGGGGTCGAGCCGGTGCCCTGTGGCGTTGCGGTTTGTATGCTGATGTACCATAACGAAAGCTTTAAGCCCTCCAATACTGGGCGCTTAATCGCCGATATAGTCCCCGATAACCATGCTTTTCGCTGGGACAGAACTGAGCCGGATCCCGCTTTACTGGCGCTGATTGCGGATCCCCAATATCAGGCTTATGTGGTGTTCCCGAGTGAAGGCATGGCACCGGAGCGAGTTTGTACCCAGGTTCAGCATCAAGGGGATAAAAAGCCCTTGTTTATCTTTTTGGATGGCACCTGGCGCGAGGCCAAAAAGATGGTGCGCAAGTCGCCTTATCTGGATGCTTTACCCATTCTTTCCATCACTCCGGAAAAGTTATCGGACTATCGTTTGCGTGTTGCCCCCCATGCACACCAGCTTGGCACCGCTGAGGTGGCGATCATGGTGTTGCAACTGGCCGGTGAGACAGAAGCCGCAGAAAAATTAGAGCAGCATTTTGTCGCCTTTCGCGGCGCCTATCTAAAGGGCAAACGCTCTAAGCTGAGTGAGTAGTCATGGGATGCCTTTTTCCCTTTGCTATTGCGCCGCTTTTACGCCCCGCTTAAGTACCTAAACTGTTCATTTAATGGCTTGATTTTGCTAGACTCGGTGTTCCATTTTTAATTCAGTAGGGATGCCTTCCCAGCATGAATGCACGTTTATGTTTATTAGCCTGTGCGGTCGCTCAAAGCCTAAGTGTTAGCGCCTTTGCAGATGAAAGTGAAATTGAACGAATTATTGTTACCGGCGACTTTAAAAGCGAGTCGATTCAAGAGCTAAGCGCCAGTGCCAGCCTCTTCTCTGAAACCGAAATTGCCGCTCGCGACGCCAAGTATTTGGATGAGCTGTTAAATCAGGCCGCCAACGTTAACTTTACCGCTGGGGCATCGCGTGGTCGCTTTGTGCAGGTGCGTGGCATAGGCCTGCGTTCGCAATTTGTTGACCCCATTAACCCTTCCGTGGGCATGGTGATAGACGGTATTAACTATTCTGGCCTAGGCGGCGCGGCCATGCTGTTCGATGTCGATCAGGTGGAAATCTACCGTGGCCCTCAGGGCACACGTTTTGGCGCCGATGCCATGGCCGGGATGATCCATATGGAAAGTACCGATCCGACCGTGACGCCAAGCCTTAAGGTCAAGCTGGGAGCGGGTAACTATAATGCCTGGGATGCAGGTATCGCCGCGGCCACCGGCTTTGGTGAGAAAAGCAGTGTGCGTGCCAGCTTCTATCAGAATAAATCCGATGGCTATATGAAAAATGCTTATCTGGGTCGTGATGATACTCAGAATATCGACGAGCAGGTCGGACGCATCAAGCTGCACTCGCAACTTACCGAGCACTGGCGCGCCGAGTTTGTCGCTCATTTTATGGATATAGATAACGGCTATGATGCCTTTACTCTGGATAACAGTCGTATCAGTGTGGCGGATCAGCCGGGTAAAGATACTCAGGAAAGTAACGCCTTTGGTCTGAGTAATATCTATACCGGTTTTGATTTTGCCGATATCGCCCTGAATCTGACCGCCTTAGATGCGGATATGCTTTATAGCTATGATGAAGACTGGGTCTGTAATGACCCGCAAGAGCCAGCGCTGTGTAAAGCTGGCTTGCACCCTTGGGGTTACAGCTCAACCGACAGCTACGAGCGTGAGCGTCAAGATCACAGTGCCGAGCTGCGCTTTACCTCTAAAGCAGGTGACTGGGTCGGTGGCCTGTATTATCAGTCGCGCGAGGTTGACTTGCTGCGCCAGTATACCTGGAATGACGGCGATTTTACTTCTAACTATGATAGCGACAACCTGGCTATCTATGGTCAAGTTGAGACCCCAATCAGTGATAAAACCCGCTTAGTCACCGGCTTGCGCGTTGAGCGTAACGAAGGTGACTATATGGATGTCCATGGCGTAAGCGAAACCGTTGACGATACCATGATTGGCGGTAAGGTCGCTCTTGAGTATCAAGTGGTACCACGCACCATGATCTACACCAGTATCAGCCGCGGTTATAAGGCCGGTGGTATCAACGCCGAGGCCATAGCCAAAGCCAATGATGAAGGTTTAAGTCAGGATGCGGAGTTTTTCCTCAACCATCGTACTTTTGATCCAGAATATCTGTGGAATGCCGAGTTCGGTGTGAAGGGCAGTTCAGCCGATCAACGCTTGAATCTGCGTATTACCGCGTTTTATATGTATCGCGATAATATTCAGCTTAAAGCTTGGAAAACCGAAGATCAGCAATTTGCCGGTTACTTCGACAATGGCAACAGCGGTGAAAACTATGGTCTTGAAATTGAAGGCGAATACGTTTATTCACCACGTCTAACCCTAAGCGGTAGTCTGGGTTTGTTGGAAAGCGAAATCGACGGTTTTGTTACAGCCGATGGCATTGATCAAACAGATCGTGATCAGGCGCAGGCGCCTAATTATCAATATGCCATCAACGCGCGCTTTAATATTACCGATGCCTTATCTGTGAGTGTGGGCATGGAAGGCAAGGACGAGTATTACTTCTCCAACAGCCATGACTCGCAAGCACCTCATGCGAACCTGGTAAACGCCAGCATTGGCTATCAGGCGGATTACTGGGACTTAAACTTCTGGGTGCGTAATGCCCTGGATGAAGATACTTATACTCGCGGCTTTGAGTTTGGTAACAACCCGGTAAATGAATACGCTACGCAAACCTATGTTCAGTATGGTGAGCCGCGAGTAGCGGGTGTAAGCTTTACTTACGAGCTGTAGGCGCTATGCGGTTTGTAGGTCGGTGCTCTGCGCCGACGTGGTGAGAGTGGCGCATAATTTGTCGGGATAAAATCCCGACCTACAGGGCAATGTGTTCCTGCATTGCATTGGTCATTTGTAGGTCGGTG
>NZ_PQBV01000018.1:259028-371576 GCF_002964545.1 Pseudoalteromonas sp. T1lg10
ATGGCGCATAATTTATCGGGATAAAATCCCGACCTACAGGGCAATATGCTCCTGCATTGCATTGGTCATTTGTAGGTCGGAGCTCTGCGCCGACATGGTGAGAATGGCGCATAATTTGTCGGGATAAAATCCCGACCTACAGGGCAATATGCTCCTGCATTGCATTGGTCATTTGTAGGTCGGTGCTCTGCGCCGACATGGTGAGAGTGGCGCATAATTTATCGGGATAAAATCCCGACCTACAGGGCAATGTGTTCCTGCATTGCATTGGTCATTTGTAGGTCGGTGCTCTGCGCCGACATGGTGAGAGTGGCGCATAATTTATCGGGATATAATCCCGATCCTCACAGCAAAAGCTGGGTTAGAAATAAACACCAATGTATCAGCCCAATCCCCTTACATTGCACCCGAAACGCGCTACGAGAAGTGTAATCGCCAGCACGATGCTGGCGAAAACATGCTCAGTGCAAGAACGCACTGTGCATGTTGGTTACCTTCATTTCTCGTAGGGCGCTGAGGAAAAAGTGCAATGTTGGAGTACGGGGGGATTTAAAAGGGGGAATCGTATCATTCCCCCCTTTTAGTGCCGTCGTCACCACGACAACCAAAGAGGGGTAAATTAACTTGGGTGCTAATAATTCATCCATGAAGCCGTGATCCTTGTCGGCATCCATGCCTCCACCGCCCGGCCTTGCGCAGTGCTTAAGGCGTTCGCTTACTAAAAATAGTCCACTGGACTATTTTCTAAACGTGCTTACCCTCGTGCTGCGACGATTATCAATCGTCGGTCACCCGTCGCCCTCGCTATCAACAACACACTCCACAACAAAAGCCGAGATCGAAAGCGCGAATCAAAACGGGGAGGGGTATACCTGCGAGTTTGATGAGGCTCGGTTGGAAAGCTCTGCTGTAATTTTTTGCAAGTATTATGATGGATAGCTTTTTGCCTTGTCCTGATTTCGCTCGCGACGTTTTAAACGCCTTAGAGAAACGTTAATTTTTTTATCAATGTCGTAACAATGAGTTGACATCCCCCCCCCCTATTACCTGAAAATGGAACGGTTGTTAAATAATTTACTATGGAATGGTAAATGCCGTTATTTAGAAAGGAAGCAGTCTCTCACCAAAGTGAGCGTTTAACCGGGGCGATCACCCTTGCTCAGCCCTTGTCTATTAAGCTAACAGTCGTAATCTTAGTTGCTATTGCCATCGCAATTATCGCTTTTTTATTTACTGCCGAATATTCTCGCAAAGAAACCGTTCGTGGCTTTTTAATGCCCAATAAAGGGGTTATCAAAAGTTTTGCCACTCAAGGTGGCACGATAGACAGCCTATTCGTAAAAGAAGGCGATGTTGTTAAAAAAGGTCAAGCCTTGGCGACTGTGATCATCCATCAAAATAGTGCCGATGGTTTAAGCTTAAGTAGCCAGTTACAAAAGCAACTAACCTCACAGCTAACGTTACTTGATGAAGAGATAAACCAATACCAGTCTATTCAAGCAAAAGAAAAGCAAAACTTAGAAAACAAAGCCTCAGCGTTAAAGAGTGAAAAAATAGCCCTAGAGAGCCAACTTACGCTTGCGAACGAAAAACTGAAATTATTATTGGCTCAACAAAAAGATGTTGAACTGTTAAATAGCAACGGCTTTATTTCAAAATTTGAGAAAGAAAGCCAGCAACAAGCGCTGTTAGAAGCACAGCAAGAAAAACAAAATATTGCGCGTTTGCTGCTGCAGCAAAACAACCAAATCAATCAAACTGCTTTTGATACAGCGAACTTACCTCAACAATATACACTGCGCATTAATAGCTTATTGCGTGAAAAAGCGGATATTGAAAACCAACTAGCGCAAGTTCAAAACAGCCATAGTTACAGGGTAACAGCCAGTCATGCTGGCACAGTGACTGGCATTCAAGTAGTTGAAGGTGAAACACTTTCCCCTTCAAAAGCACAATCAAAACCGTTATTACACATTTTGCCTGAGGGTTCTGAATTAGTTGCAGAGCTGCTGTTACCGACTCGCAGCGCCGGCTTTATCGCCAAAGGGCAAGTCTCTCGGCTACGTTTTGATGCCTTTCCTTATCAGCGTTTCGGGTTTATCGAGAGTGAAATTACCCGAATAGATCGAGCGCTTATCGCCCCAAATGAAGTGCAACTGCCAATTGCCTTACAAGAGCCCGTTTATCGCTTACGAGCCAAATTGACCAAACAGCAAATGCAAGCTTATGGTCAAGCATTTGAACTAAAAAGCGGCATGTTATTCGAGGCCGATATTATGCTTGAGCAACGTACGCTGATTGAGTGGTTATTAGAGCCAATTTACAGCCTAAAAGGGCGTGTGAGTTAGCGTTAGTCCAGTTAAAAAGAGTTTTGATTACGGGTGTTGTCACCCGTGAACAAAAAGGAGGCCAACGTTAGTCAACTTTAGCCGGAAAACTAACGTTAGCTAATTAACAGCTCACATGTTGTGAGCATATTAATCACCCATAAACTTTTAACAGAATATGGGCACAAGGAGTATAACAAAATGCGTGAACTAAACGTAAATGAAATTGAAGAAGTAAATGGCGGTAATCCCGCCGCTGTCGTTATTGCCGTCTGCGGGGCAATTTCTGCTGCCGAAATGGTTTTTGATTTTATGGCTGGTGTTGATGAAGGTCTGCGAGGAGACGCATAAGGAGAGAATTAAGTTTACTAGAGATTAACTCTGTAGAGGGTGGAAGTATTGCCAGAGAAGCAGGGCAAGCCGTAGGTGGGGCAATTCGAGATCTTGGGGAAGCACTTGCTGATGCGGCGGAGAGTGTTATTGAATGGTGGCTACCAATAGCTCAGGAAATTAACGAACATACAAGGTAATAGTATATAGGTGGCGAAAGCCACCTATATGTTGGAGTTTTTATGGTTAAACTGGTTTTAGAAAGTTTGTTTGTCGTTTTTTTATCTTTCCTTGGTGTCTTTGTTGTTTATTTATTAAAACCAGATGCTCACGATTATTTTTATTCATCCGCTATGTATTTTTCTATGTCTGTTTTTATATTTTTTAAATGGGCCGAGTAAAAATTCTTGGGTGGGGTGAGTCCCCTTTTAATTTTGAAGGCTTCAAGTGGTTAGTAATTTGTTTATTTTCCTTGTTATTTATAGATTCATTTTATAACAAGTCTTGTTACTTTTTTGAATTGGCTTGCTCTATTAATGATAGTGGCGGTGAGGTTCTTGGTCTTATTTTTACACTAATTCTGGCCCCAGTAGTCGAAGAGCTACTTTTTAGGGGGGTTATTTTTAACCACTTTAAAAGCAGCGTTGGCATCGTTAAATCAGCAACTGTAAGCTCTCTTTCATTTTCAATCATTCACTTTGGGATGGGAGCATATGAATTGATGGTAATGTTCTTTAGTGGATTTGTTTTTTGTTATTTAGTGGGCAGGTTTAGAAATGGAATATATTACTCTATTACACTTCACTTTCTTATTAATTTTATAAGCTTATTTTAGTTCTTTGGGTTTATAAAAATTACAATGAGCAGAATGCGAGAAAATACATTGAATTTTGGTTTCAATTCAACAACTCCTTTAATCCTCCAATCCGAAATAGCTGAATGTGGCCTTGCTGCAATGGCGATGATCGCAAGTTATCACGGCCATAAACTTGATATGCCCGCGATGCGCAAGCGCTTTTCAGCCAACCTTAAAGGCATGAACCTTCAGCAGCTTATTGAACTGGGTGATAGTTTAGGGTTAGCCAGCCGTGCTTTACAATGCCCGCTTGATGAAATACATAAACTAAAAACACCCTGTATTCTGCATTGGGATATGAATCACTTTGTTGTGTTGACAAAGGTTTCAGGTAAAGGCGCTAGGGCCAAGTTTGCAATCAATGATCCTGCCGTGGGAAAGCGTACATTAACGGCTGAAGAGTTTAGCAAGCACTTTACTGGCATTTGTTTAGAGCTTACGCCAACCAGCAAATTTGAAGTAAAAGAAGAAAAAGCCAAAATGAAGTTCACGCAATTGTGGTCTTCAATGTCGGGTTTAAAAACAGGGCTGGTAAAGCTGATAGGGCTATCGCTTGTTCTCCAATTATTCGCCTTAATGACCCCTTATTATATGCAGTGGGTGGTGGATGAAGTCTTAATCAGTTTTGATAAGCCACTCCTTACCGTATTAGCGATAGGTTTTGCCTTAATAGCCATTATTTCAGTGGTGACTAATGCCGTGCGAAGCTGGTTGATATTAAGGCTTTCCAGCTTGCTCAATATGCAAATGGGTGTCAATCTGCTTCGTCATTTATTGCGTTTGCCCATGAATTATTTTGAGTCGCGGCATGTGGGCGATATTGTGTCCCGTTTTGGCTCACTTGCGCAAATACGTGAACGCATTACCACTGGCTTTGTTGAAACTTTAGTCGATGGGGTGATGGCAATAACCGTGCTGGTGATGATGGCACTTTATTCTATCAAGCTAACAGCAGTGGTTCTTGGCGCAATAGTGCTTTATACCTTAGTGCGACTAGTCTTGTATCGTCCGCTACATCAAGCGACCGAAGAAATGATTCAAGCCTCAGCTAAAGAGCAATCAAACTTTTTAGAAAATATTCGTGGTATGCAAACCATTAAGCTTTTTGGTAATGAGTCGCAAAGACAGGGAATATGGCAAAACCGTTATGCGGAAGTGATCAACAGTGAAATTCGTTTGGGGCGCTTAAAGATAAGTTTTGATTCATTTAATAAGTTACTGTTTGGCTTGGAAAATGTACTTGTTATTTATCTTGCTGCCCAGTTAGTGATGAATAATAGCTTGTCTGTGGGTATGGTTTTAGCTTTTATCGCCTATAAAAATCAACTCACACAGCGTTTTGCCAATTTAATAGAGCAGATTATTCAATTTAAGATGATGCGGCTGCATCTTGACCGTATTGCCGATATTGCACTCACTGAACAAGAGGCGAATCGAGAAGGTGAGATGGCATATTCTTCAGGAATAGAAAACAAGAAGAAAGGCCAACTTACGCTTGAAAATATTAGCTTTAGTTACGGTGAAGAGCGGACGCCGATATTGACAGACATAAACCTTTCGCTTGATGCTGGTGATTCGATAGCGATCACCGGGCCATCAGGGGCGGGTAAAACCACCTTGATGAAAATTATGCTTGGGCTATTGCAACCTGACTCGGGAAAGGTGTTGTTAGATGGTAGGGATATTACCCAGCTAGGGCTAAAGAACTACCGTAAGCAAATTGCTGCTGTGATGCAAGATGATACTCTGCTTGCTGGTTCTATTGCTGACAACATCAGTTTTTTTGACCCGCAACCGAACTACTTAAAAATAGAGCAATGTGCGCATTTAGCGGCTATTCACGATGATATTACTCAAATGACCATGGGCTATAACTCCTTGGTTGGGGATATGGGCTCAAACCTATCGGGTGGTCAAATCCAACGATTGCTGCTTGCTCGCGCCTTGTATCAGTCGCCATGCGTGCTCTATATGGATGAAGCCACAAGCCACTTGGATAAAGGCAATGAAGCCAAGATCAGTGAGCAAATACAGCACCTACCAATAACGCGAATTATGATAGCTCACCGCCAAGAGACCATTAATATGGCTGACAAGGTGTGTGAGCTTAAAAATGGTGGGTTGGTCGATATGCAAGTAGATAAAGAAAGTGCTTGAGCCAATTTACAGCTTAAAAGGCCGAGTAAGCTAATAATTTATCTGAATTAAAAGAATTTTTCTTGCAAGATCAATATCGAAGGTCTTGCTTGGAAATAAAGCGGCTGACTTTAGTCAACTTTAGCGAGAACAACTAAAGCCAGCCTAATTAACTGCTCCTTCTCATGCTGAGATTGAGCGAACTAATCACCCGACACGCTTGACTAAAAAGAAAGGTCGGATAAATGGAGTACAGCATTATGCGTGAACTAAACGTAAATGAAATTGAAGAAGTAAATGGTGGTTGTGCAGAGCATTGCTGGGGGGATTTTTCATCAGAAGATTTTTCTTCAGCAATATCAGCAGGTAGTTTGTTAGGCGCTAGAGGGGCACTTGTTGCAGGTGCTGTATATTTAGCAGCAGTAGCTTGGTTTGATCTAAAATAGTGAGATATAAAGTATTTTTAATGCAAATTATTGTGACTTTTTTTATATGGTTTTCTCTTAACTGGCTATATGAAAATTTTATCAACTTTGCAGATGAATTATATGAGTTTGTTTATTATATGATCATAGCCTTAATTGTTGTTTACTTTAATGTAAAGCTGAGATCTCACTTTTTGAAAGATAAACAATAATAGTTTTAATATGATGGCTTATAGGGACTTAAGCTCATCATATTTTTAATTAGTTTGGAATTAATACTTAGTATAAATATGTCTATTGGTTTTAATTTTGTAATGATGTTAAAGAAGAGGAAACAGACACGCTGCCAACGCTGTTGTTTATCATATGATAACTCATTGCCTAAATGCCCGCATTGTTTCCACTTGGAGGATAATCAACTATCGGAAAACAGGTCTAAAAATCAAAAAAAAATTCATAATATGGGTAAGCTTTTCATTGTTTTCTCACTTTTATTATTTTTTTTCTTACTAATATCTTTTTGTTTTTAAGGATAAAAAATCAACAAACATCAGTTTTTTGACCCGCAACCGAACTACTTGCGAATTCAACTCCGAAGTGCACCACTCCCATAACTAGGCAGCCTGCGTAGCTCTTTAAACACAACAGTGCATAAAGTGGTCAGGCCTTGTTTTTTGCACATTGTGCATATTGCACAGTTCAAGACCTGGCCTTTAGACTCAGCTTATAGAGCAAATCTAGCGTTTCGAAATAGCGTCAATCAAGCTGGACACTGGGCCGTAAGTACAATCGCGGGTGGTTATTTTTGGGATAAAGCAAAAGAATATACAGCGGCGGTTCCTTAGCAAGGTTGGTTTGACAGCTCAGTCACAAAAGTGACCGAGCAAAAAAGAAGGGTTTCCTTATGGTTTATAAGTTTGGCTTTTTGTTATTGTGTTTTCTTTTTGGTTTTTATTTTAGAAGCTATGGATTAGATATTTTTAGCGTGGGAGTGGTGTCTTTTTTTTGTGCTCTAGGAGTAAAGCTTTTCGTAGAGAAGATAGACTTCTGGATTAGGAAAATATTAGGCTGATTATTTCGTACAACATTCTTGTTTTTTTTAAATTATAATTTCCAATTAAGTTAATATTGCATAAAGTAGTCAGGCCTTTTTTTGCACATTGTGCACATTGTGCAGTTCAAGTCCTGACTCCTTAGACTGTTCGCTGGATTAGCACTAACTGTAAATGTGTAGGTGGCTGGGCTTTTTTAGTTTCAGTTGCTGTAACTGATTTTTATATAATGGAAAATTAATAAATGCGGTGCGTTCCTTTCCCAATTTTGGAGCTAGTATGTTTGTAAAAAGAAAAGGTGTCTCTCAACCAAGTAGTAGCACGTATCTGTTTATTGGCTGTTGTTTTGGTATTTCTATCGGAATCATGATTGGCATGATTATTTTTTCATAATTTAAACTCTGCTTTAATGCGGATAGCATTGACTAGAGCATAAAGGGGTCATAGTACCCTCTTTAATTCTGATAGTTGAAGAGGGTTATAAAGAGATATAAATATGAATGATTTAATTTCAACGATTCTCTTCCTTGTAGGCTTTTCTTTAGTTTTTAATGTCTTTATCAACCTAGACTGGAGTGCAAAGTTGAACTCCGACTTTATAAGGGTCGCGGGTGCGAACTTGAATTCTGTGGACATTAGGCGAGGCTTATGGGGCCAATTTTTATTAATTTTTTCGTTAATTATAGGCGACCCAAGCCTGCTTTAATAGGCATATAGGAATCACCTATAGCACACGACCAGTGCTTGAACCGCAAGGGCAACCTGGTTGCTTCCACCATGCAAGAAGGGGTGATGCGTGAAAGGTAATGGCTCTTGTCGAACCGCCGACTGTAGCGTTTTTGTAGGTGATCTACGCCGACAAGGGTGAGAATGGCGCATATTTGTCGGGATAAAATCCCGACCTACAGGGCAATATGCTCCTGCATTGCATTGGTCATTTGTAGGTCGGTGCTGTGCGCCGACATGGTGAGAGTGGCGCATAATTTGTCGGGATAAAATCCCGACCTACAGGGCAATGTGTTCCTGCATTGCATTGGTCATTTGTAGGTCGGTGCTCTGCGCCGACATGGTGAGAGTGGCGCATAATTTGTCGGGATAAAATCCCGACCTACAGGGCAATATGCTCCTGCATTGCATTGGTCATTTGTAGGTCGGTGCTGTGCGCCGACAAGGTGAGATTGATTGAGGATTTTGTCGGGATTATCGGCAATGTGCTACGCATTGCTAATTGTCGGCCTAGAAGACCGACCTACAACCATGGCGGTAAAATCCCGACTTACAGGGCAATTGCTCCTGCATTGCTAATTGTCGGCGGCAAAGGCCGACCTACAAGGCCGACCTACAAGGTTGGTGCTTGGCACCGACAAAGCACATCATTATTTCAATAATGACTCGGTTAGTACCGGGCGAATTTCTTTTATAAGGGCTTGAGCTAGTTTTGGAGAGCCACAGACTATGTTACCGCTCTTCTCAAAGTTTGCACCACCGGCGAAGTCCATCACCAAACCACCTGCTTCTTTAACAAGTAGCTGACCTGCGGCTGTATCCCAAGGTTTCAAACCAATTTCGAAGAAGCCATCAACGCGACCGGCAGCTACGTAGGCCATATCCAGCGCTGCAGAGCCCGCGCGACGAATATCAGAGGTGTGTACGAATAGGGCTTTAAAGGCTTCCATATAGGCATCCATATGGTGCTTGTGCTTGAACGGGAAACCTGTTGCCAGCACGGTACCAGACAAGTCTTTGGCGTTGCTTACACGGATACGCTTGCTGTTAAGCTGGGCGCCTTGACCACGGCTGGCGGTGAAAAGCTCACCACGGATTGGGTCATAAACAACCGCTTGTTCGATGCGACCTTTTACCTTAAGGGCAATCGATACACAGAAATGCGGGATATCTTGGATAAAGTTAGTGGTGCCGTCGAGAGGATCGACAACCCATAGGTAATCTGCGTCAGAACCTTCAAGTTGACCTAGTTCTTCACCCACAATGCTGTGGTTTGGGTACGCTTTTAAGATGGTTTCGCGAATAACGGCTTCAGCCTCTTTGTCGACGTTAGTCACAAAGTCGTTGTTGCCTTTTTGAGTGGCTTCAACTTTTGATAAATCTTCACAGGCGCGCAAAATCACCTTACCTGCGTTTCGCGCAGCGCGAATCGCAATGTTTAACATTGGATGCATAGCATTACCTTTGGGTTGTAAAAGAACAATATTTTGAGCCGGCGTATTCTAACGATTTTACTGACAAAGTAAATAAAGTTCGTAAAAATAATTGCTGTTTTTTTAACCGCAATGCATCTTTGGGGGTAAAGATGGAGGAAATTTCAACTCCTGCTGGCAAGGCTTATGATAAACTAGCGCGCAAATTGGTTATTGAAAGCATAAGCACATCACTATGGCGTTAGAGAATATTCGCATTGTATTAGTTAACACCTCACATTCGGGCAATATCGGCTCCGCCGCACGGGCGATGAAAACCATGGGCTTTAGCAGCCTGTATCTGGTCGACCCGGCCTGTGAAATCGACAGTCATGCCAGTGCCTTGGCGGCCGGTGCCACGGATATTCTTGGCACTGCAACCACAGTCTCGACCTTAGAAGAAGCTCTTGAAGGCTGTAGTCTGGCGATTGGCACCAGTGCGCGCTCACGCACCCTGAGCTGGCCCATGGTTGACCCTCGTGGCTGTGGCGAAAAGCTGGTTAGTGAGTCTCAGCAAGGCCCTGTGGCCCTGGTCTTTGGTCGTGAAAACAGCGGTCTCAGTAATGATGAACTGCAACTGTGTAATTTTCATGTTTGTATTCCCGCGAACCCAGAGTACAGCTCACTGAACTTGGCTATGGCGGTGCAAACCCTGTGCTATGAAACCCGCATGCAGTTCCTTGATAGGCAAGAGCAGGTGGTTGAAGAAGATGAAGCCGAATACCCGAGCAACGAGCAGATGCAGCGCTTTTATGAGCATCTGGAAAAAACCTTTGGCGACACCGGCTTTATCATTAAGCAGCACCCGGGTCAGGTTATGACCAAGCTAAAACGCTTGTTTAACCGAGCGCGTCCAGAGCAACAGGAGCTGAACATTTTGCGTGGCATGTTGACCTCGGTCGACAAGCAGATGAAAGACCCTAAATAAAGGGTCAAATCCATACTTTTCAAAGCGGATAAATACTTGACTAAATCACTCAGGTATTTACAATGTGAATGAATACCCGAGTATTTCACTCAAGTACTAGTAAATACTTGACTCTAATACTCAGGTAATTAAAATTCACACTCTTGATGAGTATGGGGGCGTTATGAAGTTAACATCTAAAGGCAGATATGCGGTTACCGCTATGCTCGATGTTGCGCTACACACAGATGTTGGGCCCGTTCCCCTTGCCGACATTTCCGAGCGGCAAGAAATCTCCTTGTCTTATCTGGAGCAATTATTCGCGCGTTTGCGTAAGCAAGGTTTGGTGACCTCGGTACGAGGCCCTGGCGGCGGTTATTTGCTCGGCAAAGAGGCCAGTGCCATTTCCGTGGGTGATGTGATTAGCGCCGTAAATGAGTCGGTGGATGCCACTCGTTGTCATGGTGCTGAGGGCGGCTGCCAAAGTGGTATGCGTTGCCTTACCCACACCCTGTGGACTGAGTTAAGTCAGCGCATTGAAGAATTTTTACATGGCATCACGTTAGCCGAGTTGGTCAATAAGTCCGACATTAAAGAAGTGGCCCAGCGCCAGGATAAAAGCCTAAGTGATGCCCTGAGCAAGTTAGAGAATATAGAAGTCAGCTGTCAATTGTGAGCAACTCCAGGGTTGCCGTGAGCGGAGAAAGTATGAAGTTACCAATTTATTTAGATTATGCAGCAACAACGCCAGTGGACTCGCGCGTTGCCGAAGAAATGATGCAATGCCTGACAATGGAAGGTAATTTTGGTAACCCAGCATCACGTTCGCACCGCTTTGGTTGGCAGGCCGAGGAGGCAATCGATCAGGCGCGTCACGATATCGCTGAGCTGATTAATGCCGATCCACGCGAAATCGTATTTACTTCGGGTGCCACAGAGTCAAATAACTTGGCCATCAAAGGTGCCGCTAACTTCTACAAGAAGAAAGGCCAGCACATTATTACCGTGCGCACCGAGCATAAAGCGGTAATCGACACTTGTCGTGAGCTTGAGCGTCAAGGTTTTGAAGTAACCTATATGGACGTGGAAGCTAACGGTCTGCTTGATCTGAAAAAGCTTGAAGCCGCCATGCGCGATGACACCATCCTAGTAAGCGTAATGCACGTAAACAACGAGCTAGGTGTGATTCAAGACATCGCCACCATCGGTGAGATGTGCCGAGAGCGCAAGATCATGTTCCATGTTGATGCTGCACAAAGCGCTGGCAAGGTGAAAATTGACCTGCAAGAGCTGAAAGTTGATTTCATGTCCTTCTCTGGCCACAAGGTCTATGGTCCTAAGGGTATTGGTGCCCTTTACGTGCGTCGTAAGCCACGTGCTCGCCTAGAAGCGCAAATGCACGGCGGTGGTCACGAGCGCGGTATGCGTTCGGGCACTCTAGCCACGCACCAGATCGTCGGCATGGGTGCGGCTTTCCGCATCGCTAAACAAGATTTCGATAAAGATCACGCCCATATCAGTGCCTTACGCACTCGTCTAATCGACGGCATTATGAAGGATATGGACGAAGTATACTTCAACGGTGCACCAGAGCACTCTGTGCCTGGCATAGTCAATATCAGCTTCAACTTCGTTGAAGGTGAGTCGCTGCTAATGGCAGTTAAAGACATTGCGGTTTCTTCAGGTTCAGCCTGTACATCGGCCAGCCTTGAGCCTTCATACGTATTGCGTGCCCTAGGTCGTAACGATGAGTTGGCGCACAGTTCAATCCGTTTCAGCATTGGTCGCTTTACCACCGAAGAAGAAATCGACTACACCGTTAAACTTATTAAAGAGTCTATTAGCCGACTTCGTGAGATGTCTCCACTTTGGGAGATGCATCAGGAAGGGATTGATTTAGAGTCGGTTGAGTGGGCACATCATTAAGCCTTGGCAGTAACAAGGTAGCGAGGTAAAAGTTATGGCATACAGTGATAAAGTAATAGATCACGTAGAGAATCCACGTAACGTTGGCTCTCTTGACAAAAATGATCCAAGCGTAGCGACGGGCATGGTTGGTGCACCGGCGTGTGGTGACGTAATGAAGCTACAAATCAAGGTTTCTGAGCAAGGCGTTATTGAAGACGCGAAGTTTAAAACTTACGGTTGTGGTAGTGCCATTGCATCATCATCATTGGTAACCGAGTGGGTTAAGGGCAAGACTCTTGACGAAGCTGCGGAAATCAAAAACACCGACATCAGCGCCGAGCTTGAGTTGCCACCGGTGAAAATCCACTGTTCAATTCTGGCAGAAGATGCGATCCAGGCAGCGATTAAAGATTACAAGAGTAAACACGGCAAATAAGGCAGTAGTATGGCAATCACCTTAACAGATGCAGCGGCGGAGCGCGTAAAATCCTTTCTAGACAATCGTGGTAAAGGATTGGGTCTGCGTGTGGGCATTAAAACCACAGGCTGTTCAGGGCTTGCCTACGTTCTTGAGTTTGTTGATGAACTTAGCGAAGGTGATGAAACCTTCGAACACAAGGGCGTAACGGTCGTTGTCGACGCAAAGAGCCTGGTATACATAGATGGTACCGAGCTGGACTTCACCAAAGAAGGTTTAAACGAAGGGTTTAAATTCAATAACCCGAACCAAAATGGTGAATGTGGTTGCGGCGAGAGCTTTACCGTATAACGGCACTTATTGGGCAAGGCGTTGCTCAGGATCAGGTATTGTATTCGCTTAAGCCCTACCTTATGTAGGGCTTTTCGTTATAAAGGTTTTTCATGCGTTATTTTGAATTGTTTTCGATCCCGGTAAATTATGACGTCGATCTGCAAGTGATCGGCGCCCGCTATTTAGATTTGCAACGGGCGGCGCATCCGGACCGACACAGTGGCGGCAGTGAGCGAGAAAAGCTGCTGGCGGTGCAAAAAACGGCGGAAATTAACGATGCCCTGCAAACCCTTAAGCACCCCCTTAAACGCGCCGAATATATGCTGGCCGAGTTAGGTCTGGAAATTCGTGGCGAGCAGCAAACCCTGCAAGATCCTATGTTCTTGATGCAGCAAATGGAGCTGCGTGAAGAGCTTGAAGAGGTCAAGACAAGCGATGACCCAGATGCGGCGATTGCCAAGCTAGAGCAGCACATTAAAGAGTTGAACAACGAATACAGCAATGAGCTGCAAAGTCTATTAGCCAGCCAGGATGAAAATGATTGGCAAAAAGCGGCGGATAACGTGCGAAAACTCAAGTTTGTTTTTAAATTAAAAGACGAGCTGGAGCGCATTGAAGATGAATTATTTGACGACTAGTGACTAATCAGCATTGAGTAAAAAGGTTTTATAACACACATGGCATTACTGCAAATTGCTGAGCCGGGGCAAAGCACGGCACCTCATGAACATAAACTCGCGGTAGGTATCGATCTAGGTACCACCAACTCCTTGGTGGCCACGGTGCAAAGCGGCGAGGCCAGAACCCTCACCGATGAGCTGGGTAACGCCATGTTGCCTTCCGTTGTGCGCTATTTAGAGCAAGGCCATGTGGTTGGCCAAGAAGCTGCGGTTCATGCCGCAGACGACCCGCATAATACCCTGATTTCAGTTAAGCGTTTCCTAGGTAAAACCCAGGCGGAAATAGAAAGTAGCTATGGTCAATTGCCCTATGAATTCAGCGATGACAACGGCAGTTTGCATATTCGTACCCGCCAAGGCAATATCAGCCCGGTACAGGCATCGAGCGATATCTTAAACGCCCTGCGTGAGCGTGCCGAGCAAAGCTTCGGTGGCGATACCATTACCGGCGCGGTGATCACTGTTCCTGCCTATTTTGATGATGCCCAGCGTCACAGTACCAAGGATGCGGCGCAACTGGCCGGCATCAAGGTGCTGCGCCTATTGAACGAGCCAACCGCCGCGGCGGTAGCCTATGGCCTGGACTCGGGCCAGGAAGGGGTAATCGCCGTGTATGACCTGGGCGGTGGAACCTTTGATATTTCTATCCTGCGCCTCAATAAAGGGGTCTTTGAAGTGCTGGCTACCGGTGGTGACTCAGCCCTCGGCGGTGATGATTTCGATGCGTTATTAGTTGAATACTTTAAGCAGCAAACTTCAGCTCAAAACCTATCGGCCAATACCCTGCGTTTATTTATCAATAAAGCGAAAGCCTGTAAGGAAGCACTTACAAACTACGCCAAAGTCAATGTTGGCCTGGAGTTCGATGGACAAACGCATACAGTTGAAGTCACGCGTGAATTATTCGCCGAACTGGCTCTGCCCCTGGTGAAGAAAACCCTGCGTAGCTGTCGTCGTGCCCTAAAAGATGCCGGAATAGGCACCGATGAGGTACTAGAGGTAGTAATGGTGGGCGGCTCGACCCGCATGCCTATCGTGCGTGAGCAGGTGGGTGAGTTCTTTGCTAAAGAGCCGTTAACCAGCATAGACCCGGATCGCGTTGTGGCCATTGGTGCCGCCATTCAGGCGGATATCCTGGTAGGCAACAAGCCGGAAGCGGATATGTTGCTGTTGGACGTATTACCCCTGTCTCTTGGTTTGGAAACCATGGGTGGCCTGGTCGAGAAGATCATTCCTCGCAATACCACCATTCCGGTAGCGCGCGCGCAGGAATTTACCACCTTTAAAGACGGGCAAACGGCCATGTCACTGCATGTGCTGCAAGGCGAGCGTGAACTGGTTGACGATTGTCGCTCTTTGGCTAAATTCAGTCTTAAAGGTATTCCGCCTATGGCCGCCGGTGCGGCGCATATTCGCGTGACTTTTAATGTGGATGCCGACGGTCTGCTAAGCGTGACTGCGATGGAGAAATCCACCGGCGTACAGGCGGAAATTCAGGTGAAACCTTCATTTGGCTTATCCGATGATCAGGTAGCCGAGATGCTTAAGTCCTCGATGAGCAACGCCAAAGAAGATATGCAGGCGCGTATGCTCAAAGAGCAACAGGTAGAAGTCTTACGCGTACATGAAGCTTTGGAAGCATCGCTTGCCACCGACAGCCACTTACTGGACGAGCAAGAACTGGCGACGCTACGTGAAGCCATGGCAGAGATGCAGGCGATCAGTGCCAGCACCACAGAGCCACAAAAGATTAAAGACGCCATCGAAAAGGTGGATGCGGCGAGTAGCGAATTTGCCGCCCGTCGTATGGATGCATCAATTAAAAAGGCCTTGAAAGGCCAATCAGTAGATGAGGTATAAGCAATGCCACAAATTATCTTTTTACCCAATGAAGAGCTATGCCCAGAGGGCGCAGCCATCGAAGCCAAGGCCGGTGAGACGGTATTGGATGTGGCGCTTAAAAATGGCATCAGCATTCCTCATGCCTGCGAAAAGTCCTGTGCCTGTACTACCTGCCATGTGATTATTCGTGAGGGCTTTGACTCCTTGGAAGAAAGCGATGAGCTTGAAGATGACATGCTGGATAAAGCCTGGGGGCTAGAGTCTGAGTCGCGCCTGGGTTGCCAGGCCAGAGTAGCCGACGAGGATTTGGTGGTTGAGATCCCCAAATACAACCTCAATATAGTGAATGAAGAGCATTAAGCTTTCACGCATGTAAATTAGAAAAAGCCGCTGTATCATAGAATCAGCGGCTTTTTTATTGGGAGACTTATATGAGTACGGCCTTGTTATTTACCCAGTCCTTTATCGATGGCCAGTGGCTAGAGGGAGAGGGGGAGTTTGATGTATTTAATCCCGCCGATAACAGTGTTTTGACCAGCGTATCCCGGGTAACAGCGGCTCAAGTCGAGCAAGCCATTGGTGCCGCCGAGCGGGCCTTTAGCAGTTTAAAAAATACCAGTTGTGAGCATCGTGCCCAGGTGCTTGAGCGTTGGTATGACTTGGTGATCGCTAACCAGCAGGCACTGGCCGAGCTGATGACCAAGGAGCATGGCAAGCCCTTGGCGGAAGCGCTTGGGGAGGTTAAATATGGGGCCGACTATATAAAATGGTATGCCGAGCAGGCCAGGCGAAGCTATGGTGAGCTTATTCCCGCCAGCAATGACAAGCATAGAATTTCGGTTATTAAGCAAGGCGTGGGCGTGGTGGCCGGCATCACTCCGTGGAATTTTCCTATCGCCATGATCACCCGCAAGGTGGCACCGGCTTATGCCGCCGGGTGCAGCTTTATTTTAAAACCCTCCGAGCATACGCCTTTATCTGCCTTGGCCCTGGCGCACTTAGCCCATGAAGCCGGCTTCGAACCGGGCGCTTTTAATGTGCTGCTGAGCGATCGCGCCAAGGAAGTGGGAGAGCAGCTCTGTGCTTCAGAGGTGGTGCGCAAATTCACCTTTACCGGCTCCACCGCCGTGGGCAGGCAATTACTGGCCCAGTGTGCCCCAACGATAAAACGCACCTCCATGGAGCTTGGCGGTAACGCACCCCTGCTGGTGTTTGCCAGCGCCGATCTGGATAAGGCTGCCGATGGCATTATTGCCAGCAAATTTCGCAATGCCGGACAAACCTGTGTCTGTGTAAACCGAGTCTTGGTGGATGAGAGCGTCGCTGAGGACTTAACCGTCAAACTGGCCGAACGAGTCCAGGCCTTAAGGGTGGGTGATGGCTTTAGTGCCGGGGTGGATATTGGTCCCTTGATTTACCCTGCCGCCAAAGACAAGGTGTTGCAACTGGTAGAAGACGCGCTTGAACAAGGTGCCAAACAGGTTAACCAGGCTGCTTCCTTAGACGGTAACTATGTGGCGCCGCTGTTGCTTACCAATGTAAATGCCGAGATGCGCATCAGTCAGGAAGAGATCTTTGGTCCCGTGCTTACCGTCGCCACCTTTAGCGATGAGGCCGAGGCGATTACTCAGGCCAATGCCGTTCCTTATGGTTTGGCGGCTTATTTTTACAGTCAGGACATAAGCCAGATTTACCGTGTCGGCGAGGCGCTGGAATACGGTATGGTGGGGATCAACGAAGGGCTTATTTCCAACCCGGTCGCCCCCTTTGGCGGCGTAAAGCAATCGGGCCTGGGACGCGAAGGCGGCCATCAGGGACTGGACGAGTATCTGGAAGAAAAGTACCTGTGCTTAAATATCGGTTAGCGGCATTTAAACGGGTATGCTAACCCAGATATTTGCAGTGCCGGGACGCTAGTCGTTACACTCTCATTTTTGCAGTAATGGATAAGTGCTTGTGAATCCTCATATTAGTTTGGTCGTGTTGGCGGGCGGATTAGGCAGTCGTTTTGGCGGCGCCAAGCAAATCGCCCCGCTGCCTGGAGTCAATCGCACCATAATGGAATTGAGCATTGAAGATGCCTATCACGCCGGTATTCGCCATCTGGTGCTGGTGATCAACGCTGCCGTGCGCGCTTATATTGAGCAAGAGATATTGCCTAAGCTGCCCGCCGATCTGGAAGTCACCCTGGTTGAGCAGCGCCTTGAAGATGTTCCCGCCGAGTACGCACAGCGTGCAGCACAGCGGCAAAAGCCCTGGGGCACGGGTCATGCACTGTTATGCGCGAAAGAGGCGGTTATCGACAAGGCCATAGTGATCACCGCCGATGATTATTACGGCAGCCAGGCCTATAAACAACTGGTGCAACACTTTAAGCGCAGCAGCAACTGGGCCTGTGTGCCCTATCCACTGCAACAAACCTTGTCGGAGCAAGGAGGAGTTAATCGCGGTATTTGTGCCCTTAATGAGCTGCAGCAACTCGTGCGTGTGGATGAAGTGCTCAATATCCAATACCAGGAAGATGGCACCTTAGTTGGCCTCAACGACAAGGGACAGGCGAGAGCTTTGGCTTCGGATGTCCTTGCGTCCATGACCTTTTGGGGGATAGACAAGCGACTCTTTACGATTTTGGCAGAAAACTTTGCTGACTTCCTTGGTCACCATGACAAGGGCAACGCAAAGGAGTATTATCTTCCCGATCAAATCCAATACGGCATTGACCAGCACTTAGCTGTGGTCGAGGTATACGCCGCCAAGCAGGCTTGGATGGGGATGACCTATAAAGATGAATTGCCCCTACTGGCTCGGAATATCGCCGCGCTTAAGGGATTAAGCCATAAGTAACGGGGCTGCCAAACATACACCTATGAATACAGATTATTATGCGCAGCTGTTAGCGCAGCAATACGGCTTTGCGCCACCACTGAGCTTAAAGGCCATAGGCAACGGCCATATCAATACCACCATGTTGTTAGGACATCGCGATGGCAGTGTGGTGGTACAGAAACTCAATACCCAAGTCTTTCCTGAGCCCGAAAAACTAGTCGCCAATGCCCGTAAAATTGAGCAGCACCTGATGCAAAAACATCAGGCAAGCCAGTATGATCTTGAAGTGATCAAGCATGTGCCCACCCTGGAGGGGAGCTATTTGCCGAGCATTGATGGTGAGTATTGGCGGGCCCTGGAATTTATCGGTAACAGCCGCAGTGAAGAGGTGGTGCAGTCGCCCTTGCAGGCTCAGGTTGCTGCCAGTGCCTTTGGTCGCTTTGCCGCCGCGCTGCAGGATTTCGACGCGGAGTCCTTGTATCCGGTGATCAAGGATTTTCATAATCTCGCCATGCGCATGGACATGCTGGAGCAGGCTGTGCAAGCCGATAAACTCGGTCGTGTTAAGGACGTACAGCAGCAGTTGGATTTTTGTCGCGAGCAAGCTTTCCTAATAGATGAAGTGGTGACGGTTACTGCGCAAATACCTTTGCGTCCTTGTCATAACGACACCAAAATCAACAATATGCTGTTTAGCGACAAGCAGTGTGCGTCAGAGCCAAAGGCTGCGCCTGCGGCAGCGCCCGCGGCTGCACCCGCGGCCAAAGCGGTGATCGATCTGGACACCTGCATGCCCGGTTATTGGTTATTCGATTTTGGCGACATGGTGCGCACCTTCTGCTCGCCGGAAGAAGAAGACAGTATTAACCTGGCGAATGTGCGGGTGCGTGAAGAAATCTTTGCCGCCCTGGTTAAGGGCTACATTGAGCCTTTAAAGGCGCACATTACCGCCGAGGAAAAGGCCAGCTTCTGGCTTGGCGCCAGGGTGATGCCCTTTATGATCGGGGTGCGTTTTCTTACCGACTATATCGACGGCGACCATTATTTCAGCATTAAGCATGGCCGCCATAATCTCGACAGAGCCAATAATCAGTTTGCCCTGTATCGCAGCGTACTGGCGCAACAAGAAAGGCTTAAGTCGCTGATTGATAATGCTTAAACTACAGACCCAGCAAATAGCTGGGTTTTTTATCGCTTTCATTTGCCATTAATCTCGTTCCTTTTGCCTGCCTTGGTGCTTTACGCTAGCTTGCTAGAAAAGCCTGGAAAGGCAAGACTGAGGAACGAGCATGAAACAATTCAACAGACGCGATTTTTTAAAGGCGGCGGGAGCGGTGGCCGGTGCCGCCGCAACGGCGTCGATGGCGGGCTGCGCCGGAACTGCCGCTGGTACTGCGGCTACACCAAAGGCTCAGGGCCAGTCGGTGATCGGATTAATCGCCCCAAAAATGGATGTGGTGCGGGTCGGCTTTATCGGTGTGGGTCAGCGTGGCTATGGCCATGTAAAACGCATGAGCTACATTGAGGGCGCCGAAATCAAAGCCATTTGTGATACTCACCAAGAGGTGCTGGATCGCGCCGTAGACTTCCTGGTTAAAGAAGGCAAGGAAAAACCCACCGCCTACGGTGACAGCGAGCTGGCCTATAAAGACATGTTGGCCCGCGATGATATAGACATAGTGATTATTTCCACGCCCTGGCGCTGGCATGCGCCCATGGCCATCGACACCATGAACAGTGGCAAGCACGCCTTTGTCGAGGTGCCACTGGCGCTGACGGTTGAAGAAATGTGGGAGATAGTCGACACCGCCGAGCGCACCCAGAAAAACTGCATGATGATGGAAAACGTCAACTACGGCCGTGACGAATTGATGGTATTGAACATGGTGCGCCAGGGTGTCTTCGGCGAGTTACTTCACGGTGAGGCGGCCTATATTCATGAGCTGCGCTGGCAGATGAAAGAAATCGAGCACAAGACAGGCTCGTGGCGTACCGCCTGGCATACGCGCCGTGATGGCAACCTTTACCCCACGCACGGTTTGGGCCCGGTTTCCCAGTATATGAATATCAACCGGGGTGATCGTTTTGATTACCTCACCTCCATGAGCTCGCCTGCTCTGGGCCGTGCCGCCTACGCTCAGCGTGAATTCCCGGCGGAGCACGGGCGTAATCAACTTAAGTATATTGCCGGGGACATGAATACCACGCTGATCAAAACCGTTAACGGCCGCAGTATCATGGTGCAACACGATACCACCACGCCGCGCCCCTATAGTCGTCACAACCTGATCCAGGGCACCAATGGAGTTTTCGCCGGTTTCCCCAATCGTATTGCCTTGGAGCATGGCGGCAACAAGAGTTTCCACGAATGGGAATACGATATGCAGCCCTGGTACGATAAATATGATCACCCCTTGTGGCAGAAAATGGGCGCTGAAGCCGAGCGCAATGGTGGTCACGGCGGTATGGATTTCTTGATGTTCTGGCGCATGATCTATTGCCTGCGCAATGCTGAGCCTTTGGATCAGGATGTCTATGACGGCGCCGCCTGGTCGGTGATTTCGCCACTGTCGGCGCAATCGGTAGCCAATCGCAGTGAGTCCATCACTATTCCAGACTTTACCCGCGGTGCCTGGCGCAGCGCCACACCCCTGGGCATAGTCGGCGCATAACACAGCCCTAGATGTAGGCCGACTTTGTAGGTCGGTCTTTTAGGCCGACAAAAATGCCCTTCTGTAGCAATGTCGGCACAGCGCGCCGACCCACAAAATCATATTTCTAGATGGATGACGATAAGTGTCCGGCCTTGGACACAGAGTTGTCCGGTCGCGGACGCTATTTGTATGGTGAAAATAGAATACTATGTACAGGTTGTTGAATTTTATGGTTATTTTATTTTGGCACGGTCGTTGAAAGTAACTAAGGGACATTTACTTACTAGCTTGAACCAAGGATACCATTATGAAATACCTACATGCAGCCATAGTTTCCGGTCTACTGTTAATGAGTTCACTGACCCATGCCAATACCCTGGTGCAGGAAGTGGAGCAGGCCATTAAGCAGACCACGCAAGAGGCGTTGGCCCAGTTAGTGGCGGCGCAGAAAAAGGCCATACAAGACTCGCTCACCCAGATGTTGTTGCAGCCAACGAAGGCGCTGCCGAGTGACAAACAAACTGATGTAACGCCTGCCAAGGATTAATCCATGCGGGTGGTTAGTTGGGCTCGTCGCCTTGTGTTAGCTGTACATACTTATCGGCGAGCTCAGCGAGTGTTTCCTTATGCTCGGGGTCGGGCTTGATACAGTCGATAGGGCATACGCTCACACAGGTTGGGTTATCATAATGGCCGACGCATTCGGTGCATTTACTCGGCTCTATTTGATAAATCTCCGCACCCATATAAATGGCACCATTTGGGCACTCGGGTTCGCACATATCGCAGTTAATGCATTTGTCGTTGATCAGTAATGCCATTTTTTTACCCCATAAACGCAGGTGCGCGATGGTACATAAAATTCCCCTGTGACTCACTAGCCAAGGTGAGGCTAATTCGCCTTGTTTTGATCTAAAACAAAAAATGCTTGAGGTGTAAATGTCGCTCGGTTGGGCTTCTTGTTGCACCAAACTGGTGCCACTCTTCAAGGTGGAGTAAATAAGCCACTGTTTTATAATGTACTTATATGTTGGCCCAGGGTATGCACTGAGGCTAGACAGGGTAACAAAAGGGCAGAGCGCTAAGATGGATACAGCGGCATTTTTATCTCGTCATAAACTGACAGCTCAGTATGGGGCACAGATCACGGACTATTTTGCGCCCTTGGCGCAGCAAATTAGTGCCACCAAAAAGCCAAGGGCAGCACTGTTTGTGACTATCAACGGCGCGCAAGGCTCGGGCAAAAGCACTCTGGCGGATTATCTCGCCTGCCACCTGCGGGAAGAAGGCGGACTTAATGTCTGCGCCTGCTCCTTGGATGACTTTTACTACTCCCAGGCGCAGCGTTATGAATTGGCGCAGCAGGTGCATCCCTTATTGGTGACCCGGGGCGTGCCCGGAACACATGATATCGCCCGCTTGCATAAGCTGGTGGACGCTGTGCGTGAGGGGCAAGCACCGCTGAGCGTGCCACGCTTCAATAAAGCGATGGACGAGCCCTGTGACCCCGGGGAGTGGCAGCACTTCTCGCGCCCCATCGACGTGCTTATTATTGAAGGCTGGTGTGTGGGCACACCAGCGCAAAGCGAAGAAGCCTTGCTGGTGCCCATTAATGCCCTTGAGCAAGAGCAAGATGCGGATGGCCGCTGGCGGCGCTATGTGAATACTTGCCTGGCACAGCATTATCAGCCGGTATTTGCCGATGCCGATATCAGTATAATGTTGAAGGCGCCAAGCTTCGATGCGGTGCTGGCCTGGCGCTGGCAGCAGGAGCAAAAACTGATTGCCCGCGTCGGTCATACGGCCCACACCATGAGTAAGACGCAAGTCGCTGATTTTATAAGCTACTTTGAGCGCCTTACCCGTCATGCCTTAACTCAGTTACCACACCGCACTCAGGTGGTGCTGGAACTGGATTTAGAGCGCCGTATTACCGCCTATCACAATGCCTTGTAGTCTCACCCTTGGGTAGGGAAGGGGTTACGAGTGTCCTGACCCGGCGCTAGGTTGCGCAGCAGGATGGCTTTATCCAGGTCCAGATCTTCCGGCAATGGAATACGAACTATATGCCCCGAGCCCTTAGCATCGTCTATGCTTTCGCCCTTTTTATTTTCCATATGCTCAAGGTTAAAGTTGATATTGCCCTGTGGCGTCATCAGCTCTAACGAATGGCCGGTACAGAATTTGTTTTTCACATCGATTTCCACCAGGCCATTGTTGGTGCGTCCTAACACTTCACCGACAAACTGCTGCGAGTCGGAGACCGAATGGCCATAGTCATAATTTTGGTAGTCCTGATGTGCATGGCGCTTTAAGAAGCCTTCGGTATAGCCACGGTGTGCCAGATGCTCCAGGCTCTTCATCAGTGTCGGGTCGAAGGGCTTGCCGGCCACCGCATCGTCGATGGCGCGACGATAAACCTGAGCGGTGCGTGCCACGTAATAGAAGGATTTGGTGCGGCCTTCTATCTTCAAGCTGTGCACACCCATACGCGTCAGCGCATCCACATATTGCACCGCGCGCAGGTCCTTGGAATTCATGATGTAGGTGCCGTGCTCGTCTTCGAATGCAGGCATGTATTCCCCCGGACGACCCTGCTCTTCGAGCATAAAGACTTCCTTGGTTGGCTCACCCAGGCCCAGGGTCGGATCGATCTTGTGCACCAGGTCACCGGTTTCTGTTTCTTCGCCGGGTTTGACATCATAGCTCCAGCGACAGGCGTTGGTGCAGGTGCCTTGGTTCGGGTCGCGCTTGTTGATATAACCGCTGAGCAGGCAACGCCCAGAATAGGCCATACACAGGGCGCCGTGCACAAACACTTCTAACTCGGTGTTAGGGCAAAGCTCGCGGATTTCACCGATTTCTTCCAGTGACAATTCCCGGGATAAAATAACCCGCTCTATGCCTTGCTTAGCCCAGAACAGCACGCTGGCATAGTTCACCGCATTGGCCTGCACGCTCAAATGAATGGGCATATCCGGCCATTTTTCTTTTACCAGCATGATCAGACCCGGATCGGACATGATCAGCGCATCCGGTTTCATGGCAATAACCGGCTCGATATCACGCAAATAGGTTTTTACCTTGGCATTATGCGGAGCGATGTTAGACACCACGTAAAGCTTTTTATTTTGCGCATGGGCTTCGTTGATACCCAGCTCTAAGTTGGCGAGATTAAATTCGTTGTTGCGCACCCGTAAACTGTATCTGGGTTGTCCGGCATAAACTGCATCGGCGCCATAAGCAAAGGCGTAGCGCATGTTTTTTAAGCTGCCCGCCGGGCTAAGTAATTCAGGAGTAAAGATAGACATGGTTAATTCCTTGGCTGAGTCCGAGTCAACTGAGGTAAAAAATAGCGGCGGATTCTAGCGCGTGTGCCCGCTGAGGATTTTGATTTGGATCAGGGTTTGGGTGAGCTGGTGGAGCTGCATCCGGTCTATGGCCCGGGTTCCGTGAGGCCCATTAGTCAAAGCGTCACAAAAATTTGTTAGTCTTGCCCGGGTCACAATGTAGTAGGATTTTCATGCTAAAGCGCGTATAATTCGCGCCCGGTAAAGTTTAACACTTAAATTTAACGTTATTTGGAGCAACACATGGCTTTAGAGCGCACTTTCTCTATCGTTAAGCCTGATGCGGTAGCTAAAAACCACATCGGTGCAATCTACAACCGTTTCGAGTCTGCTGGTCTTAAGATCGTAGCATCTAAAATGGTTCACCTTTCACAAGAGCAAGCTGAAGGCTTCTACGCTGAGCACAAAGAGCGTCCTTTCTTTGGTGCCCTTGTTTCTTTCATGACTTCTGGCCCAGTAATGGTTCAGGTTCTTGAAGGTGAAGATGCAGTACGTAAAAACCGCGAAATCATGGGTGCTACTAACCCAGCTGAAGCGGCTGCTGGTACTCTACGTGCTGACTATGCTGACAGCATCGACGAGAACGCGGTACACGGTTCAGACGCTCCTGAGTCTGCTGCTCGCGAAATCGCTTACTTCTTCGCTGAAGAAGAAATCTGCCCACGTACTCGTTAATTTCGAGTTGTAAGCAGAACCAGGGAAGGGCCTTCAGGCCCTTTTCTTGTCTCATGCAATTCCTTAGTTTATTTGCTCTGCGCTGAGTGAACTAAGAAATTGCTATAATGGTTAAATTGTGTACAATTGCCGTCTTCGTTTTATCCGTCACCTGATAGAGGTTTATTCATGGCCACGACTGAGAAAAAAATCAATTTACTCGATTTTAATCGCCAAGGTATGCGCGACTATTTTGCATCCATTGGTGAAAAGCCGTTTCGTGCCGATCAGGTGATGAAGTGGATCTATCATTTCGGCATCGATAACTTCGAAGAAATGAGCAATCTGAATAAGAAGCTGAAGGCTCGCCTGCAAGCCGAATGTGAAATTCGTGCGCCGGAGATCACGGTTAAACAACCTTCTAGCGACGGTACTATCAAGTACGCACTTATCCTTGATGGTGGCCAGGAAGTAGAAACCGTGTGGATCCCGGAAAAAGACCGCGCTACCTTGTGTGTGTCTTCTCAGGTTGGCTGTGCCCTTGAATGTACCTTCTGCTCGACCGCGCAGCAGGGCTTTAACCGTAACCTTAAGGTGTCGGAAATCATAGGTCAGGTGTGGCGTGTGGCCAAAGATATCGGCCTGCATGGCGATAGCACCCGTCGTCCTATTACCAATGTGGTCATGATGGGCATGGGTGAGCCTTTGCTAAACCTTAAAAACGTCGTGCCTGCGATGGAACTGATGATGGACGATTGGGCCTTTGGCCTGTCGAAACGTCGCGTTACCCTAAGTACCTCTGGCGTGGTGCCGGCCCTTGATTTGCTTAAAGAGCAAATCGACGTGGCTCTGGCTATTTCTTTGCACGCACCGAACAATCCATTGCGTGACGAGTTGGTACCAATTAACAAGAAGTACCCGATCGAAGAGTTCCTGGCCGCTTGTCGTCGTTATATCGACGGGTCTAAAGCGAATAAGGAAGTGACGGTAGAATACGTGATGCTGCAGGAAGTAAACGATAGCACGGATCATGCCCATGAGTTGGTGCAAACCCTAAAAGGCACGCCTTCTAAGGTGAACTTGATCCCATTCAACCCCTTCCCGGGCAATGAATATGGTCGTTCCAGCAACTCACGCATCGACCGTTTCTCCAAGGTACTGCAAGCCGCCGGCATCACCACCATAGTCAGACGTACCCGAGGCGATGATATCGATGCCGCTTGTGGTCAGCTGGTGGGTGATGTAGTCGATAGAACCAAGCGACTGGCCAAACGCCAGGAGCGAGAAAAGAACGCAATCGCGGTAAATGTCTCTCAGTAACATAAAAATAAGCCCTTTTTTCAAATAATTGATGAAACAAAAGGGCTTTTCAGTAATGATAGGTGAAATAACGGAATAAACGAGGCTAAGCCATGCGCAAGCTGTTAGTGACCAGTATAAGCTTACTCGCCCTTGGTGGGTGTGTAACCGAAAGTACATATGTGGGCAGTGACAAGCCCGTTGTTGAAAAGAAAATCAATAACGTAGAAGCCGCCCGCACCCGAATCTCCCTTGCCTTAAATTACCTTTCCCAAGGCGATAGCACGCAAGCCAAATATAACCTAGAACGTGCTGCTAAATTCGCCCCGGAACTGCCAGAGGTACATTACTCCATTGCTTATTACTACCAGCAGGTTGGTGAGAAGCAACGAGCCAAAGACGCTTATGAAAAGGCACTCAGTCTAGAGCCGAACGATCCTAACACCCTAAACAACTACGGGGTGTTTTTATGTGATATCGGTGAGTATGATCTAGCGGTCGATAAGTTTATGGCTGCCATTGAGGTTCCGAGTTACCTGCGCGTAGCGGAAAGTTATGAAAACCTGGCGCTGTGCGCGCTGGAATTTGATAAGTTTGATGCTGCCGAAACCTTCTTAGAAGACTCCCTGCAGCACAGCTCGTTACGCCCATCAAGCCTAATCAACCTGGCTGCGGTAAAGTATGCTAAAAGTGACTTTTATAATGCTCAGCAGGTGTTAAATCGCTACCAGCGCACCGGTCGTATCTCGTCACGTTCCCTTTTACTTGGTTACTTGATCCATGACCGTATGGGTCATATTGAAGATGCCCGTAAGTTGGCCGAAACCATTACCGTCACTTACCCCTCGTCGATAGAAGCGCGCATTATTCGCGAACAGCGCTACAGCGCCAGTGAATTTGAACAATTGCGTGAACAGTACCGTCGTCACAAGCTCACCGAGCTGCAAGACAGCATGGAAGGCAATCAAATCGTTGCCAAACCTAAGATTAAGGTTGTGAAGAAAAAGACCGGTGCTGAATCAGAAGCCAGTGCTGAGGTCTTAACTGCGGCCGCACCAGCGGCAGAATTTGTTGAGACCTCGGTTGCGACCGTAGCAGCCAAGACAGCTGTGGAAGTGGCTGCCGAAGCAGTAGACACAGTGGCGGAGCAAATTGATGTTAAGGCGGAAGTTGAGCCTTCAGCCGAGCCTTCAGCCGAGCCTTCGGCAGAGCCTTCAGCCGAGTCAGCAGTTGAGCTTTCTGCCGAGACAGTCGAGACGGCAACCGACACCATGCTTGAAACAGCGGATGAACTGGGAGAAGAAGCTTCGGCCGAAGCTATCGCCGTCGAGAATCAGGCCAGCGAACAAATGGCTGCTGTTGAAACGGCAACCGAGCAAACAACTGAAGCGGCCAATGACTTAGCATCTGAGCTTACGGCATCGGCTAAGAGTGCAGAGCAAGAGCTGGTATCTGAGGTTAAGTCTTCGACTGAGCTGTCAGCCGAGCCGTCAACCAAGCCTTCGGCAGTGCCTAATGCCGAAGCCGCGACGAAATCTCTAGACGCAGCAAAGAGCAAGGCTGAAGAAAAAGCTAAAGCAGAGCCTTCGACTGAGACCTCGAATGAGTCCTCGACTGAGTCTTCGACCCAGAAGCCTGACGAATCTAGCGTTACTACCCTGGCCGAGCAAAAGGATCAATTACAGTCAGAATTGGCGCGTGAGTTTGCTTCCTTGCAGTTGGCTGCGGATGTAACTGCAGAAGATAAGCCGGAGGCTGAGGATGTGACCGAGCAGCTTGCTGCTAACAGTGCACAGCTTGAAGAAGTCGCTGAATCTCAGGATCAGGTCGAAGATGTAAGCCCTGCAGCCGAGGTGGTGACGCCAAAGGCCAAGGTGGTTGAGCAAATGGCCATTGCCAATACTGCGGGTAAAAAAGAAATCCCTTTCCATGTGATGCAAAAGGGTGAAAACCTGTTTAATGTTTCGACCCGCTATAATATCCGTCTAAGCACCTTACGTAAGTGGAATAACCTCGTCAGTGCCGATCATGTGCAAGTTGGCCGCAAGATTTACTTACAGCAACCGTATAATTATCATACCGTGGCTGAGGGTGATACCTTGTTTGAAATTTCCAGGAAATACAATGTGCGCATGGAAAAGCTTTTGGAGTGGAACCAGATTGAAGAAAACAGCAAATTGGTTCCGGGCGATAAAGTATATATAGCAGATCCTAAGAATTATCGATTATGAGTGACAGTGGTGAAGTAGCACAGCAGGCTGAGGAGGAATCAGCCGCTATTGCCATAGGCAAGCAGTTAGCCGGTGCTAGGGAACAACAAGGGTTAAGCCAGGAGCAACTGGCGCGCAAGCTAAATTTGACGGTGCGCAAGCTCGATGATTTAGAGCAAGGGCGTTTCGCCGGTCTGGGCGCCACTATTTTTGTGCGTGGCTATATCAAGGCTTATTGCAAGGTGCTGGCTTTGGACTCGGCTCCCTTGTTGGCCGCTATTAAGCCAGAGCCTCAGGCACAAGAACAGGCAAGCATGCAGAGCTTCTCGCGACGCACCGAAAAGGAAGCGCACGACAATCGTTTGATGCTTTTCAGTTATGCCATCCTCGCTATTATTCTAGGTTCATCCCTGTTCTGGTGGTGGCAAGACAGTGACGAGCAGGTTGTGGAAACAACGCCCTTGGCCGCGGATATAGTGGCGGCTCCGGCACCAGAGCCTGAACAGCCTGGTCTTATTGATGCGGGCCCTGGGACTTTGCAAGAGTCTGAGCAAGCTCAACAGGTAAATCCGCAACAAGGCGTCGCCGAGTTGCCTGATAAAGTTGATAACCTCCAACCTAACCTGGGTGTAGTGCAAATCGACAAGGGCGAAACTGCCGAAGAAATGCCCCCAGAGGAGGTGCCCCTGGCTAAAGCGCCCCTGGCCGCCGGTGAGCAAAGAGTGATTATGCGCTTTAGCGGTGAATGCTGGGTTGAAGTGCAGGATGCCAAGGGAAAGCGCTTGGCCTATGACATTAAACAAGCGGGGCAAGAGTTAGAGCTAGTAGGTTTGGCCCCCTTTGCGGTCACCCTGGGCAAGCATGATGTGGTTAGCGTCAGCGTCAATGGGGAAGCCGTGGATATTTCGCATTTTCCACCAAACCGTTTAGCTAAATTTTCATTACCGTTAACAGAGTAAGTAGTATGTTTTCAGAGTCACCAATCAAGCGCCGCAAGTCTACGCGTATTTATGTTGGCGATGTGCCGATTGGCGATGGTGCGCCCATTGCCGTGCAATCCATGACCAATACCGACACCATGGATGTCGATGCCACGGTGAAGCAAATTCAGGATATCGCCCAGGCTGGTGCCGATATCGTGCGAGTGTCCGTACCCACCATGGCGGCCGCTGAAGCATTTAAAAGCATAAAAGAGCAGGTCGATATTCCCCTGGTCACAGATATTCACTTCGACTACCGCATTGCCCTGAAAGTGGCGGAATATGGCGCCGATTGTTTGCGCATTAACCCGGGTAATATCGGCAGCGAAGACAGGATCCGTGCCGTGGTTGATGCCGCCGGCGCGCGCAATATTCCTATCCGTATCGGTGTCAACGGTGGCTCCTTAGAGCGTGACTTGCAGGAAAAATATGGTGAGCCAACGCCCGAGGCGCTGTTGGAATCGGCCATGCGTCACGTGGAAATTCTCCAGCGTCTTAACTTCGACCAGTTTAAGGTATCGGTTAAGGCCTCCGACGTATTCCTAGCGGTAGGCGCCTATCGCCTGCTGGCTAAAGAGATAGATCAACCTCTGCACCTGGGCATTACCGAAGCCGGCGGTTTCCGCTCCGGTTCGGTGAAATCCGCGGTGGGTCTTGGCATGTTATTGGCCGAGGGCATTGGCGATACCTTACGCGTATCCCTTGCCGCCGATCCTGTGCAAGAGATCAAAGTGGGTTTCGATATCCTAAAATCCCTGCGTATTCGTTCGCGCGGCATTAACTTTATTGCCTGCCCGAGCTGCTCTCGTCAGGAGTTTGATGTGGTCAGCACCATGAACCAGCTGGAAGAGCGTTTGGAAGATGTGATCACACCAATGACGGTGTCGGTGATCGGTTGTGTTGTGAATGGCCCAGGCGAAGCCCTGGTCAGCGATATCGGCCTGGCCGGTGCCAACCGTCGTTCTGGCTTGTATATCAATGGTGAGCGTCAAAAGACCCGCATCGACAACGATCATATCGTTGAGCAGCTGGAGCAGCACGTGCGCGAATACCTTGCCAAGCAGGAACAACAGCAGCCAATTGACATTAAATTAGTTGATTAAGGCCGGCGCCGGTACTTGGTGGTAGCGGCGCAATCAGGCTATAATAGCGCGCTTTATCGACGCGTTTTCACGGGCTCAGCGCAGCCTACAACAGAATTTTGGGATTATCAGTGGCAAAACAAATTCAAGCAGTTCGCGGCATGAACGACACCCTTCCGGGCGACACCCAAGTATGGCAAAAAGTGGAAGACACTTTGCGTCAGTGTGTGGCTTCATTTGGTTATCAAGAAATCCGTTTCCCCATTGTTGAGTCAACCGACCTGTTTAAGCGTTCTATCGGTGAAGTAACCGATATCGTTGAAAAAGAAATGTATACCTTTGAGGATCGCAACGGCGACAGCCTGACATTGCGCCCAGAGGGTACGGCCGTGTGTGTACGTGCCGGTAACGAAAATGGCCTGCTGTACAACCAGGAACAGCGCCTTTGGTATATGGGCCCCATGTTCCGTCACGAACGTCCGCAAAAAGGCCGCTACCGTCAGTTCCACCAGTTCGGTCTGGAAGTGTTTGGTATTGCCAGCGCCGATATTGATGCCGAAGTGATCATGTTGACGGCGCAGCTGTGGCAGCAATTCGGTATTAGCGAGCATGTGCGCCTGGAGCTGAACTCATTAGGTTCAAACGAAGCGCGCGCCGCCTACCGTGATGCCTTGGTGGCCTATCTTGAGCTGCATGAAGACAAGCTGGATGAAGACTCCAAGCGTCGTATGCACTCAAATCCGCTGCGCGTTTTGGACAGCAAAAATCCGGACGTACAAGCCATCCTGGTAGATGCGCCTAAGCTGTCCGAGCACCTGGATGAAGAATCACGTGCTCATTTTGCTAATTTGTGTGAACGATTAGACGCTGCGGGTATCGAATACCAGGTTAACGAAAAGTTGGTTCGTGGTCTGGATTATTATAACCGTACCGTGTTTGAATGGGTCACCGAGAGCCTGGGCGCTCAGGGTACCGTTTGTGCCGGTGGTCGTTACGACGGTCTGGTTGAGCAACTAGGCGGCAAGGCCACCCCTGCAGTTGGTTTTGCCATGGGTATGGAGCGCTTGGTGTTGCTACTTCAGGCTCTTGACTGTGTTGGCGAAATACGCCGCAACGCCGATGTGTATGTAGCGGCCATGGGTGAGCAGGCCAGCATTCAAGCCCCTGTGATCGCCTCTAAGCTGCGCGCCGACGTACCTGGCTTACGTGTCTTGGTACATGCCGGTGGCGGCAACTTTAAGAAACAATTAAAACGTGCTGATAAAAGCGGTGCCGAAGTGGCACTGATTTTAGGCGAAGATGAACTCAACCAAGGTGTGGTAACTGTGAAATACCTACGCGAAGAAAAACCACAGTTAACATTGGCCTTGGATGAAATTACCCAGCTGTTGGCTGACATGATTTAGACCCAAGTCTAAGAGGTAATGATGGAAATTTATTCAACAGAAGAACAACAAGCAGAAGCGATTAAAGGCTTTTTTAAAGAACACGGCGTATCAATCGCCCTTGGTATCGTTATCGGCCTGGGTGGCTTGTACGGCTGGAAAGCCTATAACCAGCACCAGATCACCAGCGCCGAAGCAGCTTCGGATGCATTTAATCAGGTAGCACAAAGCACAGAAGTTGAAGGTGCCGATGTGATCGCGCAAAGCGAAACCCTGATGCAGCAGCATGAAGGTTCAAGCTACGCCGTATTGGCCGCCTTTGTTGCCGCCAAAGAAGCGGTAGATGCGCAGCAACTTGATGTAGCCGCAGAGAAACTGACCTGGGCACAACAACATGCACCGACTAAAGAGCTTAAAGCCATTGCCACCACGCGTTTAGCGCGAGTGCAATTGGCACAGCAAAACTATGATGCTGCCTTAGCAACCCTGGGCACCGAGTTACCGGCAAGCTATGAAGCCGCTGTTGCCGAATTAAAAGGTGATATATACCTGGCTCAAGGCGATAAAGAGCAGGCTCGCATCGCTTATCAAAGCGCGGCGGATAAAGGTGGCTTAGAAAGCAACCCGCTATTGCAAGTTAAATTGGACGATTTGGCAGCGCAAACGCCAGCTGCGTAGGGAGCGGGTTGATGAAAAAGGTTACTCTTGCAGGGATTGCCTTATGTATGGCGACCTTGGCGGGTTGTTCGTCGAACGACGAAGAAGAGTTGGTATTACCGGAAATTAATAACCAGTTCGAAACCCAGGTAGTGTGGCAAGAAACGGTAGGCGATGGCGTTGAGCATTATTTCTCACGTTTGCAGCCAGCCTTTTATAAAGACAGAGTATTTGTGGCCGCGCGCAACGGTGAGGTTGAAGCCTTATCTTTAGCCGATGGCGATACCCTGTGGCAAACGGATGTGCGTGACGACTCAGGCTTCTGGCCTTGGTCAAGCGAAGAAAGCGCTAAGCTTTCCGGCGGTATTCTGCAGGCTTACGGCAAGATCTTTATCGGTTCTGAACATGGTCAGGTGGTGGCGCTGGATCGCGAAACAGGTGAGTTGATTTGGCGTAAAAGCGTACCCGGTGAGGCGCTATCCCGCCCAGCAGCTGGCGACGGTTTAATCTATGTAAACCTGGGTTCAGGCCGCTTGTTAGCCTTGCACCCGGATACTGGTGAAGAGCGCTGGCGCTATGAGCAAGAAGTGCCGCCGCTAACACTGCGTGGTTTAAGCTCACCAACGGTTGCCAATGGTGGTGTGCTGGTAGGTGAAGAAACCGGTAAATTGACCGTGTTAATCGCCGACAGTGGCTTTGCCGCCTGGCAAGCCGAAGTGGCGCAGCCTAAAGGTGCCTCAGAGTTTGAGCGTTTGGTTGATGTTGATACCGAGCCAAAGGTCAGTGGCGCCATGGTTTATACCCTGGCCTACAATGGTAACCTGGCGGCGGTGGATATCCGCTCCGGCAACGTGGTATGGAAACGTGAATACAGCAGCTATCGCGAATTCAGCATTGTTGGCGACACCATTTATGTGGTCGACAGCGACGGTGTTATCTATGCTTTGGATAAGAGCTCGGGCATTGAACGCTGGTCGCAAGCGGCTTTACGCGGTTGGTATATTACCGGCCCTGCGGTATTAGGCAACTACCTGGCAGTAGGCGACCAAGAAGGTAACCTGCACTGGATTGACCGCAATAGCGGTGAGTTGGTAGCGCGTCATGAATTTGATGACTCGGGCTTTTATGTTGAGCCTATCCTTGCCGATGACCGCTTGATTGTTATCACTCGCGACGGTGAAGTCAGCGCCATTAAAGCGCAATAATTTAGTTAATTAGGCTATGTCCTAAGATAGGCTTCGCCTTAGGCCAGATGGCTACGGCGGAGCTTTTTTGTTATTTGAAGAGGTACATTATGCTTCCTGTGATCGCCTTAGTTGGGCGACCTAATGTCGGTAAATCGACATTGTTCAACCGCTTAACTCGCACCCGCGACGCACTTGTTGCGGACTTCCCGGGCCTTACTCGTGATCGTAAATACGGCCAGGCGAGCTATGACGGCTTTGACTTTATCGTTGTTGATACCGGCGGTATTGATGGCTCCGAAGAGGGTATCGAAACCGAAATGGCCGAGCAGTCTCTGCTGGCGATCGAAGAAGCGGATGTGGTGCTGTTCCTTGTGGATGCCCGTGCCGGTATGACGGTGGCCGATCAGGCCATTGCCCAGCACCTGCGCAAGCAAGAGAAAAAGGTGTTTGTGGTTGCCAACAAAACTGATGGCATCGACGCCGACTCAAACTGTGCCGAGTTTTATCAACTGGCCATGGGTGAGGTATACCAGATAGCCGCTGCTCATGGTCGTGGTATCACAGGTCTGCTAAACAGCGCCTTACAGCCGGTGATCGAAGAGCTTGCCAAAGAGCGCCAACTGCTGATCGAAGAAGACCCGTTTGCCGCCTATGACGACGAGCATCAGCCTCAGGGCGAAGGCGAAGAAGGTGAGCAGGAAGAGCTTGCCGATAAGGCCATTAAACTCGCTATTATCGGTCGCCCGAACGTGGGTAAATCAACGCTGACCAACCGTATTCTCGGTGAAGAGCGGGTGATAGTGTACGATATGCCGGGCACCACCCGGGACTCTATTTACATCCCTATGACCCGTAACGACCGCGAGTATGTGCTGATCGACACCGCCGGTGTTCGCAAGCGTAAAAAGGTCAGTGATGTGGTCGAGAAGTTCTCGGTGATCAAGACCCTTAAAGCTATTGAAGACGCCAATGTGGTGCTTTTGGTGATCGATGCCCGCACAGGTATTTCGGATCAGGATCTTAGCCTGCTGGGCTTCGCCCTCAATGCCGGCCGTTCTTTGGTATTGGCGGTAAACAAATGGGATGGCCTGGACAGCGATGTGAAGGACCGTATTAAGTCTGAGCTTGACCGTCGTTTAGGCTTTGTTGACTTTGCCCGTATTCACTTTATCTCTGCCTTGCATGGCACCGGGGTAGGCCACCTGTTCGAGTCGGTTGAAGAAGCCTATGACTCGGCCACCAAGCGTATCAGCACCGCCATGTTACGTCGTATCATGGATATGGCTCAGGCCGATCACCAGCCGCCGCTGGTACGTGGTCGCCGCGTTAAGCTCAAATATGCTCACGCCGGTGGTTATAACCCACCACGTATCGTGATCCACGGTAACCAGGTGCACGAGCTGCCGGACAGTTATAAGCGTTACCTGATGAACTATTACCGCAAGGCGCTGAATATTATGGGTACGCCAATTAAGATCGAGTTCCGTGAAGGGGATAACCCTTATGCCGGTCGCAGCAATAAGATGACCCTGTCGCAGCGTCGTCGTATTAGAAAAATTGGCCAGGAGAGCAAGGACAAGTAAGTTCTTCTCCCTGCTGGCAAAAGGCGCTCATTGAGCGCCTTTTTTGTGCAGCTTGAAAAATCGCAGCTAAGTTTATTTGGTAAACTGCTCTAGTACACTAAAGTCCGGTTTGGCCATTAATCGCTGCCATTCAAATCGTGTACGGTGGCGCAATCGTTTGCTGGTGCTGTAGTGCGTTGATTTGCGAGGAGCTAGCTTATCTATCTCACTGTCACAGCCATAAGGAGTAACTAGGTTATTCTTACTGACTAAAATATTCAGATTGTGCAGCCACCAAGATTGAAGGCTAATATCAGCGGGCATATAAAAGCCTTCATACATACAGAGCATCTTTTGCGCGCCAGCTTTCGTTACTAATTGTGCCAATGTTGAGTTAGGCACTTTCTTTGGGTAACACAGGGCATGTTGTTTATCTAACCAAGCTGTTTTTAGAGCTGGCTTGGGCTTTTTGCCATTGTATAGCTTGATAAGGTGCCAATGCGATTTACTGCATACGGGCTTAAGAAAGGAATGAATTGTGGGGTCAGCTCAGCATCGTCCTCTAATAAAAATAAAAAATCAGCATCTGAAAGTAAAAATTTCTGCAGGGCTTTCTTGTGCGACAAAACGCAGGCAATTTCACCATTACTTAAAGGTTTGTAATAAAGCCTTTTGTTTCTCAGTTGATCATATTCTGCTGTGCTGTGCTGTGCTGTGCTGTGCTGTGTCTATTTCCGCACCATCGACCGCTTTTATTATCTCAAAGTCCAAAGCTAACTTGCTTAGGTGTTTGCTTATGCGCTGTCGGCGCTCTGTACAGCGATCAAGATTGATTACATAGGTGGCAATACGCAAATTTGGCTCCTTGCTCGCGCTTTTTATTGAAAAGTTTTGGCTGTTAATTTTTAGTAACAAACGTTGAAGGTTAGTCTCTGTTTTTTGTGATCTTGTGTCAATAAAGGGCTTTGTTCTTGTCATGATAAAGACAAAAAAAATAGCGCCCTTTGGCGCTATTTCTGAAGTTAAACTCTGGCTTATTCCAGACCCAACACTTTTTTACCTTGAGTAAAGTCAACGTCTACCGGGATATTGGCCTGACTTAGTTTTTCCAGGTCGGCGGCAAGCTCTGGTTTGATATCGCCCATAGAGGCAACCAGTTGATCCACCTTTTGATAATCGCCGTTACCTTGTAGGGTTAAGATCAGGCTAGAAAGCTTGGCCATGGCCGCGCCCATCTTATCCATATTAACGCGGTAGAGGCCGTTAGCGTCTTTAGAGAAAGCGCCTTCCTGTTTAAAGAAGTTAAAGCGGATCATGTTCGCCTTACCATGAGCGCTTGAAGCACCGAAACGAACCGAGCGGAAAATGCCGGCCATAAAGGTGACATAGTAGTCTTCCAGCGTGCCTTCGGTGATCTCGCCTTTTTTCAGCAACTGTTCAACCATGTACAGACCAAGGATATCCGCCTTGCCTTCTTCCAGGGCGCTGGCATGCTCTTGCAGTGATTGACGTACCGTTCCCTTGTCGGTGATGGTATTTTTAATGCCCAGGCCGTGCGCCACTTCGTGGAACATGGTGTTGGCAAAGAAGGCATCGAAGGTGATGTGCTTACGCTGCTCTGGGACGATAAGCTCGGCGGCGATCGGCATCAAAATCTTATCGAACTTGGCGCGCATGGCGTTTTTCAGTTGCAGGCGACGGGTGCCTTTTTCCAACTGGACCTGCTCATCGTTCGGCAGGTTGATGGCGATGGTTTTGCTGCCGGCATTTGAGTGGCCTGCGTAGTAGATCACATCGTAGGCGTTAAGGTCGGCATCCGACCCCGGTACTTCTTGCTTGTACTCGTCGGCAACCGGCAGGCCTTTTTGCAGCTCAGGCAGGAACTGGGCAAACTTGGCCAGGCGCTCACTCCAGGCCATGTCTTTTACCAATACATAAGACTCGAACGCAGCGCGGTAACCGAACAGCTGATCTTCATAGGTTTCAATGGGGCCAATCACCACGTCGATGGGATTATTTTTCATATCCATCCAGGCGAAATCTGAGGCTTGGTAGTCGTCGCTTAACAGGGCGTCGGCACGCATACTCAGGTAGTTGGCGAATTCTTTGTCTTCGGCAAGTTCACTGGCTTCGCGCAGCAACTTGGCGGCGGCCTCTAGTTCGGTTGCATATTCTTGCGAATAGGCGACGCTGTATAGCTTGCCTTCGGCATCGCGTTTGATCACAGAGTAAAGGCCGGTTTTATCGGCAAGATCGCTATTCTCTAGCTCTTCTTTGCTCATATCCGCAGGATAGAATTGGGCGCCGGCCGATTTAGCTTCGAAACCCGAGAGGAATAGCTGATCGCCATTGAGACGATCCCAAGGGCCATAGTTGATCTTGGCAAAGTGACGAACTTTTTCATCGCTTAGGCTGTTTAGGAACTCGGCTTGGTCACCGCCGAAAGCCTGTTGCCAGAAGAGCTCGTCCATAATTTTTGAGGCATCGATCAGCTTGGCCAGCATTTTCTTCTGGTTGCCGCTTAGGTGCGTTAGATCTGTATTCAGTTCGAAGTCGGTATAGATATTCAAACGGCTCGGAGCGATATTGATTAACTCTACGGCTGCATTGCTAGGTGCTTGTTCGGCAACGGTTTCGCTGCTGCTTTGCGGCTGTTTTGAACAACCACTAAGGGCAACTAAGCCACCGAGCAGCATGGCTTGAGAGATTTTCGACAGTTTACGCATAAGAGTCCTCGTTGAGTAATTATGAGTCTTGTGGTGCCGGATAAGACTCACAAAATTAGTGAATGCCGGGCTAAGAAGGTGATCCATACCGAGCATGCCTTATATTGGCGATGATGCCTTCTGGATGCTTTTTGGCCGCCAGAGGCACTGATTTTTGTAGTCTTATTTAACCAATTCGTTGTTGTGCTGACAACGGTAAAAAACAGGATAAGGGCGACAAATTTCTAAAATTAATGGTTTTTTGTGCTATCACTTTTAAAACTTTCTCGCTAACTTATAAACAGAAACAAGAAGAGCGTTCGCGTTGCTGAGAAAGGATACCGGATAATGTCTACCGAAAATGCCTTGTTTACCATCTTGGTTGATCGCATCAACAGCGAGACCCTGATACTACCTTCCCTGCCCGAAGTGGCCTTAAAAGTACGTGCCAGTGCCGATGATCCGGATATTTCCTCGCACGCCATGGCCGATATGATTGCCACAGATCCAGCCTTGGCAGCGCGCATCATTAAGCTCGCCAACAGTAATTTAATGAACAGCTCGGTGAAGGTGACTGGGGTTAATCAGGCGGTGACATGTGTCGGCTTAGGGCCAATTAAGAATATCGCTACGGCGATGGCCATGGAGCAGTTGTTTGTGTCGCAAAACCCCGTGATCAAGGGGTATATGGATACGGCCTGGCAGAAGACCAATAAGGCTGCTTGTCATGCCATGGTGCTGGTGCAGCAATTTCGTGAGCAGCAGCAACACGCTCGCATTAACGCAGACACCATCACTCTGGCGGCGCTCACATACAACATAGGGATTGTGCCGATTTTAACCGAAGCGGAAAAACACCCAGAGGTGTTTGCGAACCCTTGCTTTCTCGCTCATGCCATTCAAAAACTGGCCGGTTGCATCGGTGCCGCTACCTTAACAGCATGGGGTTTTTCCGAGGAGTTTGTTGAGCTTGCTAAGCTGTGGTGCGATCCAAACTATCGCCCAGAGGACATAGAGTTTGTTGACTTTGTGCGTCTGGGAGCGATTCTTGAAGGCATTTTGCAGGTCTCAGATAAAACGGCGGCACTGCAGGTGTATGTGGATAAGGGCATTATTCCATCGCATGCACTGTTTGCCGAGGACGAGTATCAGGAGTTAGTCAAAGATACCTATGAGGTGTTTTTATAGCTTGGCCTTGCCGCCGTGCTTGTAGGTCGGCCTTTGCCGCCATAGTTGTAGGTCGGTCTTTCAGGCCGACAAAAAGCCACATGGTTAAACTTGTCGGCGCAAAGCACCGACCTACACTATTTGTCGGCGCAAAGCACCGACATTTAAGCCTTACAGATCTTTGGCGTCGCCGAGCTCTTTGGTTAAGGCTTCAAGTAATTCCTTGATTTCTTCCGATGCCAGAATAATGTCGGCATCCAGTTTCACCGCCATATCTTCTTTTGGAATATCGGCATTTTCTTCTTTTAATACCTCGGCATAGTTTACGCGTTTAATCGAACCGTCGTTTTGCAGCATAAACTTGATGCGTTCATGGTATTCCAATGCCAGCTTGGTGACTTCCTTGCCATTGTCCAAATGGTTTTTCACCTCGTCAGTGGCCAGGTCATGGCCCTTAAGCTTGACTTGGGCGCCATTGTCATCCGGATCCTGCAACTCGGCGTCAAGGCCGATGGCAAAGCCTTCCGGGGCATTAAAGTCTTTTAACCAGGAAGTAAGGAATAAACCCAGGTCATAGTTGGCAAAGGCGGGCACCACGGGCAAGGTGCCCAATGATTTACGTAGCAGCGCCAGTAGCTCTTCGGCCTTGTTAAAGCTGCCGCTATTGACGACTACCCAACCATTTTCCATATCGATAAAGGCATATTGCAGGCTCGACTTTTTAAAGGCCTGAGGCAGCAGGGTATTAAGGATATTCTCTTTAAGCTCATCCTTTTCCTTTTTGTTTACTCGGCGGTTTTCCTGTACTTCCAGTTGTTCTACCTTTTCCTGCAGCATGTCGTTAACGACCGCAGCCGGTAGTACTTTTTCTTCGCGCTTGGCGCATACCAGAATCGAGTTTTTAGAAAAGTGGCTTAATGTTTGGCCATGCTTGCCCAGGGCCTTGGTCCAACCGAAGGTGTGCAGATCCTGACTGCCACAGGGGCGGAATAAATCCTGCTCCAGAGCCTTGTCAAAGTCTTCTTGCTGATAGCTGATCTCTTGCTTAAAACGATAGCAAATTAGGTTACTAAACCACATAAATATACTTCCATGGAGCGCCAAAGGCGCAAATTTATAGTGCCGCCATCATAACGGAGTGGCGTCGCTAATTAAACATTAGCATGGGTTTTGGCAGGTCTTTCGGGAGCGAGATGAAATACTGCAACCCCTGATTAGGTGTGCTGCTGACTGATATCTCGCCGCACAGGGTTTGTTTTACCAGGTTAAAGGTAATATGGGTGCCCAAGCCGCTGCCGCCCTGGTCCCGCTTAGTGGTGAAGTAGGGGTTGAATAGCTGTTCCAGTTGCATCGCATTGACGCCGCAACCATCGTCTCTGTATTCGATTAATACCCGCTCATCCTGTTCTCGGATCAGTATATCTATATGACCGTGCTTGGTTTGTTCAAAGCCATGGATCAGCGAGTTCATAATTAAATTGGTAAAAATCTGGCTAATGGCACCGGCGGGTAAGTTAAGGATAAGGTCATCCGGGCACTGAATATTGATTTTATGTTCTGTATTTTTCAGTTTTGGATGCAAGGAGCGGATCACCTCGCCAAGGTATTCTTTTAAGTTAATGGTGCGCACCGCTTCGCTGGCTTGATCTATGGCGATTTGCTTAAAGCTGGCAATCAGCTCGTTAGCGCGGGCAAGATTATTGCCAAGCAACTCGGTACTTTGTTTTGCCTCGCCAATAAATTGCGCCAATTCGGCTGGCGTCAGAGTTTGTTTTTCGTGCGCCTGTTCCAGCTCATTAAGGCGTTCTTGTAAAAATGAGGTGGCGGTGATCCCTATGCCTACGGGAGTATTGATGTCGTGGGTAATGCCGGCAACCAGGCCGCCAAGAGCTGCCATTTTCTCCGAGCCGAGTAAGCGCTCCTGCGTGTTGTTAAGCTCATCCATATAGCGCAGCATTTCTCTTTGTTTGGCAAGCAGCTCCTGTTCGGTCTGGCGCCTCAGTTCAATTTCTTCGGTAAGATTAAGCTTTTGTTTTTCCAGCTCATATTTTTGTTGTTGCAGATCCATCATGGCCTGGCTGAGATTAGAGGTCTTACGGGCTACTTCTTGCTCGAGCTCAATATTCTGTTGGTCGAGTTTTTCGTTGCTCTTGAGCAATTCTTTTTGCGTGTATTTTAGCTTGTTGCGGTATTCGACCACCTTGGCTATCAGGTTATTAAAGGCCTGTGCCATGACGTGGAGTTCGTTTTGCTTATGGGTATCGAGTTTAATCCGGGTGTCTTCGATGGCATCCGGCTCAACCTCTTCGATTTGCTCCGTCAATTGCTGCAAAGGCAAGGTCAGGTGTTTTCTAAAAGCCAGTAAAAACAGCAGGATCAAAAAGGTGGTTTTGATCATGGCGTTACCCACGAGCAGATAAATGGAAACCATAATTCGGCTGACCACCACGTCACGACTGGAAAACAAGGTGACATCGCCAACCTGGGTTTCACGGCCGGAAAATTCGAATACCAGAGGAAAGGTATAGCCAAACAGGCCTGACGGCGTATCTTCAATCATAACAGTGTCTTGCGCCAGAGGTTTAGCTTTGCGTTCACGGCTATCTAAGGAGCGACCGAGTTGCGAGATCACCTCGCCGCTGTCGTCACGCACTATGATGCCCTCAACCATGGGAATGGCAATAAGGCCCTCGGCTATGGTGACGCTTTGATCTGTATTGAGCTCCCAGATGGCACGGGTCAAGCTGCCGCTAAAGGTTTGTTGCAAAATCTGCAATTCGCTGCGGATATAGCTTTTAGTGTTGAAGTATTCGGCATATATCTGTGCGCAGGTCACCACAAAGGTCAGCACAAAGTAAACGGATAAAACACTGGTAAGGAGTTTTTTCGACAGACTGTTACGCAACATGTTTGAACTTGGCCCTGTGCAACTAAAAAAAGGCGGTGACAAAACTCCGATGTTGAGTTTGTATTTGGTGCCGCTATATCCTCGCAGAAATAGCGCTAAGGATTTTAAAAAACATACAAAATAATAGCTTATTGACAGGCGTTTAACAAAAGCAAATATTTTCGCGGCGCGGTTTTGCGCCCAGGGCAAACTTGTACTTTGTATTCTAAGTTAACAGCACAAGGTGAGGTCGTTGCGTTTGCCTGTCATAGCAAGATGCTCAAGCACTTTACAACTTCGGCCGCCAATTTGCATAAGTATTTCTACGTATTGTTTTGGATATAAGAAAAAAGCATATTATTTGTTAAATATTGCTGTTGACAGAAATAGTCATTTTCGGGCAGTCTAAAAGCATGAATACAAATTACGCAACACTGACCATCATTATTACCACCACCATCCGTAGCGGATAGTGGCATGGGTCGGTGCGCGAAGAAAAAAAGGCCTATGCTCTATTGCATGGGCCTTTTTTTTTTGGGGTCCTAAAAGGGCGTCATCAGCAGAATAATTGCAGTTAAACGGGAATGAGGAAGTTATGCAGGTATTGAAATTTGGCGGGTCATCACTGGCCGATGCGGATTGCTTAGCTCGGGTTAGCGCCATAGTGCGCGCCGAGCTGAAGGAGCAAATGTTACTGGTATTGTCGGCACCAGGAGGCATGACAGATGCTCTGGTGACCTTAAGCGAACTGGCGCAGTCCGGGCAGGATTACAGTATTCCCTGGCAGGCCCTGTGCGCCCGTGCCGAGGGGTTAAAATCTGAGGTTACAGCACTGGCTCAGGCGCCCGATTCATGGCCCGACTTTCAGGAGCTGAAGCGCCGCCTTGACGGCATTGCTCTGTTGGGGGAATGTCCGGATGCGGTGCACAGTTATATCATCAGCTTTGGCGAACGTATCAGTGTGGCCTTGATGCAGGCCCTGCTGGCCGACCTCGGAGCCCACTGCGTACCCGCGGATCAGGTGGTGCGCTCACATGGTGGCTTTATGGATGCGGAAGTGGATCTCGATGTATCAAAACAGCTGATGCAGCAGTATTTGCATGCCAACCCGGCAAAAGTATACATAATGCCAGGCTTTACCGGCGCCGATGAGCAGGGGCGATTAACTACGCTGGGGCGCAATGGCTCGGATTATTCAGCGGCGGTGGCGGCGGCTTGTTTGGAGGCTGAGGTTTGCCAAATTTGGACCGATGTGGATGGTGTTTACAGCGCTGATCCCCGTTATATCAAGGGCGCCACTAAGGTTGATCATCTCTCTTATAAAGAGGCCATGGAGCTCTCTTATTTCGGCGCTAAGGTGTTGCACCCCAAGACCATAATGCCCTGTGCCAAAGCAGGCGTGCCCTGTGAGATTAAAAATACCCATGCACCTTCGCTTCCAGGTTCGCTGATCAGCGATGAGGCGCGTTCTTCTGAGCCTGTGAAAGCCATTTCCAGTTTACAGGACCTGGCCATGCTGACTGTGTCTGGCCCGGGTATGAAGGGCAAGGTGGGTATGGCGGCCAAGGTGTTTACCGCACTGGCGATGGATAATGTTTCCATCGTGCTTATCACCCAATCGAGCTGTGAGTTCAGCATTAGTTTTTGTGTGTACCAGCAGGACCTTGCTCTTGCACTAAGGGCGCTTGAGCAGGCCTTTGAGCTTGAAGCCAAGGCCGGGCTTATCGAGCCGGTGCAGGTACAGCGCCACCTCGCCATTGTGACACTGGTGGGTGACAATATGCGTGCTCATAAGGGCTTGGCTGCCAAGTTTTTTGCTTCCTTAGCGCAGGCACAAGTGAATATAGTGGCCATTGCCCAGGACTCCACGGAAAGCTCGATCTCTGCGGTGATCGATGGCGAGCTGTGTAACGATGCGGTGAAGGTGTGCCATGAAAACTTCTTTACTCATATGCCGTCCATTGATGTTTTCCTGTTAGGTTGTGGCCTGGTGGGCAGCGAATTGTTGAGCCAGGTAGAGAAGCAGCAAGAGTGGCTGAACGCGCGCAATATCAAGTTAAAGGTGCGCGGCATAGCCAACTCAAGGCAGATGCTGCTAAACGGTGAGGGGATAGATTTGCAGCAATGGCCAACGCAGTTGCAGCAAACGGCACAGGAGTTTGACCTGAAATATCTGGAACAATTCGTAAAACAGCATCACCTAATCAACCCGGTGATCGTCGATTGCAGTTCAGCGGCGGCGCTGGCGGATCAATACGTTGTTTTCTTAAATGCCGGTTTCCATGTGGTCGCCGCCAATAAAAAGGCCAATACCAGCTCGCAAGCCTATTATTGGCAGTTAAAAGAAGCGGCGCAGCGCAATAACCGACGCTTCCTTTATGAAACCAATGTCGGTGCCGGTTTACCCGTACTCGATAATCTTCAGTCTTTGTTTGGCGCCGGCGACCAGCTGTTGCACTTTAGCGGCATTCTGTCTGGTTCCTTGTCTTATATGTTTGGGGTGCTGAGCGATGGCTTAAGCTTGTCCGAGGCGACCATCAAGGCGAAAGAAAGTGGCTTTACCGAGCCGGATCCCCGTGATGATTTGTCCGGTACCGATGTTGCCCGCAAGTTGTTGATCATTGCCCGTGAAGCCGGATTGGAACTCGAACTTGAAGATATAGAAGTTGAGTCTGTCTTGCCGCTAGGCTTTGCTAATGGTCTCAGTGTCGATGAGTTTATGGCTAAGCTGCCCGAGCTCGACAGCGATTTTGCCGACAAGGTGTCCTCCGCCAAGGCTGAGGGTAAGGTGCTGCGTTATGTCGGCAGCATAGACAAGGGGCGCTGCAAGGTTGGCATTGAAGCGGTGGATAGCAATCATGCCTTATTCGATATTCGTGATGGCGAAAATGCGCTGGCCATTTTGAGTCAGTATTATCAGCCAAGACCCTTTGTGATCCGTGGCTATGGGGCCGGTGCCGAAGTTACGGCGGCGGGGGTTTTCGCCGATATTCTTAAAACATTACCGCGATAAGGACATCTGATGATTCAAGTATATGCTCCGGCTTCCATAGGTAATTTTGCCGTGGGTTTTGATGCCCTTGGCGCCGCCATTGCGCCAATTGACGGCAGTTTGCTCGGTGATCTGGTCAAGGTCAGTGCCAGCACGACCACTGAGTTTGTCTGCTCCGGGCTTTATGCCCATAAGCTACCGGCACAGGCAGAGCAAAACCTGGCCTATATGTGTTTGCAGCATTTTAAACAGGCGGTGGCTCCGGATATGCCGGCGGTGCGTTTAGAGCTGGTAAAAAACCTGCCCGTAGGTTCAGGATTGGGCTCCAGTGCCTGCTCTGTGGTGGCAACTATTGCTGCATTGGATAAGTTTGCCGGCACCGGGCTCAGTGATGAGGCTCTGATCGAGCTGATGGCCGACTTTGAGGCCAAGGTCAGCGGCGGCCGCCATTACGACAATATCACCCCTTGTTATTTGGGTGGCCTGCAACTGACGGCGGAGCTTATTCCAGGTAAGTCTCTGGCCATTATGACCCCGGATAACTGGTATCCGGTGGTGGCTTTTCCCGGGTTTACGCTTAACACCGCCAAGGCGCGTGCGGTGCTGCCAAAGCAGCTGGATATGCACCACAGTGTTGAATTTGCTCAGCGCCTTAGCGCTTTTTGTACTTTGATGCTGCAACAGCGCAGCGAAGAGGCGCTGTCGATCATGATAGATACTGTGGCCGAGCCACATAGGGCGCAATTGATCGAAGGCTTTAGCGCGGCGCAACAGGCGCTGTTACAGCTAGGCGCCAAAGCGGTCAGTATTTCTGGCGCCGGGCCGACACTGTTTGCGCTATGCGACAACCTCGCCAGCGCCGAGCTGTGCCAGCAGTGGCTCAGCGACCACTATATTAATGAACAAGGTTTTAGCCATATTTGCCAACTCGATTGGGCCGGCACCAGAGAATTGAATGAGGAACTAGGGTAATGCAGTTATATAATTTGCAAGATAATGAGCAGGTGGTGTCTTTTGTTGAGGCGGTAAAAACTGGCCTAGGTCGCAATCAAGGGGTGTTTTTCCCTACCGAGCTGACGCCCTTGGCGGATGTTGATGCCTTACTGGAACTCGACTTTGTTACCCGCAGTGCCAAGGTATTGCGTCATCTGTTAGGGGATGAATTGAGCGATGACACCCTGGCGCACATGGTCGCGGGGGCCTTTACCTTCCCTGCGCCCTTGGTCAAGGTCGCCGATAACCTCCATTGTTTAGAGCTGTTTCACGGTCCGACTCTGGCCTTTAAAGACTTTGGCGGACGCTATATGGCCCAATGTCTGGCGCAGTTTAGTCAGGGCGAGAAGGTTACTATTTTAACCGCCACCAGTGGCGATACCGGAGCCGCCGTGGCTCATGCCTTTTATGGTAAAGAGAATGTCGATGTGGTGATCCTCTATCCCGAGGGCAAGATCTCCGAGGCACAACAAAAGCTGTTTACCACCCTTGGCGGCAATGTACATTGTTACAGCGTTAAAGGCTCCTTCGATGATTGCCAGGCCATGGTCAAGCAGGGCTTTTTGGATGAAGAGCTGAAATCGCGACTTGGCCTTAACTCGGCCAACTCTATCAATATCAGCCGACTATTGGCGCAGGTCTGCTACTACTTTGAGGCAGTGGCGCAACTGCCGAAAGAGCAAAGAGCGAGCGCACATATTTCCGTGCCCAGTGGTAACTTCGGTAACGTCTGTGCGGCCATGATAGCGGCGGTGATCGGCTTGCCTATCAGCAAGTTGTCGGCCACCACTAACCAAAACGATACCGTACCGCGTTACCTTGAGTCCAAACAATGGCAGCCCAATGAGACTTTGGAGTCCCTGTCTAATGCCATGGATGTGAGTCGGCCAAATAACTGGCCGCGGGTGCAGGTGATGCTCGACAGTGGCCAGTTTAGCTATAACGACTTTTTCTCTCATGGTGTGGACGAAGCAACCACTGCGGCGGCAATGCGCGAGTTGCAGCAGCTAGGCTATCTGGCCGAGCCGCACACCGCGATTGCCTATCAGGGATTAAAGACGGATTTGGCCCCGGGCGAGCAGGGGATCTTTTTGGCCACCGCTCATCCGGCAAAGTTTAAAGACAGTGTGGAAGAGATTTTGGGTGTTTCATTAGAAATGCCCAAGGCCCTGGCCGATGCCCTTGCTAAGCCCTGCTTAGCCGAACCCATGAGCGCCGACTATACGCAGTTGCGTGAAGCTATGCTGGCGAAACTCGGTTAATTTGGTAAGCTAGCTTTAGCTTTAACAAGATTAGTATTAACAAGACTAGTATTAACAAGACGGCTTCGGAGCCGTCTTTTTTATTCGAGAGCTTATATGACATCCTGGTCCGATTTATTGGCAGCGCAAAAAAAGCAGGCCTATTTTCAAGAGACATTAGATTATGTGCAGCAGCGTCGCGATGCGGGTGTTGCCGTGTATCCGCCCAAAGAGCAGGTTTTTGACGCATTTCGCGCCACCGAGTTTAACGATGTAAAGGTGGTGATCTTGGGTCAGGACCCATACCATGGTCCAAATCAGGCCCATGGTCTGTGTTTTTCCGTATTGCCTGGGGTTAAGGCGCCGCCTTCGCTGGCTAATATGTATAAGGAGTTGGCACAGGATATTCCCGATTTTGCCATCCCCAATCATGGTTATCTGCAGTCCTGGGCCGAGCAGGGGGTGTTATTGCTTAATACCGTGCTGACGGTGGAGCAGGGCGAGGCTCATTCCCACAAGCATCTTGGTTGGGAGCATTTTACCGATCAGGTGATTGCCGCACTAAATGAGCAAGGTGAGGGTATTGTCTTTTTACTCTGGGGCGCGCATGCGCAAAAGAAGGGCAAGCATATAGATACCACTAAGCATTTTGTGCTTAAGGCGCCGCACCCGTCTCCCTTGTCGGCACACCGAGGCTTTTTTGGTTGTGGTCACTTTTCAAAGGCCAATAAGCTGCTCACAGAGCAAGGAAAACAACCCATAGACTGGCGCTTGCCCAGCTAAGCTAATGCCATAAAAAGCCATAAAAAAAGGAGCAATAAATGCTCCTTTTTTACTAGAAATCTAGTTCTTCTAAGGCGATGGTATCGCTGAATAGATCGAGTTCTTGTAGTTCTTTACGTAAACGTTGTTTATCTTTCAGTGCTTCGATTTCGCGCCACTTTCGTTTTTTATTACGACCGGAATTCTTTCTCGCCTCTGGACCTTCTATTATTTTTAGTAGTTCGTTCAGACTATCCATGACACTCTCCTGTATAACTAACGCAATCAATCTATACCATAGAAAGTACAAAAATAAAACGAAATTGTTTATTTTAAGTTACAGGAAAGTGATGTTTTTATTACCGGGTAATTGTGTGAGAACGCCAGCCTGTCGCTGGCGTTATATTTTGGAAGAAAATTAGAGGGAAGAGAAGCGGCGTTCGAGCGCCACTTGCGCTTCGGCGAAGGCGCGTATGCCTTCAGAGAGCTTCTCGGTGGCCATGGCGTCCTGGTTATGCAACCAACGGAATTCGCTCTCGCTTAGGGCTGCTGGTTTAGCTGCTACACTGGCCGGTGATGTCAGCTGATATTCCGTATTCGCCGGTAATTGAGCCAACTCTTCAAGTAGCGCCGGGCTTATGGTCAGGCGATCGCAGCCGGTTAAAGCCAGGATCTCACCGGTATTTCTAAAGCTGGCACCCATGACTATGGTTTCATAACCATGGCCTTTGTAGAATTCATAGATGCTGCGTACCGATTGCACCCCGGGATCCGCCAGCGGATCGCTTGGCTTTTCCATGCCATTGGCCACATGCCAGTCAAGAATACGGCCAACAAAGGGAGAGATAAGGTACACATTAGCATCGGCACAGGCGCGGGCCTGGGCTTCACTGAACAGCAGCGTTAGGTTGCAACGAATGCCTTCCTTTTCTAGCTGCTCGGCGGCTTTAATGCCTTCCCAGGTCGATGCGATTTTAATTAAAATCTTGTCGCGGCTAACCCCTTCAAGGTCGTACAGGGCCAGCAGTTGTTTTGCTTTCGCTATGCTTGCTTGGGTATCGAATGACAGACGCGCATCGACTTCGGTAGAAATATAACCGGGAACGATATCGGCGATTTCCTTGCCGATCAGTACGGCGAAGTAATCGCAAGCCAGTGCCAACTGGGCGCTGGTGTCATCACTTTGGCTGCGCGCATATTGCCAGGCCTTATCAAGATAGGGCTGGTAGGCAGGGATTTCGCTGGCCTTAAGTAAGAGTGATGGATTGGTGGTGGCATCCTGGGGTTGATGCTTACGTATTGCTTCAATATCGCCGGTATCGGCAACAATCGTTGAATGCTGCTTCAACTCTTGTAGTGCTGTAGTCATGTGCTTTCCTCATTCCAAGCATAGAGCGTCTACTGGGTTTATCGTCTGTGCCTATAGCAAATAGATAAACACTTATAGGTTATGTAGTTAATGTTGCACCTTAGTGACAACCATGGGGAGGTCAATTGTCCGTGCCAGGGGATTGATGCCATGTAAATAACATCAAAATGAACCGGTCGCCGCCGTTTTGGCGAGAGCGTATGGCACGCAGACCGATTAAGGGTCATGAACCCTCTAATAAAGCGTGATCTTTGCTTTATTTAATGTTGAAATTGACACTATTGTAGAGCCAAGTCAACAGCATTTATGATCACAGTTATTTCCCCAGCAAAAAACCTTGATTATGAGACTGCCGCTCCGGTAGCAACTCACAGTCAACCTGAATTACTCGCCTACAGTGAAGAATTGATTTCTGTATGCCGCGACTTAACGCCGCAGCAAATCGGCAGCCTGATGAAAATAAGCGATAAGCTCGCCGGTTTAAATGCCGCCCGCTTTAGCGAATGGTCTCAGCCTTTTAACAGCGATAATGCCAAGCAAGCTATTTTTGCCTTTAACGGTGATGTGTATACCGGGCTTGAAGCGAGTACATTAAGTGCAGATGCACTGGATTATGCGCAAGGACATTTGCGTATTCTTTCCGGTTTATACGGAGTACTTAAGCCGCTCGATCTAATGCAGGCCTACCGCTTGGAAATGGGGACTAAATTAGAAAACCCAAAAGGTACCAACTTATACCAGTTCTGGGGCAGTATTATTGCCGAAAAGCTCAATGAAGTTTTGGCTCAAAGTGGTGCCAAGCAATTGATTAATCTTGCTTCGAATGAGTATTTTAAAGCGGTGGATAAGAAGGCACTGAACGCCGACATTATTACGCCGGTATTTAAAGACTGCAAAAATGGTCAATATAAGGTGATCAGCTTCTACGCGAAAAAGGCGCGTGGCATGATGGCCCGTTATATTATGGAAAATAAGGTTGAGACCCTGGCGCAGCTTAAGGAGTTTACAACAGCGGGTTATTACTTTAGTGCCGAAGCTACGGTTAAGGAAAATGAGCCGGTATTTTTGCGTGAAGAACAGGGATAAGAATGCCCGAACAATAAAAAAAGCGCCCTCGGCGCTTTTTTTATTGTCTAACTGCAGGTCACAGCTCAGCGCGACACGCCTTACTGACGAGCGTAATTGGTAAACTCGCGCAACGACAGTTTACCGTCTTTATCTTGATCATAACTGCTAAAGCGAGACCACAAGGCCGGCTCTTGCGCCGCTTCCGACTTGCTGATAGCGCCGTCACGGTTTCGGTCTAATTCTTTAAAGCGCGACTCGATACTGCTGGCCTGCACCGAAGTGGTGACAAAGGCAAGCATCAAGGTGCTTAAAACTAATGCTGCAATTTTATTCATGTAAAAATCCTAGCGTACAGGTTACGCATATTATGCTGTTAGCCTAACCAAATTTGTGAACCTGGCCAAATGGAATAAGATTAATCGCCTAATTGCTGAGATTAAGTTGGCCACTTAGGCCGTCGTCTGCCAATTCAAAGACATGCTCACCGATTTGTTTGGGGTCCAGCTGCAAATTATGCGGCATTGTTTGTTGCGGACTTGCCAACTGATTAAACGATGGGCTCGCTGACTGCACTGCTGCTGGCTGATTCGTCGCGGAGTGAGACTCCGAAGGTTGTTTAGCGCTTACCAGGGTAACACATAAAATTAAGGCTACGACCAATACTACACGTCGCACGGTATTCTCCAATTCATAGTGGCTTAATTGAAACTCATTTATAAATGTAAGTGAAGGTCTTTAGACCGCAGGGTGGCTCTCCTAACAAATTCAATGCCAGTTTTTTAAAATTCATATTTTTCAGTTGGTTATATTTTTAAGGTGAGGGTTGAGCTGAATAGTTTGTAGCTATTTTGCAACAGCTTATGGTTTCTTTAAATTTTTCTACTAAATTTCAAATAGTTAGTTTTTCTCTTTTTGGCAACAAGGAGTCATGGTGATTTTTCGCATGCTGCACTGGCGCCCCAGCCTGTTCGCCCAATTCTTTATCGGCGTGGCCATACTGCTAGTGCCTTTGGCCTTAGTTGTGGTGGTATTTTTACAGGCCCTGGACCAGCATATGGTCAATACCCAGCAGATGGTATTAAGCAGTTACCAGAAGAATGAACAATTCAATGAGTTTAAGCAGCTGTTTCAATCCCTGGAGCGGGCAACGCTACAAAATTGGGTATTAAAAAGCGAGCAACTTAGTAAGGCGGTGAATGAGCAATGGCATAAGGCCGATGCGCTTTTGACGCAGCAGGCCAAGGCGGCCACCTCGGCTGGTGAGCTGGTTCGTTGGCAGCAATTGCAGGCGGATTTTGTCGCCAGCCGAGAAAATATAGAGCAGCAGGAGCAGGCCAATGCCGAGTTGTTTTCACCGCTGCGCCAACAAATCAACAGCCATGGTAATTGGTTGCACACTCATACCAAGGAACAGATCGACCTGGCGCAACAGGCGCTTACAGATCTACAACAGAGCTTTATTAACTGGCTGGTGGCCCTGGTGCCCATAGTGTTGTTGCTCGGTGGTGGTTATTTATGGCGCCTAAGCAGCAATCTCGGGTATTTATCTCGAGTGATAAGTCAGCTAGGTAAGGGCGATTGGGATGTGGATATTCAACTGACCGGTGCCAAAGAGCTGCGAGATCTGGGGCAAAAACTTAACTGGATGCAGCAGCAATTACAAAGCCTGGAGCAGCAAAAAGATACCTTTTTACGCCATGTGACCCATGAGTTAAAAACGCCCTTGGCCTCCATGGTGGAAGGCTGTGATTTATTGCAGGAGCAGCTGGTGGGCCCCATCAATGAGCAGCAGCAAGATGTACTGCAATTGATCAGCCAAAGCACAGATCGTCTTCATGGCATGATCACAAACCTGCTAAATTATAACGCCATCAAGGCACGGACCCTGAGTAATAAAGGCTGCCAACTCGATACGTTAAAGGCTCAGGTACAGGAGCACTTTGCCGAGCGCCTGCGGTTGGGTCAGCAAACCTTGGTATGGCGCTGCCCGGCGGAGCTTAAAGAGTTGCCCCTTGATGGTGAATTGTTACAAATGATCTTGGTGCAACTGGTTTCCAATGCCATTAAGTTTTCACCCAATGGGGCGCAGATAGAGATAAAAATCGAGCGTTATAAGCAAGAGCTGGAGATAGCCGTAGTCGATCAGGGACCGGGTATAAAGGAGTCAGAGCGCGAGCGTTTATTCGATGCCTTCTATCAGGGGCTGGCTGCCAAGCGCAACGCCGTGGCCGGCAGTGGTTTGGGGTTATCCATAGTCAAGGAATGTGTTAACCAACTCAATGGCGAGGTGCAGATCCATTCAGGCTCACCTCAGGGCAGTTGTTTTAGGCTTAAATTTAGTTGCTAATGGAGTCAAGATGTTGAAATTTGCCAAGTGTGTTGCCGTGTTACTGGTGCCCATCTTGAGTGCGGGCTGTCAGTTGCCGGGCCCAAGAACGGCGGGAGAGACTAGTCACCTAGGTGAGCTTGAAAAGCAGGCTCCCAACCCTAAACCCAGGCCTAAGCAACAACCCATCTACCCCAGTGCCGAGCAGTTGGTGCAATGGCATGCACAGCAATGCGGCGGTTTTACCTCGGCCACCGAGTTACAGGAATATGTGGCGGCGCCGAGGCTGAAGCAATTTTTTGCCCGCCTCTGCTTACGGGGCCAATCAAACCCGGACGAGCTACTAAGCGACCTTGAGGTGATCAGCGGTCAATATTACTGGCCCGAGTCCAGCGCCCGTTATTTCTGGTTGCTTAAGCAGCAGCTTCAGGCCAATGCCCAACAACAACAGCAACTTGCTAAGCTGCGCCAAGAGCAGCAGCAAATGCAGGAAAAAATGGAAAAGACCTTGTCGTCGCTGGCGGCCATAGAGCAGCAATTGCTGCAACGTGCGTCCCAGCAGGAGGATAATAATGAGTTCTAAAGCACGGGTTTTACTTGTTGATGATGATGTCAGTTTATTAAAACTACTGACCATAAGGCTGATGGCCAATAACTACGAAGTGACCACGGCCAACAGCGCCCCTCAAGCCTTGAGTGAGTTGCAGCAGCAAACCTTTGACGTGGTGCTGACCGATTTGCGCATGGACGATATCGACGGTTTGCAACTGGCCGAACAAATTCAGCAGCTTTATCCTAGCTTACCCGTGGTAATGATGACGGCGCACGGCTCTATTCCCGATGCGGTACGTGCCACCAAGCAGGGTATTTTTGCGTTTTTGACCAAACCCATAGATAAGGATGAGTTGATCGACACCCTGGCTAAAGCCGTGCGTCTGCATGGTCAAGGGCAGGGGCACGCTCAGCAAGTAAGTCACCCCTATATAGTGACTCGCAGTGCCACCATGTATCACCTGTTAGAGCAAGTGCGTATGGTGGGAGCCACGGATGTGAATGTATTGATTTCCGGCGCCAGCGGTACGGGTAAAGAGCTGCTAGCCAGAGCCGTGCATGAGAGCAGTGCGGTTAGCACCGGCCCTTTTGTTGCCATTAACTGCGGCGCTGTGCCCGCCGAGCTCTTGGAATCCCAGTTGTTCGGCCATAAAAAGGGTTCCTTTACCGGTGCGACCGCCGACCATGTGGGGCTCTTTTCCGAAGCCCAAAATGGCACCTTGTTTCTTGATGAAATAGGGGATATGCCGTTGAATTTACAGGTTAAGCTTTTGCGCGTTCTGCAAGAGAAAAAAATCCGCCCGGTTGGTCATAGCGAGGAAATTCCGGTTAATGTCAGAGTGGTGTCGGCCACCCACAAGGATTTGCCTGCGGCAATCCGTGATAACAGTTTCCGCGAGGATCTCTACTATCGCTTAAATGTGGTGAACCTGCGTTTACCAGCCTTGAGCGAACGCCGAGAGGATATCTCCCTGTTGGCGCATCACTTTTGTGAGCAAATTGCCGCTCGTCAGCAGCAAGGGGTGAAACGTTTCAGCGATGATGCCATGGACTTGCTTTTGCGCCACGACTGGCCCGGTAATATTCGCCAGCTGCAAAACGTAGTGGAGCAGGTGGTGGCATTGAGCCCTGGGGTGCTGATCAGTGCCCAGCAGGTGGCCATGGCCTTGCAGTGTGAGCTCGAAGCCAGCTCGCCCATTGCCTTAAACGAGGCTAAGCGCCAGTTTGAGCGCCAGTATTTGATTAATGTATTGAAAATGGTGGATGGCAATGTCGCTCAGGCAGCCAAATTGGCCAAGCGTAACCGCAGCGACTTCTATAAACTGATCAAGAAGCATGAGATCGATGTGGAGCAATTCAGCCGCGACTGATTAACCGTTATAATGCCGCCACACAAGGCCAAAGGAGTGAGTGATGCAATTATTTATGGTTTACCTGGGCGGTCGCATTGAAGGCTGTCATATTGAAATGCACGATGTGCGCTTTGTCGTTGGTGAGCGTATTGAAGATTGTTACGGCAAGCTTAAAGCCCAATGGGTGGGCAATAAAAACAGCGTGCATATGGACAGTTATATGGCGGTGCACCATATCGACGGCTATGCGGTGAGCCTGGGTGATGCGCCGCAACAGCGCAGTGAACGCCTCTATTTCGTTAATTTAGGCGCCTATCGTGCCGATCAACTTGTCGAACAACATGCTTTTACTTTGACCGTGGCGACCAGCGCCGAGCAGGCCAAACAACGGGTGAAGCAGGGTTTACTTACCGGCATGAGTCATCAGCATAAAGACGATTTACATGAGGTGGATGACTGCTTTGCCCTGGATCTGATCGATGCCCAGTATCATATCCATCTTACTCCCAGCAACCAGGCGCAAGCCATGCATCCGGACTGGTTTGGCTACCATGTGCTTTAGGGCGTGGCTTTGAAGCTTAGTCGTCGTTTTCTTCTTGCTTGATTGCGATGCGGATGGCGAGGATCACCAAGGCGAATAAGGCAAATGGCAGGGCCGCCAAGGAATATTCCACCAAATTGCTATCTTGATAGTTAGGTTGTAAAACGAAATGCCCGCCGACACACAAGGCGATGGCGATAAATAAAATGGGTAGCAGGGCGAGCTCTTTTTTTGCCTGATGTTTTTTCACAAGTGATTTCACGTGAGGATAAAGGCAGCTATTGTAATTAAGCCTGGTCTCGTGATTCAAGCTTTATCCTTGTTGCGCTGCTGTCATCTTGCTCGCGAAACAGCGCCCTACTATATCCAGTTTTTGCGGTCATAGTATCTAGCCTTGAACCTCTAACTGTGTAAGTAATTACCAACTTATTACGCAGGCTAGATGCTCTTTAATTAATCGATTTTGAATCAGGACAAGGGTATATCAACAAGGATGGTCACACCGCGACCATCTTCGCGGTTGCTGGCGCGTATCTGGCCGTGATGAAAATCAACAATCAGACGAGCGATATACAGGCCCAAACCCAGATGCGGCTGTTGCTGCTTATCCTGAGCGCGCACCGACACCATGGAGTCGAAAATATGTTTACCTATGTCCTTGGGTAGCGATGGCCCTAGATTGCTAATGCTGAGTTGAGCTTGGTTGTTTTCTCGTGCCAAGGTGACCAATATTTCACTCTCAGGCTCAGCAAATTCCAGGGCGTTGTTGATCAGCTTATCAAGCAACTGCGCGAAAAAGTCGGCGGCCCCTTGCACAGGAAGCGCCTCTTGGGTGATATCCAGGGCAAAGCGTGCCTGTGGATAAGCCAACTGATAGCCCTGCATACAGCCTTGCAGCACCTGGGTGAGATCATAATGCTCCCGCGCCGAGGTATTAATGCTCTGTTCCAACCGAGTCGCCTCGCTCATGGTGGTGATAAGCTTATTCAAGCGGGCGACCCCTTCTTGAGCCCGGGTCAGGTATTTTTGTTGCTGCGGTTCGTGGGCGATCAATTGCAGATTTTCCAGCGAGCTGCGTACCACGGCCACCGGCGTTCGCAATTCGTGAGAAAGGCGCGACGACATATTTTCCAGATAATGGGTATAGCCGCCAAGGCGATTAACTATATTAGCGAAGCTGCGCGAGAGGTCGCCTATTTCGTCACTGTCGTTACTCACGCTCAGTTGCGCCCGTACTCGGCCCTGTTCATCAATGGCCTGCTCGGCACTGTCGCGTAAGCGGCGAATACGTGAGGAAATGCGCGAGGCAAAGAAAAACAATGAGATGGTGCCCACCAGCATCACCGCAATAATCACATTAAAGAGCTTTTCCAGCGCCTTGTTGCGCAGAGTGCGCACGCCATTGGTGGTTTCTTCGGCGATAACAGCGCCCAGCACCTGCTCATTACTCCAAATGGGGTAGGCGGCGGAGAGGATCACCGCTTTGCTGTCTGGCGTCAGGCGCCAGTTCGAGGCCGGCTCACCGCGTAAGGCACTGGCAATATGACTGCCTTGCAGCGCCGCCACATCATGCAAAATATCGAGAAAGTCACTGGGTGGCTTGGTCAGAATTTGGTAATAGAGCGGGTGCAAAAAACGCTGCTCGAAACGCCGCCACATGCCTTCCTTATCCTGCTCCTGTAAGGAGCTGGCCCAGACTCCGTCAGCATGTTGAATGGTGCCTGATTGCGCCAGTACCCTGTGATGTTTATCCACCACCCAGATACGGCTGCCGCTGTGGCCCATGCCCTTGATAATGCGTTTAATCTCCGGTGAGGGCAGCAGCACAGTGCCAAGTGTATTGGCATCGGTAATATTAGAGGTGGCCATTAAATGACGCTCTTGCTCGCCCGTGTCCCAATCGCTGATGGCAAAGCCGAGCTTGTTGCCAAGCATGGACAGGGGCATACGCAGTTCTATGTTATAGCCTTGCTCGGTCTGGCGAAAATAGCCCTGAATATCCTTATAGGGAGTCAATTCGGGAAGGCTAAAGGCATTTACCCAGCCGTCTTCGCGGGTGGCAATTATGTAATTTTTTAGCTCGCCATTGGGAGACTTAATGGCGATTTTTAAATGATCGTTGCGCTCCAGACTAAGGGCATTTTTTGGGCGCAGACGAACCTGGTTATCCTGTACTGCGAACACCGCATACAGGTGCTGGCCATATTTGCCGACCATGTGTGCGAATGACAGGTCGCTATCATCATGATCCGGGTTTGGAGTTTGCAGGTAGTTACCCTGGTATTGCCACATCAGGCTTTGATAGGGAGCCCAGTCACCAAGCTCGCCATCGAGGCGGATGGCATTGTTGATCTGGTAGGCGTAAAGGTCGCGACCCTTTTCTACCTTGGCGGTAAATTCACTGGCATTTTCAAATAAAGCGGGGCGTTCATGCAGGGCTGTGGCCAGCGCTCTTGTGGTACCGACCAGGGTTTTTTCTTGACCCTGACGCAGATACTTTTCCATTTCCCACACATATTCGTAACCAAGCCAGGGCAGCACAAGTAAAAAGCAGGACAGCAAGACCACCTTGCTGCGCAGCCCAAGCCCAAAGCGCGCCATCTATTTGCTTTCCCAGCGATAACCCATGCCATATACGGTGTCGATGCAATCGAACTGGGCATCGAGCGCCTGGAACTTGCGACGAATGCGTTTTACATGGGAGGTGATTGTACTGTCGTCAACGTAAATTTTGGCATCGCTCATCAGTTCATCCCGGCTTTTTACATGCCCCGGACGCTTAGCCAGTGAATGCACCATCCAAAACTCGGTCACGGTCAAATCCACCGCCTCACCCAGCCAGTTGGCGCGCAAACGCTTTAGGTTCAGCTCCAGCTTGTCTTGTACCAGGGTGTCCTCTTGTTCACTTGGTAAGCCTTGCGCTTCAACGCGGCGAAACAGCGCAGCGATACGCGCCGCCAAATGAGCCATGCTGATGTCCTTGGTAAGATAATCATCGGCACCCATACGCAGCCCACATACTGTATCTATTTCACTGTCGCGAGCGGTCAGAAAAATAATTGGCAGGGTTTGTGAGCGGGCCCGTAAGCTTTGGCACAGCATAAAGCCGCCATCGATTTCGTTGCCCAAGCCGATATCAACTATGGCCAAATCCGGCAAACGCTCGCTCAGTGCTAGCTCGGCACTGGGCCTGTCGGCGAAACCTTGCACTTCATAGCCTTGCCCTTGCAGCATTTCTACATAGTTATCGCGGATCGCGGCTTCGTCTTCAATAATGGCTATTCGTTTCATCTTAGGGCTAACTTACGGCTAACAAGGTGATTTTGTTAACACTATACCCTGATTTGCTAGCCTTGGGATGAACGAAGCCGCAATTGCCATAATTGATCATAATTCCCCAAAGTTGCGCCTAAGAATGTGAATCTGATACTTACAAAAGTTGATTTATTGTTGCGATAAACTGCATGAGTACAAAATGCTACCTTATTGCACACTTTGGTACATTTGCTCTAAGGCCTTATATGGTAAGGCATGTAGAGTAGCGGTTTGGGTGTAACTTACTCTTAGCGCTTTTAGCACCCTGTTTACATATTGTTTTCTTTGTTCGGCGCAACGTACCCTACTGCGCTAGCGCAATATGCGCGAAAAATTTTCATCAAGGAATACAACATGTCCAACAAGAATAGAAATATAAAGGGGTTGGGCGCAAAAGTACCATTGCGATGCTAACCGCTATGTACGTGGCCGGGGGAGCCGCGTCCGCACAGCCGGGCTTTGAAAAAGCGCCTGCGGGCTCTTTTTACACCCCGGTATTCACAGCTGAAGACCTAGCAAATTACAAAGAATCGAAAGAAGCGCAAACCCTATTTGGTTCTGTGGGTCAGCTTAATAGACATTATCAGGATAATTCACCTAAGAATGTCTTCACACCTAAAGAAGGGGTGACCGGCAAGCGTACCTACATAGTACAGCTACAAAACGATGCCGTGGTTAACTACCAAGGCGATATACAAGGTCTTGAGGCCACGGCCCTGACAACCACTCGTACCATGGTGGGTCGCTCAACGTTGAACGTGCGTTCACCTGAGGTGAAAAGCTACCGTCGTTATTTGCAAGACCAGCAAAACAAGGTGCTTAGCCGCGCCCAAGCGCATGGCGCCAATATCGAAATGAAGCAGCAATTGACGCTGGCTAACAACGCCATGATAGTCAATATGACGCAAGAAGATGCCATGGTCCTGGCCAAGCAAAGCGGCGTTAAGCGTATTACCGAAAACCGTATTTTCGAGCTGCGTACCGATCGTGGCCCAGAATTTATCGGTGCCGATAAACTCTGGCAGGGACAGGTTCCGGCCTCATCACTCAGCGTTAAGGGTGAAGGCATGGTTGTGGGTATTATTGATACCGGCATCAATACCGATCACATCGCCTTCGCTAGTGACGAAGAATATGCTAAGACCAACCCATTTGGTGCCGGTAACTTCATCGGTGACTGTGTTGAATCACCAGAGTTGTGTAACGATAAGCTGATCGGTGTGCGCTCTTACCCTGAGGTCACAGTAGCCAACAGCGATTATATATTTGGTTCTAAAAATCGTCGTCCAGAAAACGGCGAAGACTACAATGGCCACGGCTCTCACACCGCCAGCACCACAGCGGGTAATGAGCTATTGGATACGCCATTGCAAACCGTAGACGGTTCAGTGACCAGCGATGGTATCGACCTGCCTTTTACGTTTGAAAAGACCAGCGGTGTTGCGCCTCGTGCCCATATCATCTCTTATCAGGTATGTTGGCCGGGTGGTTCTGGTGACCCCTATGCCGGCTGTCCAGAATCCGCGATTCTATCTGCCTTTGAAGATGCCATTGCCGATGGTGTAGACACCATTAACTTCTCAATCGGTGGCGGTGAGTCCTTCCCTTGGGAAGATCCCATGGAATTGGCCTTCTTAAGCGCGCGTAAGGCGGGTATCTCGGTTGCCGCAGCTGCAGGTAACTCGGGGCCTTATTACATGTCTGCGGATCATACCTCTCCTTGGGTAACCACAGTAGGAGCCTCAACTCATGACCGTGTTATGTCATTGGGTGACAAGGTTATCAACAACTTCCAGGGTGTTCGCGCTCCTTTTAGCGGCGAGTATGCGGGTAAGAGCTACTCGGGCAGTATCACAGGTCCTGTGGTATTAGCGGAAAACTTTGCAGATCCAAACCCGGACGATGCCTATACCGCAGCCAGCTGTAACGTACCTTTCCCTGCGGGAACCTTTACCTCAGATCAAATCGTTGTCTGTGAGCGCGGTGATATTGCCCGTGTGGCAAAGGCCGAAAACGTGGCGGCTGGCGGCGCTGGTGGTTTTATCCTGCAAAATACCAATTATGGCGATAATGTGGTGGCCGATAACTATGTTATTCCGGGGATCCACCTGTCTTCTCAAGCCCGCTTTGCCATTCGTAACTGGGTTAATGCCAACCCGGCAGGCGAAGCGATCGCCACCATAGGTGAGCCGGTGAATACCTACGAGTTTGACCCTGAGAAGGGCAATGAACTGGCTATCTTCAGTTCTATGGGTCCAAGTCGTTATATCAATAACCTGGTACCGGATGTAACCGCACCGGGCGTTGATATTTATGCGGCCAATGCCGATGACCAGCCATTTACCGCCAACCCGACCGCTTCGGATTGGACCTTTATGAGCGGTACCTCAATGGCGACTCCGCATGTAACCGGCGCCATGACCTTGTTGATGCAGATGCACCCAACATGGACACCGGCAGAGATCCAGTCGGCCTTGATGATGACGGCCAATAAGGTGAAAATCTTTAATGGTTACGCAATTATCGACCCTTACTACAACTTTATGGCCGGTGGCGGCGCGATTGATGTAGCGCAGGCAGCCAATGCCGGTCTGGTGATGGATGAGACCATTGAAAACTACCAAGATGCGAACCCGCGCAATGGCGGTTTGGTTGAATGGTTAAACCTGCCTTCTTTGGTTAATCAAGACTGTGAACTTGAATGTTCATGGATGCGTACCGTTAAAGCCACCAAAGATGGCTCATGGCAGGCCAGCGGCTTTGGCTGGGGCGTGCAAGGTGAAGACCAAAGCGCAGGCGTTGAAGTGGAAGTATCACCAAGCAGCTTCACATTGAAAGCCGGTGAAACTCAAGATGTCATGGTAACCATGAAGTTGCCAAACATCATTGAGCACAAGGTAGAGCCAGATGAGCCGGATGCGCCATGGGAAAATGTCCTAAATAAAGACATCTGGTTTAACGGCAAGGTAGTGTTTAACAATGTGGATGGCCAGTCGCCGGATGCACACTTCACCCTGGTAGCGAAAAATACCCTGGATGAGTTACCGCTGGCCGTGGATATCGATATGGCCCGCAATAAGGCTTCTGAGTCTATTGTTGTTAACACCGACAGCTACAGTCAGCTGACGCCTACCTATTATGGTTTGGTGAAGCCAACCACGATAGAGGCGGACGTAATAGGTGTAGGTCCTTATGTGACTAAGGATCGCGTTGAACGTGGTTGGGACATTCAGTCCATTACCGTTCCTGAAGGTACTAAGCGTCTAATGGTGAAGGTTGCCTCTACGGAGCAAACTTCTAACTTAGCTGATGTTGCTGAGCCACGCTGGCAGACTAAGAAAGCGCACCTGATCCTTGGTTTCGATGCCAACAACAGTGGTTCTTTCATGGTCAGCGATGAAGAGATTGCAGATGATCCGCAAGCACTGATCAAGGCACTTAATGCGGAAATGATCTGTTACTCATCAAGCAGTGTTGAAGACAACTACTGTAACATTATTGACCCTGAGCCAGGTCAGTACTGGTTTGCTACTGCTGCTTTAGCTGCGCCGCGTGATTATGAATATCGCACCAAAACGCACTATGCGGTAATCGGCAATGAATACAATGGTGGCTTTGATGTGTCTGCGCCAGAGCAGCACACAGGCAATGGCAACTATGAAATCGCCATTAACTGGGATCTGCCTGAGTCACAAATGGGTGATGTTTACTACGGTGGTTTTGCCCTAGGCAACGCGCCGGGTGCCGAAGGCACGCTTGGCTTTACCTCTTTGAACTTTAACCACGACAGTGAAGCACTGACCCTAAATGTGAGCCAAGATGCCGCTCGCGCTATGGATGTGCTTGATGTGAACGTGAAACTGAAGGCGAACTACGAGTCGCAAGAGCGTGACTACAACTTTGAGTTGACTCTTCCTGAGGGTATGCAGCTTTGGTCTGAAACCATGACCTCGAACAACGAGCAAGTTGCCGAGATGATCAAGGTTGAAGGCAACAAGCTGACCATCGCAGGCACACAGCAGGCAACCCGCAATGTTAAGCGTGACTACATAGTGACCAACAACATTACCGATGCCAGCTGTAAAACGCCGATGATCGACGAATTCTCTACCGGTGGTTACATCGACCTTCAGGGTGAGTTCCGTCTACAGCCAACCACACCTTGGTATGAAGGTGGTTCTAACGTGTACTTTGATGTACCAATTGACTGGTTGTTCTATAAGCAAGGCGCCAAGTTTGAAGTCTACAATCAGGCTAACAACAACGAAGTGCGTTTACACCCAACCGGTGCCATGCAGTTTACACCGCTGTGGTGGATGATGAGCCAGCACCGTGGTCCGGGTTTCTTGATGGAAGCATTAGCGCCATTCTGGCGTGGTTCGTTCGAAATCGCTAACAAGCGTGACCCTTACGACCCTACCGGTCTAACCATAGCATCACAGTATGCCGAAGAGCGTCCTGACCTAGGTGACCTGTTGTTTATGGAGTTCGATAATGTAACCGACAAGAACACAGGTGACACCTATGACTACGAGGTGATCCTGCGCAGCGGTATCGATGACCACAAGGATAAGTTTGAAGTTATCTATGCCTATGACAACCTGGGCGCCAATGTTGATGAGGGTGTGATCATGATCGAAGGCGGCGACAGTGTTTACTCGTCTACTGCCGGCTTTAAAGATGGTTCACTGTACAATGTTATTGGTTACAACGACCTGGGTAAGGTGCTTAAAGACGACCTAGTGATCTGTTTCGACTATGTGGGTCCTGAGCAAAGTGAAGTTGAATTCTCTTTCAAAGCGACCGTTAATCCAGAGTCGGCGGGAACCGATAAAGAGATCACCTTAGCCTATGAGCTTGGTAGCGAAGCGAAAACCTTAACTCATACCATTGCGGTCAAAGGCAACCTGAAAATGTCGGCCCTTGAGAATATGGCTGTAGAAGAAAACGGCCGTATCGATGGTATCGATGTAGTGGTACTTGATGCTGACCAATCACCAAATGAACTTCTGGTGAGCGGCGATAACATCAGCGCTGAAATCAATGGCATGTCGTTCAACCTTGTCCCGAACGCGAACTTCTACGGTGAGACAGAAGTAACGGTAACCGTACGTGATAAGGCCAACACCAGCGACAGCGTTTCGCAGACATTCCTGCTGAGCGTTGCATCTGATGGCATCGAATATGGTTGTACTGATGCGACAGCAACCAACTACGATGCAAATGCCAATACCGATGATGGTAGCTGTCAGTATCCTGAGCCAGAGCCTGAGCCAGAACCAGAACCAGAACCAGAGCCAGTCTATGGCTGTACTGATGCGACAGCAAGCAACTACGATGGTAGCGCAGATACCGATGACGGCAGCTGTGAGTACCCTGTAACTGTGACTCCAGAGCCTGAAGTTAAGAAATCTTCTGGCGGTAGCACCGGCATCTTTATGCTGATGTCACTGCTGGCCCTGTTCGGCGTACGTCGAGTTCGCGGCTAAACAAGGTTTCTCTGCCAATTAGCTGCCTGAGCGCAGCAAGGAAAAAAGCCCCTAGTTAGGGGCTTTTTTATTGCCTGGAATGAGTGAACCTAGCTCATGCGATAACTTGCGAACAGTGGGGGAGGATAAAAGTCACGGCGAAATTTTGGCAACGCTCGGGTTCAGGTTACAATAGCGGCATTCTTTATTACTAGTGACATGCCCATGAAACTGACCGTTGAAATCAGTAAGTACCCGCTTCATCAAGACTATATCCCCTTTATTAAAGACTTTATTGACCGTCTTAATGAACACAAAGAGCTTAAGGTGATCACCAATACGCTCTCGACTCAGGTGTTTGGCGACTATGATACCGTGATGGCGGTGTTAAGCGCTGAGATCAAGCGCTCCTATGAGCAGTTTGGTAAGGCCATATTTGTTTGTAAGTTTTTGCATGGCGATCTGTCGCCTCAAGACTAACTCTTAGGAACGCCTTTAGGAACACCTTATGGATGCCTTAAATAGTACCTTATCTGGCTTTGCCGCCATGTCCGGCTGGGAATATGCGGCGGTTGCGCTTTCCGTGGCCTATTTATTGTTGGCCATGCGCGAAAGCCTGTGGTGCTGGCCGGCGGCCTTTTTCAGTACCCTGATCTACACCCTGATGTATTGGCAGGGCGCCTTGTTGATGGAATCCCTGCTGCATTTTTATTATATGGGTATGGCTATTTATGGCTGGTGGGCATGGCGCTATGGCAAGGAGCGCAGCGAGAGTCAGGGCATTGTCAGTTATCGCCTGAGCACCCATGCCTGGCTGATTATTGCGACCGCGCTTATCGCCGTATGCATAGGCTATGTAATGGATAATTACACGCGTGCCGATTATGCCTATCTCGACAGTTTAACCACCTGTTTTGCGGTGTTAACCACTTACTTTGTGGCAAAAAAAGTGTTGGAAAACTGGCTTTATTGGGTGGTGATCGATGCCGTTTCCATCTACTTGTATTTGGCCAAGGGCTATTATCCGACCGTGGTTTTATTTGTGTTTTATACCTTTATGGCGATTGCCGGCTACCTGCGTTGGCGCCAGCAATATCAGCAGAAGGAACAAGGAGTGCCGGCCTATGCCTGAGTCGGTGGGTCGTATCCATGCCTTGGTCACGGCATTTCAAGCCGATGCGGTGATTGAGCAAATTACCTTTTTGCCGCAAGGGGTGAGCAACGAGAATTACCGGGTTGATACCGAGCAGGGCACCTGGCTGGTAAAGCTCTATGGCAGGCAGGTACCCGATGCCGCCATCGACGCCCAGCGTACCCTGGCGCAGCTGGGTGTGTGTCCGGCGCCTGTTTATGTGGACAAGGGTCATCGCTGTGCCATTTTCGCTTATGCGCCAGGGCAGATGCCGAGTGATTTCGATGGTGAGCAAGCCCTGTTACGCTTGACCCAGATTCACGCTTTGCCAAGCAGTGGCGCAGCACTGGATTTGCATGATGAGCTGGCCGGTTATGCCAGTGAACCTTATTATCACCCTTATGCTCAGGCGTTGCAGGAGGTGGTATCCTTGACACAGGCTACAAGCGAGGATTACTGCTTCTGTCATAACGACCTGATCAAAGAGAACATTATCAGCCACCGTGGACAATGGCAGTGCATAGATTTTGAATATGCCCAGCATGGTGACCGCTACTTCGATCTGGCCATGTTGACCCTGAGCTTTAAGCTCTCAGTGGAGCAGCAAGAGTGGCTGTTCAGCCAGTACTTTAGCGCCCTTGAGTTGCAAGGAAACTGGCAAAAGTTTAAGGCCATGCAAAAGCTGGTGGCGGCCTTAAATTATTTTTGGTACGCACGCCATCAGGTGCAGCACCGGATTGACGACGCTAAGTTGAGCCTAGATACGCTACTGGCTTAAAGCGTATCTACTAAGGCTTCATATTGTGTTTGATAGTGACGCCAAAAATCAATGGAAGCCTTGTTCAGTGGGCGGCGAATTTGCAATTTACTGGCGGTGGCACAGGCATCAGGCCTGGTATAAAACTCTAAGCAGTCATCCTGCCAGGGCAAGTGGCAAAAGTCATATAAGTGGCGCAGCGCCCGCTCACCTTCGCTTACCAAGTCTTCATAGCTCTGTAAAATCACATTATTCGGATACTTAGCGGCAAAGTGCCGCGCTAAGCGCTCATAATCGTCATAGAATGTGGCGATGTGGGTAAGCTTAAAGGAATAATGGTGAAACGGGCTATGCACTTGATAGGCCTGGCGAAAGTTGGCGATGCAAGTGTCTTCTTTGGCGCGCAGCATAAGCACTATCTTCACCTTTGGCAGGGCGTGGACGATAAAGTCGATATAGTAAAAGTTAAACGGCAGTTTATCGCAGCCCCGCTCTGTATCCCCCTTTAAGCCCGTATAACGGCTCAAATAATCCTGTGCCAAGGCGGCCAGATCCCCTTTGCTCGCTTGGCTTATGACCTCGGGAGTCACAATGGCGGTACTACTTTGCCCGCTTATGCGTTTTACCGCCTGAGGTAAATCCTGCAACTCACCTAAGGGCGCCAAGTGTGGACTTTGGCACAGTAACTGAGCTACTAAGGTGGTGCCTGAGCGCGGCATGCCGGCTACAAATACTGCTTCAGCATCATTATCCCGTTGCGAGATAAGCTGAGGTGGTGTCGAGATCAACTGCTGGCAAAAGGCGCTGTGCTTAGCGGCATCAAAATGAATATTCCTAGCCACCGCCTCCTTGCTGTTTGAAAAGGCGATAAAGGCCTCGTCATATTCCCCAAGTTGTTCATGCTCTAGGGCTTTGGCATGGAACAGATGTTGACGGGCTATGGCATTTTGCTCTTGTGCCAGCAGGGCGGTGAGCTGTTTTATATGCGCCTGCGCTTCGGCCGTGCTGCTTTGCTCGGCCAGGGCATAATGAGCGCGATAGTGATTGGGGGCGATCTGCAGCGCTCTTTGCAAGAGTTCCTTGGCTTTGTTGTTAGCGGCCATAATATTATGGCTAATGGCGGCGTTAACCAGGATATCTGCGTTATCCGGTGCCCGGGCCGCAGCGCGCAGATGGTAGATATGGGCGCTGTGATAATCGCCGAGACGAGAATAGAGGTTAGCCAGGGTATCCAGTTGCCCGGCCTCGGTGAGTGAGTTTTTATCTAGGGCTTGCAGAGTTTGCAAGCATTCACCGCTGCGCCCAAGCAGGTATAAAAACTTGCCTCGGTTAAGCACATCTTCCGGTTGTTTTGATAACTCCAGCGCCTTATCCAGGAGTTTAACCGCCTTCGTTAGGTCACCAGCTTGGGCGTTTACCTCGGCCATCAGTGACCAGGCAAGGTGATCCTTTGGATTGTGCTGCAAGCGTTTTACCAGTTCACCATGGGCTTGAGGCAAGGCTTGCTGGCGCAGCAGTTGTTGAATATGTTGGCGCAAAGTGGAATGGGTCATATAAATAAAAAAAGGGGCAACCTTGGTTGCCCCTTAGTGTATTACAGCTCGAAGTTATAGGTAAACTTCATGCCTATGGTGCGTGGCGTGGTGATGTAGTGACCATACACCCGCTGCAACTCTGGCAAGGCGTGGTTTTGGTCTTCATAACGTGCCATGCCCGCCCAGGATTTATCACGACGAGTCGAGGTAAAGGCATACTTGTCGAACAGGTTGTCCACATACAGGGTAGCCGACCACATATCTCCGGAGATTTTCGCGGATAGGTTGCTAAGAGCATAGCCCGGCAGCACTTCGCCATCGGCCTTAAGGCCCACCTTGGTATAGACATCGCTTTGTGCGGTCAGGCCATAGTTGATGTTTAACAACTTGTCGCCAAATACTTCATTTTCATAGCTGACCCCTAAAGATGCTTGATGCTCAGGCGAGCCTGGCAGGCGGTCGCCATCGGCGCCGTCGTAATAAGCCTGGTCTGGCTCATATACATCAAACAACATGGGCGCATCTTCAGTCAGCTCGGCCTGGGCATAGGCGTAGGTCGCATAGAGGGTCCAGTTATCGCCCAAAATAGCGCGGGTAGATAACTCAATACCCTGAGAGCGTGCCGAGCCGGCGTTGGTGGTGATAATCTCCTGACCATTGACCGTGGTCGACTGAATTTGCGCATCGTCCCAGTCAACGCTAAACAGCGCCGCATTGAAGTGCAGCTTATTACGTAGCCAGGTTGATTTAATGCCCAGCTCATAGTTGGTGGTGGTGTCTGGCTTGTAGGCCATTTCGTTGGGCAGGGCACAGACGATTTGCTGTTCCGGTAGCTGCTCAGGGCACGACTCCAGGCCATTACTGCCACCGATGCGGAAGCCTTCACTAATGGTGAAGTAGGTGACCAAGCCGTTGTCGAAGGTGTAGTTGGCGTTGAACTTAAACAGGCTGCCGTCATCTTCGGCGCTGCTTGGCTCTAGCTCAACATCCGCTCGTGAGGCATAGAAAACATCATCCCAGGCATCATACAGGGGCGTTGCCGAACCTGATTTAGAGTCGATTTCATACTCGTAAAAACGTGCGCCCAAGGTGATGTTGAACTGATCGTTAAAGGCATAACCTACTTCGCCAAACAGGGCTTTTCCGTGGTATCTGACTCAAAAATAGCTATGTATTCCAGGTCCGGTTCGATATTGGGAATATCGCTGCCATAGTCGAAGTTATCGAAGCCAGGAGCATATTCTCTGTCGTCCGACTTGCTTTCAAACTTGTTGTAGTAAGCGCCAACAATCCAGTTCCACGGGCCGTCGTGGCTGGATACCAGGCGCAGCTCCTGGGTAAAGCTGTCTTGCTCACTGGTGTCCTTGGTGTAATCGACAAAGGCAGGGAAGTTGGCGTAGCCGGTCCAGATATCGTAAAGCAGATCGGTCTGATCGCGCTGACCTTCTTGCTCATAGCTAGACCAGCCTGAGGCCGAAACCAGCTCGGCAAAGCCCAAATCGGCTTTGAGCTCCAGACTAAGCAATTCATCTTCTTGCTCATTGGGCTCTTCAACACGATAGGCAGAGTCGTATTTGCCGACTAGATCGTGAATGGGGTTATCCGGGCTGATGCTGCCGTACTGGGTGAGCGAGTTGCCGCCGTGTTCCTGCTTTTGATAGAAGTAGTTCAGGGTGCCCTCGAAGACTTCATTTGGAGCCCAACGTAAGGACAGGCGCGCCGTGGTGATGTCTTCATCATTGGCATCTTCAACCTGCTTAAGGTTGGCCTTAACCTCGTCGGCATTGTTCCAATCTGGGTCGGGCAGAGACACGCCAGGCTCGCGCACTACGAAGTTGTAATCCATATAACCCGGGTTGTGGTAATAATTCACGCTGGCGCGCAGAGCCAGTTCATCCTCTATGAGAGGGGTGTTAAATACAAAACCCGCTTCGCCGCCGGTGCCATCGCTTTGTGACAGGGTAAACAGGTCGCCGCTAATTTGCCCTTCGGTGATATCCAGCACTGGTGCCTTAAGCATATAACGAATGGCGCCGCCCAAAGTTCCGGCACCGTAAAGTGTGCCTTGTGGGCCGATCAGGACTTCGACGCGCTCCACATCGGTAAGGCGTAAATTGATATTAAGAGGGATTTCACCCAAATAGGTGGCCACTGTGCCGCTGTCGGAGGCACGCTCCGACGAGTTGGTGTTTAAGCCGCGCACTATGATAGGCGAGCCTTCACGTCCGCCCTGATCGGTAATGGTCAGGCCTGGTACCCAGCGCGCCACGTCTTCGAGCTGGGCTATATTCTGATCTTTCATCACATCGGCATCCATGGCGGTGATGTTAAGCGGCGCTTCTTGCGCCGAACCGCTGCGACGAGTCGCGGTAATTTGAATGACTTCCAATGCCTTTTCTTGTTTGATTTCGCTATTGGCTTGCTCGGCGTTGGCGTGGCCACATAAGCAGCCGGCAATGGCCGTAGCCAGTAGTGTTGGCTTAAATTTACCCATGTTGTATTACCCTGTGATCTTGATATAGCAATGTAATTTGCCATTAATAAAAAGCACGTTAACAATAATTAAACAACCCTCTAAAATAGGGACGAAAATTAATATTCAGCTATCGTGCCTTTTTATTCTTTATTTGCCGAGTTTTGTGCATTTTTGTGCAAAAATAATCGCTATTTTTTTGCGTGATATTGCTATAAAAGCAGGGCTTGCATGTTAAAAGGGGATCTTGCCATCTGACATGTAAGCGGGCTTTTTAACTCGTAAATAAAGATAATTTGAATTTTAATGCAATTATATAGAATTAAAATTCAAATTATAGATTTTTATAGTCAATATATTGTGGTTATTTTGTTGTTTTTTTGTAGCTTGCCAGGCTAGGAGCATAAAAATGCTTAAAACCAGCCTGTTCTGCATAATTAACTTGTTGTTTTATTGGCAATAGTGACTATTGCACGCGCTTTTTGGCAGTGGGTTTTTAGCAAAAAGGCGGCGGGGTGAAGTCAAGCTGGGCAATCCAGCTATTTGAGTCTGAAGCCTGCGCCTATGGACCAGGCGGGTGTAACTTTGCTACTGAATAAATTATCGCCATCCGATTCGCGAGGGCTGGTATTTCCCAAGGGATGCCATTACTATAGGCGCAGTTGGCGCAATCCCCTGTGCTGACTAATGCCAATTCTGTTAAGTATGTAAGCAGATATTTAGCCCGCTAGAATGATTAGCTATTTAAGTGAATTGGTAAAGCTCTCGTGGTGAAATGGATATCACGTGGCCCTCCGGAGGCCAAGTTGCAGGTTCGATCCCTGCCGAGAGCGCCATTATTACTTGTCTTTATACCTTCTGATTTTTTACCTTGGTTCCTATGTATGTGCTTGCTCGGATATTTGCTTAGCGCTAACTCCTGGTCTTGTGGCATGACGACGCAAGATATTGAACTTTCAAGCGTATTAAAACTGCCCAAAAAACAAACTCAAACTGTTTTTTATTGCATGTTTATAGCGCCTTTTTAGCACTTTGTTTACGTCTGAAACAGGGTGTTGTTAAGTGCTTGTTTAGGTGAATAAGTTAGCTTATTTTGCTATTTGCTGTTACCGAAACGGCTACGTATGATTGCCCCCTTTTTTACTAGCACATTCCAGTATTCGAGGGGTTCTCATGACTTTTACAACCAATAAGCTGGCTTTAAGCCTGGCTATCGCATCGGCATTGGGCAGTGCGCCAAGTCTTGCTGCTACGGCACCAAACGGCAATGCGGCAGAGCAGGATATGGAAGTGATTGCCGTGACTGGTACTCGCCGCAGCCTACGTAGCCTGGGCGAGAGTACAGTGCCTGTGGATGTGATCACCAGTAATGATATGACCAGCACGGGTCAGTTGGAGATCAGTCAGGTTTTGGCCACTCAGGTGCCGAGTTTTAACTACCCCAGTGCCACCTTATCCGATGGTACAGATCATGCCCGCCCCGCTGTATTACGTGGTTTGGCACCGGATCATACCCTGGTACTGGTCAATGGTAAGCGTCGTCATGCCGGGGCCTTATTAAGCCTGGGCGGTGTTGTAGGCCGTGGCTCGACCGCGGTGGATTTGAATATGATCCCAGTTGCCGCCATTAAGCGTGTTGAAGTGTTACGCGACGGCGCCGCCGCTCAATATGGCTCGGATGCCATAGCCGGGGTGATCAATATAGTGCTGAAGGACGCCGATGAAGGCGGCAGCATCAGCGCTACCTACGGTGAATATGATACGCAAATGGCTGGTGTGCCGCAGCTTGAAAGTGCCTATGCCGATAATAATGGCAACCTGGCCTTTGTAACCGGCGACGACCGCCGCATTAACGATGGCACCAATCGCACCTTTAGTGCCAACACCGGCTTGGCCTTAGGGGATGATGGCTTTGTGAATATCGCTTTAGAGTACCGCGACCATGAGCCGACCCTGCGCTCTGGTTTCGATCCCCGCGAGCAGTATGCCCGTCTTGAGGATGGCAGTCTGGACCCGCGTGAATTTACCATAGACAGATATAACCACCGCTTCGGCAAGGCAGCGCTTGAAGATGTCGCTTTGTTTATCAATAGCGGCTATGAGTTAGACCAGGGCTACAGCTTATATGCCTTTGGCAGCTACTCGGAGCGTGAGGGTAACTCGGGCGGATTTTATCGCCGCGCCAAGGATAACCGCAATGTGACTGAGCTTTACCCCGATGGTTTCTTGCCACAAATCGATACCCAAGTGAAAGACTATGCCCTGGCCCTTGGGCTGGAAGGGGAAAGCGGCGACTGGAGCTGGGATATCAGCAGCAACTATGGTCGCAACGACTTTGCCTTCGGCGTCAGCAATAGCCTTAATACCTCGCTGGGTATTAATAGCCCGCGTGAGTTCGATAACGGCGCCCTGGTGTATGACCAATGGTTGGTTAACGCCGATGCCAGCACCGTGCTTGATTTGGGTCTAAATGATGATGTGTTTTTCACTATCGGTGCCGAGTACCGTCGTGAAGGCTATAAAATCGAGCAAGGCGAAGAGGCCTCTTACATTACCGCTGTTGACAGCAATGGTGCTCCGCTCGGAGCCGGTGGTGCTCAGGTTCTGCCTGGTTTTAGCCCTGCCAGCGTGACCGATGAAAGTCGCTACAATATGGCCTTGTTTGCGGAATTCGATACCTATCTAAGCGATGATTGGAATATGGTTTTGGCCGGTCGTTTGGAAGATTACAGCGACTTTGGCAGCACCTTTACTGCGAAACTGGCAAGCCGTTATAGCGTTAGCGACAACCTGAGCCTGCGCGGTGCCATCAGCAGCGGTTTCCGTGCACCATCTTTGGCACAAAGCTCATATCGCCAGATCTCTACCGTGCTGGAGAATAACAAGCCGTTTGAAGTCGGTTTGTTCCCCGCCGATACCGCCGCGGCACAAGCTCTGGGCGCCGAGCCTTTGGAAGCTGAAGAGTCGGTCAATATCACCGCCGGCTTTATCTATAACCGTGGTGCCTTTAGCCTGACCCTGGATGCCTACCGCATCGATATCGACGATCGCATCGTGCTTTCGGAAAACCTCGAAGGCGACGAAGTGGCTGCTATCCTAGCGGCCGCAGGCGAAGCCAATGTTGAGAGTGTGCGCTATTTCACCAATGCCATAGACTCGCGCACCCAGGGCGTGGATATAGTCGCTACTTATCAGCTTGATTTGGCAAGCTGGGGCGATATGCGTTTAAGCGCGGCGGCGAACTTTAACGACACCGAAGTCACATCCGTTAAAGACAATCCGCAAGAGCTGGACTCACTGGGCGAGAGCTATCAGCTGTTTGCCCGCCGTGAAATCGGCCGCTTTGAAGAGGGCACCCCGGACAGCAAATTAAACCTGGCAGCGATTTGGAACCTGGGCCAGTGGCAAACCACTTTACGCCTCACTCGCTACGGTGAGGTAGCGGATATTTCCTCACAGCCGGAGCGCGACGAATATCTGGATGCGAAATGGCTGACCGACCTGGAAGTGGCTTATCACCCTGATGCCAATTGGAAGCTGGCTTTAGGCGCCAATAACCTGTTCGACCAATATCCGCAGGCCACGGTGGATAATGTCGGCCAGTCTGATTTTAATCAGATCTTCCCGTATACGCCTTTTGCCCCGTACAGCCTGGATGGGCGCTTTATCTACGGTAATATCACCTACCGTTTTTAATAAACGAACAGCAATAGTCTGGGGCTCAATGAGCCCCTTTTTCTTGTCGCCGCCAAGGTCGGGCTGTAAAAAGCAGGGGGGTTAGGCTATATAGAGATGAGTTATTTGATTAATGGGAGGAGAAGGCTATGAGCTATACGCCTATTTCCTGCGAGCAGCATGACCTGATCGAGATTTTTTGCATGCGTCATAATAAGGTGGCGGTAACTTTGCACAGCGGTGAGCAGTTTTGTGCTCAGGCCGAAGACGTAGGAATCATCAGCGGCCAGGGCGAGTGGCTGCACTTTAGCAACCACGAAAGTGTGCGTCTTGATCAGATCAAAGCCATTTCTTTAGCTTAAAATAAACGGCAATCAAGGCGGTCAGGGCGACCAGGGCAATGACGAAAATGGCAAAAGCCGCATCGGACTCTGTGCCCGGTATGCCGCCTATATTGACCCCCAGCAGGCCGGTCAAAAAGCCCAAGGGCAAGAACAGCGCCGCCACCACTGACATCACATACATGCGCTTATTTAACTGATCGGAAACCAAACTGGAAACCTCTTGTTGAATAATTTGTGCGCGCTCAATATTCATATCCAGCTCTTCTAAATAGCGCACCAGATGGTTAATGGTTTCGCTGAGGCGCGAGCAATCCTCGTCTTGGAGCCAGCTTGGCTGCTGCGTTAGCAGGGCGCGCAGGGCGTCTTTTTGCGGGCGGATATAGCGCTTTAAGCCTATGGTCTGTCTGCGCACCTGGGAGAGTGCATTATGATCATGGGGCTTGTTGCTGCCATCTACCTGCTCCTCAAACTGGTCGAGCTTGTCTTCAAGTTCGTCGATAACGTCCTGCATCCGTGAAGTCAGGTTTTCGCTCAGTTGGCAAATAAGCGAAGAGGCGTCCTTGGGTCCCTGGCCGGCACGCAACGAATCCGCCAGGGCGCTGACCGAAAGCAGGCGACGGTGGCGGGTGGAGACAATCACCTGCTCGCTGACATAAAGGCGAATAGACACCATATCGTCCGGAGTTTGTGCCGGGTTCAGGTTAACGCCGCGCAAAAACATCAGGGTACCCTGGTCGTCGGCTACCATGCGCGGGCGGGTTTCATCGGCCAGTAATGATTGATAGGCAAAATCACTTAAATTAATGCAGTTAAGGTAGTCTTTGGCTTCATCAAAGCAATAGTCGAGATGCAGCCACAGTAATCCGTCGCTACGTTGCCAGGCGCTGACTTGGTCTATATTGGTCAGTTCTTTGCTAACGCCGCCTTGGCCGTCGAGTACTAAGGCATGGATTAATGCACTCATGGGGAAATTCGCTTTTTGTTGTTGCTATTTTCTTCTATCCTTGACTACAAGTTTATATAGGTCAATCAATTATATTAATCGACGCGAGTAAATAATTTCACTGTCAATTGAAGTGAATTACCGTATAAAGCGGATCTTTAACAACTTGCTCCTAGTCGGAGCACTGAACCGGTAGCCATTATGGAAAACAGAATATTAGTAGGTTGGCGCGAGTGGGTTGCGTTGCCCGAGTTAGGGATCGAACAGATCAAAGCTAAAGTAGATACCGGTGCTCGCACCTCTTGTATTCACGCATTTAAGGTTGAACCTTATATGCAGGATGGCGAAAAGTGGGTGCGTTTTTGGGTGCATCCCAATCAAGAGGATGTCGAAACCGAAATTCAGTGCCAAGCTAAAGTAAAGGATGAGCGTACCGTCACCGATTCTGGCGGCCATAGCGAAATGCGTTATGTGATTGAAACTTTATTGAGTATTGATGGCCAACAATGGCCTATGGAAGCAACACTGACCAACCGCGACACCATGAAGTTTCGTATGTTGCTAGGGCGCACCGCCATGGTGGGCCGCATTGTGGTTGACCCAGAGCTCTCACACCAAACAAAGTTATAAGGATAACTATGAAAATTGGTATTTTATCGCGCAACAAAAACCTCTACTCCACTCGCCGCCTTATTGAAGCGGCTGAAAAGCGTGGTCATGAGGTGCAAGTGTTGGATGCGCTGCGTTGTTATATGAACATCAATTCACAGGAGCCGGAAATTCACTTCAAGGGTGAAAAACTTGAAGGTTTTAACGCCATTATTCCGCGTATCGGCGCCTCGGTAACCTTTTATGGTTGCTCGGTATTACGCCAGTTTGAAATGATGGGCGTGTATCCGGTTAATGAATCGGTCGCCATTTCTCGCTCGCGCGATAAGCTGCGCTCTTTGCAATTATTGTCGCGCAAAGGGATCGGTATGCCGGTAACCGGGTTTGCATCAAAACCCGATGACGTAAAAGACTTATTGGAAATGGTTGGCGGCGCACCCGTGGTGATCAAGCTGCTTGAAGGCACCCAGGGTATTGGCGTGGTACTTGCGGAAACGCGCAAGGCGGCGGAAAGCGTAATTGAGGCCTTTATGGGTCTTAAAGCCAACATCATGGTACAGGAATACATTAAAGAAGCCGGCGGCGCAGATATTCGTTGTTTCGTTATTGGCGATCGCGTTATTGCGGCGATGAAGCGTCAGGCCCAAGAGGGTGAATTCCGCTCTAACCTGCACCGCGGCGGCAGTGCCAGCCTGGTTCGCATTACTCCGGAAGAGCGTAAAACCGCGGTGGCGGCGGCCAAGGCCATGGGCTTGAATGTGGCCGGTGTTGACCTGCTACGCTCGGAGCGCGGCCCCTTGGTGATGGAAGTAAACTCTTCACCTGGCTTAGAAGGTATTGAAGTGGCGACAGGTAAAGACATTGCCAGCATGATCATTCAATTTATTGAAAAGAACGCGAAAGCAAAGAGGACTAGAACCCGTGGCAAGGGCTAAGAAAAATCCGCCATTTACTTTATTAGGGGAGCAGGTTGCTCCCGGAGAGCGCCGCGTCTTTGAACTCGAAGCGGCCAAGTTGTACACCCACTCACCCCTGACCATTAATTTAGAAGTGGTCAACGGCGTTGAGCCTGGGCCGACCTTGTTAATTTGTGCCGCCATTCATGGCGATGAGCTTAACGGGGTGGAAATAGTGCGGCAAACCCTGGCCAAGGTGGATGTCGCCAAGCTGCGTGGCACCTTGATTGCCGTGCCCGTAGTTAATGTGTTCGGCTTTATTCACAAGTCGCGCTATTTACCGGATCGTCGTGATTTAAACCGCAGTTTCCCCGGCTCGATTCGTGGCTCTGTGGCCGGGCGCATGGCCAACACCTTTTTTAACGAGGTGGCGGTGCACTGCAGTCATATTATTGATTTGCACACAGGTGCTCTGCACCGCACTAATTTACCGCAAATTCGTGCCGACTTGAGCAATGATGAAACCGCTAAAATAGCCAATGCTTTTGGTACTCCGGCGGTGATCAATGCCTCCTTGCGCAACGGTTCACTGCGCTCCGAAGCGGCGGCCCGTGGTATTCCAGTGATCACCTATGAAGCCGGTGAGGCGCTGCGCTTTGACCCTATTGCTATTGCCGCTGGCGTGCAAGGGGTGGAAAACGTCATGCGTAAGCTGCGTATGATGCGCGGCAAGCGGGTACGTAAACAGGCAGAGCCGGTGATTGCCTCGGCCACCAGTTGGATCCGTGCCGAAACCGACGGCATTATTCGTGCTCAGGTATCGCTCGGTGAGCGGGTGCGTCAGGGTCAGGTTTTGGCCTATATCAACAGCCCGCTTGGTGATACCGAGTGCGCCGTGGTTGCACCGCGCAGTGGGATTGTGATTGGTCAGCAAACCTTGCCGCTGGTCAATGAGGGCGATGCGGTATTCCATCTGGCTTATTTTGCCCATGCTAACGCCATTGTTGAGCAGCAATTGGAAACGTTTATCGATGAGATCAGCGATATGGAAGATGAGCTGAAAACAGCCGAGCTCAATAACTGATAAAAATAAGCGCCTTTAGGCGCTTATTTTTTATTTTTTCGGGCCAAGTATTTTGCGTATCGGCTTGGCTTTGAGTGGAGCCTTGTTGAGCACCATCACCGGACGGGTAACAAAGAGGTTGTTGGGGTAGAGCACCCTATGACCATCGACATGCTCAAGCACCACATTCATCAGCCCCATTTCAACAATACGCCCCTCGACAAAATTGGCGCCATCGATCACCTTGACCCAGTAGCCGATGCGGTAGTCGTTTTGTGCAAACATCAATAAGAATGAGGTCAGGTTGGAAAGCAGTGACCAGCCGGCAAACAGGGCCACGCCAAGCATGGCAAACAGGCTTGAACCCAACACCAGCAGGCCGCGCAGTTCTATGCCCCAAAACACCAGCAGCACACAGCTCAGCACTATGGCCAGTAATACCTTAAGCAGCAATTGCGCCCGTTGTTTGCGGTGTGGGTCGACGCGCCCCTTAATGGCTCCATCGAATATTTTTTGCTGTAAGCGCACCAGCAGAGGGAAGAGCAATAGCACTCCCAAGGTGATAATCCATTTATAGTTTTGGCTGACTAATTCCAGTAGCGACACCGTTTTTTCCTACAAAATAAAGGAAGCATTAAAAGCAGCTATATAGCATGGAATATTGAAGCAACAAAGTGTGTTAGAAGGTTTTTTTCACACTCACCAGCCACTGCAGCGGGTCGACATCGTCGCTGCGGTTGATGGGGCGGGCGACATCCAGATGGATCACCGCGCCGGCATTGGCACGGCTCGGAGCCAGGCGTAAGCCGAAGCCAAAATTATGGCGAAAATGGGCGTTTTCCTGCTTGTCATGAAACCAGGCCTGACCGGCATCGTAAAAGAGGGCGCCACCAACGCTAAATAACTGCCAAAGGTTATATTGCCAGTAATAGCGTTTTTCAACACTAAAAAGGGCGCGCCGGTCACCGAGATCATAATGATGCGGATAGCCACGCAGGCCGGTTTCTCCGCCAAGGGCAAGTTGTTGATCCGCGGTCAGTCCTTCGGCGGCATCCACCTGCGCCTTCACATACCAGGACTGAGCATCGTCACTGTTAAAGAGGTATTCGGCCTGAGCGCCGAAGAAGAGGTTCTCGGCATCAAAATCTCGCTCGCGGATGCTGCCATCAAGGCCGAGCGACCAGCGCCATAAGCTTTGCTGGCTGATATAGTGGCTGCGGCGCACATTGAGTTTAAGTACATAACGACTGGCATCGTCGCTGAAGGTGCTGGGCGAGTAGCCGAATTGGGTATGGATCTGCCAACCCAGATTCAAGTCTTCGGTGCGGCTTATGGTGTCGATATTATGCACCTTAACAAAGTCATCTTCGAACCAGCTAATGTCGATATAGGGGTAAGAAAGTGTGCGCTCCGTGGCGATGGGCACATAGGTTTGGGCAAGCTCGTAAAAGCGCTCTTTATGGTAACGGTAGCCAAAGCGTATGCGCTGAGTCCAGTGCTCTGCCGGGCGTCGCGCGAGGCCAAAAAACACCTCGTTGCTACTGGTTTCCTGAGAAAATTCGCTGATCGTTTCGCCCTTGTCGTAGAGCTTTTCATCGCGTTTATTGCTGCCGTTGGCAAAGCCGTAGCTGTAAGGAGTATCTAATGAATAGAAGGGATAACTCAGGGCCAGCCAATGGCGTTCGCCGTCGCTGTTATCGGCATATTCGAGGCGGCCCTGGTAACGGCTGCCGAAAATATTGGGGTCGGCATAGGTAAATTCGTAGCCGCTGCGTTCATCATCATTGGTGCGCACCAAAGACAGGCGTTTACCCCAGCCTAAAAAGTTGCTGTCGCGAAACCCAAAGGTGGAGCGGTTTTCGCCGCCGCTGCGGCTGAAGCTGATCTCCGGCAGAAGAGTCCAAAGCTCGCGGGTGGTGATCACCACATCCACATATTTTTCACAGCGTTCGGTAGCGCTGATCTGAGCGTCGTATAAATAGCCTTGTTGGCGCAGCAGACGCTCGGATTCACGCAATAGTTCGGGAGTATAGAGGTCGCCTTCACTGAGCAGCAGAATGTTTTTCAACACCTGCGGCTCGGTCATAATGTGCATCTTGTTGGCTAGGTGAAACAGCCAATTGTCTTCGCTTGGCAGCTTGGTATCGAAGATATTGTTTTGGATAAAGCGAATGCTGCCGATTTGGCGTTTGCCATCGGCATCGGGTAATGGTTGTTTATCTGCAAGTTGTCGCGATAGCAATTGCTCTGAATCGGGTGCTAGATGTTCACTTTTACACTGTGCCAGAGCCTGTCCTTGCGCCGCCACTAAGATCCCTAAAATCACCGCCAGCCGTTTCATCTAACTCACTATTTTTTTAGCTTCCGTCATTTCAGTCTACTGCACAAAGCGTTAACTTGCGCTCAAATAATCCGTTAAATTTTCCAGAAGTAGCTCGGACTGTGCGCCACTGGCAGCGATCCACAGATTATCGCCATAATACTCAAAGTGCAGCTCAAAAGGGCAATTGCGGTAATGAAAGCGCAGCATATGGCGGTCGGCGCCCTGGGAAAATTCGCCGATGCTAATTTCATCCTGATGCAGAAAAATATGGCCCCAAAAGTCGAACTCATCCGCTTCTGGCATGATATCTGGATTAATGATGATTACCTGATGATCTCGGTCTAGACTTAGAGTGGTCACTTTTTTACTCTCTATGTATAGGGTCTGTTGACCTCTGTTGTTTGTTTCTGCAGCGGTTTGTAGTGTATTTATACAAGGCGGCACATGTGTGGTGTTTATTCTCGGCTTTGGCTCCTGCGTCGCTCTACCGCCTACATCCATGTAGGCGTACATTAACATATAACAACACAGTAGAAACGCGCTACAAGCGCTGCCCTATGGGTTCATCTAAACGCATCCTGCTCTGTGTTGCTCGCTATGTACATAAAATGACTATGCAGCATAACGAGCGTCGTGATCAGAATGCGTTTAGATTGAACATAAAGTAAACCGCAAAGATAAACAGACCCTATGAAATATAGTTACTTCATCTTGATTTTATTGCTGGCTTTTGAAGTTAATGCCGAGCCTTTGGCGGCTCGCTGTCAGAGCTGTCACGGTCTTGATGGTATTGCCCGCAGTGCCGACACGCCGCATTTAAAAGGCCAACATGTTGCCTATTTGCGCCAGCAGTTACTCGATTACCGTGCGCGTAAGCGCCGTCATGCCCTGATGTCGGCCATTGCCGCATCCTTAACCGAGCAGCAAATTGATAAACTGGCCAGGTTTTATGGTCAGCCCTATGCTGACGGTGCTCAACAAGCAGACTATTCCGCCGATAAGTAATTGCGGATCAGTGTCATAAAGGCGCCACCATATTTAGTTAACTTGCTAAAGCCGACTCCGGAAACCTTTAAAAACTCGGTGTCATTGGTGGGCATAGATTGTGCCATCTCCGCCAATGTCTTATCGGTAAAGACCACATAGGGCGGCACATCGTCTTCATCGGCAAGTTGTTTACGCAAGGCGCGCAATTTGGCGAACAGCTTCTTGTCGTAGTTAAACTGTGCCAGCTTATCCTGAGATACGTGCTGGGCCTGCAGCCGTGGCTCGGCCAGTTGCAGTTGGTACTCGCCCTTGAGTACCGGGCGCGCCGCCTCGGTCAGGCATAAGATCGAGCCCTGGCTGATATCCTGATGGAGCAAGCCCTGATGCACTAGTTGGCGCAGGATACTGAGCCAGTATTCGCTGCTGTGATCCTTGCCTATGCCATAGGTGCTCAGGGTATGGTGGTTTAAATCGCGAATACGCTGGGTATTGGCGCCACGCAGTAATTCAACGATATAACCCAAACCAAATCTCTGACCGGCCCGATAGACACAAGAAAGCGCCTGCTGCGCTACTAAGGTGCCATCAAAACGTTGTGGCGGGTTAAGGCAAATATCGCAGTTGCCACAGGCTTCGCGCTGATATTCACTAAAGTAGTTAAGCAGGATTTGCCGGCGGCAGGTTTGCGCTTGGGCAAAGCTGGCCATGGCATTAAAGCGCTGCTCTTCAACCCGGCGTCTTTGCTCGTCTTCGATATCTTCAAAAAAGCGTCTTACCCTGGGCACATCGGCAGGATCGAAATACATAATGGCCTCGGCGGCCAACCCGTCACGCCCGGCACGGCCGGTTTCCTGGTAGTAAGACTCGATATTTTTGGGGATATCGTAATGCACCACAAAGCGCACATTGAGTTTATTGATGCCCATGCCGAAGGCAACCGTGGCGACCACGATTTGAATATCATCCTTGGCAAAGGCGTTATGGACAAAATGGCGGGACTCGTTGCTCATGCCCGCGTGGTAGCCGGCGACGTTCAGTCCGGACTCGCTCAACTTTTGTGCCAGGTCATCGACTCGTTTGCGGCTGGTGCAATAGATGATGCCGCTCTGTCCGCTTTGGGTGCGCAGATAACGCAGCAACTGGGCAAAGGGCTTAAATTTTTCTTCCAGGGTGTAGCGAATATTGGGCCGGTCGAAACTACCGATATGGATATAGGGGGAGATCAGCCCAAGCTGATTGACTATGTCCACGCGTGTGGCGCTGTCGGCGGTGGCCGTCAGTGCCATCATGGGCACCTGGGCAAAGCGCTGCTTTAACTCGCTTAAACGGAAATAATGGGGGCGGAAATCGTGTCCCCAATGAGAAACGCAGTGAGCCTCATCGACGGCAATTAAACTTAAATGCAAATAACTCAGGCGCTCGAGGAACTCATATTGCAGCGCCTTTTCCGGGGCCACATACAAGAGCTTTAGCTTGCCATCATGGAGCTGCTGATAAACCAGTTGCTGCTCTTCACGACTCAGGGAGTTATTAATAAAGGCGGCCTTAACGCCTTGGGCATTAAGCTGAGTGACCTGATCCTGCATCAGTGAAATCAAGGGGGAAATCACCAGAGTGAGCCCGGGCAATAACATGGCCGGCACCTGATAACAAAGGGATTTGCCACCGCCGGTAGGCATCAAAACGAGCGCGTCCTGGGCCGCCAGCACGGCGTTTATCACCTGCTGTTGACCGTCGCGAAACTGGCTATAACCAAAGACCTGTTGCAGTATTTGCTCTGGTGTTGGCTCGTTGAATAATGCGGATACAGTGCTCATAGCGGGCTATTTTAGAGCGTTTTATTGACCTTGTCTGTAGCCGCAGCATTAAAGGCGAGAACTTTGCTTAAAAACTAATCTCGCGCTAGGATGAACTCATCTTACCAGTTTTATCAAGTTAGAGAATGCCATGGATAAATCCTTTGCCTATGAGCAGTTAGCCCAGCTTTTTGTGCAAATGCCCTTTAGTCAGTTGTTGGGTATAGAGATAACTCATCTCGATGGCGAGTCGGCGCGCGTTCATATGCCCTGGCGGGATGATTTAATCGGCAACCCCCAGCAACGAATTTTACACGGTGGGGTGATCTCCTCTTTGTTAGATACGGTAGGGGGAATTTTGGCGGCGGCTTCCGTGGTGGATAAGCTCGATGGTGAGCCGCTGACCAGTTTGAAAAGCAGGTTGGCTACCTTGGGCACCATAGACTTGCGCAGCGACTATTTACGCCCCGGCAAGGGCGAGCGTTTTAGCGCCAGTGCCGTGTTGATCCGCTCCGGTAATAAGGTGTGCGTGTGCCGTATGGAGCTGCATAATGAACTGGGAGTGCAAATCGCTTATGGCACAGGTACTTATTTAGTCGGATAGTGCTGGCTCTGCGCCAAGTGCGCGCGTAAAATACGCTTTTTAGTCAGTATGGTTCCCTTATGTCGTCCCATCCAGAGCAAAAAAAGGGCATGCTCTTTGCCGCATTAGCCTTTGTTATGTGGGGTTTCGCCCCGGTTTACTTTAAGCAACTGTTGCAGGTGCCGGCGCTGGAAATCCTAGTGCACCGCATCATTTGGTCAGTGTTATTTCTGCTGGTGATCGTCGCGCTGGCAAAGCAATGGCATAAGGTGCAGGCCATTATAGCTAAGCCCAAATACCTGAGTATGTTGTTGCTGAGTGCGTCTTTATTGGGTTTCAACTGGTGGCTGTTTATTTGGGCGGTGAATAATGATCATATGCTCGATGCCAGTCTGGGCTACTACATTAATCCTCTACTCAATGTGTTACTTGGGGTGACCTTTTTGGGTGAACGCTTGCGCCGCTGGCAATTAGCCGCCGTGGCCCTGGCGGTCACCGGGGTGCTGATCCAGGTGTTGAGTTTCGGCTCCTTCCCCGTGGTGGCCTTTGCTTTGGCCGGCTCTTTTGCTATTTATGGTTTGATCCGTAAGAAAATGCCGGTGGAGTCCTTACCCGGTTTGTTATTAGAAGCACTGATTTTATTGCCGGCGGCACTGATCTATTGGTATTTAATGACCCCCACCGCAAGCTCGGATCTGACCAGCAACAGCTGGCAGCTTAATCTGCTGTTGATCAGTGCCGGTGTGGTAACCACCTTGCCTTTATTGTGCTTTACCGCCGCCGCTAAGCGCTTGCAATACACCACCATAGGCTTTTTCCAATATATAGGTCCGAGCCTGATGTTTATGCTGGCGGTGTTGTTTTATGGAGAAGTATTCGATGTACAGAGGATGATCACCTTTGCCTGTATCTGGGTGGCTCTGGTTATCTTTAGCTATGACTCCTGGCGCTTTGGCCGCCGTCGCCTGGCCGTATAAATGCCAGCAGTTTAGTTGTGTTCCAGGCAGTGTGGGCGAGAGCAAGCGCTGCCTTAGCAGACAAAACCCGCTCTCAAGTGTAATTTCCGAGCAAAAAAAACCTGGAATTAATCCAGGTCATCTGCATCGGTTTCAACTTCCACTTCAGGCGCATCGTAGCTGCGCTTGCGACCAAACAAGGTAAAGAATCTGGCCTTGCTGGTGGTGAGTTTAAGGTATTTAATCCAGGCATTTTCAATCGGGTTGATTGGGGTCGATAACCCAGTCGTGGCCGCGACGAAGTGTGCTTGGGTGTCGTTGCTGGGTTCTACGGTTTTTTCTTGCAACGCTTTTAATAAACGACCATGCTGTTCGAGGATTTCTGACTCGAGCAAGGTGAAGTTACCACTGCGACTAAAGCCACGAGGAAACTTTTCGTCGTTATAAAATTTATGATCACATGGAAACGCTTTGCGTAACTCGACAAGTTGATTGGCCGTCATAGCAGACTCCTTTTTACAAGAGATTTCGGCTGGAGTATGGTACAGAAGCTTGGTTTTATTAAACAAAAAATTTTTATCGTGAGGATAAAAACGAGTGGATATCGATTTACTTAAAACCTTTATCGAAGTAGCGCGCACCCGCCATTTTGGCCGGGCCGCGGAAAATCTCTACATTACCCAATCTGCGGTTAGCTTTCGCATTCGCCAACTGGAACAAAGCCTAGGGGTCAACCTGTTCTTACGCCAGCGTAATAATATTCAGCTGACACCGCCTGGGGAGCGCCTATTGCCCCATGCCAAATTGATTGTCACTGGGGTGCAGCGGGCAAAGCTGGATGTGGCCCTGGCCGATAATATGCGCCGTCAATTGGCGCTCAGCGGCACCGCTAATATCTGGGATGCGTTTTTGCAATTCGGTATAGCCCATGTGGTCTCGGCCATGCCGGGGATCTCCCTGGTGGCTGAGGTGAAAAACCAACAGGAAAGCACGCGACTACTGCTGGAACGTACCTTGGATCTGGCAGTACTGTTTGATCTGCCTAAGGTTGATGAATTGGTGGTGGAGCCCATTTGCACTCTGGATATTATTCCGCTGTCGAGCTATCCGGAAGCCACCGCCGAGACGTTTTTCAATAACCAGTATGTGTTTGTTGATTGGGGGACGGCCTTTTCCCTATGGCATGCCCGCAACTTTGCTAACTCGGCACCACCCTATTTTCGTACCAGTACCGGGCGTATCGCCCTGGAGCTAATACTGCGTTGTGGCGGTAGTGCCTTTGTGCCCCGGGTGCAGGCGCAGCAGTATCTGGACTCTGGCGAGTTATTTTTAGTAGAGGGAGTACCGCAAACCTCACGGGATATTTTCGTTGCCTTCCATAAAGATAATGAACAAAAAGATCTGATTGAAAAATTGCAGTTGCAACTACAATTGCTGGGCGAAGAAGTCACCTAAAAAAGTGATTTAAGACAAAAGCATGACGCTTTGGTTTCATACCGGTGACGGTTTATTGAACATTAAGTTGCATCTGTCATATTTTTGTAATTTACCGCTGGCAGACTGCACGCATTGAAACACTTGTTGCGATTTTTTAATTGAGGAAACAACTATGCGATTTGCTCCTTCTGCTTTAGTAGTAGCGGTACTATCTGGCCTATCATTCAACGCGCTTGCCGACGTAAATATCTACGGTAAAGCCAATGTAACAATGCAGTCTTCTGACGAAGGTGAAGGTTCATTCACTGAAATCAAAAGTAATGCGTCACGCCTAGGCTTCAAAGGTACTGAAAACCTAAGCGATGGCCTAGATGTAGTTTATAAGTTTGAATTTCAGGTAGATGTTTCTGACGCCGACTCTAAAGGCGACGATGACAACATTACTGCTCGTAACCAATATGTTGGTTTAAAAGGTAACTTCGGTCAGGTAGTTGTTGGTCGTAACGACACGGCGCTTAAGCAATCTCAAGGTAAAGTTGACCTGTTCAGCGACCTTGAAGGCGATATCAAAAACATCTTTAAAGGTGAAAACCGTCTAGGTAACTCAGTTACTTATACTTCAAACAGCTATGGTGGCGTTAAGCTAATCGCCAGCTACATCGCTGAAGACGATGTTGATGCCGATGACGGTTACTCTGTAGCCCTTACATACGGTGACCAAGGTCTTAAAGAAACCAAGTTGTTTGCCTCTGTTGCTGCCGACAGCGACGTTAAAGGCTACGACATTGTTCGTGCTACGGTACAAACTAAGCTAGCTGGTTTTAAACTAGGTGCTATGTACCAGACTCAAGAGCCAGCCGAAGGCGGTGAAGACGCGGATGGTTTCCTAGTTAGCGCGTCTTACGCAATCGATAAAACTGTGCTTAAAGCTCAGTACCAAACGATGGACTTCGATGGTCTAGATCGCAATGGTATCACTGCGGGTGTGGACTACAAGTTCAACAAAAACACTAAGCTATTCGGTTTCTACACTAAGTTTGAAGACGATGCGGCGGAAAACGATGAAGATTACCTAGGCCTAGGTATCGAATACAAGTTCTAAGCCGGACTTAAAATTGATAAGCCCCGACAACCTTGGTTGCCGGGGCTTTTTTATGCCTGGGCGTAGCTGGAACGGCCGGCGAGCCAACGCTGGCTTAATGCCATGGCGGCTTGCGGGTGCTCATGCAGCAGGCGCTTGGCCAGGGGACGTAATTGCCCAATGAGGGCCTTATCGCGCTCTAAATCGGCAATTTTAAAGTTGGTCATGCCGGTTTGCTTGGTGCCCAACACCTCCCCGGGGCCACGAATTTCAAGGTCGCGCTCGGCAATGACAAAACCGTCGTTGCTATCACGCAGCACTCCCAGGCGTTGTTGCGCCGTGTGAGACAGGGGCGCATGATAGAGCAGCAAACAATGAGAAGCGGCGGCACCGCGGCCGACCCGACCACGCAGCTGATGCAGTTGAGCCAAGCCTAAACGTTCCGGGTTTTCTATGATGATCAGGCTGGCGTTGGGCACATCAACACCCACTTCGATAACCGTGGTGGCTACCAGTACATCCAGCTCGCCGTTTTTAAAACGCGCCATAATGTCTTGCTTTTCATCCGCCTTTAAACGCCCATGCACCAGGCCAATGCGCAATTGCGGCAGGCGCTCGCTCAGCTCTTCAGCACTGAGTTGTGCGGCTTGGCATTGCAAGGCATCGGATTCTTCAATCAGGGTGCACACCCAATACACCTGGCGGCCGTGCTCTTGCACCGCATGGCGCACCCGCTCGATCACATGGTCACGGCGACTGTCGGGCACAGCGACTGTGGTCACAGGTGTGCGTCCCGGGGGCAGCTCGTCAATAATGGAGGTTTCCAGGTCGGCATAGGCTGTCATCGCCAAGGTACGCGGGATGGGGGTGGCGGTCATTACCAGTTGGTGCGGGTAACAGTCGCCAAATTTGCCTTTTTCTCGCAGCGCCAGGCGTTGATGTACGCCAAACCTGTGTTGCTCATCGATAATAATCAGCGCCAGGTTGTTAAATTGCACCTGCTCTTGAAACAGGGCATGGGTGCCGATGATCATTTGCGCCTGACCACTGGCGATGTCCCCGAGGATTTGCTCCCGCGCCTTACCCTTGGTTTTGCCGCCAAGCAGGGTGACTGTCAGGCCCAGCTCGCTAAACCAGCGCTCAAAATTGAGGGCATGTTGCTCGGCGAGGATCTCGGTCGGGGCCATAAGGGCCACCTGATATCCGGCGGCAATGGCGCATAAGGCGGACAGGGCCGCTACCAGGGTTTTACCTGAGCCTACATCGCCTTGCACCAGGCGCATCATGGGGTAGGGCTGCTGCAAATCGGTTTTGATCTCCGCCACTACCCTTTGTTGGGCACCGGTAGGAGCAAAGCCCAGAGATGCTAAGAAGGCTTGCTCCAACGCATGAGTCGGCGCCAGGGTGACCGCTTTATGCGCCTGTGCTTTTTGTCTTAACGCCAATAGGCTTAGGTTATGGGCCAGCAATTCTTCAAAGGCGAGGCGCTGCTGCGCCGGGTGAGTGCCTAGCTCCAGTGCCTGCATATTTGCGTCTATGGGAGGCTCATGCAAATAACGCACTGCATCGTTCAATGCCCATCCGGCGGGGCGGTATTGCTCTGGGAGTAATTCTTCAATGGGCGAGCGGGCCAATACCTGCAAGGCTTGCTCCACCAGGTTGCGCAGGGATAACTGTTTAAGCCCTTCCGTAGTTGGGTAAATGGCACTGAGGTGAGTTTGGGTCGGTAAGGATTGAGCGCTGTCGCTGATGCTGTATTCCGGGTGGGCCATTTCCAGCCCCGCCTTACCACGGCGCACCTCGCCAAAACAACGCATTACCTTACCCGTTTGCATGGCATTCTTTTGTGCCGCAGAGAAGTTGAAAAAGCGCAGGGTAATGCGTCCGGTGCCATCGTTGAGCTGACAGAGCAACATGCGCCGACGGCCAAAGGTGATGCTGGCGTTTTCTATGGTCGCCTCAATGCAGACATGGGTGTGCGGCAGTAGCTGATTAATGGCTACTACTCGGGTTCTGTCCTCATAGCGCAGCGGCAGATGCAGTAGCAGGTCCTGCACGGTTTTGATGCCGAGCCTATTTAGGCGCTCGGCCATTTTCGGGCCCACGCCCTTAAGTTCGGTGATCGGGTAAGTGTTGAGGCTCGACAATGGGCGCGTCCTTGAATCGGTAATACTCTAAGTGTACTGATCCAAGGGGCTGCCTTTCAAGTAGTTAACCTTTTCGCTTGTAACGTAAAGTATTCCAGAAGGTCTCATCGGCAATGATTTCGCCCTCGTCGTCCAGCGCCGGGTAGGGCAGGCCTTTTTCTTTACACTGCTGGGCTATGATGGGGTGGCAGCCTTCAAACAATAATCTGTGTTTAATGCCCGAGTCGAGCATATCGCGCTCGTAGCAGTTTTTGGCTTCGCGCTGACGCTGGGCTTCATACAAGATCAATGCGGCGGCGACCGACACATTCAGGGATTGCACCATGCCGCGCATGGGGATCACTATGTGTTTATCCGCATGGGCCAGGGCCTTATCGGAAATACCATCGCGTTCCTGACCAACGATAAACGCGGTGGGCTGGGTGTAATCGATATCGCGGTAGTCGACGGCATCATCACTGAGGTTGGTGGCCAGCAACTGCACGCCTGGGATCTGCTCGCGGATTTTTGCCACCGCGGTGTCGATATCGTCGTGCATATGGGTTTCCACCCAGTTTTTACTGCCGCCCGAGGTGTTATTGGTGAGACGACGTTGCTCTTTTGGCCAGACCGCGTGGACATTATGACAACCCACGGCATCGGCGGTGCGCACTATAGCGGAAAGATTGTGGTGCTTATGTACCTCGTCTAAACATACTGTGAGGTCGGTTTGTCGTCTGTCTAAAACCTGTTTTACTCGGTGGTAACGCTTGTTGGTCATGGCCCAATTCGACTGCAATAAAAAAGTGCCGGGATTATACGCTAATCAGGCAAGTGCAATCCAGCGGCACCCCGCTTAAGGGGCAACGTTGCGATTAATAGGGTTTTGTAAGGAGATCAGGGTTTCTGTGGACTGAATCGCCTCAATGGCCTGGATCTTGTTGATCAGCACGTCTTGCAGGTGCTCGATAGAACGGGTCATCACCTTAATAAAAATGCTGTAGTTGCCCGTGGTGTAATAGGCCTCGACCACTTCGTCAAGCTCGCGCAAGCGCTCCAGAGTCTGTGGATAATCGCGGGCGTTATTGAGATTTATGCCGATAAAACAGCAGACATCATAGCCCAGTCGTTTAGCATCAACGCTGACCTGAGTGCCTGTGATCACCCCGGCCTGACGCATCTTTTCTATACGCACATGTATGGTGCCGGCACTCACACCGCATTGTTTTGCCAATTCAGCATAAGGAGTGCGGGCATTGGTCATTAGGGCACCGAGTATGGATCTGTCGAGATTATCGAATCGATAATTTGTCATGGTGAAACAGGCCTTAAATTAAATGAAATCTAATATTTTCAAGTTAAATTGATTTTTATTTTTAAGTAAAGCTATTTCTTTTAGATGGTGTTGAATGTTTATTTGGTTGCGGTATTGTTTTTCATAACGAAGCAATCAGCAGCAATGGGAATGAGAGCCATGAGCCAAGAATTTATTCAACATCAACAAAGAATTAGTGCCGTAAAACAGATTTTTTCACAGCAACTGGCTACGGCCTTAAACCTAGTCGAAGTACAGGCGCCTATTTTGGCCCAGGTCGGCGATGGTCTGCAGGATGAACTAAGCGGCCATGAAAAAGCGGTATCTGTGCAGGTGAAAAGCCTGCCACAGCAAAGCTATGAAGTAGTGCATTCCTTAGCTAAGTGGAAACGCAAAACCTTAGGTGACTATGGCTTTAGCGTTGGCACCGGTATCTATACTCATATGAAGGCGCTGCGTCCGGATGAGGAAAGACTAAGTCCGATTCACTCAGTGTATGTAGATCAATGGGATTGGGAAAAGGTGATTTGCGAGCGCACCGAGCGCAGCCTGGCTTCACTAAAAGAAACTGTGATCAGCATCTACTGTGCCCTTAAGGCCACCGAAGAATATGTTGCCCGTGAGTTTGGCATTGAGCCGCAGTTGCCAGAGCAGATCCACTTTGTGCATGCGGAAAAGCTCCGTCAGCAATACCCTGATCTTAGCGCTAAAGAACGTGAGCGTGCCATTTGTAAGCGCTTAGGTGCGGTGTTCTTAATTGGTATCGGCGGTAAGCTGGCCGATGGTTTGCGCCATGATGTGCGAGCACCGGATTATGATGATTGGTCAACCACCGCAGAGGAAGGGCTACCTGGCCTAAACGGTGACATCCTGGTATGGAACAAGGTGCTTGAAGATGCCTTTGAGATTTCATCCATGGGAATTCGTGTTTGTCCTGAGTCCTTGTTGACTCAGCTTGAGCTCAGCGGGCAAAGCCATAAAAGTGCTATGCCTTGGCATCGGGCGCTACTGGCGAAGGAGTTACCGCAAACCATAGGCGGTGGCATAGGCCAATCGCGACTGGCCATGCTGCTGTTACAAAAAAGCCATATAGGTCAGGTGCAAGTTGGTGTCTGGTCAGAAGAAGTGAAGCAACGCGAAGCTTTACTGTAACGAGAAACTGCCGGTGTCAGCTCAGGCGCTGGCTTTAACCTTTATTCCCCTTGGTGATTTACAAGATATAAGGTGGATATAGGTACGCCGATTTCAAGGTCTTACTGGAAGAGGTTTATCAGGAGATTGAAGGTGCAGCAGAGGCGGCCATGAGTTTCCCCATGGCCTAAAGTACTTAGTTGGTTGACGGTAATTCCATAATGCCGTCAATTTCAACCTGTGAGCCCTTAGGTAGCTCTTTTACGCCGATAGCAGCGCGAGCTGGGTAAGGAGTTCGGAAGTATTGGCTCATGATCTCATTAACGACGGCAAAGTTGCTTAGGTCGGTCAAAAAGATATTTACCTTAACCATGTCCTGTAGTTCACCACCGGCGGCCTCACATACGGCGATTAGGTTTTTAAATACCTGATGCGTTTGCTCGGCAAAGTCGTCCGATACCATTTCCATAGTGCTTGGCACTAGTGGAATCTGGCCCGATAGATAAACGGCAGTGCCTACTTTTACGGCTTGGTTATAAGTACCGATAGCCGAAGGGGCATTTTCGGTAGAGATAATGATTTTGTTCATGATTTTCCTTTATTTTTTTCTATAAACCTTTTGCACATCCGGCATTACCCGAATGCGACGCATAATATTGGCGACGTGAATACGGTCTTTCACCGTCACGCCGAGGTCTATTACGTAGAGGTTACTTTCTTTTTCATCGGTTTGTAGTTCGACAATATTCGCTCCGGTAGAGGCCACTAAGCTGGTGAGCTTAGCCAAGGCACCCTGGTGGTTGATAATTTCCACCCGCAGCGTGGCGATATATTCTTTTTCCGAATTGTCTTCCCACTTCACCACGAAATACTTTGATAACTCGTTGCGCCAGCCACGAATATTTTTACATTCCTGGCGGTGTACGGTCAGGCCTTTACCTTGACTAACGTACGCAACGATATCATCTCCGGGCACCGGACGGCAGCATTTGGAGTAATTCACCAACATGCCTTCGGTACCTATGATCGCCGCCTTGGTCGAGGTGGCGAGTTTATCTAAATCGGCTTCATCGCTCTGCAGTAGGCGCTTGGCAACCAAGACGCTCATAATATTGCCGCAGCCGATTTCCACCATCAGCTCCAACATCGAATTGACCTGATGCTCTTCGAGCACCCGGTTTATGGTTTCGCTGCTGATGCTGTCGAGTGAATACTCGCCAAGGGCCGAGTCCAGTAGTCGGCGACCCAGTTGCAAGGCTTCTTCGTGACGCTGATTTTTCAGATAGTTACGCACGCACAAACGCGCCTTGGCGGTGACGATAAAGTTCAGCCAGGTGGCATTTGGATGCGCCCCTGAGCTGGTGATCACTTCCACTGTTTGCCCGGTATCCAGCGCCTTGCTCAGCGGATGCGGTTTGCGATTGACTCGCGCCCCGACACAGGTATTCCCCACATCTGTGTGCACCGCATAGGCAAAGTCCACCGCGGTGGCGCCCATGGGCAGCTCGACGATGCGGCCATCCGGGGTGAACACGTAAATCTCTTCCGGGAAGAGATCGGTTTTTACGTTTTCCACAAATTCGAACGAGGAGCCGGCACTTTGTTGTAGCTCTAGCAGGCTTTGCATCCATTGGCGCGCCCTTTGTTGTGCCGTATGACCAGAGTTCTCCCCGGTTTTCTTATACATCCAGTGGGCCGCGACCCCTTTGTCGGCCATATGATCCATGTCCAGGGTGCGGATTTGAATCTCTACGGGAATACCGTGCGGGCCGACCAGCGAGGTGTGCAGGGATTGATAACCATTAGTTTTGGGCACCGCAATATAGTCTTTAAAGCGGGTTTCAATGGGCTTATACAGATTATGAGCCACACCAAGTACCCGATAACAGGTATCCATGTTGTCGACCACGATGCGAAATGCATAGATGTCCATGACTTCGTTGAACATCAGCTCCTTGTTGAGCATTTTGCGGTAGATGCTGTAGAGGTGTTTTTCCCGGCCCGATACTTGGGCGTGAATACCCCATTCGCTGAGGCGCGATTCTATCTCGCCTTGAATGTTGGTGATCACTTCCTTACGGTTGCCGCGGGCCTTGGCTACTTCCGACTTTAAAGCGCGGTAGCGCATCGGGTAGAGAGCTTGAAAACCTAAGTCTTCAAGTTCGTTTTTAATATCGTGGATACCCAGGCGATTGGCGATGGGGGCAAAGATATCCAAGGTTTCACGGGCAATACGGCGGCGCTTATCCGGACGCAGGGCACCTAGGGTGCGCATATTATGGGTGCGGTCCGCCAGCTTGATCAGGATAACGCGAATATCCTGGGTCATCGCCATGATCATTTTGCGGTAGTTTTCCGCCTGGAATTCTCTTTTGTCTTTAAAGCCTAGCTTGTCGAGCTTACTCACCCCTTCGACCAGATCGGCGACGGTTTCACCGAAGATCCCCGCCAGGTCCTGTTGGGAAAAATCCGTATCCTCGATGACATCGTGCATTAAAGCCGCCATCAGGGTTTCATGATCCAACTTCATGTTGGCGAGGATTTGCGTTACTTCAACGGGGTGGGTGATATAAGGTTCGCCGCTTGAGCGAAATTGCCCTTCGTGCGCTTCTCTGGCCACGACGTAGGCTTTTTGTACTAGCGCCACATCTTCGGGGGCTAGGTATTCTGATATTTTTTTCTTGAGGCCTTCAAAGAGATACATTCACGCTCCGGAAACGGCGAGGAGAAATAGACTAAGAAGTGAATATACGATGAAAAGCGTGGAAAGCCAACGGCTGCAAGGAAAATGCAGCCGTTTACAGAGCATTATATGCGCTTACTGGTTACCGCCAACGATAGCGGCAACGGCAGCCATTTCGGCAGCTTCTTGGTTTTGCTGCTCCTGGCGCTCAATTGCGTCTAGGGTATCCACGGTAATGTGACCGTTTTCGATTTCACGTAAAGCGATAACCGTAGGTTTATCGTTTTCCGCATCTACCATAGGGTCTTTACCACCTACCGCGATCTGGCGCGCACGACGCGCCGCGACAAGGATCAAGTCAAAACGGTTGCCAATTTTATCTACTGCATCTTCAACAGTTACGCGAGCCATGCTTCACTCCAAAAATTAAATCTGTAAACGCGTAGTTTACTGCAACACCCACTCAAGGCCAATACTTGGGCGGGTTTTATTTTAATAGTTCGTCGATCAAGTCACCGTGTTTACGCTTTTGTGTGCTCAGGCGTAAACGGGTGGCGGCCACTATGGTGGCGATCTCTTCACGGGCGGTGTCGAAGTCATCATTTACCACTACATAATCGTACTCGTCGTAATGTGAGGTTTCCGATTGCGCTTTTTCCATGCGCGCGGCGATCACTTCAGCCGAATCCTGACCGCGATTGGTAAGGCGGCTTTGCAGTTCATCCTTGGACGGCGGCAAAATAAAGATGGTGGTGACCTCGGGAGCAAGCTCGCGTACTTGACGAGCGCCCTGCCAGTCGATATCCAGGAACACGTCAATGCCATTTTCCAACTGCTGCTCGATGGCCGCCTTGGAAGTGCCATAGTAGTTGTCGAACACTTGTGCCCATTCGAAGAAATCATCATTGGCGATCAGCTCTTTAAACTGGCCTTGGTCGACAAAGTGGTAATGAACGCCGTTTTCTTCACCTGGGCGCGGGGCGCGGGTGGTGTGCGATACCGACACCTGCATATTGGCATGGCGCTCTAGTAAGGCGTTGATCAGGCTTGATTTCCCTGCGCCAGATGGGGCAGAAAGAATAAACAAATTACCACGAACTTGGCTCATGATGTCTCTCTAACAAATAACGGGACGACTAAAAATAGCCCACTAGTATAACGGATTTCTGCCCCCGGGTTAATATCAATGGTTTTGGTCGGTGCTTCGCGTTTTGTAGGTCGGTGTGTTTTGTAGGTCGATGCTGTGCGCCGACATTTGTTTCACGGCACCTTTGTCGGGGTGGAACCCCGACCTACAGGGCAATATGCTTCTGCATTGCTGATTTGTCGAGGTGAACCCTGACCTTCCAGGGACAAAACTAAAGGTGCACATTGCTTTTCATGGCCCTTTTACACTAAGTTGATGATAGGGTATGTTGACCTTTGTTGTTTGTTTCTGCAGCAGTTTGTAGCGGATTTATACAAGGCGGCACATGTGTGGTGTAGTTATTCTACATAAACATGTAACAACACAGTAGAAATGCGCTACAAGCGCTGCCCTGCGGGTTCATCTAAACGCATCCTGCTCTGTGTTGCTCGCTATGTACATAGAATGACTATGCAGCATAACGAGCGTCGTGATCAGAATGCGTTTAGATTGAACATAAAGTAAACCGCAAAGATAAACAGACCCTATCAACCGGGATCAGGGGAAGCGCGTGCATTCACATCATCACCACCATAATCACCATGATATAGCTTCGGAGCGCATCGGCTGGGCTTTCTTTTTAAACCTCGGCTTTACCCTGATTGAGTTTATTGGCGGCTGGCTTACCAACAGTACAGCTATTATGGCCGATGCGGTGCATGATTTAGGTGATAGCCTCGCCATCGGCAGTGCCTGGGTGTTGAATAAGCTTAGTAACAAGCATGCCAATGCCCGCTTTACTTATGGTTATCGGCGTTTAAGCCTGCTGGGTGCCTTGTTGAATTCTCTGGTGCTTGTGGTCGGCTCAACCTGGGTCTTGGTGCTTGCCGTACCGCGGCTTTTCGACCCGGTTATGCCCATGACCGAGGGTATGCTGCTGTTGGCGGTGCTTGGCATAGCTGTTAACGGTTACGCAGCGCTCAAACTGAGTAAGGGTAAGTCGTTGAATGAAAAGGTGCTTAACTGGCACCTGTTAGAGGATGTGCTTGGCTGGGTGGCGGTACTGCTGGTGGCCATAGTACTGATGTTTGTGGACTGGCCGATACTCGACCCCATTTTATCCATACTCTTTACCCTTTTTATTCTTGTTAATGTGGTACGTAATCTGCGCCAAACACTGAGGTTATTTTTGCAGGGAACGCCGGATCAGCAAACTCAGCGCAGGCTGGCGGCGCTCTTAGTGGAGCCGCAAGAGATCAGCACAGCTCATCATGTGCATTACTGGTCTTTGGATGGCGAGCACCATGTTCTGACCGCCCATTTATGTTTGCGTGAGCACCTTGATGCTGTTGAAGTGATGGATTTAAAGCTGCGTTTAGCGCAGCTGCTTGCCGACTTCGAACTGGCTCATACCACCTTGGAATTTGAATACCCCGAGGAGCAATGTCGGGATCACAAAGGCGAATAAAAGCTCATGGCTTTTATTCGCTTGAGACGGCTTTTTCGCTGCGCAAACTGGCAAGCAGAATATAAATGGCGCTAAAGGCCAAAGTAATAAACAAATAGGTAAAGAAGCCGTGTTGGTGAGCCATAAAGGGCTCGGCAAATAAGGGCCCAAGTACAGAGCCGACAGAGTAGCTCAGCAGCATAACCTGGGCGGCGCTTATCATATAGCGCTCTTGCAATTGCTGACAGCCTAGGTCGATAGCTATGGGGTACAGGGCAAAACTTGCTGCACCCAGTAATAAAACCGCCAAAGCCAGCACTTTTAAGCTGTCTGATGTTAGCGACAGGGCCAGCGCCAGTACTCCAAGCAGGGTAAATGCCACCATTAACATGCTTGGTGCCAGGTATTTATTGAGCAAGGTGATCAGCGGCTGTACCGCCATCCCACCTAAGAGCACCAGCGCCATCAGGGTTCCTATATCTTGCTCGGCGATGCCACGTGCCGCCAACGCCAAGGGCATAAGGCCATAGATGGCGCTCAGAGCCAAACCAGAGATCAGGCAGCCAAACAGGGCACTGTGATTGAGTTTTAATATCTGTTTTAGCTCCAGGCGGGCACTGTAATGATGGTTTGGAGCCTGGTTAGGCAACAAGACCATAACCAAAAATGCCACCACCATCACCAGGGTAATGCTGATAAAGGGCGCCGCTCCCGAGGTGCCGAAGAGATTAATCCCCAACTGACCAAAAGCCGTGCCACCATACAAGGCCACCATATACAGGCTAAGACGTTTTGCCCTGGTACTTGGCTCACCAGCCATTAACCAGGATTCCACTACCACAAAAATTCCCGCCACGGCAAAGCCGGCCAGCAGTCGCAGCGCAAGCCAAAACCAGGCCTGAGGATAGAGGGGCAGGGCGATTGCGGTCAGGGTAAAAAGGGCCAAACAGGCCAGGTAAGTAGGGCGAAATCCCAGACGCTTAAGCACCGGCTCTATGCCCAAAGTACCCGCCAGCAGGCCGATATAAAAACTACTGGCAAGCCAGCTTGCTAGGGCATCGTCAAACGCAAATTGGGCCAAGGAAAGCGGCAATAAACTCATTAAATAGCCGGCGGCGATAGCGTATAAGGTCAAAGCCAAAATCGGCGCAAAGATACGTGGAGTGCCAGCTTGAGATTTGGGAAGCACGGTACGGGAGTCCTAAAAGTAATGATATGTGGTCGATTAAGCGACCGGCGACTATGCGCAAGCTGTCCACAAATGTAAAACAAGCATTTTTGTCCGTGTCGATAATGAAAATTGATGCTGCAGTGGCCCAGTGAATTGGCACAGGGGGATTGGGGATTATAAATAGAAAAATGGCCCAGTTAAGGGCCATTGCTTAGGAGTCACAACACAGAGATTAATATTTGTCGTCTAGGTGTTCACAGCGACCAAATTCGGCACCGCCTGTAACTGCTTCTATAACTTGTTTAGGGAAGCTTAGTTCTTGGTTTACACCGCCTTGACATACAAAGGCTTTGTTGGCGTCAATCTCAATGGTGATTGGCGTAGAAGCTCCAACCAGACCAGCCATCATTTCTGAGCCATTGGCGCTGACACCAAAGATACCGTTAGTCATCAGGTTCTTAGCTTCAATCACACCTTGCTTAGCGAAGAACTCTTCACCCGTCATCCAGCCAATACCTTCTAGATAGATGGTTGAACCCGCTGGCATACCACCGATTAGAGTACGACCTGTGATAAGCGATAAATCGTCGTTGGCATCCATTACCATCATCAAAGGCAGGCCTGAATTTGCGGCAATGTCTTCATGGGTTAGGTTGAATGGCGATGCACACATGTTCATACCGAAGTTAACAAAAGGTACATCGTCACACCAACGCAGGCCACCTAGTTCGGTGATTTCGTCGGTACCGGCATGCCATACTTTCACACCCTGACCGAAGGCTCTGCGACCAAAGCCACGTTGTGAACCGAAGGCGATGCGCTCACCATCTTGAGAAATAACTGAGGCATTGAGGGCTCCAAAGTCTTTAAACAAATCGCGTAATTTGCCATCGACCCAAGCCAGTTGCGAATTGTTATTGTTGCCCGAACCGGTAATGGTTTTACCATTGCCAGACACTTTGTCGGCGCGAACCCAGGCTTCTGTGCGCTCACCGTTGATAAGCACCTCGTAACTATTGTTCCATCTGCTAGGGATAAACTCTAAGCCATCCGTAAGCAGGGTTGCTTTACCTGTTTTGGTATCCCAAATCGTGGGCACACCGTATGACTGAGAAGCCTCGCCAGGCGCACACTCATTGCCGCCGGCAGTCGGTTTACGTGAATTACCCACTACAATGTGACCTGTGTCATCCATATCCCAAATAGCATGAGAGCTCACGCTTGTCTGGCTGCCTAGCGCACAGGTGTTGTTGCTCGGGTCTTCTAACTCGGTTAATTGATTCGAACGAAGGTCCCAAATCGCACCTTGAGCAATGCCGTTGCCATCCATATCGGCCAGCACTGCGGCTTTTGTTGCCGTTTTATTCATTGCTGCATTGGTTGCTTTCAATGGGGCAAAGCCTTCGGGGGTGACCACTGTCTCAAAAGAGTTTTGCACGCTGTCATAGATAAAAGGAATGCCCGTTAGGGTCGTGCCCAGTGCCTTCTTACCATTCTTCGAGTGATCAACGACAAACGCAGAAATAAGTGGCGTGTATTGAATGCCGCTGTGATAACCATTGAAGTACATTTCCACTTCTTTGGTCTCACCGCCAGACACTATGATTTCAGTCATATCACAGGCTTGATCTAGCGCTGGAGACGTACCTTCATTCTCATTCCAGTATTCATTCTCTGAGATGATGCTCGTTGGTGTAGTTGGGTAACCACCGGCAATAATGGGATCCATATACAGAGCGTAGCGACCGCCCGGGGTCAGACCGCTGATAGTGAAAGAGCCATCAGGACCCACTAGGCCTTGGGTCAGGTTACCACTTTGCTGGGTGATCACGTCGTACAGTGGGTTATCCAGGTTACGCGCAATCATGTTCATACCCGAGTATTCAACACCTTCTTTGGTGTATAACTTACCCTTAATGGTGCCGAACTTGGATTTATAATCGGCCGTGGGGTAAAGGTCGGAAATATTGACGATATCATCACGGACATTGACCGTACCTTGCTCTAGACCTTCAACTCCGCGTACGTTAATGAAGGGGTACATGGTTTCGATGCTGTCGGTTGGCGCTTGACCACGGTTAGTGTAAGTCGTTGTGCCTGGACAACCGGCGACACCGTCATGGAGCGGGAACCAGGGTTTGGCAACATAGGTTAGATGGCCATTAGCTTGAGAGTGTGACATGTTCATGGCATGACCAAACTCATGGGTAAATACGCCCTGTACCATCTTGCCGTCGGTATCATTGATATCAATATACCAGCCATTCATCAGCGCCGTTGCCTCGAGGATCTCACCGGTTTCTTCGTCGGCAATCTCTGGGAAAGCGATACCCAAAACCTGGTCTCGAGAAATACCAAAGTAGTTTTCTAAAATAGCGCCATCGGTGTCATAGTTGACCCAAAATCCGTAGCCATTTTCTGCGCTGTAGATCTGATCTACGTTGCTGGCATTTACATCGCTAATACCCGTTTGGCTCTCAATTGTTCCCGCTATGGCCATTGACAAGGTTGAGGTTTCAACGTTGGACCATTGGGCGACCGCATCGGCGGTGACGGCATTGGCCTGGGCGATTGTGAGGAAAGTATAATCGCGATCTAGCGGGACGTTTTTTTCTAGCACTGTACCATCGGGTAAGGTGATATCTACGTTGAAGGTGGTGCCTTTTTCAAGCACGGTAAAGCTCTCAACATCGTTACCATCTTTGTCTTTAATTAACTTGCCACCATCTGTCCATACCGGGATTGTGCCTTTCGAGGTATCCCATTTATATGGCTGCATGGTTTTTTCATGAACATAAAGCGGGCCGCCTGCAATTGAACCCATAGAGATGGTAGCTAGGGCAATGCCTGCTGCAATTTTTGAAAATTTCATTACTGCTGTACTCCTGCAAGTCGACCAACTAGGCCCATAAAGGTGTCTGCGTCTAACGCACCTGGGGTTGTTATTAGGTTGCGTTCTTCATCGGTAAATTTGGATGTGTCCATATCTTCAAACAGGCCGCTGTTAGCGAACTGATTAACGGCTTTGCCGTTAGTGATCACAAACTTACCTTGTGCCATACCTGCGGTGGTTTGGAAGCCAGTGATAGAAGCCGGTTTGTACATAAAGGCAATGACGGTTTCGCCTTCATGCCATTTTGCAAAGCCCTCAGGCGTCACACCCAGGTAGACCTTGCCATTGCCCAAAGAGCGAGGCTTGATCAGGCCAAATTGGCGGAAGGTGTAGGTTGAGTCTTCTTTCAGCTTACCCTTGGCATCGCTGTCCACAGCAATGGTGATTTCGGTGTAGGGGCGCTTGTTGTCGAAGCCATCGGTTACTTTAATAACCTCACCGGCAATGATGTTTTGCGAAGCCATGGTGAGCTCCTGCAAGTTTTGCTTTTTAAGCTTCATTGCATTAGCTGACGTAGCAAGTGATAAACCTGCAGCGACAGTCAATGCGATTGAAGCCTTTTTAAGTAATGATTTAGTTTTCATTGGACACTCTCCATTGATGAATCTGTAGTAATCATCGAGCTGTTAATAACATGTTTCTGTGGTGAACATTTATTGAACATTGCGGGTGAGTATTCAATGCAATTTATGTACACTTTTGTACAGGTGTATCCAGTTGAACCGTCCCTGAGGTAATTCGTTTTTTGGTTTTAATTGGTTTAAATGTCAATTGCTTGAGTTTATTTTTTCCCTAGTTTCTAGGCCTGCCCATCACTGCACCTCCATCTTGCTTCGAGATTTTTAAGTTGATGATTTTGTTGATTTAATTTTTTCTATTTAGTGGCGTTCTTGGAGGGAGGGGTTTTAATAATCAATGGTTATGATTAAGTGGGTTTATATAATTATTTTTGTATATTTATGCAGTCAATCAAGATAAAAAGTAGTTCTAAAAGCCCTGTATGGGATATAAAAATGGCCCAGTTAAGGGCCATTACTTGGGTCACAACATAAAGATTAATAGGTGTCGTCTAGGTGCTCGCAGCGACCGAATTCAGCACCATTTTTTACTGCGGCCATAACCTGTTTAGGGAAGCTCAGCTCCTGGTTTACGCCGTCTTTACAGACGAACGCTTTGTTGGCATCGATCTCAATACTGATCGCTGCACCAGCTAAGTTAGCCATCATTTCTGAGCCATTCGCGCTCATAGCAAACCAGTTGTCGGTTAGCAGGTTTTTAGCTTCAACAACGCCTTGACGACCGAAGAACTCAGCTGCTGTCATCCAGCCAAGACCGTCCATGTAAATTGCACTACCGCCATTGTAACGTGCAGTAATGAGTGACAAGTCTTCATTTGCATCAAGAGGGATCATGCTTGGTACACCGACAACAGACGATATGTATTCATGATCCAAGTTATACGGTGCTTCACAGTAGTTAACGAATCGCTGGATGTAAGGAATGTCATCACACCAACGCATGCTGCCTAGCGCCTCAAGCTCATCTGTTTGGGTATTCCAAACTTTGATCCCGTCATACTTGCGGTCGCGGCCTTCACCAACGAGAGTATTAAACGCAATTTTTCCGCCATCTTGGCTAATTACGGCAATATCTCGGGCACCAAACTTACTATTGATGTCATGAAGTTCGCCATCAACCCAAGCCACTAGACCTTGGCTGTTGCCTGTACCAGTAATGACTTTACCATTACCTGACATACGATCGGCACGCATCCATACTTCTCTACGCTCACCATTTACGAGTACATCAATACGAGAGCCGTAAAGCGAAGGCACATATTCAAGACCACCTAGCTCAGTCGCTTTGCCAGTCGTAGTGTCCCATACCGTTGGCACAGCATATGAGCGAGCACCTTCACCTTCAGCACATTCCTCGCCACCAGATGTTGGTTTGCGGTAAGTACCGACAACAAGTTTACCTTCATCGTCTATATCCCAAATTGACTGAGAGCTCACACCTTGTTGGCTGCCCAGCGTACAGGTGTTATTTGAAGGGTCTTCCAGTTCCGCAAGCTTGTTAGAGCGAATATCCCAAACCGCACCTTGGCCAATGCCATCACCATCTAGGTCAGCAATAACAGCCGCTTTTGTAGCTGTTTTGTTCATTGCCGCGGTGGTTGAGCTAAGTAGTGCTGAACCATCTGGAGCGATCATTGTAGAAAAAGAGTTTTGCACGCTGTCGTACATGAACGGAACACCGCCTGGTGTTGAACCGAGCGCTTTTTTACCGTTTTTCGAATGCTCTGTGACAAATGCAGAAACTAATGGCGTGTATTGGATACCATTTTTGTAACCATTGAAATGCATTTCGATTTCTTTGGTTTGACCGCCGGCAACAACGATTTCAGTCATGTCACAGGCATTATCCATTGCCGGTGATGAACTCTCGTTGCTATTCCAGAATTCAGACTCAGAAATAAGCGCGGATGGGGTGGTTGGGTAACCCCCGGCTCGGATTGGCTCCATGTATAACGCATAACGCCCACCGGGTGTTAAGCCATTGATGGTGAACGAGCCATCGGGACCGATACGACCCTGCGTCATATTACCCGTTTGCTGAGTGATCACATCGTACATGGGGTTATCCAGGTTACGGGCGATCATGTTCATACCCGAATACTCAACCCCTTCTTTGGTAAACAGTTTACCCTTGATGGTACCGTACTTGGTTTTGTAATCCGCAGTTGGGTAGAGGTCGGAAATATTCACGATATCATCACGTACATTGACAGTGCCTTGCTCCATGCCTTCTGTGCCGCGCACGTTGATAAAGGGGAACATGGTTTCGATGCCATCGGCCGGCGCCTGGCCTCGACCCGTGTATTGGTTAGTTGTGCTACAGCCGGGCACGCCGTCGTATTGAGGGCTCCAAGGGGAAGCTATGTAGGTAAAATGGCCGTTTGCTTGTGAGTGAGACATATTCATAGCGTGACCGAACTCATGGGTAAATACACCCTGAACCATCTTGCCCTCGGTGTCCTTGATATCTATGTACCAACCGTTCATAAGCGCCGTTGCCTCGGTGATTTCACCGGTTTCTTCATCCGCCCACTCAGGGAAGGCAATACCCAGTACCTGGTTACGAGGGATGCCAAAATACTCTTCCAGAATTGCGCCATCACTGTCGTAGTTAACCCAGAAGCCATAACCATTTTCCGCCCCATAGATTTGGTCTACATTAGATGCATTAACGTCACTGATGCCGGTTTGACTTTCAATGGTGCCAGCAACGGCCATGTCCAAGGTCGATGTGTCAACATTCGACCACTGCGCAACGGCATCGGCGGTTACGGCGTTAGCTTGAGCAATCGTCAGGAAGGTGTAATCGCGTTCTAGGGGGATGTTTTTAGGCAACACCTCACCATCGGGTAATGTGATATCAACGTTGAACTTAGTGCCTTTCTCTAAAATGGTGAAGGCTTGAACATCGTTACCATCTTTGTCTTTAATGAGTTGGCCACCGTCGGTCCATACAGGGATGGTTCCGTTTGCAGTATTCCACTTGTATGGCTGCATGGTTTTTTCGTGGATATAAAGAGGGCCACCGGCGAATGCTCCGGCAGACAGTGTGGCTAAAGCGATGCCTGCTGCTAGTTTTGAAAATTTCATTACTGCTGTCCTCCCGCTAATTTACCGACCAAATTCATAAAGGCATCCACTTTCACAGCGCCAGGATTAGTGAGCATATTGCGCTCTTCATCAGAAAATTTTGATGTATCCATGTCGTCAAATAAGCCCGTGTTCGCAAATTGGTTTAGGACTTTGCCATCGCGCACAACAAACTTACCTTGTGCCATGCCGGCGGTCGTTTGGAAGCCGGTAATAGCGGCTGGTTTGTACATAAAGGCAATCACGTTTTCACCTTCGTTCCATTTGGCGAAACCGTCCGGTGTAACGCCTAAATACACCTTGCCGTTGCCCATTGAACGTGGCTTTAGCAAGCCAAACTGGCGAAAAGTGTAGGTTGAATCGTCTTTTAGTTTGCCTTTGGCATCACTGTTGACTGCAATGGTGACCTCGGTATAAGGGCGTTTGTTATCGAAGCCATCGGTGACCTTAATGACTTCGCCGGCGATGATGTTTTGTGAAGCGGAAGTGAGTTCTTCTAGATTTTGTTGCTTCAGCTTCATGGCATTGGCTGAGGTAGCCAGGGAAAACCCTGCAGCTACCGTTAGCGCAATTGAAGCCTTCTTGAGCATGGATTTGGCTCTCATTAGAAATTCTCCGTTGATGATTTTATTTTTATTTACTGACTATTAACACTCAGCTCTCTCTAAGGTTTTATAAATCGAATTGTTATTCAATTGATTATTTGTGCAATTTTGTATCAGAGGTTTTTTTAGAGTCTTTCTGATTAATGCTGATGTTGTTTTTATTTTTTATAAGTCGTTGATTTTAAATCTCTTGTTATTTTATTTTGTGCATCAGAAGAGTTTTGTTTACTTTTTAAATTAGAGTTTTAATTCAAATTTCACGACATTGGAGCTGATTAACTTACCTGAATGCTTATTCATTTTTATGAGTTAGATATTCTTTAATCTTTGTAGTTTTTATTCTCATATTCTTTGTCGGTATAAATGTACCTAAAATGGCTTGATGGGTTGCAATGTGAAGGGAGCGTTTTTCGGGTGATAAATGAACTGTTGTTAATTTTTTGTTTTGGCTGGTGGGCCATGTACACAACTAGATGTTTATCATCATTTTTGGCCCGGACCGTAAATGCGGTTTGTATTAATTGTCCTGTTGGGGATCCTGCAGACACAGAACACAGCGAGGGGGAATTACTTTTAGCGACTAGGATGCTATCTTGATTCGTTGGGTATCATTGAAAAACTTTGGCGGCTTCTGTTGTTGTTTGCATCTGTAAGCACAAACTCGCTGAACAAAAAATGGGACCCGACAGAGCGAGTCCCAATTGAGATATCAGACTAACAAGAAAAGCACATTGTTAGATTCTGACAAGTTACTAAATCATTCCACAGCGTCCTATTTTAGCACCATTGGCGACCGCTTCTCTTAGTCCACCAGGGAATCCGGTTAATATCGAATCACCATTGTCACACACATAAACTTGGCTCAAATCCATATACCAAGACATCCCACCGGCAACACCTAGCATTTTGCTACCGTCACCACTTAGGGCAATCGGATTACTCATCGACAATTTACCGAGTTCCGCTGCACCTTGCTCACGCAAGAAGCGGCTTAGCTCAAGCCAGCCAATACCTTCGACCCACAGGGCGCCATAATAGCCAAATCGGCTACCACCGGCTCGGCCAATTGCGACTCTGCCGTCATCGCTCAAATCGCTAACCGTCATAGGCACGGCACCGTAAGAGGCTGTGATCTCATCTGGTGATAGCTCTTTACACAGGTTCCAAGAGTAGAAGATGTATTGAATATCCTCACACCATGGCAGCGAGCCGATGTTGGTTACCGCATCTTCACTCAGTCCTTTACGTGAATCCCATAATTGAACACCGTAATTGCTGGTCAGCGCAACGCGGCTGCCGTCGAAGTTTGAGACCTTAGCTTGCTTTGCATTGAACGCGGTGGTGAGGTCGAGCATAGGACCGTCATCAACCCAGGCAACGGCCTGATTGTAATTCACCTGACCGAGCGCCACTTTACCGTTACCAGATAAGCCGTGAGCAAACGCGTACAAAGTTCGGTTCCAATTCACACCGCTGGTATCCAGTTCGCGGATACCGCCTTTTTCATCCCAGATAAAGGGTTTCATTTCGCCGGAGAAGTACTCTTGGCAGTTGCCATTGCCGTTTAAGTCTTGGTATGCCATACCGACAACAGTAGAACCTGAATCGTCCATGGCTGAACCAAGGGCGCTGATTTTTACCCCAGCGAAACTGGTAGAGACGTTACATTGGCTTTGTCCTAGATAGCCAACCGAACGCGCTTCATTACCAGACCAAACGGTGGGCTCCATAATGCCGTTGCCATCCTGATCGTGTTGCACCAAAACATGCTTACCGTTGCGGCTTAGGTATGATTCAGCACCCACATAGCGGCTGGGTAAAATTTCAAAACCGTTATTGGCATCCCACATCACCGCGCTGAGACCTGCTGTGCCAACTGCCTTACGGCCATTTTTCGACAAATCGCTAAAAGTCACTGAGGATAGGGGAGTTACTTGCACCCCTTTCATGTATCCATTGAAAGTGAAATCCGCTTCTTTGGTAACACCTGCTTCGGCGATAATAGCCGTTTGGTCGCAGACTTCATCGATCAGGGGATCACTACTTTCGTTTTCGTTCCAATATTCTGCCGTTGAAAGTAAAGGTTGAGGTGTTGTTGGGAAGCCACCGGCAACGATTGGCTCTACATACAACACGTATTGCTCACCCGGCGTCAGATTTCGAATCGTGTATCGCCCATCCGGACCGACTTTGCCCTGTGTGGCAGAGCCTGACATGTTTGACACCGCATCGAATAGCGGGTTGTTGACGTTGCGTGCGACCACATTGATCCCGCTGTACTCAGTTCTGCCATCTTTAAGGCGCAACACGCCGGTTATGGCCCCGCGGGAATTAGCATAGTGAGCACTTGGGTACAGGTTTGATATCGCCGCAACATCATCGGGATGTTCGATGCTACTTTGATTTACAGCACCTGCCTTGTAGTGATCAATGTACGGGTACATGGTTTCGATCATCGCTGGATTACCGCCGGCGATAGGGTTCACACCACAGCCAGGCACGCCTGGGTACAGCTTGTTTGCCGCTGAACTTAGATAGGCTAGTTGACCATTTACCTGAGTGTGGGAAAGGTTGATAGCATGACCAAACTCATGCGTGAATACGCCCGCAATTTTGCTGCCATCGTCATTAGGAGCCACTGCCCAGCCATTCATTATTGCTGTCGCTTCTAGAATCTCACCGGTTTCTTCGTTGGCCCATTCAGGGAATGCCATACCTAAAACAGATTGTTTCGGTACCCCAAACACGTCTTCTACAACCGAGCCATCCGTGTCATAGATTACCCAAAAACCATAGCCATTTTCGGCGCCATAGACCTCATTTGCATTTGCGGCAGTGATATCAGATATCCCAGTTTTGCTTGCAATGGTGCCTGCAACGGCCATGTCTAATGTCGCGGTTTCTACGTTTGACCACTGGGCAATGGCATTGGCCGTAATTTCGTTCGCTCGCTCAACCGTTAATAAGGTGTAGTCGCGATCGAGTACGGTGTTTTTAGGGATCACAGTGCCATCTGGCAAGGTGATGTTGAGATTGTACTTGGTGCCCTTTTTTAGCACGGTAAACGATTCAACCTGGTTACCATCCTTATCTTGAACCAGCATACCGCCATCGGTCCAAACTGGGATTGCGCCTTTACTCGTATCCCATTTGTAGGGCTGCATGGTTTTATCGTGAATATAGAGCGGACCAGCCGCCAAAGCACCAGCAGAAAGAGTGGCTAGTGCGATACCAGCAGCAAGTTTAGAGAATTTCATTGTTGTTGTACTCCCGCAAGTTTACCGACAAGGTTCATAAACACATCAATCTTCACTGCTTCTGGATTAGTAAGCATGTTGCGCTCTTCGTCAGAGAAGCTTGCAGTGTCCATGCCTTCAAACAGGCCTGAGTTAGCGAATTGGTTAATTACCTTGCCATCGCGGACAACAAACTTACCTTGTGCCATGCCAGCAGTAGTTTGGAAACCGGTGATAGAGGCTGGCTTGTACATAAAGGCGATGACGTTTTCGCCCTCATTCCATTTAGCGAAGCCGTCAGGTGTGACACCCAAATAAACCTTACCATTGCCCATAGAACGCGGCTTCAGTAGGCCAAACTGACGGAAAGTGTAGGTTGATTCTTCTTTTAATTTGCCTTTTGCATCGCTGCTGACGTTGATGGTGACTTCAGTGTAAGGACGCTTGTTATCGAAGCCATCGGTGACTTTAATTACTTCGCCGGCAATGATGTTTTGTGAAGCAGCAGTGAGTTCTAGTAAGTTTTGTTGCTTTAACTTCATGGCGTTGGCTGAAGTAGCAAGTGATAAACCTGCAGCAACCGTCAGCACAACCGAAGCCTTCCTAAGCATAGATGTAGCTTTCATTAGACCTTCTCCGTTGATGGTTTTTATTATTCACCGAGATTTTTATTATATTCACGGCGGCTTTTAGTTATTTAATAATCAGCGGATGTGGTCAATTTATTATATGTACCATTTTGTATTGAAAGTGTACTAAGTTGTTTTTGCGGATTTGAAATCGTGAAAATTTCTAACATGATGTATTGGTTTTAGTTTTTATGGGTCGTTGAGTTTTTGATAGAGGTTTTTAAATGTTTTTATAATTACTTTTTTTTGTTTGTTTTTTTAATTTCTAACCCTCTTTTTCTTTAATATATTTTTCTGTTTTATGAAGGAATAAGTGAAGGTACTAGATTGGGAAGACAGCTTGTTGCCAAGTCGTAAGGCATAAAAAAGCCCCGCATAAAGCGAGGCCGGTTAAGACGTCTAAAGTCGGGCCTAAGGTTTACTCAATATTTTGAATTTGCTCACGCATCTGCTCAATTAACACCTTAAGCTCTACGGCGGCGTTGGTGACTTCGGTATTAATCGACTTGGACGCCAGGGTATTGGCCTCACGGTTAAACTCTTGCATCATAAAGTCCAAGCGTCGGCCACAGGCACCACCTTTTTTCAGGATCTTATGGGTTTCTTTTACATGCGATTTTAGGCGGTCGAGCTCTTCGGCGACATCTTGTTTTTGCGCCAGATAGATAAGTTCTTGCTCAAGACGACTTTCATCGATCTCGGCTTGCAGCTCTTCAAGCTTTTGCGATAGCTTTTCACGCTGCCATTTGATCACTTCCGGCATATGCGCTTCAACTATGGTCACTTGCTCAAGGATGGCGTCAAGGCGAGTGCTGATCATCTGCTCAAGGTTTTCGCCTTCGCTGCCACGGGCGGCTTTAAAGTCCTCAATGGCACCGTCTAAACCGGCAAGCAATTCGCTTTGCACAGTGTCCATATCCATTTCTTCTGCTTCCATCACACCGGGCCAGCGCAGGATATCAACCGGGTTAATGTCGCCTTTACTTTGTGCCTGTACCCATTGGGCACTTTTTACCAGCTGTGAGGCCAGTGACTCGTTGATGTTGAGCTCACCCACATGGGCTGGGTTAGCGGCAAATTTTAGGAAAACTTCAACCTTACCCCTTTGTAGGTTCTTTCGCAGGCGTTCACGGATCACAGGCTCTAAACCACGAAATTGCTCAGGGGCGCGAATAAAAGTTTCCAAGTAACGTTGGTTTACGGAGCGAATTTCCCAAGTTCCGGTACCCCAGTCGCCTTTCACTTCTTGGCGAGCATACGCAGTCATGCTGTGGATCATGAATGATTTCCTAATTTTGAATAGCAGTATCGCTATGATTATACCTTAACAAAATGTGAGCTCTAGCAGAATTTTCCGGCAAAAATGGCCATTTTCATAAAAGTGCCGTGGCATAGCCGCGGGTGAACACATATAATGAACGAAATTTTTTATTGAAGGGGATAGTGAATGCGTCCTAGTGAAAGAACACCTAATCAAATTCGCCCAGTGACCTTTACTCGCCAATACACCATGCATGCCGAAGGTTCGGTATTGGTTGAGTTTGGTAATACCAAGGTTTTATGTACGGCGAGTGTTGAAGCGGGTGTACCGCGCTTTATGAAGGGTCAGGGTAAAGGCTGGGTTACCGCAGAATACGGCATGTTGCCGCGTTCTACCCATACTCGTAATAACCGTGAAGCGGCGCGTGGTAAACAAGGTGGACGTACCATGGAAATTCAACGCCTGATCGCGCGTTCCTTACGTGCGGCGGTTGATTTAAAAGCCCTGGGTGAAAACACTATCACCATAGATTGCGATGTTATTCAAGCCGATGGCGGCACCCGTACCGCGTCAATCAGCGGTGCATGTGTTGCACTTGTCGATGCGCTTACCTATATGCGCAGCAAGGGCATGATCAATACCAATCCCCTTAAACACATGATCGCTGCTATTTCAGTGGGTATCTACAATGGTGAGCCGATCAGTGACTTGGAATATTTAGAAGATTCTGCGGCTGAAACCGATATGAACGTGATTTTGACCGAAACCGGTAAAATCATTGAAGTTCAGGGCACTGCCGAGGGTGAACCTTTCTCATTCGATGAGCTTGAGCAAATGCTAAGCCTGGCGAAGCATTCTATTCGTGAAATCATCGATATCCAAAAGCAAACCTTGGCCTAACCCTTAACAGCTTGACGAGTAGAGTAATGAAAGAATATCAAAAGCAGTTTATTGAATTCGCATTAGCCAAACAGGTACTTAAGTTTGGTGAGTTCACCTTGAAGTCTGGGCGCACGAGTCCTTACTTTTTCAACGCCGGCTTATTTAACACGGGTAAAGACCTGGCCAAACTAGGTCGTTTTTATGCTGCAGCGCTGGAAGATGCAGGCATAGAGTACGACTTATTGTTCGGCCCGGCCTATAAAGGTATTCCAATTGCTACTACCACGGCGGTTGCTTTAGCGGATCATTACGATAAAGACGTACCTTATTGCTTTAACCGTAAAGAAAAGAAAGACCACGGTGAAGGCGGCAGTCTGGTAGGCTCAGAGCTTAAAGGTAAGGTCATGCTGGTGGACGATGTGATCACTGCTGGCACGGCGATTCGTGAGTCGATGGAAATCATTGCAGCCAACGGCGCGGATCTGTCAGGCGTTCTTATCGCCCTAGACCGTCAGGAAAAAGGCAAGGCTGAGTTATCGGCGATTCAAGAAGTAGAGCGCGACTTTAATACGCAGGTTGTCTCTATTGTAAAGTTAGCCGACCTTATTACCTATCTGGAACAGCAAGGTGATATGGACGAGCACCTGCAAGCGGTCAAAGCGTACCGTGACCAGTACGGTGTTGCCTAATATAGAGTAAAGAGCCCCTTCATTGGGGCTTTTTTATGGCTAAAGGAATGAGTAGTCGATGCAAGTAAATTCCAATAAACCCAATGGCCAAGGTATAGGACGATTATTTAAAGCCTTACGTTGTACTTATCTCGGTTTAAGCGCGGCAATAAAAGAAGAAGCTGCTTTTCGTCAAGAGCTGGCCCTGGCACTGCTCTTATTGCCCCTGTCTTTTATTATTGCAACCGACATTATGCATTGGCTGGCTTTAGTGGTTGTGCTGCTACTGGTTCTTATCGTCGAGTTGATCAATTCGGCGATTGAAGCGCTGACAGATAGAGTTTCTACCGATATGCACGTGCTATCCGGGCGTGCCAAGGATATGGGTTCTGCCGCAGTGACCTTATCTCTACTGATAGCCGCCTTGGTGTGGGGCGTGAGTCTTTATCAATATGTAGCGGGTGTTTCATAAGCACAGATACAATTAAAACAGCGAAAAAGGCCATTAAAAGGATATTTAATGGCCTTTTTTAATGCCTTTTGTGTGTAATTTGCGCAAACGATCCGTTTTTCGCAATTTTCTTTAAAAAAGGGCTTGCGTCAAAATCGAATCTCCCTATAATGCGACCCCACTGAGACGGCAGGCGCGACGCGCAGCGTAGCAACGCATAGCGAGGCGCTAGCGGCTCAGGGAGTCAAATAAAACTTCAGTTTTGAAAAATGAAAACTTTCTCAAAATTAAGTGTTGACAACAAATCAGGGTTGAGTAGAATGCACAGCCCTCGAGGCGCGAAAGCAGCTCGAAACGTTCTTTAAAAATATGAAGCAATCATCTGTGTGGGCACTCGTACAGATTGAGTTCTAACAGCAGATTCTAGTTCGCTAGATGACGCAAACAAATTTAGAGTCTCAATGTTTTTTCCTTAAATGGAAGTGAGTGACCAACGGCAATAAATTTATTTATTGCAGCACAGTCAATTCGATTCGAAAGAATCAAAATCAGAATTCATTGAGCATGTCCTTCGGGACAGAAAAAACTTTTAATTGAAGAGTTTGATCATGGCTCAGATTGAACGCTGGCGGCAGGCCTAACACATGCAAGTCGAGCGGTAACATTTCTA
>NZ_PQBV01000019.1:0-236 GCF_002964545.1 Pseudoalteromonas sp. T1lg10
GCATAGCTGTCATTGATATCGATATTGTGTGCCGCATAAACGTCAGCGTCGCTTGCCAGCATACAAGCTAGGGTTGCGGTTGCTATCAGTGGATAGCGGATCAGGGTTGAAAGATTAGCCACAATAAAGCTCCGGGTTTTCGAACATTAATACAATCCCTATTTTCTCTTGTTGATTTACGCTCTAGAGATAAACGTAAATTAAGAAGAAAAAGGAAGGCTCTAGAGAGCCTTCCG
>NZ_PQBV01000020.1:0-571 GCF_002964545.1 Pseudoalteromonas sp. T1lg10
CCAGTAATTCCGATTAACGCTCGCACCCTCCGTATTACCGCGGCTGCTGGCACGGAGTTAGCCGGTGCTTCTTCTGTAAGTAACGTCACAGCTAGCAGGTATTAACTACTAACCTTTCCTCCTTACTGAAAGTGCTTTACAACCCGAAGGCCTTCTTCACACACGCGGCATGGCTGCATCAGGCTTGCGCCCATTGTGCAATATTCCCCACTGCTGCCTCCCGTAGGAGTCTGGACCGTGTCTCAGTTCCAGTGTGGCTGATCATCCTCTCAAACCAGCTAGGGATCGTTGCCTTGGTGAGCCATTACCTCACCAACTAGCTAATCCCACTTGGGCCAATCTAAAGGCGAGAGCCGAAGCCCCCTTTGGTCCGTAGACATTATGCGGTATTAGCCGTCGTTTCCAACGGTTGTCCCCCACCTCAAGGCATGTTCCCAAGCATTACTCACCCGTCCCGCCGCTCGTCATCTTCTAGCAAGCTAGACATGTTACCGCTCGACTTGCATGTGTTAGGCCTGCCGCCAGCGTTCAATATGAGCCATGATCAAACTCTTCAATTAAAAGTTTTTTG
>NZ_PQBV01000003.1:0-32700 GCF_002964545.1 Pseudoalteromonas sp. T1lg10
CCCCATGCCGAACTCAGTAGTGAAACGAAACAGCGTCGATGATAGTGTGGCATTTGCCATGTGAAAGTAGAACATCGTCAGGGCCCTATTAAGAGAAACCCGTTGCAGCAATGCAGCGGGTTTTTTGCGTTTGTAGGTCGGCCTTTTAGGCCGACATTGCGGCATGGAACTGCACCTTGTTGGGGTTATCGGCACTATGCTCCTGCATTGCTCTACTAACGCCCTCCTTGGCGTCAAACCCCGGTCTACAAGATTATTTTAGAAGCTGTTGAATAAAGCTTTTGATCAGCTGCTGGTACTGTTTTTTACTCAGTTCGGCAGGCTTGGCATCCACGCTGTTAAATATGAGCGCAAGAATCACTTCTTGAGTTTCTTTAGGCGCCATAGTAAGTGACAACCAGTTTGATTGAAGGTAACGACACAGGGCGCCATAGGCTTGTGCTAGCGGGATCTGACCCAGGGTAAAACGCATTAGGGTATGATGATCGGCCTGGCTGGGTTCGGCCTTGGGGCATTCGCATAATAGTTTCAGTAACAGACGACTATCCAAATCGGCAAAATAATGCGCTATTAGGTGTGGCAGATCCTTTTGCCAAGCCTTGATAACCGGTGACAATAGTTGGGTGCCTTGTTCAGTGAGTCCTTTTGCCATTAAGGCGCTGTATTCACCGCTGACATGATCCCGCTTAATGCCCAGCTTAATGGTGCTGAGACCAAGACGTTGCCAAAACTCCAGCAGGCTGGCATGGGCGCCAAAGCTGGTGCCAAGTATGGCAACCTTGTGTTTTGTGAGATCGTCACCGATAAAGTCCATTAACGCGCTACCTATACCCAGGTGATGCAATTGTGGATGCACGGCAATGCGCACTATACGCGCGCAGGATAGCTGCGCCAATTGTGACTCACCGCTTAGCTGAGCCAGGCTTTGAGCGAGTAAGTGCCCCTGCGGGCGACGTTCACCACTGACAACCTGGGCCGCCATCTTTTCATCGAAGCGACCTTCCAAGGTAATAACGGCCACGGCGACCAGTTGCTCGCCTTTTCGGCTTAGGTAAATACGCTGTCCCGGCGCATCCAGTAATTGGCGAAAGTCATTGGCCGAGGTTTGATAATGGGCAAGCACCAGTAAAGCAAATACCTGCTTTAGCAGCTCCGGCTGCGCGCGTAGCTGAGCCACATCGATAGAAGTATGAGTTAATACTTGTTCGCAGGGCTGGAGTTCCTTGCTGGCGGCATCAAGCACCAGTAATTTGTTGATCCCCTGTTCCAAGGGATCACCCGAGGCGTAGCGAAAGGGCTCGTTTAAAACGCGCTCGCTAAAATTAGGGTAGTGCCTTTGCAAATAGGCTTTAAAGCGTAGGGTGTAACCCCGGCCACTACCTTCGTAACCGGCCAAGGTGCTGGCAAAGACCACGCGTGGATAGATAGCCAACAGCCGCTTAAGAATATGTATCGGTAGGGTGGCCGCTTCATCGACAAAGAGTAGATCACAACTGGGTTGCTCGTGCAGGACGCGATCCGGAGGCATATATTCAACATTACCTAGACTCAGATCTGTGTCCTTGGCTTCGGCAAGGGATGCCGTTTGGCTCAGGTGTTTAAACACGCTAGTTACCGCTCTACGCTGAATGGCACATAAGATGATGCGTTTATCGCTCAGCTGGCCGGCGGCTATACCTAATGCGGCAGACTTGCCACGACCCCGGTCGGCACTAATTAATAGTGGGCGATGTGCCCGACCCTTGGCGGTTTTAATGATTTGCGCTACGACCTCTTGCTGCTCACGGGTATCCGCTTCAGCATTGCAGTCAGGTGTGTCGGCAACCAAGTTAATATCGTTTGCGTTAGCCTCGGATTGCTTGATGCTAATAAAGTCGGTTTCTACTAGTTGCTGTTCTAACCAGGCCCAAAAATGGCTTTGTGTTGGTGTGGAGTAACCGTAAGAAACCAGCTTATCCATGCCCGGGTCGATAAAAGCCTGGGTATCTTCTGGCAGCATAAGCACCAGCAAGCCCCCGGCTTGCACCGTGCCCGCCAGTGCTGCGAGTTTGTCGGCATAAAAGCCGCTGTAACAGTCGTAAGCGCCGTGGGCATGTTCTTGCCCCAGGATCTGGTGCAGATGATGCGGCCACTGGGCCTGGCTAAGCTGTTCATTATTGCTAAGCACATACCATGGAGCGGCTGTCAGTTTCTGGAGCGCGATTAATTGCTCGTAGCACCATTGTCGTTCGCCACGCAATAACAGTGCTTGGCGCCATCGCTGGCGCTTTAATTGGGTGAGTAAGCTAGTTACTTCAGAGTGCTTGCAAGCGAGCATAGGCGGTGACCAACCATTTACTGCCGACGTCATCAAAGTTTACCTGCACCCGTGACTGGGCCCCGGCACCTTCATAATTCAATACTGTACCCTCACCAAACTTGGCATGGAGTACGCGTTGGCCTAGATTAAAGCCGCTATCGGCAAATGCCGCTTGTGTCAGCGACGGGCTAAAACGGCCCGACTGTTGCGGCGCGGTGACCTTGGTTCTAACGCGAATTTCTTCGATGCAGTCATCGGGCAGTTCACGTAAAAAACGCGACGGGCTGTGATATTTTTCCTGGCCATAGAGGCGACGGGCTTCCGCATGAGTGATGTAGAGCTTATCCATGGCGCGGGTCATGCCTACATAGCAAAGGCGACGCTCTTCCTCTAAGCGACCGCTTTCCTCCTGGCTTTGTTGCGATGGGAACATGCCCTCTTCAACGCCAGCCATAAACACAAGTGGAAACTCCAGGCCTTTTGCTGAGTGCAATGTCATCATCTGCACCGCATCTTCATGTTCTTCGGCCTGACCCTCTCCTGACTCTAATGAAGTGTAGGCCAGGAAGCCTTGCAGTGGCGATGAAAACTCTTCGTCCACCGGTAATTCGTATTGCTCGCAGGCGTTTATTAATTCTTCCAAGTTTTCTACGCGGGCGCGGCCTTTTTCACCTTTTTCTGCCTGATACATGGCCATAAGGCCGGTATTTTCAATTGCATATTTGGCTTGCTCCGCCAAGGTGAGATCGTCGATACGGGCTTCGATACCATCGACTAACTCCAAGAACCGGGTTACCGCAGTGGCGGCACGGCCAGACAAATGTTGTTGTTCAATGATGGCCTTGGCGGCATACCAAAGCGGCAGTGATTCGGCGCGGGCGCAGTCACGAATATGGCTGAGGGTTTTGTCGCCTATGCCGCGCGTCGGTGTATTGATCACGCGCTCAAAGGCGGCGTCGTCCTGGCGATTACTGACCAGGCGCAAATAACACAGGGCGTCTTTGATTTCCTGGCGTTCGAAGAAGCGCATACCGCCATAAATACGGTACTTCATACCTTCTTGTAGCAGGGCTTCTTCCAACACCCGCGATTGCGCGTTGTTACGATATAAGATGGCGCTGTCGCTGAGGGCATTACCGGCTTGCAGCCAGGTTTTTATTTTGCCAACGATAAAACGGGCTTCATCCAGCTCATTAAAGGCGGCATAGATGGAAATAGGCTCACCCTGGTTACCATCGGTCCACAGGCTCTTACCCATGCGCTCGGAGTTGTTCTCAATCAGCGTATTGGCCGCTTTTAGAATGGTCGCAGTGGAGCGGTAGTTTTGTTCCAGGCGAATAGTTTCGGCGTCAAAGTCATCTAAAAAGCGTTTGATGTTTTCGATACGGGCACCACGCCAACCATAAATACTCTGGTCATCGTCGCCAACTATCATCATGGAATTCGTATCACCGGCGATCAGTGCCAGCCAGCGGTATTGTATGGTATTGGTATCCTGGAACTCGTCCACCAGAATATGGGCAAAGCGCTGCTGGTAGTGACGCAATAGCGTAGGTTGTTGCTGCAGAACCTCATAGCAGCGCAGCAGGATCTCGGCAAAGTCGACTAATCCGGCGCGGTCACAGGCCTCTTGATAGGCGCTGTAGACTCGCTGTAAAAGTTGTTCATTGACGTCATAGGCTTGGATGTCACCCGGGCGCAGGCCTTCATCTTTTTTGGCGCTGATATACCAGGCGATATGCTTTGCCGGCCATTTCTTTTCATCGATATTCATGGCCTTAAGCAAACGGCGTATCATGCGCTGCTGGTCATCGCTGTCGAGAATTTGGAAAGACTCAGGCAATTTGGCTTCGCGGTGGTGAGCACGCAAAATACGATGGGCTAATCCGTGGAAGGTGCCAATCCACATGCCACCGGCGGAACCTTGGATGGTTTGTTCGACCCGGGCGCGCATTTCTTTTGCCGCCTTGTTGGTAAAGGTCACCGCAAAAACGCTATAGGGTGAGGCGTTTTCTACCTGCATTAACCAGGCGATACGATGGACCAACACCCGGGTCTTACCTGAGCCTGCACCGGCGAGAACCAGCATATTTTGCAAGGGTGCTGCTACCGCCTCTCGTTGTTTATCGTTCAAGCCATCAAGTAATTCAGATACATCCATCGCCACATCCACCTATTGTTAGTTTGGCAAGTATAACAAGAGTTCTGCTTTGGCTAAATAGAATACTGTTTTTATAAACAGTTATGCGCCCAGCAAGCAATTTACCGCTAACTGCTTGTACTCATATTAGTTAACATAGGCGCCATGGGTACTTTGGAAGTTAGATAATGAGACAGTACGAAATTGTCAGTGACACGAGTGAGCAGCTAAGTGATTGGCTTAAAGATCAGGTGGTTGCATTTAACAAGTCACATTGGCCCGTACAAAGGCAAAATCTCGGTTTTAGAGTCAATAATGAGCAGGGTGAAGTGGTTGCGGGAATTGCGGGTCGGTGCTTCGGCAACTGGCTACTTATCGATTGGCTATGGGTCAACCCCGAGGAAAGAGGGCAAGGCTATGCCAACGAACTGCTTTATAAACTTGAACGGGCAGCCAAGGACTTGGGGGCGACAAAAGCTGTGCTCGATACTTTGGAGTTCCAAGCTCCCGACTTTTATCGCCGCCATGGCTATAAGGAGGTCTTCGCCTTGACCGATTATCCCCTGGATGGGCGCCGTAGCTATATGGTAAAAGCACTTTAAGTTGTATTTAACCTAACTGTGTCAATGCCATGATGTCGTCAATTTCACAGCAAGGCAGGCCTTTGTAGGCATATTGAATGCCTTGATTATTGAGCCAAATGCTGCGACATCCGGCATTGTTCGCACCTTGCACATCCGTGTCCAGGCTATCACCGATATGAATGATTTCATGGTTGGCAACGCCAAGACGCTCTGCGGCATGATCGAACAAGTCCCGATGAGGCTTGGACTTGCCATCGGGTCCGGCCATCAGAACCAACTCGAACTGATCCTTGAGGTTGAATTTGGACACATCGACATTGCCGTTGGTAATGGCGATCAGCCGATATTTACGTTTAAGCGACTCCAGCAGGGCTAATATCTCATCGCTGACGGTGATCTTGCTGCGTGCTTCGGCAAAAATCTGATAGGCATTGTCAGCGTGGTATTGTTCTAACCCTATCTTATTCATGGCGTAAGTGAGCGCTCGCTTACGAATTTGCGTAACATCATGAGCCAGAGCCGGATCACGGGCAATTACGGTGCGACGGCAGGTAAGCCAAAAATCATCGCCTTGCTCCAGCCACCCCGGTAGGGTAAGCAAATAATCCTGCTGTGCCTGCAACGCCGCCTTGATGATAGGGTGGTTGTCATACAGGGTGTCGTCCAAGTCAAAACTTAGGACCTTGGCGGGCATTATGGCTCGATTAAATCGCATCATGGTATAGGGCTTTACTTCTGTTTTTTAGCTCTGGGGTGGGTATTATCATATACCTTGGCTAGGTGTTGAAAGTCTAAATGGGTATAAACCTGGGTGGCCGATAAACTGCTGTGGCCCAGTAATTCCTGCACCGCGCGCAGATCGCCGCTCGATTGCAAGACATGAGAGGCAAAGGAGTGGCGCAGTTTATGGGGATGAACCTGGGCACTCAGGCCTTGTTTGACGCCCCATTCACGCATGCGCTCGCGTACATGACGCACTGAAATACGGGTTTTCCGTTTTGATAAAAACAGTGCATCGACATCGGCGCCGATAAAGGCACCGCGCACTTTAAGCCAGGCGTTAACTGCGGCAATGGCCTTTGAGCCCACCGGTACCAGTCGTTCTTTATTCCCCTTACCCAGGACGCGGATTTCACCGCTGCGCAAATCGATATCCTTGCAGTTGGTGTTGACCAGTTCGCTGATCCGCAGTCCACATGAGTACATCAGCTCCATCATCGCCTTATCGCGGATGGCGAGTGGATCATCATCGTCGATCTCAAGGAGTTGATGCATCTGCTCAATATCCAGATTACGGGGCAGCGGCTTATCAAACTTGGGGCCCTTTACAAACTGGGCCGGATTATCCAGATGCGGATTATAGGTGCGTAAAAAGCGAAAAAAGGCACGCAGGCAACTGAGTTTGAGGTTAACGGTGCGGGCACCCAAGCCCTTGGCGCGCAACGACATGGCATAACGGCGGATATCGTCGCCGTTAATGGCCAACCAGCCATCCCGGTCATCATAAAAATAGCGGGCTACCTCGAGGAGTTGCCGCTGATATTGCTCCAGGGTGTGGTTGGAGTATTGTTTTTCATAGCGCAGGTAATTGTGGTAGTCGCTCACGGGTGAGCGCCAGGCATCTGTCATCACGGCAAAGGTGAGCGCCTGCGACTCGCTCATGATAGGGCGGTTAAGCGCTCTTGCAGGGCTTTAACAAACTCGAAGATAAACAAACTGTCCTGAGCTGGCTCAAAGTGCAGTTCGTCTTCGCTGGCAAAGGCCAAAATTGCCAGAGGCGCTTGCAGCTCGCCAATAAGATAGAGGGCGGAACTTTTGCTTTGGCCGGCAAAGATCAGCGCCTGCTCCTGCTCCGATAAACGGCCAAGGTAGTGATTGTTAGTTTGCAGGCGTTTATCCAGCAAGGGCTGCAAGTCTTCGGTGAACTTAATCAGCTTACACTCACTGATGTGTAATTGTTCGCAGATCAGGGCTTCCAGCCCAGTAGCCAGTTCGACAAACTCGGCATCCAGCATCAGCTGACGATGGCAGGCGCTAAACACCTGAAAGACCTTTTCATTTTGTTTGGCCTGAGCCACCAATTGCTGTAACTGCTGTTGCAAAGCCTGGTTTTGTTCGCGCAGCACTTGCTGTTGGCGCAATTGCAAAGAGGCAACACTTTCGTGGGGAGCACCAAAGTTCATCAGTGCAAACACCTCGGGATGCTGTAAAAAGAAGTCCGGATTGAGTTTGAGATACGCGGCGATCTGCTCTTTGCTTAGTTCACTCATAGGGCTATTTGTCCATCAAATACATGCTCGGCGGGGCCCGTCATCTTGACCGCGTGGCCTTCGCCTTGCCAACGGATCTGCAAGCTACCGCCGGGCAGATCAACTTTGACATTATTGCCTAGCTTATTCTGCAGCTGTCCAACTACAGCGGCGGCACAGGCGCCACTGCCACAGGCCAGAGTTTCACCGGCACCGCGCTCCCACACTCGCAGCTTAATATGGTTTTCATCTATCACTTGCATAAAGCCAACATTGACCTTCTTCGGGAAGCGCTCATGCTCTTCTACTAAAGGTCCCAAGGTTTGCACCTCGGCGGTGTCGATATCATCAACCTCGATCACGCAATGGGGGTTGCCCATGGATGCGGCACCGACAAACAGGGTTTGTTCTTGCTGGCGCAGGATATAGGTGAGTTCGCGTTTACTGGCTTTAAGCGGGATTTCTTTGGGCTCGAGCATGGGCTGTCCCATGTTCACCGTGACCTGACCGTCTTTTTCTATATACAAGATCATGTTGCCACCCTTGGTGGATACGGCAATCTTATGCTTGTTGGTGAGGCCCTTCATACGCACAAAGCGGGCAAAGCAGCGAGCGCCGTTACCGCATTGCTCCACTTCGCTGCCATCGGCATTAAAGATACGGTAATGGAAGTCTAAATCCGGCGAATAGGGCGCCTCGACCATTAACAATTGGTCGAAGCCAACGCCAAAGTTACGGTCGGCCAGTCGCTTGATTTGGTCGCGGGAAAGAAAAATGTTCTGGGTCACGTTATCGACGACCATAAAATCATTTCCCAGCCCGTGCATCTTGGAGAAGTTAACTAACATAACGCTCTTACATCATCCCTCTATGCCATCACTATGCCTGCAAAACGCAGCCAACTCTAGGTTTATTGCTGCTGTTGCGGGTCGTTGGTCTGCACTTGCGCCTCGCCCTCTTGCGCTTGCACAGAGGCGGGCTGCTGAATTTCTGGTTGCTCTTGTGGCAGGTATAAGGGTCCACTTTGACCACAGGCGCTTAGTAGCGTTAAGCTGACGGCTACAACAAGGTGAGGCAATCGGTGACTGTTATACATAGTGATTCGATAGATAATTAATATGACTCGTTTTATAATCGCAGAGTAACAGAAAATACCGAAAATGTAGTCGTTGCTGTTGAATTATTTCCCCTTCACAACGTCACCGCCAGGACAGGAGCGCAAGCCAAATGAGTGAAACCACCATGACCGACACCCAGTATCATCAGCTGGCCGATGCATTGATGTTGACCATAGAAGATCAGATCGACGATTTAGATGCGGATTTAGACTATGAGTCGGCGGCGGGGATATTGGAAATCATCTTCCCGGACCGCAGCAAGATAGTGATTAACAAGCAGGCGCCGCTGCATCAGGTATGGGTTGCCACTAAATTTAACGGCCACCACTTTGAATTGCATGGCGAGCAATGGATAGATAATCGTTCCGGCGCCGAGTTTTGGCAGTTTATGTGTGATGCGGCCACCAAGCAGGCGGGTGTTGAAATTCGCTGGGAGCATGATTAAGTGAGTCAATTCGACGGTGCCAGCTATTTTAATAGCCCAACTCATAAAGCGACCGTGATCTGGTTGCACGGTTTAGGAGATTCAGGTGATGGTTTCGCCCCCGTGGCACCTCATTTGGCCCTGCCCGAAGAGCTTGGGGTGAAATTCTTATTTCCTCACGCGCCGGTTCAAGCCGTGACCATTAACGGCGGCATGGAAATGCGTGCCTGGTACGACATTAAATCCCTTGATCTGGATAAACGTGCTGATGCTCAGGGTGTGCAACAATCAGCGCAGCGCATTAGCGACTTAATTGATGAGCAACTCGCCGCCGGGATACCGGCAGACAAGATTATTCTTGCCGGCTTTTCGCAAGGTGGCGTGATTGCCTTGCATTTGGCGCCGCGCTATCAGCATAAGCTGGCCGGAGTCATGGCGCTATCGACCTATATGTCGCAGCCGGAGTTACTGGCCGAGCAGGCGATACATAAAGACCTTAGTATTTTTATGGCCCATGGCGAGTTTGACAACGTGGTGCCATTAGCGGCTGGCAAACAGGCCTTTGATTGTTTGCAGGAGCAAGGGATGGCGGTGTCCTGGCAAACTTATGCCATGGCGCACCAGGTCTGTGAACAAGAGCTTGAGGCCATTCGACAATGGCTGATAGAGCGACTAAGTTAAAAGAGATCTAGGAACCAGCGCATGGGACAAAAAATCGTGATAACGGCGAACATGAATAATAATACACCGCGCATTGCCCGCAAGGATGTGGTCTATCAGTGGCATTGGCATCGCATCGGCACAGTCGCTGGAGTCGGCGCCTTTGCTATAGGCGCACTTTGGTATGCTGCTTTTACCCCGGCCAATGCCGAACAAAGCAGGGTCTCTGAGGTCGAATCAGCTACAAGCCAATTAGTCGCTGAGCCAGTCGTTAGCAGCGAGAGTTCGGCTTATAAACAGCCTCTGGTTGCAGAGTCAGAGTCTGAGTCGTTAGTTGAAGCCCAGGCGCAAAATGATGCCGAGCCGATTGAGCAGGTGGCCGCCGAGGTCAACCAGGTTCAAGAAGTGAATGCTGAGCCAGTCGAGCCTGTTATAGCCGAACCCGCACCAGCCGAGCCTATTCAGGTCGAGCCTATTCAGTCCGAGTCCATTCGTACCGAAACAGCCGAGGTTGAACCCAGTGTAGTTGCAGCCGATTTTAATGATGAAGCCAAGGTTGCCAACCTGGCCCAGGGCAGCAAAATTGATACCGACAAAGTGAGCCGAGCTGTATTAACCACACAAGTGCAAGATCGTGAGCCGGTCAGTGCGCTGGGTCGTGAGATTAATATGGGTGACTTTGATACCAGCCTGGTATTTTTCACTGAACTGCACGGCCTGCAAGGGCAAAAAGTCAGCCATATTTGGTATTTTGAAGAGCAACAGATGGCGCGGGTTGAACTCGGCGTACACACGGCTCGTTATCGCACCTTTTCATCTAAACATATTATGCCCAGCCAAGTTGGTTTGTGGCGTGTAGAATTACGAGATAACAATAATAAGTTATTGGCAACAAGAGAGTTTCGCTTAATTGCCAAGCCTTAACTTTGAATTAGGAATTACATGACAACTGCAACTCAGCGAGTGCGAATTGCCACTCGTAAAAGTGCCCTAGCTTTGTGGCAAGCCGAATTTGTAAAGGCTGAATTAGAGCGCCATCATGCAAATATTGAAGTCGAACTGGTGACCATGACCACCAAGGGCGACATTATCCTCGATACCCCTTTGGCAAAAGTTGGCGGTAAGGGCTTGTTCGTAAAAGAATTAGAGCAGGCCATGCTGGAAGACCGAGCCGATATCGCGGTGCACTCCATGAAGGATGTGCCGGTGGACTTTCCAGCTGGGCTGGAGCTGCACACCATTTGTGAGCGTGAAGACCCGCGTGATGCCTTTGTTTCTAACCTTTATGCCGATATTGACAGCCTGCCCGAGGGTGCCGTAGTAGGTACTTCAAGCTTGCGCCGTCAGTGCCAGCTTAAAGAGCGTCGTCCCGATCTCGATATTCGCGATCTGCGCGGTAACGTGAATACCCGCTTGGCGAAACTGGACGAAGGCCAGTACGATGCCATTATCCTCGCCGCCGCCGGCCTGATCCGTTTAGAAATGAGCGACCGTATCCGCAGTTACATCAGTGCCGAAGAATCTTTGCCAGCCAATGGTCAGGGTGCCGTGGGTATTGAGTGTCGCAGCGATGATGAGCAAATTAAAGCCCTGCTGGCACCGCTTGAGCATACGCCAACTCGTATTCGCGTTGATGCCGAGCGCGCTATGAACCGCCGCTTGCAAGGTGGTTGTCAGGTGCCAATCGGAGCCTATGCCGTGATTGAAGATGATCAGGTCTATCTGCGTGGTCTGGTGGGTTCGCTTGATGGCAAACGTATTTTACGGGCCGAGGCCAAGGGCTCTATTGGTGAAGCGCAGCAACTAGGTGTAAGCCTGGCGGAAGAACTTCTGGCTCAAGGGGCCGACGTGATTCTGGCCGAGGTATATGGCGAAATAAAATAAAACTGGACGATAACGAAGGCGCAGGCAATGGCACATATTGTTGTAACTCGGCCCCAGGGTAAGGGGCAAGAACTGGCTGATTTACTTGTTGTACAAGGGCATAAGGTGACTCAATGCCCAGTGTTGAATATTGATTATCTGGCCAGTGATGAACAAGAGTTGGCGACCCTGAATGAAGCCGATATTGCTGTTTTCGTTTCTCAGGATGCGGTTATAGGTTTGCATCAACAACGGCCCAGTTTGCCCGCCAGTGTGCAATGTGTAGCCGTGGGTGAAGCCACCGCAGAGGCTTTAGAGAGTTATTTTAAATGCCGTGCCCTGGTGCCGGAGCGTCATGATTCAGAAGGTATGATTGCACTGCCCGAGCTGCAGCAGGTCGAAGGGAAAAATGTGGTCTTGGTTAAGGGCCGAGGCGGACGTACCTTGCTTGCTAAAACCCTGAAACAACGTGGCGCCTTTATCAATCCGCTGGTGGTGTATCAGCGCACTGCGGCGCAGCCGAGCAGTGATGCCTGGTTGCAGCAATGGCGGCAGGATCAGGTCGATGCCTTGGTCATAACCAGTAACAGCAGCGTCGATGCCATCTTTGCCAGCCAAGATCCGCAATTATTACAGTGGCTTAAATCGCGACATTTCTATATTGTTAGTGCTAGAACTGGGGCGCATTTAGAACAGCAAGGTGTGGCCACGGACCATATTAGTATTGCCGCAGGCGTGACTAACCAGGCCATCGCCGCGTGTATCGACAGTGAGCAGGAAATCAATATGAGCGAGCAGCCCGAAAAGCCAGAGCCGGAATCAGCGCCTTCTAATACGTCGGCGGCCACAGCAAAAGCGCCTGCGCCAAAAGTGCAATCGGGCAGGGCGCCCGCCAAACAAGGCGTAAGCAAGGTTGGTTTATTGGCTTTGTTGATTGCTCTGGGCGGCGGAGCTGGAACAGGCTATTTATATTGGCATCAGTATCAGCAGCAACGCAGTGCGACCGAGCAGGAAAATGCGGCGCTGGTGCAAATGCAACAGCAGGTGCAGCAGCTGCAAGGTGCCAATCAGGCGCTGGCTGAGCAAATTAAGGCCTTACGTGGTACGCAACAAACTCAGCAGCAGCAAACTCAGCAATGGCAGCAGGATTTTAATGACGACATCAGCCGCCAATTGAGTGCCAATCAGCGCTCGCTGATCACGCATGTTGAGCAAAGTATTGCTGCGGCAAAAGATAATACCCAGCCGCCATTGGATATGAACGAATTACGTCGTTTGGTGGCTCTGGCGGATTTTAAAATTTGGTCTGAAAGCAACTATGCCGGTGCCGCTACTGTGCTTGAGCGTGCCGATGCGCTGCTGGCCAGCTATCCGGGTAATGCTCAGTTAAGACGAGCCATTCACAGCGATTTACAAACCCTGGCCAGCATCGAGTTGGCGGATGTGCAAGCCACCGTGTTGACCTTACATGGTTTAGGGCAACAGGTTGATAAACTGGCCTTTAATATGGTCGACCTGGCCGAGGAAACGGTGGCAGCGGATAAGCAAGAGCTCTCAGAGAATGTTTCCGACTGGCGTACTAATTTAGGTCGTACCTGGGATAAGCTGGTGGATGACTTTATCAAGGTACGTAAGCGCGAGGCGACAATAGAGCCCTTGCTGGACCATGAGCAACAACGTTTAATTAAACAACGTCTGCATTTCAATCTTGATCAGGCGGGCTTTGCTGCCACTCACCAGTATGTTGATCTCTACAAGCAATCATTACAAAGTTCAGCGGATCTGATCACCCGTTACTTTGATTTATCACAGCCGCAAACCAGCCAGTTTTTAAGTCAGCTGAAGCAGTTGCGACTGCAGCAGCTAACGCCAGCGCAGCCGATCAACTTGGCCACAGTTAGCGCCTTAAAGGAGTCTTGATATGGTGAGACTGCTTATAATTTTCGGCCTTATCGCCCTGGTGGCCGCGGTGGCCCCTTGGCTGATTGACGAAAAGGGCTATGTGTTGATTGCCTTTGGTCAATGGACGGTTGAAGGCAGCATAGTCAGTTTTGTGATCCTAACCCTGTTAACCCTGTTTGGTGGTTACCTGCTGTTTTGTCTGTTGCGTCATGTGATCAACAGCTATCGCAATGTGCGCCATGGCTTCTTTGCTCGCAGCAAGGAGCGTAAACAGGCAGTACTGGAGCAGGCGTTATGGGCATTGATCAACGACGATATGCAGCAACTGCAGCACACACTCAGCAAGGGCAGTGTTGACGAAAAATGGCGTGACTTCTCTTTGGCCATGCAGGCTAAAGCGCGTTTGCAACAAGGGGAGCGGGACTTTGCCCTGAATCTTTTGGATGAGTTGTCGGATAAGAATCGCAGCGAGCCGGTCAATCTCTGGCTGGCGGCGCACAGCGAAGCCGAGGTGCTGGCCACACTACGTAGCCAATGTGCCAGTAAAAAAGCCACGGCGCATCAGTTAAAACTTTACGCCAATGTGCTGTTAAAGCTGCATAAGTTCAGTGAATTTGCCCAGCTAGCCCCGCGTTTAATCAAGGCGCAAAGCTTTGATGAAAATGAGTGGGACTGGGCCCTGCGCGCATATTTCGATAGCGACTCGGTGACCAGCTTACAAAAGCGCAATGGCGATCTGCCTAAAGCGGTACGCAGCGGTGGCCACACCCATTATTTGCGTGCCATGGTGCGCACCGGAGAAATTGCCGCGGTACAAGAGGAGCTGAAAAAGCTGCTTAAGCGTAATGAATACTCGCAGCTCTTGTCTGTGCTCAGCGAGATTGAATATGGCCAGGTAGAAGAAGTACAAAAAGCCCTGCAGGCCGAGCTGAAAAAGCAGCCCGACGAACCAGAAATGCTGGTATGTCTGGCTTATCTGGCACAAAGCCAGGGTGAACATGAGCTGGCCGCGCGAATTTTCGACAAGGTCCTGGCGCAACAACAACGTCTGCCGCACCCACAGCGGGCCATGCAAAGCTATCGTGCCACCGGGCAAGCGGAGAAAGCCTTACTCGTTCTCGACCACAGTCAGCACTAGCGAGGAGGTAATGAAGAACCTATTCAACCTCAGCCTAGTTGTTGCCCTTGGTTACTTTATTACCGGATTTTTAAGTAATACCCTCTTGTCTGTTGAGGGCTATGCTGTGGCCTCCTGGCCACCTTCTGGCATCGCCCTGGCGGCATTGTTGATCGCCGGACGCCGTGCCCTGCTGGGGATCATTATTGGCGCCCTCCTTACCAATACACTGCATCTTGAGAATATCGAGGGGATCCTCCACTGGCAGGTGGCCAGTCAGGCCGCCTTAGTCACATTAGCGTCGACCTTTCAGGCTTTTTTAGGCTACTGGCTAATTACTCGGGTGTTGCGCGCTCCTCTTGATCTATCCGATTTAAAAAGCAGCATGGTCAGTATCCTGGTCGGCGGCCCCTTGGTCTGTATTATTGCCGCTGCGGTCGGTACCGAGTTGTCGATTGCCAATGGTGTGATCCCGGCATCCGGGCGGTGGGAAAACTTTATCACCTGGTGGATAGGCGACAGTATCGGGGTGATGATTTTTACCCCCTTGTTACTTGCCGGTTTTAACTTTGAAGTGGTGCGTCATCGTCTTCAGGTGGTGGTGCCCTCACTGATCATCTATGCGGTGATAAGCGTTACCTTCTATTTGGCGGCCAATGCCAAGAAGGAGCAAAATCAGCGCTATTATAATTCTCAGGCTCAGGTGATAGTCGAGCAACTGGAGACTGTGTTCACTCGATTGGGCGCTAATACTCAGATTTTGGCGTCCTTTATGGCCCATAGCCATAATGTGTCACGGCGCGAGTTTGATGACTTTACCCGTAAGCAAATGGCTTATAACCCGGAGATCAATGCTTTGGTGTGGATGCCCAAGGTGTCACCACAAGATGTGACAGCTTTTGAGCAACAAGCAAGGTCCGAGGGAATAGCGCAATACCAGATTTTTTCGCGCTTTGAGCGCCAAGCTGGGCCGGATCATTTCCCCGTATTTTACGGTCAGTTTTCGCCGCGTCTGAAAAGTGTGTTCGGTCTGGATATCAGTGCGGAGCGTTATTTTCCTGATCTTTTAGCGCACCCAGGTTCATTATTTGTAACCTCGGCATTTGCCCTTGAAAGCAGTCCCGAGGGCGCTCTGGGTTTTTTGGTGATGGCTGAGGTGCCTGATGCCAACGCTCAGCTAATGGGTTATGTGGCTGCGGTGATAAGCCTGCCGCTATTAAAACAATCGGCACTGGCTAAACTGGCGTTTGATGGTATCGATGTGGAAGTGCTGGATATCAGCGCCAAGCCGCATCAGGCTATTTTACCGCTGGCCGAGCATGATGAGCTGATCATGAGCCAGGATATGGCAACCGTATCAAGGCAGTGGCGTTTGAATATTTATCGTCAGGGCGGGCGCCCCTTATGGTCCGGCTACTGGTATGCCCAAGTGGTGGGCATGTTGTTCGTTTGGCTGTTGACCACCTTTTTAATCGCCATCACCGGCAGCAATATTCGCGTACGTGACCAGGTCGCCAAGCAAACCAAGGTGTTGCGCGAAGAAAAGGTCAAGGCCGACACGGCCAACAGCGCTAAATCACAGTTTTTGGCCAATATGGGCCATGAGATACGTACACCGATCAACGGCATTAAGGGCTTGCATTATCTTGCCATGCAGCAAGAGGATTGGCACAAGGGTAAGCAGTATGTAGCGCAGGCGGATAATGCCTTGAGTGTCTTGCTGCGGGTGCTTAATGACTTGCTCGACTTTTCTAAGATGGAAGCGGGAAAACTGGACTTACATCAGGAGCCCATAGTCATAGAAGAGCTGTGTGCCGAATTACAGCAGTTGGCCGAGGTAGAGTCCAGTCATAAAAGCCTGCTGGTCGATTATGAAATTGACGCCGATGTGGCGCCTGTCTTTTATGCCGATATGATCCGCTTAAAGCAGGTGCTGCTTAATCTTTTAAATAACGCGGTGAAGTTTACTCAGCAGGGTGCCATTCGCTTAAAGGTAGCCGATGCTCAAGACGAGCTCTGTTTTAGCGTCAGCGACACCGGCATAGGCATGCGCAAAGAGATTCAAAAGCAATTATTTAAGCCCTTCTCACAGGCCGATGGCTCGACCTCACGACGCTTTGGCGGCACCGGGCTGGGCCTGAGTATCTGCCAAAAGCTGGTGAGCTTGATGGGCGGGCGCATCGAGCTGGAAAGCGAAGAAGGTCAGGGTTCCTGCTTTCGCGTTTATCTGCCCAAGCAATCCAGTTTGCCAATGCGTCAGGATATGCCGCCGCAGCGCGGTGAGGAGATCCAGATAGACTTAACGGATGTGGTCATCTTGCTGGTGGAAGATAATCCTCTTAATCAGCAGGTGGCTAAAGCCATGCTTGAGGGTAAGGGCGCCCAGCCAGATATCGCCAATGATGGGGTTGAGGCGGTAGCCATGGTGGGCCGTAAACATTATGACCTGGTGCTGATGGATATACAGATGCCGAACATGGACGGTCTGACGGCCACTCGGGAGATCCGCAATGAGCTGCTGCTCAGTGACCTACCCATTATCGGCCTGTCCGCCAATGCTCAGGAGCGGGATGTAAAGCTGGCGCAGCAATGCGGCATGGACGACTATGTGGTTAAGCCTATCGAGGCCAATACGCTCTTTAGCAGTATCGCCAGGCAGCTGGCACGACGAGCGGGCACTCGTTCGTACTAACTTGAATTTATTGTGCATATGCGTATGATGCGCGCAATTTTATCCACACACTTGGGGGTCATGATGATCAATCGCCAACTACCTTTACTCGACCTGCATCGCCATTTAGACGGCAATGTGCGCGCTACTACCATTCTCGAGTTGGGCCGACAGTTCAATATACAGCTCCCAGGTGACGATCTTGAATCCTTGCGTCCGCATGTGCAGGTCGTTGAGATAGCCCCCGACTTGATGGCTTTTTTAGAAAAGCTCGACTGGGGCGTAAAGGTGTTAGGGGATTACGATGCCTGCCGTCGCATTGCCATCGAAAATGTCGAGGATGCCGTGGCACAAGGCATAGACTACACCGAGCTGCGTTTTAGCCCTTACTACATGGCGATGAGTCATAACCTGCATCCACAAGGCGTGGTTGAAGCCGTGGTCGATGGTATTCATAGCGCCGTGCGTGAGCAGGATATCAAGGTAAACCTGATTGGCATTATGTCGCGCACCTTCGGACAACAAAAATGTCAGCAAGAGCTGGAGGCCATTTTGGCCTTTAAAGAACAGATGGTGGCGGTTGATTTAGCCGGTGATGAGCTGGGCTTTCCCGGTGACTTATTTGTGGACCACTTTAAACAGGTGCACAAGGCCGACCTGCGTGCCACAGTGCATGCCGGTGAGGCGCAGGATTCGAGCAGCATCTGGCAGGCCATTGAAGGCTTGGGAGCCGATCGTATCGGTCACGGCGTCAATGCTATCCAGGATCCTAAATTAATGGATTACCTGCGTGATAACCGCATAGGTATTGAGTCTTGCCTGACCAGTAATGTGCTTACCAGTACGGTTGCCGATATTCATACCCATCCATTGAAGCGCTTCCTTGAGCACGGCATTTTGGCATCGATTAATACCGATGATCCGGCGGTGCAGGGCATAGAGCTCGACAACGAATATCAAAATGCGGCTTATCAAGCTGGCTTGAGCAAGGAAGATATCGAGCTGGCTCAGGCCAATGCGTTAGAAATCGCTTACTTAAGCGATGGCGATAAAGCCGCTTTAAAAGCAAAAGCGGCCGCTCGCGAAGCATAATCAGGCAGCGCTGCAGCTGCGGTAACTTTGTGAGAGCGCTTGTAACACCTGCGAGCGCTCGGCCATGCCAATAACTTTCCCTTGGTCAATAACTGGATAACGTTTGGGTAGATTGTGGCGGCGCATGCGCGCGGCTAAATCAAGTAAAGAGTCGTCGAGTTGGCAGGTAAGCACATCCTGGCTCATCACCTCACGCACCTGGATACGGCCATCACAAAAGTAGCTGTTGGTGGTCAGCGGCGCCAAGCAGTCTTGCTCCGATAAATAACCCATTAACTTTCCCGAATCATCGATCACCGGAGCACCAATCACCTGATGTTTAAGCAGTAAATCAATCGCTGCGGTGAGCTCAAGATCTGGGCTGATGGATAAAAAGGTTCGCTTAATAATATCTGAGACTTTGATATTGAACATGGTCGCACTCCTATCGTGGTTGATAGGAGTAGTCTAGGGCTGGTTAATTGATAGGTAAAATGAATTAAAACTATTGATGTGTTCTGAAAAATAGAAAAGAGGCCTGGGCCTCTTTTCAATTAACTAAGCTAAACTCTGCTCAACCTTATTTGATAAAGGCAAAGGCATCCGCATACATATGCTCGCGCAGGGCACCGTGCTCGATAAAGTCATCGCGTACCGCACCTATCATGTCGAAACGTCCGGCCATATAAATTGTGTAGGGTTCTAACGACACTATGTGTTTCATCACCGCCTGATGTACTAAGCCGGTGTGGCCACGCCACTGCCCCTGTGGTTGCTCAACCACCGGGATAAAGGTGAAATGCGGGTTACTGGCTGCCCAGGCTTCCATTTCTTCTTTGGCGTAAAGGGCATCTTCATGCTTTACACCCCAGTAGAAAAATACCGGACGGTCGCAGCCAACTTCGGCCAAATGGTCGGCCATCGACTTAACATAGGAGAAGCCGGTGCCTCCCGCCAAAAGAACCAGTGGACGGTCGCAATCAAGACGTAGCTGAGATACACCCAGGCCCACTTCGAGCGTTGCCTGAGTGCCATTGGCAAGATGCTCTTTCAGGTGCTCAAGCGCCTGCATGGCGTAGGAGTCTGCACCCGAGGCGCCAATATGCAATTCGATTTCATGCTGCTGGCTGGGGCGGCTGGCGATTGAAAATGCGCGCTTGTCCTTTTCTCCTAGTACCAGTTGGCAATAATGACCCGCTTCAAATTGAGCCGCTTCGTTGGGCGTCAAAATAACCTTGTAAACGAATTCTGTGAGTGGCGAAATACTTTGCACGTTCGCTTGTAATGTTTGCATGTTTTACCTTGCTTCTAACTCTTAACTGCTAGCCTACCATAGAAGGCCAATTAACAGGCACTTAGTCTATGCCCAGGGAGTCCCATATTTCATCGACTCTTTGCTTGGTGGCTTCATCCATCACTATGGGCTCGCCCCATTCGCGGTCGGTTTCACCGGGCCATTTGTTGGTTGCATCCATACCCATTTTGGAGCCAAGGCCGGAAACCGGCGAGGCAAAATCCAGGTAGTCGATAGGGGTATTTTCCACCAAGGTGGTATCGCGTGCCGGGTCCATACGTGTGGTTATGGCCCAGATCACGTCATTCCAGTCGCGGGCATTGACGTCATCATCACAGACGATCACAAACTTGGTGTACATAAACTGGCGCAGGAAGGACCACACGCCCATCATCACCCGTTTTGCATGGCCAGGATATTGCTTCTTCATGGTTACCACCGCCATGCGATACGAACAGCCTTCCGGCGGCAAGTAGAAGTCAACGATTTCCGGGAACTGCTTTTGCAAAATAGGCACAAATACTTCGTTCAGTGCCACGCCTAGAATGGCCGGCTCATCGGGTGGGCGGCCGGTATAGGTGCTGTGATAAATAGGGTTTTCGCGATGGGTAATATGGGTCACCGTCATCACCGGAAAATCATCCACTTCATTGTAATAGCCGGTGTGGTCGCCATACGGGCCTTCTGGCGCCAGCTCATCTTGAGCTATATAACCCTCAAGCACGATTTCCGCACTGGCGGGCACCTGTAGATCATTGGATATGGATTTCACCACTTCGGTTTTGCTGCCACGCAACAAACCGGCAAAGGCATATTCGCTTAAGGTATCCGGCACAGGCGTAACCGCACCTAAAATGGTGGCTGGATCGGCACCCAGGGCAACGGAAACCGGATAGGGCTCACCCGGGTTTTCCTTACACCATTCTTGAAAGTCTAAGGCACCACCACGGTGCGATAACCAGCGCATAATGATTTTGTTCTTACCAAGCAGTTGCTGGCGGTAAATGCCCAGATTCTGGCGCTTTTTATAGGGCCCTTTGGTGACCGTCAGACCCCAGGTAATAAGCGGGGCTGCATCGCCGGGCCAACAATGTTGGATGGGCAGTTTGGTCAGATCGACCTCATCGCCGCTGAGCACCACCTGCTGACAGGGGGCTTTTTTCACTTCCTTGGCGGGCATATTGAGGACTTGTTTAAATACCGGGATCTGTCCCAGCGCCTCCTTAATGCCCTTAGGTGGCTCGGGCTCTTTTAAAAAGGCGAGTAACTGACCTACTTCGCGCAACGCTTCGACATTCTCCTGACCCATGCCCAAAGCCACGCGCTCTGGCGTACCGAAGAGATTTGCAAGCACCGGGATATCATAGCCGACCGGGTTCTCAAATAGTAAGGCCGGGCCCTTGGCACGTAAGGTGCGATCGGCAATTTCGGTCATTTCCAAATGGGTACTAATGGGCTGGCTGATCCGCTTGAGCTCGCCGCGCTTTTCAAGCAACGCGATAAAGTCTCTTAAGTCTTTGTATTTCATTACGCCTCTGTAAGCCTCGGGTGTTTGCCGCATTATACTTGATGGCGACGCAAAAGCGATCAATCACTGCGCTGGCACTGCCAGGTTTCGTCGTTGAGCATCAGTATGCTGTTATCACCCTTGCCCCAAAAGGTGAGTTCCTCATTGCTGTATTTTGCGCCGGAGGCGGCACGCTCGCCAATCAGGGTGTGAGTAGCCTGGCCCAAAGTCAGAATAGCGCGCTCGGCGTCAAAGCGAACACTGAATATGGCTCCCGAATCACAGCGGTAGTTTATGGCCGCATTGCCTTCCTGGGTTTTGGGCAGCTCATTGCAGGCGCTGAGTATAAGAGCTGCGGGTATTGCCAAGAACAGTCCCTTAGTCATTGTTTTTCTCCGCAATTGTGGACAACGTCAGTGTAGCGTATTAGCTTAACAAGGCACATTTAACACTGCAAAAGGAATGCCCATGGCTGGCGCAAGCTTATTGACTCTACTTGATGACATCACCGCTCTGTTGGACGACATTGCTACCATGAGTAAGGTGGCGACCAAAAAAACCGCCGGGGTGCTGGGGGATGATCTGGCCCTTAATGCGCAGCAGGTTTCCGGGGTGAACGCCGATAGGGAGTTACCCGTGGTCTGGGCCGTGGCTAAAGGCTCCATGCTGAATAAAGCTATCCTGGTGCCGGCGGCGCTGCTTATTAGCGCCTTTATTCCCTGGCTGATCACACCCTTGTTGATGCTAGGTGGTTTATTCCTGTGTTTTGAGGGCGCGGAAAAGCTGGCTCACGGCAAGGAAGAACAGCCGGAGCATCCGGCTCTGGCTGAGCCGCTCACTCCGGAAGCAGAAAAGGAAAAAATTAAGGGGGCAATACGCACCGACTTTATTCTTTCCGCGGAAATTATCGTGATCTCCCTGGGCACGGTTGCTACCGCCAGTTTTATCCATCAGGTGTCTGTGCTGTCGATAATAGCCGTGGTGATGACTGTGGGTGTCTACGGTTTAGTGGCCGGTATAGTGAAACTGGATGATGCTGGTTTATATCTGTTGCAGCGCGGCGTTGCTGCTAAAAGCGCCATCAGTCGTGCAATGGGACGATTTTTGCTGACCTTAGCGCCCTGGTTGATGAAGGCGCTGGCGGTATTGGGGACTATAGCCATGTTTCTAGTCGGTGGCGGCATATTGGTGCATGGTATCGCGCCGTTGCATCATCTTATTGGTCACTGGGGTGAGCTGGCCGGTCAATACGGTGGGGTGGTTGAGGCCTTGGTCGTTAACGGCGCCAATGGCCTGGTTGGGTTACTGGCTGGATTTGTGGTCGTAATCGCCCTGCATTTATTCAAGCAGCTGAAAAAGTGATAAATCCTAAAGAAGTCAGCCCGGCAAATGCCGGGCTTTTTCAGGCTAGTTAGAAGCTAAACTGAGCGGCGAGGCGGAAGTTGGTGCCTTCACCTATGGTCACATTATTGGTGCCACCGCCAGCCAGGTACTCGGTGTCGAAAAGGTTTTCGATATTTAAACGCAGATCTACGTCATTGCCGGCAAGCTTGATGGCATAAGTCGCACCGACGTCGACTCGGGTATAGGCGTCTTTTTCTATCTGGTTATCGCTGTCTGCAAAGCGTTTGCCGGTATAGAAGAGTCCGGCATTAAGCGCTAAGGCCTCGGTGACTTCATAGCGTGACCATAGTGAGGCCGACCATTTAGGTGCATCTGCCGGGGTTTTCCCTTCCAAGTCTTCGTCACGCTCGTAGTTGGCATCCAGATACATGCTTGACGCCATCACAAAGAAACGATCGCTTACGGCGCCTTGGGCGGCTAATTCAATACCCTTATGGCGCTGCTCACCTACCTGTGTGGTGATGGTGTCGTAATCCGGGTGATCGACTAACTCGCTGACCAGGGTGCCTTTTTTACTAATATCAAAGAGTGCACCGGTAAGCAGCAGGCGCTCATCGAACAGTTGCCATTTGGCACCTATCTCCATTTGCTCCGAGGTGACGGCGTCGAGTTTCATATTGTGATTTTTATCACTTTCGTTGTTCAGGCGCTCTGAACCCTGTGGCTCAAAACCCTCAGAATAGCTGACATACAGGGTGGCATTGTCGTTCGGGTGATACAGCACACCGACCTTAGGCAAGACAGATTCGTTATTTGCCCCTTCTTTATTCTGTTTGTCGTAGCGACCGCCCAGCGACAGCTGCCACTGCGGATTAAAGGTGATCAAATCCTGAATATAGATGCCATAGTAGTCATACTCGTCACTCGAAAGGCTGGTATCGCTTGCATAACTGATATCCGGGCGGCTTGGCTCGCTTTGGCCGGGGATATAATCTATGGCGTCGGCACTGGTGCGCAGCTGGCCATAGTAATAGTCCAGGCTGTTGGCGCCGATCAGCAGCTGGTGTTGCATGCCCGCTAGCTGGAAGTCACCAATAAAGTCGATATAGGCGGTGGTAAATTGCCAATCATCAAAACGATCATAGGGGCGTGAGTTATAGCTGCCACCGGCTTGGTAGTCACTGGGTTTACGTGGCGCCGACTCAAAGCGCTGGCGCTCAAAGGTTTGTTCGTTATAACCCAGTCTCAGTTGCCAGTAATCGTTGAGATAGGTGCGCACATCCAGGCCTAAGTTTTCTACCACGATATCGGTGAAGGCCCAGGAGAAATCGTAAATGGTTTTGTCATCGCCGATGACCTTGCCTTGCGAATCTAGCCAGGCACCGGTGTCGAGACCGGTTTTATCGTCGGTGCGATCATAGTGAACGCGGATCAGGGTGTCGTCGCTGAGGTCGTAATCAAGGACTAAGGCGCCGAGGAAACGATCGCGCTCACGCTCATCGCCGTTGGCATAGTCACGCCAGAAGTTCACATCTTGCTTAACCACAATACCGCGTCCGCGCAGTGTTTCATCATCATTGAGTGCCGAGCTGGCGTCGAGCATAAAACGTGTCGAGCCATGTTGATCGACATCGGCACTGACATTAACAAAGCGATTCGCGGTAGGCTTTTTGGTGACCATGTTAACCAGACCGCCAGGACCGGACTGGCCATACAAAATGCTCGCCGGGCCTTTGATCACTTCAACACGCTCTAGGATCTCAATGGGCTGTTGGTAATGTGACCAGTGCTGGTGGCCATCGCGCAGATAACCGGTCGCTGAGCTTAGGCTAAAGCCGCGCATATTAAAGGTTTCCCGGTTGCGCTGGTTCGAGCCCGAGGTCAGGCTGGCATCATTGCTTAGCACTTCACCCAGAGTAGTGGCCAGTTGCTCATTGACTATGGTTTCTGGGATCACGGTAACCGACTGGGCGGTTTCCAGTAGCGAAGCGTCGGTACGCATGGCGCCAGAGGCGCTATCGACCTTGTAATCATTGAAATAACTACCGACCACTTCAATGGTTTCCATCTTGGTTGCCGCCAGGCTGGGTGCTGATAAGACACTGAAAATAATGAGAGAAAGAGGGTGGCGCGTCATTGCGTAAGATCCTAAAGAGTTGCTGTGAGTTATTTTGAATGCGCATGCTATTGCAAATGATTATCAATTGCAAGTGTTGTTTCTTATATTAGGGTCATGGCTTAAATTGCCCATTGAAGAGCCTGCTATTTCTGTATTTAGTTGAAGTAAACCAATGACTTTACTTATAAAGCGGTTATGCTTGTCAGGTCAAAATCGCGGCTTTTGTCGGGCTGTTTAATGCGGAAGAGACGGATTGCTAGTCGTAATAAAGTTGAATATACCCGCCGGATATGAATAAATAGCAAACAGTAGCAATCAGTTGAGGCTGTCACAATAAACGCCCGGCTAATAAGGATATGATGTGGTACTGGCATCTGGTGATAGCAAAGCGAACCTAAAGTGACGCTGTTTATGTCTCGAGTAATCAAGAGCCTAGGGTGTAGTAGTTATGCTCTAACGCAACGACAAAGTGGAAGAAAGTAATGTTGCAAAGGAAGGTCAGCTTTTATAAAACACTAAGCCTGTTTTTCTGTGCTGCTTTGTCTCTCTCTCCCTGTTACGGTGCCAGCACGGCGCTGGAGCAAATCCTGCTCGAGCCCAAAGAGGTGCAACTCGACCGCGCCGTAGCAAGTTTAAGCGAACCTCTAGCGGATAAAGAAAAGCTGGCCCTGACTCGGTTTGTTGCCGAGCAATACTTTGCCAGCGGTGATTATCAAAAAGCGACCCGTTACTTTTTGCGGGCGGAGCAGTTATCCGCCGATCTGGAGCCGCCGATACGCCGTGCCGATTATGCTAAAAAGCAAGGGATAGCCAATTATTATCGTGGCCATTATCTTAGTGCCGTTGAGGATTACTCCAGAGCCTTACAGATACTTGAGCAAGCCAATGAGCCGCTGCTGCAGGCTCATTTATACAATAATATCGGTTTAGCCTTGATGCGCGCAGAGCGTCTGGAGCAGGCCATCGACTATTACGGCAGTGCTAAAGCCTTGTATGACGAGCACGGCTCGGAGCAGGATAGGGTCGATATTATTCATAATATTGCCGGCGCTTATATCAGCGCCGATCGCTTTGATGCCGCGCTGGAAATGTATACCACAGTGGGTGATGCCTTTGTACGTATGGGGGACACCGCAGGCCTGGCACAAATGCAGTCTAATCTCGGTATTATTTATCGCAACCTTGGGCACCTCGACGCCGCCGCCGAGCAATATCGATTGGCATTGGCGAACATAGCCAAGACCAATGATTCTGTAAGCTTCGTTAACACTAGGATGAATTTGGCCGATTTGTATTTCTTTCAAGGCCGTTTTGATGATTCCCTGGCTACCTTGGAAGAGGCGAAGGCGCAGCTTGAGGTGATCGACTATTTCCCTGGGCTCATTACCATACAAGAGATCACCGCCAAGGTGTTGTATGGCAAGGGTGACTACGAGCGCGCCGAAGCAGCCTTGGCGCAGGCCTATTCGTTATCGCAACAAAATAGCAGTGACGACGCGCCTATAGACACCTATTTGATTGAGCTATTGCTGGCAGCGGCGCAGGGGGATAATCAAAAGGCTTTGGTGTTGTTTGAAAAATATGAGCGTGAACGCGATCTGGCCGTTAGTCGGGCCATTGCCAGTCGCCTTAATGATTTTCATGCTAAATACAACACAACTCAGTTACAGCGCCAGGTGGAGTCGCTGCAGCGTCAGCAGGAGTTTGAGCGAATCGCGGCGCGCCAACGCAATCAGTTTACCTGGTTGGTCTCGGGGTTATTGCTACTGACCTTGATTATCGGCGTACTCTTGTTTCGCCGCGGAGCCGAGCGTCGGGCCAATGCTATCTTGGAAGAGAAGGTACGCTTGCGCACTCAGGAGCTTGAGGCTCTGGCGCAACAGCTTAGTTCAGCCAATGAAATTAAAAGCCAGTTTCTGGCGAATATAAGCCATGAGATTAGAACGCCGCTGACTTCCATTATGGGTCAGGCCGAGGCCATTGTTCATGGTGAGGTGCGTGATGCCGATGTCGCCAAGGAGTTGCAGGTTATTTATAACAACAGCAAGCATCTGGGTGAGCTGATCAATGATGTACTGGATTTAAGTAAAATCGAAGCCAATAAACTCGAGCTTAATATTGCTTTGGTGAGCCTGGATTCTCTGCTCGCCGATATCAAGGCCATGTTTGCACCCAGTGCCCTGCAGCAGGGTATCGACTTTTACATCGACAACCAACTGCCGGCAAACAGCGGTGCCGAACTGGACTATATTCGTGTTAAGCAGGTGTTGGTTAACCTGTGCTCCAATGCCATTAAATTTACCGAGCAAGGTCAGGTAACTCTTAAGATCAGCGCTCAGGATAAGAACCTGGTATTTTGTGTTGAAGATACTGGGATTGGCATTGCTGAGGATAAACTGGAAGCTATTTTTACCACCTTTAGTCAGGGCGACAACTCCATTAGCCGTCGCTTTGGCGGCACAGGTTTGGGCTTGAGCCTGTCGCAGCAATTGGCATGCATCATGGGGGGGCAAATTACCGTAACCAGCACCCTGGGATGCGGCAGCTGTTTTTGCTTTAAGCTGCCCTGTCAGTACAGTCAATTAACGAGTCAGCTGCAAGCGCAGCCGCCACCTTGTTATGCCTCCAGCTTTAGTGGCACTGTGGTATTGGCGGAGGATCACCCGGATAATCGTCGCCTGATTGAGCGCTTATTGCAGAATCTTGGAGTGACGGTTTACAGCGCCGAAAATGGTGAACAGGCGGTGGAGTTGGCATTAAAACATAATCCGGACCTGGTCTTAATGGATATTCAGATGCCGATACTCGATGGCTTAGGGGCGCTGTCGCTGTTGCATCAATGTGGTTATAGTAATCCCATTATCGCCTTGACCGCCAATGCCATGACCCATGAAATCGCGCAGTATAAGCAAGTGGGATTTGCCGGTCATCTGGCCAAGCCCATAGATAAGGCACAGTTTTGTGCCGTGTTAGAGCGCTACCTAAGTGTCAGTGAGCAAAAAGAAGGTTACCGTGAGGTGGATATGAGCGACCTGCGCCATAGCTTTGCACAAACCTTGCCTGCGGAAATTGCCTTGCTGAAAGCGGCGCAGCAGCGTGATGATATCGCCGCCGTGGCAAAAATTGCCCATCGCCTGGCAGGCGCAGCAAAGATGTTTGCCGATGCCGACTTAGCGCAATTGCTTAGTGATATTGAGCGCGCCGCCAAATTCCAGGACGGTGAACACGTCAGTGAGCTGCTAAGCGATCTGGCGATGCATGAAACAGAGTCGGGGCATTAGCCCCTAAACAGCAGGCACAAAAAAGCCACTGTGATAACAGTGGCTTTTGTTTAACCCAGTAAAGCTTACTTACGCTTCATTGAGTCAAAAAACTCGTCATTGGTCTTACACATGGCCAGCTTATCGATAAGGAATTCCATGGCATCGATTTCCGACATATCGTGAACTATCTTACGCAGGATCCACATCTTCTGTAGCTCATCCGGTTTAGTCAGTAATTCTTCACGACGAGTACCTGAGCGGTTGAAGTCAATCGCCGGGAATACGCGTTTCTCGGCAATTTTACGGTTCAGGTGCAATTCCATGTTACCCGTACCTTTAAACTCTTCGTAGATTACTTCATCCATTTTCGAACCGGTATCGATAAGCGCGGTGGCGATAATGGTCAGGCTGCCGCCTTCCTCAACGTTACGTGCCGCACCAAAGAAGCGCTTTGGCTTGTGCAGGGCGTTGGCGTCAACACCACCGGTAAGTACCTTGCCCGATGATGGAATAACTGTGTTGTAGGCACGCGCCAGACGAGTGATTGAATCAAGCAGGATAACCACGTCTTTCTTGTGCTCAACCAGGCGTTTTGCCTTCTCGATCACCATTTCCGCGACCTGTACGTGACGGCTTGCCGGCTCATCGAAAGTCGATGCAATTACTTCGCCCTTAACCAGGCGCTGCATTTCCGTTACTTCTTCCGGGCGCTCATCGATAAGCAATACCATGAGCTCACAATCAGGGTGGTTATAGCTAATAGACTGGGCGATATTTTGTAGCAACATGGTTTTACCGGCCTTAGGCGGTGCAACCAAAAGGCCACGCTGGCCTTTACCTATTGGTGCTGCAAGGTCAAGAACACGAGCGGTAATATCTTCGGTGCTGCCGTTACCACGTTCCATGCGTAAACGCTCATTGGCGTGCAATGGCGTTAAGTTCTCAAATAAAATCTTGGTGCGTGAGTTTTCCGGCTTATCAAAGTTAACTTCGTTTACTTTTAGTAGCGCGAAGTAACGTTCACCATCTTTTGGTGGGCGAATAAGGCCGGCAATGCTGTCGCCCGTGCGCAAACTGAAGCGACGAATTTGGCTTGGAGATACATAAATATCGTCTGGACCAGCAAGGTACGAAGCTTCTGAGCTACGTAGGAAACCAAAACCGTCTTGCAGGATTTCTAATACACCGCCACCGAAAATGTTTTCGCCGCTTTTCGCGTGCGCTTTCAGGATGGCAAAGATAATGTCTTGTTTTCTTAGGCGGGCTACATTCTCTAGGCCCATAGACTCGGCTAGTTTTACAAGTTCGTTGATCGACTTGTCTTTCAGTTCGCGTAAATGCATATTGGTGGGTTCTTTAAACTATTTATCGTCTCGAAATGGAAGTACTTCGAGTGAGGTTGTTGGATAAACTTGGAATTGTTGGGGTTATAAACTAGCAGCTCAGTGGCTTATCGTCCAGTCTTTATACAAAATGTCATATAAAAAAAGGGCGAGCGCCCTTTTTTTATAATCTGTGCTTAGATGTTGTTTTCTAAGAACTCAACTAGCTGAGCTTTAGAAAGGGCACCTACCTTAGTAGCAGCAACCTGACCGTCTTTGAACAGTAGTAAGGTTGGAATACCGCGGATACCAAACTTAGGCGGAGTGCCAGCGTTTTGGTCGATATTCAATTTACCGATAGTTACACGGCCTTCAAACTCGCCAGCTACATCGTCAAGGATAGGGGCAATCATTTTACAAGGTCCGCACCACTCAGCCCAAAAGTCGACTAGTACAGGTTTGTCTGATTGCATTACGTCAGCCTCAAAGCTGTCGTCAGTTAATTGGATAATTTTATCGCTCATCACGTTCTCCGTTAAATTTGGCGAATTTATTTAGTGCGTATTTAAACACTCTTGTTTCTTATTGCAAGTTTAAGCGTTATGCTTTATCGCTATGAATAAGACACATTTAACCGATAAAAAATTTGCAGACTTTGCTTTAGCTCCGGAGGTGGTTGCCGGATTGCAAGCAAGTGGCTTTGAATACTGCACGCCTATTCAGGCGAAGTGTATGCCTTATGTTGAGGCTGGCCGCGACATTGCGGGCCAAGCACAAACTGGCACAGGTAAAACACTGGCGTTTCTTACCGCCACCTGCCATCACTTATTGCAGAGTCAAAAGCCATCGGGTCAGCAACCAAGAGCCCTGATCATGGCCCCCACACGGGAGCTTGCGATTCAGATCCACAAAGATGCAAAAATCTTGGCACCGCACTGTAATCTTAAACTAGGTTTATTATATGGTGGCGAAGATTACGAAAAACAACGGGCGCAGCTAGAAAAAGGTGTCGATATTTTAATTGGTACCACGGGCCGTTTGATCGACCTGTATAAACAAGGCTGTTATACCCTTAACGACATCGAGGTTGTGGTACTGGATGAAGCGGATCGCATGTTCGACCTCGGCTTTATCAAAGATATCCGTTATATGTTCCGCCGCATGCCCGAAGCGACCGAACGTCTTAACCTGTTATTTTCGGCCACCTTGTCTTATCGCGTTCAAGAATTAGCGTTTGAGCACATGACCAATCCAGAGCATGTGCAGATCGAGCCGGATGTTAAAACCGGTAAGCGCATTGCAGAAGAGCTGTTTCATCCGTCGCAAAATGACAAAATGAAACTGCTACTTACCTTGATCGAGGAAGAATGGCCGGAAAAAGCGATAGTGTTCGCCAACACAAAACATGTGTGTGAAGAACTTTACGCTTGGTTACAAGCAGATGGGCATCGTGTTGGCTTATTGACCGGCGATGTGAATCAGAAGAAACGTCAGTCAACCTTGGCACAATTTGCAAAGGGAAGTTTAGATGTACTAGTTGCAACCGATGTTGCTGCTCGTGGTCTACACATTCCTGAAGTAAGTCATGTATTCAACTATGACCTACCGGACGATTGCGAAGATTATGTACACCGTATCGGTCGTACCGGTCGTGCTGGGGCATCGGGCCACGCTATCAGCTTTGCCTGTGAGCAATACGCTTATAATCTGCAAGAGATCGAAGACTATATTGAGCACAATATCCCTGTGTCTCATTACGACAAAACGGCGCTGTTGGATGATATTACGGCACCGAAAACAATTAAACGCCGTGGGCCGCAAGGGCGTTCACGGGGTAAAAACCAAGGACATGGGCAAGGTCGTCGCCGCCATGGGCAAGGACGTTAGCCTACTAGCATGACAACACGTCCCAAACGACGTGCAAGCTTGGCCCCCCGGAGCCAAGCTTTTTTAGAGGTAAGTACGTGGTAAATTCTTCTCTCCAAGATGATTTATATGCGGTAATCGATCTTGGCTCCAATAGCTTTCATATGTTGATTGCCAAAACAGTGGCAGGCTCGTTACAAACCATGGGCCGGGTAAAGCGCAAGGTGCGTTTGGCTGCGGGCCTCGATGGCAGCATGCAATTAAGTCAGGAAGCAATGGAGCGTGGCTGGGAATGTTTAGCCCTATTTGCCGAACGACTGCAGGATATTCCTGCGTCACAAGTTCGCATCGTAGCCACGGCCACACTCAGACTGGCGACGAATGCCGATGTATTCAAAGAGCGCGCTGAGCAAATTCTTGGTCATCCAATTAATGTTATCAGCGGTGAAGTAGAAGCAAAGACCATCTACCAAGGTGTGGCGCATACGTCGGCTTGTTCCGGTAAGCAATTGGTGATTGATATAGGTGGCGCCAGTACCGAAATAGTCATAGGCGAAGGCCAACAAGCTATTCACTACACCAGCTTGCATATGGGCTGCGTTACCTACCTAGAGCATTACTTTAAAGATGGTTTGCTCAGCGACAGCAATTATGACAATGCCATCAAGGCGGCGAAACAAATCCTGCAACCCATTATCGCCTTATACCGCGCAACCGGATGGGACTATGCTGCGGGCGCCTCTGGCACGGTTCAGGCAATCCAGGAGATCATGGTTGCCCAGCGCCAAGACGAAACCCTGACACTGGATAAGTTACTTGATATCCGTCAATTAACTACTCAATACGCCTCTATCGAACAGCTGCAACTGCCTGGATTAAGTGAAGAGCGCCGTCTGGTTTTTGTTTCTGGACTTGCCATTCTTATTGCCATCTTTGAGAGTTTGCAGGTGAGCGCCATGGGACTAGCCGGTGGTGCATTGCGTGAAGGCGTACTCTATAGCATGGTGCCACAACTGCAGCGCCAGGATATTCGCCAGCGCACCATAGACAGTTTTATTACCCGCTACCATTTGGATAGCAGGCAAGGCGAGCGGGTTGCCTGCATTGCCAAGCTATTATTGGCGCAATTAAGTCAGCCTTGGCAACTTAGTGAGGCGGATCATGGGTTATTGACCGCAGCGGCCATGGTGCATGAAGTTGGTCTGCTAATCGAATATAAGCAATACCCTAAGCATGGCGCTTATATTATTACCAATACCGATATGCCCGGGTTTACCAAGCAGCAGCATGCTCTGGTAGCCAAGCTGGTGCGCTTCCATAAGGGTGATGTGCTGGCCGGTGATTTTGAATCACTCGGTGCTCACGAAAAGCTGGCCACTCAGTTAGTGCGTTTATTAAGGTTGGCGGTAATATTGTCAATGCGTCGCAAAAATGATGTTTTACCTGAGCTGGTAATTAAAGAACATAATAATGCGCTGACACTATATATAGATAAACAATGGTTAGATGCCCATCCCTTGATGTTAAGTGAGCTGCAGCAAGAGTCACTGTACCAGCGCAAGGCTGGTTGGAAACTAACCATCAGCAATTAAAACCCCGCCAAAAAGCCACCATTGGGTGGCTTTTTGTATGTTTTTGAGCCGTTATGCTCAATTTAACTGCAAACGATCTGTTTTTAGCAATTTTCTTTAAAAAAGGGCTTGCGTCAAAATCGAATCTCCCTATAATGCGACCCCACTGAGACGGCAGGCAGCAACGCATAGCGAGGCGCTAGCGGCTCAGGGAGTCAAGTAAAACTGAGTTTTAAGAAACTTTAAACTTTCTCAAAATTAAGTGTTGACAACAAATCAGGGTTGAGTAGAATGCACAGCCCTCGAGACGCGAAAG
>NZ_PQBV01000021.1:0-948 GCF_002964545.1 Pseudoalteromonas sp. T1lg10
TGTGTGATTCACTGAGATCGTTTCAATCTGGCGATCTCTAAATCTCTTTTGTAATTAGCATCTTGAACACGCTCTTTCGATAGGTCATATTCCTTTTGAACTTCATCTGAAAACGGCGTTTCCTCGCTGAGCTCCATATATTTTTCCATTGGAGTTTTTCCCTTCAGCGCTGAATGTGGCCGCGTCCAATTGTAATAGTGCTGCCACTCTGAAAGTTGTTCATGCAAGTCATCTGAATCGATGTCGATAGTTGCATAAAATTCGGATTTGTCTGTCTTTTGTGAGCGCTCAACTTTTCCATTTAAATGAGGCGAACCAGGCTTGTTTGGCCGAAACTTTATTCCATACTCCATCATTTTTCTTTGAACTTTCTCTGCGAAGAATTCACGCCCACGATCTGTCTGGATACGTTGTATAGGGAATGGCATTTCCTCAATTACACAGTCTAAAAAATCAAGCGTATTTGCCGCAGTACGACGCTTATAAACCCTTAAAACCCTATATCTAGTGCAGTCATCAACAGATGTGTATTGATAAAGCCCTGGAGCCAGTTTGCAGGTGTCCATTTGAACTCGATCACCTGGAAGTGGCCGTTCATATCGAATGAAATCAACTTTTCGGCGAAACTTCTTGATGGGTTTTACATCGTGATTTGAAAGCACTTTATGAATAGTTGCCGGCGATAATGAAATCTCATGGAGTCTCAGTAACTCTGTTTGCAAGCGCCTCGCTCCCAAATTTCTCACCGAGCGCATTTCCAATATTAAGGTTTCTAGATTGTCGTCGATTTTAGCGTTCGGTGAGTTATGAGGGCGTCTACTCTGACTGCTCAGCCCATCAATACCCTGCTCAGAATACCGCTTCCACCATTTACGGAGGGTTGGTCTGGAAATACCACACCTACGGCAAACCAAACCCGCATCATTGGTCTCTTCATACAGCTTAATG
>NZ_PQBV01000022.1:0-1824 GCF_002964545.1 Pseudoalteromonas sp. T1lg10
GTTCTTGCCTCGAGTGAACCAAGGTTCAACGACAAGAGTGAAGAGTTGATGCGTCAAGCTGTGCTTGAACACACAGTCGAAGAAGACATCGAATTACTGCTCAACGATGTAGATGCTGAACCAGAGACGCAAGCACTGTCGGTTTCGGGTGATTACGGTACCTTCAGTATCGACGGCGTTATGTTTAATGACGTAAGTCTCCTTCAGCAGTCGCCGTGGGCGGATGAGGATACTAATGTCGTCATTTAATCGACATTTCCGGTATGCGGTTATACTTGGCTTGAGCTGTTGCTCAAGTCAAGCTTTTGCCACATCTTTTGATCCGGCAGAAAGTCCGTCAATCTCACAAATGGTGCATTATGGCTTAACCTTGAATCCTCGTGTTCGCTCCGCGGTGGCTGAGATCCAGCAAGCTGAAAAAACCATAGACGTTAACGAGGGCCGCTTTTGGCCTTCACTTGACCTTACCGCAGGGCCTGCGGATGGCATCAGCGGCGCCTTTGCTTACAATATCACCCTGAGCTACACCTTATACGATTGGGGGGCATTGGACAGCGAACTGGAAGGCATGAACGCCGAGGCGCGTAAAGCGTTACATAAATTACGCCAAGTACGTGCAGAAGTCGGCATCGAAATCATCGAAGCTTACCTCGATATTATGCTTGCTCAGCAACGACAAGCGATTATTCAAGAACACCAGCGACGTATTGCTCGTGTTGAGCGCATGGCTGAAATTCGCGCTGCAGGAGGTTATAGCGACCGCGCCGAATTAAATCGAGTGCTTCAAGCGCGCTATTATAATGAACAACAAAGGCAAATGACCGACGGTGACCAGCAGCAAGCGCGCTTGCGTTTACGCATGTTGATGCAACGCCCGGTTACGGCCCTGCCACCATTGCCTGCCAATTACACCCAGCTACAAAACCTGTTGCCGAGTACCCAACAACAAACACAATTGATCCCGCGCTCACCGCAATATATGCAGGCACAAGAAGAAGTTCATATTGCCCACAGTCAAGCTGAGCGCGTCAAAGCTGCGCAACTGCCTCGTGTGGTCTTAGAAGCCTCATCGCAACGCCGTGATATCGGTGGTGAATTAACTCGTGACTCTGCGGTCGCGGTGCGTTTTAAAGCGAGCTTCAATCAAGGTTTAGCCAGCTTCGATATGGATGACATTGAGCGTCTGCGCGCTGAAGCCGCACAGTGGGATCTGCAATTTACACAACTCGATATTGAACGTAATTTGAATATGCAACGTGAATCACTGCGCAACTTAAGTCAACAACGACAATCACTTGAACAACAAGTAAATGCGGCAACCGCACTGCTGAGCGCCTACCAAGATCAATTCCGCGCAGGCCTCACCACGGTAGAGGAAATTTTAACGACAGAGCGCGAACGCTTTGAATTGCTCAGCCAACATCTGAACGTATCCATTGAGCTATTGCGTATTCCCTACCGGATGAGCTCAGAACTTGGCATTCTAGAATCTGTCCTTGCCGCGCAGAGCAATGAGGCGCATAACCTATGACGCACTTCAATCCAGTGACGCCACCCACAGTTGATCCCTTGCAACTTGCATTAACAACCTATTGTCAGTTGCTGGGTAAACCGACACGCGAAGAGGTCATTGGCGAAGGCCTGCCTTTGAAAAACGGCCGTTTAACTATCGAGTTAATTCCACGCGCCTTGGATAATCAGGGCATTAATGCCGTTCTGGTGGAGAAATCACTCCAGCAATTGCAAGACTACCATTTACCTGCCTTATTGCTTACCCGGCATAACTCTGGGTTGGTGTTAATCAGTAAAGATGAAGAGCACTGG
>NZ_PQBV01000023.1:0-467 GCF_002964545.1 Pseudoalteromonas sp. T1lg10
TAGTGCTCTAACCAACTGAGCTACGGTCGTACAGAATACGAGAAGTATTTTAGAGAATTGGTACGACCGAGTGGATTCGAACCACCGACCTTTGGGCCGGGTCATAGAGAGCAGGTAGTGCTCTAAGCAACTGAGCTAGGGTTTTTATTGAATACGAGAAATATTGTAGAGAATTGGTACGACTGAGTGGATTCGAACCACCGACCTTTGGGCCGGGTCATAGAGAGTAGGTAGTGCGTTAACCAACTGAGCTACGGGCATTCGGAATACGAGAAATATTGTAGAGAATTGGTACGACCGAGTGGATTCGACCCACCAACCTTTGGGCCGGGTCATAGAGAGCAGGTAGTGCTCTAAGCAAGTATAAAGTAATGGTGTTTGCTAAGGATTTGGTACGACCGAGTGGATTCGAACCACCGACCCCTACCATGTCAAGGTAGTGCTCTAACCAACTGAGCTACGGTCGG
>NZ_PQBV01000024.1:0-1098 GCF_002964545.1 Pseudoalteromonas sp. T1lg10
ATAACATGTTTATAGCGAGCGAATCGCGCGTTTTTCTACTACGCTACCGCTCACTTTTCTGAATGATATATTTTTAACAGACTAGTTAACTTATTGCCAATATTATTAAAAATAGCTATTGCTCGTTTTCATCTTGCGACAAAAGCACGCGATTGGGTCGTTTTCTTGACTATGTGAGCGATTACGCTATAACTGTTTTAATATACAGTATTTACATATTTTCAAAGGAATGAAAATGAAAACTCGCTCGCCTTATTTAAATTACATCGCAGACTACATGTTGACTCGACAGTATTCACTGAGAACGGTTAACGCTTACCTTAGTTGGATATCTAATTTCATACATTTTCATAATAAAAGACATCCCACTACTATGGGTGATAACGAAGTGGTTGAGTTTTTAGACCACTTAATTTTAAAGAGAAATATGTCGCCTAGAACGCAAATGGCCGCATTAAATGCATTAGCGTTTTTGTACAAACACATAGTAAAAGAAGAATTGTCGTTGGACTTAAAATTTGTCAAAAGCAATAGACAACCCAAATTGCCAGTCGTAATGACACCAGAAGAAGTCAAAGAAATATTGTCGTTTATGAAAAAGCGCTATTACATAATTGCGGGATTAATGTACGGAAGCGGTTTAAGGGTAATGGAGGCGGTGCAGCTCAGAGTGAAAGACATTGATTTTGACTATAAATGTATTCAAGTCTGGAATGGAAAAGGCAATAAACATCGAATTGTAACACTTGCAAATGAGCTTATTCCATTGTTAAGAAATCAAATTATGCAAGTGGATGAATATCTACAACTTGACTTAAAAAATGAACAATATGCCGGCGTTTGGATGCCGAATGCGTTAGCAAAGAAATATCCATCTGCGAACAAGTCGTTGGCTTGGCAGTATCTATTTCCATCCTATAAATTAAGCGGCGATCCAAAAACGGGAGAAATTCGTCGACATCATTTTCATCCAACTTGTGTCAGGAAGGCGGTGAAGGCTGCTTTAAAACAGTCGGGGATTACAAAGTTAATTACACCACATACGTTTAGACACTCGTTCGCGACTCATCTTTTGCAATCAGGAGCAGACATTCGCAG